>JBDSEV010000061.1:0-1767 GCA_039919885.1 Chitinophagaceae bacterium
GACCAGATACAGGTAAATGTGGCGCCTTATGATGTAACCCAGGCAGGGTTTACCGGCGCAGGTATTAATACGGTTACAAAATCCGGCACCAACACTTTTGCCGGCACTGTGTATGGCTTTTACCGCAATCAAAGCATGACCGGTAAAAAAGTGGACGGAAATAAAATTGCCGTGCCCGATCTTACGCAGTTACAGGCCGGCTTTTCTGTAGGCGGCGCTCTTAAAAAGAACAAGCTTTTTTACTTTGTCAATTTTGAAACAGAACAAAGGGAAGATGCCGCCAGCAGCTATGTGGCAAGAAACAGTTCCAATGCAGGCAACACCAATACATCCCGCGTACTGGAATCGGATCTGATTGCAGTTAGCAGCATTTTGAAAAATACATTCGGTTATGAAACAGGTCCTTACCAGGGTTACAACCTGAAACAGAAAAGCTATAAATGGCTGGGCAAAATTGATTGGGTGATCAGCGATAACCATAGTCTTTCCATTACCTACAATGGGTTGCAGGCCACTAAGGAAAAGCCCGCGCATCCCAATGCTATCCGTCGCCGCGGGCCCGACTATACCACTATGCAGTTCCAAAATTCCGGTTACGAAATAGAAAATAAACTGCAGTCTTTCGGGGCGGAATTAAAATCCAGTTTTGGCAGCAAACTGGCCAACAAACTAAGAGCTGTATATACAAGTTTCCGCGATAAACGCAATCCTTTTTCCACGCCATTTCCCGTCCTGAACATTACTAAGTACGGTACTATGTATATCGTGGCTGGCCACGAGCCTTTTTCTATCAATAACCGCCTTAACCAGGATGCCCTGCAGTTGACCGACAATTTCAATATCATTTTGCCAAAACACACACTTACTATCGGTACCTCTTATGAATCGTTCAAGTTCGCCAACTCTTTCAACCTTACCGGCTATGGCGCTACGCTATTCAGCGATGCGGATATCCAGGTTTTTAAAGACAGCGTGCCTGCGCACGGTGCCTATGTATTTGGTGCATATCCCCTGGATGTGGATGTAGCCGCAGCCACCGCTGCCGGTAAATCCAACAAATGGACCTGGTACGATATTACCGTGGCTCAATATTCTCTTTACATGCAGGACGAATGGAAGGCAAGCGACAACTTCCGCCTGACTTATGGTTTGCGGATGGATATTCCGCTGTATATGAATTCGAAATACATACAACCCGATGGCACAACCAATTCGCCTACACTTCCCAACAATGATGACCTAACGCTATTTGATGAACATGGACTGCCGGTTTCAAATGGGGTAGGCAAACAACTGGACAATACAAAACTGCCTTCGCAGAAACCTTTGTTTTCACCCAGGGTGGGGTTTAACTGGGATGTAAAGGGCGACAAAACCTTTCAGTTGAGGGGAGGTTCCGGCCTGTTTACCGGTCGTTTTCCGTTTGTATGGGTGGGCAACCATGTGGGTAATCCTTTTTCATTTTTCTATTGCGCCACTGCCAGCAATTTTAAATGGCCGCAGATATGGCGTACCAATATCGGCTCTGATATAAAAGCCGGCGCCAGCACTGTTTTCACAGTAGATGTAGCTTTTTCCAAAGATGTGAATTCAATGATGGTACGCAACTACGCATTGGGTACGCCTACGGGCACACTAAACAGTGGCATTGGTGACACAAGAGCTGTGTATACAGCTGCTGATAAAGGCACGGCAAACGCTTATATTTTCACCAATACAAAAGCAGGCTATCAATTCAATAGCAGCTTATCCGTACAAAAAACATTT
>JBDSEV010000081.1:0-15091 GCA_039919885.1 Chitinophagaceae bacterium
GGCCGGCAAGTGAAGTGCCGGCTGTTCTTGGAATAAGCGATGTATGATTTGCACGCGCAAAAGCTATCAGGTGTTTTATATCGGTAATTGTTTTGGGAAGGGCTACTGCAAGCGGCATTTCGCGGTACGCAGAAGCATCCGTGGCGTAGAGCGTCCGCATCGCAGTATCGAAATATAGCTCCCCTTCTAATTGTTTGGCTAATTGCTGTAATTGCACCTTGTAACCGGGTATTTAGGTGGATTGGCCGGCGCCTGCAAAAGTAAGGGCTTTATGGTTTTGGACAAGAGGAATAAATTGTAATAAAAGACTTTCAGCATGACAAAGTTGGCCAGGCGGGAGCCGAAAAAAAAGCCCGGATACTAATTAAATTAATATCCGGGCCTTTCTTTTAAAAAGTAATTTTATGTTTATGCCGCGTATTTCAATTTGCTTTCGAGCGGCTTTAAGATTCTATTTAATAATTCCTTATCAATCCGCGGCGTAACACCGTCTTTTTCCTGCTCAATCAACCATTCTTTTTCGGAATCATACCGCAAGGTAAAACTATAATCACCGTTGAGTTTAATCGGGTAAACGACACCACGGGCATCTTCCTGCTGAAATACACTAGCCCTGACCATATCGCCCCAATACCTGAATTTGATTTCAATTGATTTCATAAACCATCTCATAAAAAAAATTTTATTGATTTGTTGATTTATGTCAACGAAATTATCGTGCCTGAATTACATTTCAATCATTTACAAATCATTTTGTGAAAAATATTAATTTAATTTTAACGCCCTACTGGGTATTTTCCACAAATCCTAATGAGGATGTTAATAAAATTCTGCGTTCTTAACACAATTAAGCGCTGATAAAAGTAAATGCGTAGATAAAAAACTGATTTTTATAAATGAACTAATTAGTCTAGCTATTAATACGTGTAAACGGTGGTAAGTATTAACATTTATTATTGCAACACCCTATAGAACATATTACAAACAGCATCAATTAAAGAAAATGACAGAATATTTTTCTAAAGTTTTTCTTTTAGTTTTTGGTGTCGCAACATCGCTACGATTTGAATCATGGACTAATGTATCTCCTTTACGATTCCATTAGCCTGGCTTCTTCCAGGTCCAGTTCCCATTCCTTGGTCCTTAATAATTCTTCACCATATATTCTTTCGGCACGCAATGCCTGAATTTCTTTTCGTCTAACCATTACAATTTCAATTAGCATGCGGCGGTACCTCGGCAGAAAGCTGGCAGTGGCCAGGGTGGTTTCCTCTTTCAATAATTTTTTGTTGGTGATTTCAATCATTCGCTCATAGCGTTCCTTGAGTCGCCGGAATGCATCCACATCTCCCAAATCATCGGCGTGTGCGCTTTGCATATGTTCCAGCGCTACGGTTGCGAGCCGGAGGCGGACGGTCAGTTCCTGTTCCTCAGCATTTTCGGCTTCATCGTCTTTTACATTAAGAATACGAATCACAAAAGGCAGGCTAAGGCCCTGTAACACCAGCGTTACCAATATAACGATGAAGGTGATAAATAAAATAAGATTTCGATGCGGGAAATGGGTGCCATCAGATAAGGTTAGCGGCACCGCCAGCGCTGAGGCGAGCGAAACCACACCGCGCATACCGCTCCAACCCACTACAAATACGGTTTGCCAGGAGGGCCGTACTTCACGCAGGCGCACTTTTGCAGATAGTATTCTCGGGAGGTATGCCCCGGGAAATATCCATAGCAGCCGCACCCCAATGATGAGGATGCTTATTACTAGGCCGTACAAAATAGCATCCCCAACTGAATAGCTGCCCAGTCCGGCAATGATTGCTGGCAACTGAAGACCAATCAATATAAAAACCAGGCTGTTTAAAAGAAAAGTAAGGGTCTGCCAGAAAGCAAATACTTGTATGCGTGAGTTATAGGTGAAAATCTCCTGCGAGCGGTAACTAAGGAAAAGGCCGCCAGTAACGACCGCCATTACACCGGAAAAATGAAAGTGCTCGGCGGAAATATACATGATATAGGGCGAGATGATAGTAAGGGTGGTATCAATACTGGCGGTGGTGGGTAAAAACCGGTGGGCTGCATAAATAATGTTGGCTATTACCAACCCGATGAGTATACCCATACTGGCTATCAGCACAAAACCGCCGGCACTTTCCCAGAAAAAAAACTGGCCGGTCATTACAGCTCCCAGCGCTACCCTGAACACAATAAGCGAAGACGCATCGTTTATGAGGCTTTCACCCTCCAGTACCGCCAGTACTCTTTTAGGCATGTGCAGGTTTTGCAGAACAGATGCCGCGGCTACCGCATCCGGCGGAGAAACAATTCCGCCTAGCAGGAATCCAAGCGCCAGCGTAAAATCAGGAATCATTGCATGTGCAGTAAATGCCACTCCTGCAGAGGTGAAGATAACCAGGCCGGTAGCGAGCATGACAATGGGTCTTTTATACTTCAAAAAATCTTTCCAGGAAGTATTCCAGGCGGCAGAATACAGCAAAGGTGGTAAAAAAATGATAAAAACAAGGTCAGGATGCAGTGCCACAACAGGGATGCCGGGAATAAAACTGATGAGTAAACCACCGATCACCAGGAAAATAGGGTAAGAAATGCGCAGCTTTGTACTTAGCATTGTCAGCATTGAACTGATAAACAACAACGTTAAAATTAGCAGCAGGTTTTCTTCCATAAGCATGAAATTAGGAACAAATGGCCGATTTTTTTGCGCGGCTGGCCTTTATGAATACATGAACCCCGCCTGGCCGATTAGGTATGAAATTAATGAACGAACGATTGACGCGCAGTAAGTTCCGCCATTGCAAAGAAGTGGTACAAAAATACTCCGGCGAGGTGCAGTAGAGCAGCTGCGTGTTTGACTGCGTTACTAAGTGCATTTGATAAATAAAATCAACATCATTGGGGAATTATGGCACCAATAAAAGCATGCAGAACATTGGCAGGCGCGTTTGCATACGCGGCATACTAATTGGTTAAACACCCATATCTAACAACACATAATTTATTAACGCAAAAACTTATATCATGCACGCAACAACTACAGAAACAATTGAAACACTGAATGATTTGGTAGAGATTAACAACGACCGTATCGTTGGTTACGAAAGAGCATTGGGCGAATTAAAAGATACTGACATTGATTTAAAAGCATTGTTTACTTCAATGATTGACGAAAGTCGCAAGATTCGTGTTGACTTAGCAGGTGAAGTGCAGGCTTTGGGTGGAGAATTTGAAGCAGGCACCACTGCGAGTGGCAAATTGTACCGTGCCTGGATGGATGTAAAGGCAGTATTTACGGGTAACGACAGGCACGCTGTTCTTTCCAACTGTGAGTTTGGTGAAGATGCAGCGCAGAAGGCTTACAAAGATGCGCTCGCTGAAGATTTACCTGGCTATATCCGTACTACATTAGAAGCTCAAAAAACAATGCTCAGGGCATCACATGATCAAATTAAAGCCCTGCGCGATGCGGCTAAATAAAGAATTTCAAATTGTATGAATATTTTGCTGAAGGATTAATGCTGAAGGATTAATGGGGAGAGACAAGATGCTATTCATATAATAATTAAGCTGCAGACACTGTCTGCAGCTTTTTTTGTGCTGGTGCTACATTATCGGTTAAACGGCCATTACAATTATCTGCAATGATTAACTTAGCGGCGCATGGTTGCCAACACCCTGCGAATAAGGAATGAAAAGAAAATTAAGTTTTATTGCAGGATGCCTGATCCTTCCCATTCTCCTCGTAGCTCAACGGATTGATTCCAGTGTGCAAACTATATTATTTCTGGGCAACAGTATCACCTACGCAGGGGATTATATTACGGATATAGAAGCTTGTTATACCGTATCGCATCCGCTAACCAACATAAAATTTATTAATCTTGGTCTACCCAGCGAAACTGTTTCAGGCCTGTCTGAGCCAGGTCATGCGGGCGGTAAATTTCCACGCCCCGATCTTCACGAAAGGCTGCACCGGATATTGAAAGCGATACAGCCCGATATTGTTTTTACCAGCTACGGTATGAATGATGGCATTTACCAACCCTTCAATGAAGACCGTTTTCAACAATTTAAAAACGGTATGAAGTGGCTGCACGATACGCTGGCCGCAACTGGTGCCAGGGTAGTGGTGCTTACACCGCCCGTTTATGATGAACTGCGTGGGGGCGTTATCGGCTACGCGGCTGTGTTGGACAAGTACACGGACTGGTTGCTGTCATGTAAAAAGTCAGCTAACTGGGAAGTGATCGATATCCATTCGCCCATGATAAAATATATACGGGCACATCGGGCGGCCGATAAAAAATTAGGTATTGACGGATTTGCGCTTGCTGCGGATGGCGTTCATCCCGGCGAAGCCGGACACTGGCTGATGGCAAAAGAAATACTGCGTCACCTAAAAGAGAAACAAGTAGCGAACTGCGGTGATATACAAACGGTGATGCGCAAACGAAAAAACGGAATTGCTGTCCTCGCCCTGGTTACTGAACGCCAACATGTAATGAAAGATGCGTGGCTTTCCGCTATTGGCCATAACCGTCCCGGTATGAAAGCCGGTCTGCCACTGGACGAAGCCAGCATACAATCGGCTGCTATAAAAAAGAAGATCAATGATTTGTTGAAATAACCGGTCTGCATCAGTACCATCAATTATTTCAACTAACCACGTTCCGGCGTTTACAAGTTATGTATATAGGCAAGCATTAACCCCGCGGAAAACCGCGTGCCTTTTGTTTTTCCGACATCGCCCAGTAATAGATTGCCTTCATTGGGTGCGTCGTAATTGACCCCCTGGTCATAATTGTTTGAGCTGCCGTACGTCAGCAGAACGCCGGCTCGGAGGTTGAATTTTCTTTTTTTAAAATTGGCGCCCAATTGCGCATGGTATAAATTCCAGGCAGCGGTGTTTACCTTATAGCCATCCGTGTTTCCATAAGCGCTGTCGCTCGAGTAATTGAAATCTGTACGAATAGAGCAGTAGCCGGTTACCATATCTTTTAAAGGGAAACTGATTCCCACGGAAAAATTTACCACAGGTTTACGCGCATCTTTTACGCGCAACAAAGAAGACGTATACTGATTTAGGCCCGTGTCGGGCCGTAAAAAAAGCTCATTTCTTGGCGTAATCACATTGTATTCTTTAACCCGTGTAAAATATTCCATTGCAAAATAAAATTGCCCGCTTCCGTAGTCGTACGTATAGCCCACTGCCGCACTGAGTGGTACTTTCCATTTGGATTTTAATTTGGTTTGTTTGGTATTGGCCAATAGATAAACGGTGTCGCCCGGTACGATCTGCAAATTATTGATGATGTTATCGGATACAATATCAGCACTGCTCCAGATGCGCATTAGCGGAGCACTAATTAGCACACCTATATGATGACGTGCTGAAAGATCATAAGCGAAACCAGCTTTAATACCCAATCCAATGTTGATATTGTGCGTCTGGAAATATTCTGACACATTTACCACCGGGGGCGAGTAAATATTAGGGGTATTGATCAGTGCCCTTGATTTATAGTCGAGCAGCGTACTTTGTTTACGGATGTGCACGTTAAATGATAAACCTGCAGCCAGCCGTGGAGAAATTGATTTTCCAAACGCCAGTACGCCAGCTGTCTGGCTAACCTGGTTGGAGATAGCATATTGACCTACAAAAAATTCCGGTCCGGGGCTATAACTATCATTCAGCACATTCAGTTTGTCATCGCGTCGCTGAGACGCCTGGAAATTGATTACCGGGTCGTTGATCAACGCATAGGCCACTGTGATAGGTTTGTTTTTTAAATTAAGATAAATGGTATTGGACGCTATACCCGGAATGACGCTTTCTGCGGTGGAGTTTAAAGGAAGGCCCGTACCCGCACCATTTTTTATTTTGGTAGATTGAAAATTATAAATGCTTCCGCTGATGGAAGCAGCGTTTTTTGTATTGTACGCCAATAATGCAGGGTTATAAAAAAGCACGCCGCTATCGTTATTTCTGGCAATGGTAGCACCGGGGGTAAAAAAGCCGCCAGGGCCATAGGAGGAAGACCAATAGTTGGCATCCTGTGCGAACAGTGTAAGCGGTAAAAAGGCCATTGAAAGAAGGCGTATAAGTTTGTGCATGGCAGAGGGTTTTAAAAAATACGTGCAGTAATTTTTGTTGGTACACAATTATGAAATTAAGTAAAAATTGAATTGCCGTTACCGAACGCTGGCGATTATTTTTATTTCGCATTAGGAGTAAACCGATTTTTAGCCACCGGTTTTTGTTTAACTTTCAGTAATTAATTTTACCATCCCGTAAAAAGTAAATCATGTTGTTGTGTATGTTTAAAAGATATGTTGTTGCCGGCATCGTTTTTATGGTTGTCTTCTTCCCGGCTACTGGGCAAAACCTGAGTTTTACGACGCCCGCGGTATTGCTGCCCGAAGTAAAAACAGATAAGGCGATTGATATTACAAATTTCAATGGCGTATATTTTGTAACGTGGAAGGACGCAGGTAGTATGGGGGATGTAAAATTCAGTTGTCTCGGAAAACAATACGATACAGCAGCCATTAATACCACCGTTACCATTGCCGGCCAGCAAACCGCTTATGCACCTGTGTTTCGGGTGCTGGACAACCGCATGTATCTTTTCTGGATATCAAAAGATGGCGGACTCAAATATATTATCAGCAACAGCGAAAATACGTTCGACACCACTAATGTATATGACGTGCATTTTAGCAAGCCCGTAAAATTATCACAGGGTGTAACGGCCGCGCCTTTAAAAAATAAAATAGTAATTGCCACCCATGCAGACAGTAAAGATCAATTATTGTATTGCCTGTTGCAACCAGGCAACGACGGACGTTTTGCAGATACAGAATTACTGCCAATGAACAATCAGAAATCCGCGGAGTATCCGTTTGTCGCAACAATCAGTACTGAAAGCGTACGGTTTTGCTGGCGCGGAAAAGATCAATGGGTATATTATTCAGACTACCATACGGGTAACCAGCAGTGGACAAAAGCATCGGCACTTGGCAGCAGCAAAACAACTGCGGCACCGGCTATCTACCAGGTGTGGAATGCGGATCGGCTTTTTTACATTTGGAACGGGGGCAAAAATGACAGCAAACTGTATTACGCTTCTGCAAAAGATGATGAAAAGCCTGCTGCCGGCATCGCCCTGCCCCCCTCTTTTACAACCAACTACCCGGTGGCTATCTGTAAAGTAGACGATAACAACTTTTTACTGAGCTATACGGGAACGGACAATCATTTGTACCTCAGTAAATTTTCCAATTATGACCCGGCCAGCTGGATGCAGCAGGTAATTGACCCGCTGAAAAGTAAGAGAACATTGCAGGATATTGTTATACCTGGCGCGCACGACGCTGGAATGAGTGTGCTGAACGGGGTAGGAGGGCAACAGAGCGGTACCATTAACAGCTGTAATACACTTACACAAAAATTAAATATTGAACAACAGCTGAATGCGGGCATTCGTATGTTTGATTTAAGGGCAGGCACTTATCAAAAACAACTGCATGCAAAACATTGTGCATCGGATTGTATGCAGGATGCAATAGGAGGCGGGTATGGAGAAAAATTGCGTGATGTGGCAGATGGCATCCGCCGCTTTCTCCAAAAAAATAAACAGGAAATAATACTTGTTACATTCAGCCATTTTTGTGAAAAGGAAACTCCCACTGCGGGTTTAAAGGATACACTGCTAACAAGGATAGGAAAAGATTTGGTATTCAGCAATACCGCAGCCGCTATCGGTGATGTACCGCTAAATCAGCTCGCAGGTAAAGTGATCATTACTTTTGAAACTACAGACAATGATGACAAATACTTCGGATCCTGTTCTATTGCCAGCGAGTCGAAAGCTTTTGTAAATTTTAAGCGGGAATATGCAGCTACCAATGATATAAAGCTGTTGCTGCAGAAAGAAAAAACATTTTTTACAGCCGCCGGTCAGCTCCGGAAGAATGATTTGGTGCGCCTCGATTGGCAGTTAACACAAAGCACGGATGAGGCACCGATGATTTGTAATGATTTCCAGGATGAAAAAATAAGCCCCGTAGTAAATGGGGTAATGCTCCTGGCAAACGTAGTGAGGAAACATAAGAGTATTATCGACCATTCACTGGACGGCAATAGATATTTGCCGGCTACCATTGACGACTGGATAAAGGATGGCACCATCACAAAAAAGAACAAGCCCCATATTCTTTATGTAGATGTTGCCGGCGCATGGATAACCGATTATTGTATTGATTTGAATAAAACGGCACTGTACCAATAAATACCGGAATACCATGCGCCCTGCGCTGCGCTAGAATGTGTAAACCTCGCAGCCCATTTACAAATAATGGATATTGCAGCCTGTCGCTACTAATTTAAAAGATGAAGGAAAAAACAAACCGCCGCAGATTTCTTGCCTCTAGTGCTGCAGCACTTGTAACCGGTTTTCTGCCGATACCGGTGCTGGCGGGCAAGTCGGCACAACCAATATATCAACCAAATTCATCTGCGGAAGGGCTTCGTTTTCTTTTCCAGGGAGACTCCATCACCGATGGCAACCGCGGGCGCAACACCGATCCCAATCATATTATGGGGCATGGTTATGCATTTGCCATCGCTGCGCGGCTCGGCGCTGATTTTCCGTTGGCTGGTAATGTATTTTATAACAGGGGAATCAGCGGTAATACGGTAGCAGATTTGCAAAAAAGGTGGCAGCCAGATACACTGGATCTAAGGCCTGATATTTTGAGTGTGCTCATTGGTATTAATGATGCGGCCGCTGTAGTAGAACATGCAGCATCGGCGCAAACCACGGATGAATTTGAAGCTTTTTACCGCACATTGTTACGCGCAGCAAAAAAAGCCAACCCAGCCATCCTTTTTATACTCGGGTTACCTTTTGTGTACCCTGTAGGCAAAAGAAAAGACCAGTGGGCAGCCTGGGAAACAGCCACGACGCAAAGAGCGGTACGCGTTAGAAAACTGGCGCTTGAATATGACGCCTTGCTGGTTGACTACCCGGCGCTTTTTGACAAAGCAGTTACGACAACACCAATCGATTATTGGATCTGGGACGGGATACATCCTACTGTACCGGGCCATGAACTAATGGCCAGGGAATGGATTATGCGGGCAGCCAACAAGTTGGATTTTTTAAAGCGATACAATGAATTGTCTGCTGGCGGACGTGAATAGTAAGTAACTCCATCGTACCAGCGTATATCCCGAACAGTTACCGTTTAGTGGCCCACGCAAAAATGCGTACAACATAAAATCTAGTATGCTGCCACTGCCTTATGTGGAATAATTTACTCTGCATCTCACCTACTTATTATACATTAACGGGTAGGAATATGCATATAAATCCGTTAAAAATCGTGTTAAGTGTGCGATTGTTCCCCAGTCTGGCCGATTTATGGCCGAAATGGTCGGTATATTCATCTTGGATTCCCCGTATTTTGATTTTGATAAGGCTTCAATGAGCGCCTACCTGTGTGGCGTTATTATTGTTCAAATGATATGGGGTATATTTTTATTTAATCATAAGCAGGAACTCCGTATGAACACTACAAAAAAAATAGTCCTCGTGGCTGACGACGATAATGATTTACTGCAGTTGGTGAAAATGCAATTGCAACAGGCCGGATTTACTGTGCAATTGGCATTGAATGGCAATGGGATTTTAAAAATGGCGGCGGACGTTCATCCGGATATAATACTCCTCGATATAGCCATGGACGGGATCTCCGGGGGAGATATTTGTAAAAAATTAAAGAACACTGATAAAACTTCTGGTATACCCATCATCATGATTTCTGCAAATGATAACATCGAAGATATTGCTGCCAGTTGCGGCGCGAACGATTATGTGCGCAAACCATTTAACCTCCAAGCCGTCAAAGATAAAATTTCACGGTTCGTTCCCGCATAACCATTGTGGTTAGATAATAACCGCGCGATTTATTCCTTTATAGGTTCTGATCGTAATTTTTACAGCAGTCTTGTTAAATTAGGTTCTCCTCGACAACTGCGAGCGAAACCCCGCTCCATAATAAAATTCCATTTTCTTCACTGATTTGTCTTTATACAATACTTCCGCGGTAAAATCGCCAGGTAGTAAGTCAATCCATTTATTAAGATAATTTGTTGATTCCTTGTTTTTTCAAATAATTCCTTGTTGTCCTGGTTTTGCGTCGCGATTAGGATGTCTCTATTGTTTCTGGTATGCAGTGTGGCGCGACCTTTTCCGTCGTCATTAAGAAACCTGCCCTCGCTACGCTTAGTGGCGTAAAATTTCCTTTGCTGCCTCCACTGACATATTATGGCTGTCACTTTTGAGCGGACAGTGCAAGCACGGCCCGCTAGGAACCTATGTATGCAGGAAATGAGGTAATCGCCCAACAACCGTTTAAGTAGATGAACCGCGGGCAAAGTAAGGATAGGAGATTGGGATGCCGGGGCGCACTGAAGTGTGTGCCCCGGATTAAAATGGTTGTGCGCATTGCAAATAAAAATCCGGTTTATTTTTTGGGAACCGCTACGCGTAAAAAACCGTCCGTTATTGCCGTTGTCTTTGATACACCGTCCTCCTGCCTTGTGGCGGTAAAATGGAAACTTGCTTCCATCCATTGATCATCCAGTTTTGTTATTTCCATTTCGCCGTTGCCGTTGCTCGAGGAAACTGGTTCGTCGCCGGCAATCAGCAAATCAGCTGAGTTGTCTTCGCCCAATTTAATTTTTTTGCCAATGGCCCGCCACCTGTTCTCAAAATTTGGAAGGCCGATGTATCCATTTTTGTAATAGCCAACAATTCTTCCCGCGGCTTCCGGCGGCATGATGGAAGAGGCTACAAATGTTTTGCCGTCTATTTTGGCGGTCATTGTCCACCCGCCGGCTTGCGTGGCCGCAGTACCGGGACGTGGCGAATCTGCAATTGCTTTTTTTACAGCCTTTGCTTTGTCAACGGGGCTTTGCTGGCTGTTGCAGGCGGTCAAAATAAATAAGAGGAGCATAGAAATAAACGACAATTTCATGGTAGTAATTTTAAATTAAATGGAAAAAATTGTTGAGTAGGTTGAAAATATTATTATTTTTTCTCCAGGGCTGCCAGTCGTTTTTCCAGTAGTGCAATTTGTTTTTGCAAGATTGCTATTGCTAATTCCTGTTCAGTAACATTTGAAACATGACTGGCTGCTGCCACCTGCTGCGTTAAATCTTTGATCATCTTTTGCTGCTCCTGTACCGCTTTTACCAACGGCACTACAAACTCTGCATATTTGATGGTATATAATTGAGATGGGTTTTTGGGTGCATCGTACCCACTGAAATCATAGTTAACCGCTTTGGCTGCCTGTTCTACTTCCTGTGCTAAAAATCCAGAGTATTTTATTTTTTCAACATCATTTTTACCAATAAAATCAACTGGTTCCCGGGACCCGGTAAATTTGGCAATGGCATTATTACTGATAAAATAAGTAACCGGCCGCAGTTTCATAATAAATGTCAATCCCTTTACATCTTCGGTAATTGTATTTTTTATCCTGGCATCGGATACAACGCCCCAGTTAACTTTTCCGCCGATAAATGACATGCTTGCATTGCCGATGATAGCCTGATTGGAAGCACCGTTTAAAAATCCGCCGGTATTACCTATTCCAATGGTATTTGATAAGGAACCTGCGTTTGCACCGGCCGTTCCCGAATAAGCGCCGATTGCAATATTGTTGTCGCCGGTTGTGTTTAAATCGAGGGCGTTTGCGCCCAGTGCAACATTGTTACCACCAGTAGTATTTGAATGCAGCGCCCGGTATCCACTGGCGGTATTTGTATTTCCTGTGTTGTTGAAGTTGAGTGCCGACTCTCCGGTTGCGGTATTGCTGCTACCGGTGGTATTAGACCCCAGTGCATTTGCGCCCTGTGCAGTATTAAAATTGCCCGTAGTGCTTGAAAATAGGGACTTTGCACCGATTGCTGTATTATTACCCCCGCTTGTGTTTGAATAAAGGGATTGAACACCTATGGCGGCATTGTAATTGCCAGTGCTGTTACTGTACAACGCAGTTTCTCCACTGGCCGTATTGTTGCTCCCCGTTGTATTTGAGCCAAGCGCATTGGCGCCATGCGCTGTGTTAAAGTCGCCAGAAACGTTTGAAAAAAGTGACTTTGCACCGTTCGCCGTATTGTTGCTTCCTGTAATATTGGTTAGCAGGGCAGCGTCCCCTGCTGCGGTATTGTAATTGCCGGTTATATTGTTTGAAAGTGCACTGTTACCACTGGCGGTGTTATTAGAACCGGTTGTATTGCTGTACAATGCCGCAAAACCGATAGCGGTATTTACGCTCGCTGTAGTGTTAGCGAAAAGTGTATAGGCACCTATGGCTGTGTTACCGCTGCCAGTGCTATTTGCCCGCATTGCATTGTACCCAGCTGCGGTATTGGTACTCCCGGTTGAAGTATTCAGTAAAGATTTATATCCGGAGCCGGTATTGCCAAAGCCAGACGAAATAGAATCCAGTACCCTGTACCCCATCCCGGTGTTGTAGGTAGCAGAATCTATAAGTCCGGCACTCCTATTATTGATACGGAATCGAAATGGCTGGTTATCGGTGGTACCAATAAATTGCGTAGCAGGGTTAATGCCTGCATTGCCATCCAGCACCCACCCATTATTGACAGCGGCACCGCCCAGTTGCGACCACGCGCTGCCGTTATAGAACCAGAAATTGTTGCTGGTATTGTCAAACACCATCAATCCTTTGGCCGGCGCCGCAATGGCCGTTCTTTGTGCAGCAGACATTCTTGGTATAAGGATGCCTTTGCTGCTGTCGCTGATGTCCAGCATTGCGCTGGGATGCGGGGTGGCGCCGGTGGCGTTAATGCCGATATTCTGAGAGAAAACAAGTTGCTGTAGAAAAATAGTGAAAACCATCAGTAAAAGTATTTTCATAATGTTTTATTGTTTGATGAACCGGAGGGTTCGTAAGAAATTATTGGTACTGAAAACCAAACTATAGCTTCCGGCCGGCAGCCGGCCGGTGTAAAGTTGCTGGGCGATAGAAACCAGCGTAAAGGTTTGCAACAACCTGCCGCTCGCATCGTACAGGTTCACCAGCGGTTTGGTATTGACGATAGCCGTGCTGCTGTTGATTATTGTATAATCGTATGCCGGGTTGGGAAACAGGAAAATGCCGGTGGTGATATCTATTGTTACGCTTACAATTTTTGACCATTTAAAACTGCTATTTTTTGCGACTGTTTTTAACTGGTAATAGGAAGTGCCGGTGAAAGGATTTGCGTCGGTAAAAGCATATGCGTTGATGCCTCCACTGTTGCCGGTGGCCGTTACGGTGCCCACGTATTCAAATGCAATTCCGTCCTTGCTGCGCCATATTTCAAAATGATCCAGGTTTTGTTCCATGAGTGTTTGCCAGCTGGTCAGCACCTGGCCATTATTTACAACCGCTATAAAATTGCTAATTGTTGTGGGCGGAAAGGCTACGGTTAGATCGGTGAGCGTCCACCAGGTATACAATTGGTTGCCTGCTATGGCGGCAACGGATACAGTATTGTTTGCTGTATTGGACGCAGATGGAACCACATAGTCATTCCAGCTTTGCAGCGCAGGGTTCCACCGCTGTGCCGCCAGGTTTGCTGCTGTAATGCTGTTGGGTGCAGCAAAAGATGCATCTGTATAGGTAAACAGCAGGTCATTTAGTGCCGGATTGTTTGTATAGCCCACGGGGTTAATTTTCCAAAACCTGTCAACCATTTTAGCTGAATTGTCTACCCCACCTTTATCCGTATTGCTAACGCCGGGTGGCAGTGCGTCACTATTTTTCCAGTTGGGGGTTTTATAAGTGCTGAAGATAATATGGCCTGGTCCCGTTCCGGCAGCTGCCTTAAACTGCAGGGGAAAATAGGTGCTGGCATTGCCAAAGGGGAGCAGGTAGCTATTGCCGTTACCCGCGCCAATGGTCCATTTGATGTTGTTGTTTGCGCCCTCGCTTACAATGTATCCGGCAGATAGTCGTGTAATAGCAGTATTGTCGGGGTTATCAATAACGAGCAATGCACCATTGCTGATGGTAACAATGCCGCCGTTGATAACCAGTTTTGCCTGTGCGGAAATATTGCTGCGGGTAAAAACGATCATTACAAATAGCATGGGCCAACGAAGAACTGCAGCAGTTAGAAATGTAGTGTTCATTTTTTTTACATTGGGGTAATTGGCAGAAGGTTGGTTTGAACAGGAGTGTACAAAAAATCAGGATGCTGGAATTTTAAAAACGGGGATCAATCTGCTTTATGAAAAATTGGCTGCGGGTGATTTTTTTCGAGCGCAGCCAGTCTTTTTTCGAGCAGGTTTATTTGTCGCTGCTGGGCTGCTATTGTAACGGCTTGGTTTTTTGCCACCCGGCTTATTTCCTGAGAAGCAGAAATTGATAAGGTAGTGAGCGCTTCATAATCTACGGTACGAAAATCATTTACTTCTTCTCCATAAACAAATAATTGGTTCGTATCTAGTTCGGTTGCGCTTACCCGCACTTCATTGTTTGCCGGAATGCTGGTAATATCAAATACCTGCATGCCTTTGTCTTTCACCAATACCCGTAATTTTTTTGCGTTACTGCTGATGTGGTGCTGCCCTGCAAATTGAAGGAGGAAACCGTCGTCTGTCTTTGTTATTTTGCTGGTTCCCTGGTATACGTTGGGTATAAAATCAGCGTGTGTGGATACTGCCTGCGGGTATATTTTTTCTACTTCCTGTGCAATCACTTTTTTGAATCGCCTGTCGCCATACTTCACTTTGTCTTTCATCGTATAGTCGGTGATATGCAGTTTGTTTAACGTTTTAAGGTCCTGTGTAGCATTGCTCACCCCCTGAATGTTTTTTATTCTGGCATCTGAAAAAGCATCAAATTCAGCTGCATATACACCGTAAGAAGCAACGATGGAGATTTGTGGATTACAGTTTTTGCAGAGCCCAATTCCATTCAGATCAGACACGCCGTTCATGTAAGAATAATAACTTACGTGACCACCTAATACATCCCACCCGTC
>JBDSEV010000022.1:0-140868 GCA_039919885.1 Chitinophagaceae bacterium
CCTTTGTTGGTGTTGTGTGCAGGTGAAGCGGCGTTGGCATCACCAACAAAATGCATGGCGGAAACCAAATTTGCGTTGACACATAGTGCCGGTAAAGGCTGGGGCGCCTACTTATTAGCACCACTAATTCGTGGACAGTTTTTAGTCACCGCATTGCTGCCGTTGGTGATGCTGCGCTACGCTGCCACCCACAACACCAACGGCGGCGTCTAAGACCAGCAGGGCGGATGTTGACGCCTTTGTTGGTGTTGTGTGTAAGTAAAGCGGCGTTGGCATCACCAACAAAATGATGGCGGAAGCCAAATTTGCGTTGACACATAGTGCCGGTAAAGGCGGGGGCGCCTACTTATTAGCACCACTAATTCGTGGATAATTTAAGTCACTGCATTGACGGCCGTTGGTGATGCTGCGCTACGGTGCCACCCACAACACCAACGGCGGCGTCTTAGATCAGCCGGGCCGATGTTGAAGCCTTTGTTGGTGTTGTATGTAGGTAAAGCGGCGTTAGCATCACCAACAAAATGAATGGCGGAAGCCAAATTTGCGTTGAAAGATATGCTGCTGGTCATATCGGCGTTGCTTACAGATTGTCATACGCAGTACCTGTATCAATGCTGGCTGCGGCTCATTGGGCCGTGGGTGATACCCGCGCTGCAAGGGCATTTGCACAACACCAACGGCGGCGGCTAAGACCAGGAGGGTGGATGTTTGCCGCCTTGTGCTATTTATCCAGACGCGCTTATTCTGATTCAAATGCGTTTTGTTTCGCCTGGCACAAGTGCGCGCAACTACAAATGAATGTCAATTTTTTGCTTCCCTTCGTACTTAATCGGAACGTTGAAAAAAATAAGGCCTTTCCCCATTTTTGCAAATCCATCCAATTTAATAGTTACTTCATTCGACAATAAAAGATCGAGCGCATTGGCATATACCTGTTTCATATCAACCTTCATGGAAACCGGTATAAGGAAACTGTCACGCGCGGGGATAACCGTAAGCGTATCCAAAAACGTCTTGCCCAAAAACCGGTTATTGAGGTAAACATCCGTCTCGCCGTACTTCAATTTTAGCGTAAAATTATTGGGATTGTAATATTTTAAATCTGCCGAAATGGCTGATTCGCCAATACCAAGGGTACTCACCCGGAGATTTTCGATGCTTCGGTATTCCGGAGCCAGGGGTTTTCCGCAGCCCACTAACGCGAGCGTTATGCAACCAGCGAGTGTGAGCACATAAAATAAGACCTTATTCATCCTGCTATTTAATCAAAAATCAGAGCGAAAAATCAACCTGTCAAAAATATACCCATCGCACTCGATTTTTTACTACTAAAATATATAGTTTTTTGACTGCGCAATGAAAACCAATACTAACATTTTTTGGCTACTATTTATAGTAGAATTTATATTTATTAAAATGATAAAATTCAATTAAATAAAAATATCAAGTCATATTTAAAATCGTCATTTATTAGCCAAAATAAACAGTTATATTCAAAAACGTCAGGGCAAATTAATCATGTGGCAAAAAAATATAAATAAATACATAATTTATTGATTATTAATAAATTATAAATTTAATATCATTAAATAATTAAAATAATATTTGAAAGATTGATTATTATAATATGTAAGCTGGTTAAAGTTTGTTTAAAGTGGCGTGTAGATCTTTTAGGGTTCCCTTGGCGCATGCCTCCCTCCCTGGCCTATTACATTTGGTTACCGCTGTTTGAAGGAGATGGATTCGGTCGAAATGTTTGTGGGCTATTTTTAATCGCTACGCTAACTAAAAGTGACGAACCAGCGACAACTGACTAACTGGCATAAATTATTGCGGCGTTACTCGAAACAATAGCATTCCGTTTTTCGTACTTAGCGCCCGATCCGCCGCACACCCTGGCAGCAGGAGACAAGGAAGGCTTACCGGATATTTAATCCTTTTTTATTGCGCCCCGCACTATAATAGTTGTTTCTTCACGCTTATAATCGCTGCAGAAAAATTCCCCGGCGTTAACCAATTTGTGCAGTATTATTCAATTAAATTGCTTTCTACAACCAAGTGAACCGAATGAGGAATGGATTGCTTTCAATGCTGCTCTTGCTACTATGCCTGCTGACGCACGCCCAGGATTTCAGTAACAAGGGAAAGGAGTTTTGGCTGGGGTATGGCAATCACCAGGAGATGTACAACAGCAATAAACAGGGTATGACTGTCTACATCACTTCGGATGTAAATACCAGCGCTACCGTGGAAATAGCAGGTGTGGGTTTTTCCCGCACAGTAGGCATTACTGCATTTCAAATCACGACGGTGGAAATTCCGAACACCGCCATATTAAATACAGAAGGCAAATCAAAACTGGGCATTCATGTAACTGCAGACAAAGACGTGGTGGTCTATGCGCATATCTTTTTTGCGTCGGTTTCCGGTGCTACCCTTTGCCTGCCCGTCGCCACGCTGGGCCGGGAATATTATTCAGTGAATTTTACGCAGTTGGCCCAGCCGGGCGTTAACGTTACCTCGTATTCCTATTTCTTTATTACGGCCACGGAAGACAATACCACCATAGAAATTACACCTGCCGTCAATACGGTGGGCGGAAAACCAGCCGGAATAAGTTTTACCGAAGTGCTGAATAAGGGAGAAGTTTACCAGGTGCTGGCAAGTACCGACCTCACGGGGTCCACCATAAAGTCGGTCAATACCGGAACGGGCTGCAAACGAATCGCCGTTTATTGCGGTAGCGGCAGGTTGGGTATTGGGTGTGGCCGAACAGATGCGGACGTCAAATCTTCAGACAATCTTTTTCAGCAGATGTATCCGCTGTCTACCTGGGGCAAAAAATACATTACCGTTCCAAGTAAAACCCGGCCGCGTAATTTCTACCGGGTAATAAGCACCAACCCGGCAGCTGCCAACGTGCGCCTGAATGGTGTGTCCATTGCCGCTGCCAATTTCACCAATAACTTTTATTACGAATTTGAAGGCACCAGCACTAATTTAATAGAGTCCGATGCGCCCATATTGGTTGCCCAGTATTTTACCACCCAGGCATGCGGCGAGTCCACGGGTTATGGCGATCCGGAAATGATCTACCTTAACCCGGTAGAACAAACCATCAGTGATGTAACGCTCACCTCGATGCGTTTGCTGAATACCAGCACCCGGAACGTACACTACCTTAATATTGTTGTGAAAAATACGCCGGCCGCCCTGAACTCCATGCGCTTGGATGGTTCGTTGATTGGCGGAGCATTTTCGCCGCTGGCGCAGGATCCATCGTATGCTTTTGCCCAGGTGGACGTAGCATTTGGCACCCATCGCATTGTATGTGATTCCGGCTTTAATGCCATTGCCTATGGTTTTGCCGGCACGGAATCTTACGGTTATTCTGCCGGCACCAACCTGAAAGACCTCTACCAGTATGTTACCATCGACAACCAGTATGCCACTGTCAATTTTCCTGCTGGCTGTAAAGGATCGCCCCTGAAATTTTCTATGACGTTTCCTTACCAGCCCACGCAGGTGCAGTGGGTATTTGGCCCCGCTTTGAATGCTGTTGGGTTGAACGATACCGTCATTACCGCACCGCCGTATGATTCCAGCTGGGTGTTGAACGGAAGAACACTATACCGCTACAAATTAAACCGCCTTTATACGGTGCCCGCTTCCGGCACCTATCCTATAAAAGTGATTGCCACCAACCCTACCAGCGACGGTTGCAGCGGCGAGCAGGAAGTGAATTACGATCTCCAGATATTTGAAAAGCCGCAAGTGTCGTTTTCTTTTACCAACAACGGATGTATCACCGACCCGGTATTGTTTACAGACGTTACCGATGGCAGTGGCCGTCCAGTCATTAAATACATTTGGGATTTTGGCGATGGCAAAACTGCCGATTCCACCAAACCGCTGCATACTTATGCCGCAGGTGGCGCTTACCCTGTAAAATTTGCAGTGATCACCGATATCGGTTGTTTGTCTGATACGGTAGCTAAAACAGTGAATGTTTTTCCGCCACCCGTTGCCGCATTCTCCCTGCGGGCAGCTGCCTGTGTGAATAAAGCGGTCAGCTTTGATGATAATTCAACCGCTGGCGGTGGCAGCACAATTGTAAAATGGTATTGGAATTTTGGAGACAACAGCCCGGCAGTCATCCAAACCAGCAATGCGCCTTTACAACATTTTTATACAGCCACCGGCGTGTACAACGTAACCCTCCAGGTAGAAATAAACAGTGGGTGCAAAAGTGCCGTTGCCACCTTGCCGGTTAGTGTGAATGTGTTGCCGGTGGCGAATTTTTCTGCGCCCGATATTTGCCTGAGTGACCCGGTTGCACAATTTTACGACAGCAGTTCTATTGCCGATAACAGCCAGGCCAATTTTACTTATCTATGGGATTTTGGAAACGGTTTTTCAGACAATCAGAAAAACGGGAGGGGTATTTTTACCGCGGCGGCTGTGTATGATGTTAAGCTCACCGTTACCAGTAAAGACGGTTGCGTAAAAGACACTACAAAAAAATTCACCGTAAATGGTGCGGCACCAATGGCCATTTTTACGGTAAACAACACCACTCAATTTTGCAGCAATAAGGCCATCAGTATCACCGATGCGTCTACGGTAGATTTTGGGAGGATCATCCGCACAGAAATTTATTGGGATTATACGGGTAACCCGTTGGCAAAAACCGTAGACAGCTTCCCCGCAAAAGGAACGACGTATACTTATGCATATCCTGCGTTCAGTTCTCCTGCCAGTAAAAGTTACCAGGTTCGTTACGTAGTATACTCAGGAACCAATTGCGTAAGCCAGGCCAGTGCCACGATTGATCTGAAAGCGGTACCGCAGTTGGTGTTTGACGCACAAACGCCGGTTTGTGAAGAAGCAGCACCTTTCCAGGTGACGGGTGCAAAGGACGTGTCAGTATTTGCCAGCCCGGGCGCTTTTTCCGGAAAAGGTATAACCGCCGCGGGCATATTCAGTCCGGCAGTGGCCGGGCCGGGAATAGCTTCAATTAAATATACGGTTACCGCCAATGGATGCACCGCCGATACCAGCCAGGTTATACTGATATACCCAACACCGGTTATTACAGCCGGTCCGGATAGGTACCTGCTGGAAGGCGGTTTTGTAACGCTCGACGCAAAGGCAACGGGCACCGGTCTCACTTACTTTTGGACACCGGCCGATTTCCTTAGCAGCAGCAACCTGCTTACTCCAAAAAGCAATACACCGCGCGATATCATTTACTCTTTACTGGTAAAGTCCGGCACGGGTTGTACAGCAACGGATGACGTAAACGTGAAAGTGCTGAAGGAAATAAAAGTACCGAATGCTTTTTCACCGAATGGAGATGGGATCAATGATACCTGGGTGCTACTATACCTGGATTCATACCCCGACTGTACAGTGGACGTATATAACAGGTATGGACAAGTCGTTTTTCATTCAACCGGTTACAGCAGACCGTGGGATGGAAGGGTAAATGGTCAGTCGCTGCCCATTGGTACTTATTACTGGATCATCAATCCAAAGAATGGCCGCACACAGGTAAACGGGTCGGTGACCATAATCAGATAACATGAAAAGACTATTGAAAAGACAGCTATTTGTGATCTTCTGCGCAGGCATACTGTATGCTGAAGCCGCTGCGCAGCAACAACCGCAATACACCCAATACCTCATCAATAATTATATCCTTAACCCGGCGCTGACCGGCATTGAAAATTACACAGATGTAAAAATCAGCCACCGCCACCAGTGGGTAGGGCTGCAGGATGCACCGGTGACCACTTATCTGACGCTGCACAAACCGCTCGGTAAAAAAGACGATCGCACAACGGCTACTTCTTATGAAATGCCCGGTGAAAATCCACGCGGCAGAAATTACTGGCAGGATTATGAAGCCGCCAAACCACACCATGGTATCGGGTTAAAGATCATCAACGACAGAACGGGACCACTCAACCGTTTTGCGGGTTACGTGAGCTACGCATACCATATCGGCATCAGTGCGCAAACAAGTATTGCTGCCGGCTTTGAGGCTGGCATGAGAAATATTTCATTAAACCGCAGCAAGCTGGATTTCGGCGCGGCCAATCCCATCGACCCGGCAGTATATAATTCTGGAGAGATCAACAGCCTTAAGCCCGATTTTGGTGCTGGTGTATGGGTGTATTCCGCGGATTATTTTATTGGCTTATCTGCCCAGCAAATTATTCCGCAAAAAATTTATTTTTCAGACAACCAGGTGAAGCAGGAGCAGGGCAAACTGGTGCCGCATCTTTTTGCCACGGCGGGTTACCGGTTTTTAATCAACGATGACATTTCCATGATACCCAGCATCATGTTGAAATATGTGCAGCCCGCACCGGCGCAGCTTGACATCAATACCAAATTTCAATACCGTGATTTGTTATGGGCCGGCGTAGGTTACCGGCTAAAAGATGGTTTTAACGGCCTGGTGGGACTGAACGTTTCCAACACGTTCAACGTTAGTTACGCATATGATTACACTACTTCACAACTGAATACCGTTACAAAAGGCACCCACGAGATTGTACTGGGATTTCTGATTGGCAATAAGTATGGCGACTGGTGCCCCAGGAATGTATGGTAGGACGATGGCAGCGATTTTTATCTAAAAAATACATCATACGCAAAGCGGATAATGGTGCCTGTTATTACAACCAGAAAAAAAATCCTGATAAAAGCATTGCCTTTCAGTAACGCCAGTCTTGCACCCAGCAACCCGCCCAGTCCATTGCATACCGCCATGGGCAGCGCAATGGTGTAAAGAATTTTACCGCTGGCAGCAAAAAATACGATGGATCCAAGATTGGTGGCCAGGTTTACAAATTTTGCATGGGCACTCGCTTTTAAAAAATCAAAACCCAGTAAACTAATAAATGACAGCACCAGGAAACTTCCTGCGCCTGGTCCGATAAAGCCATCATACAATCCAATCACCATACTAATCAGCACCGCATACCACCACCCGCGTTTTACTGAATGATTTTTTTCTGTATGGTTACCAAAATTTTTGTTCGACCATGTATATGCGGCTACGCCAATTAATATCAGCAACAGCAGTGGTTTCATAAAATGATTGCTGACCATCGTTAACAGTTTGGAACCTGCTAACGCCGATACAAAAGCGATGGCGGTCATAAGCGCCAGCAGCCTGTAATTAAAAGAAACTTTTTTTGCGTACTGCGCGGCCGCAAAGAAAGTGCCGGTAAAAGCAGGTATTTTTAAAGTGCCTATCACCGTAGCCACCGGGTAGTTGGGTAACAGTACCAGGCCTGCCGGTGTTTGTATCAGTCCGCCGCCACCTACAATAGCGTCTGTAAACCCGGCGGTAAAAGCAGCAATACAAAGTAAAATGAGCGTTGTTGTCATACGGGTTGGCTGCGTTTTGAAGGAATATTTGCGATGACCAGCCCGGTGATCACGATGAGGCCGCTGATGAAATGTATACTAGAAAAAGTTTCACCCAAAAAAATGACAGCTTCTATGGTACTGAAGATAGGTATCAGGTTAGCAAACAATGCCGTGGCGGTTGAACCAATTTTTTTTATTGCAGCATTCCAGAAAAGATAGCCAATAATGGAATTGCCGATGCCCACGTAAATGATAATGGCCAGTGTATTGCTGGTCCAGCGGATGGCCGGCACCCGCATCACTTCGTACAAGTAAAAAGGGAGGAGCAAAAGGGTGCCCAGGGCAAACACTGTAAAGAGGAATACAAAAGGTGAAATGCCAGCAGGTTTTTTCTTCACCAGTATATTGTATACGGCAAAAGCAAAGGCGCTGATAAATACCAGCACATCTCCTTTTCCAAAATGAAGCCGGGCAAGTTTTTGCAGGCTGCCCTGGCTGAGCAGGAAAAGAATACCGGTGATGCAAATAACCATTCCGGTTAAACGATAGCGGTTCACCTTTTCTTTTAAAAACCAGGCACCCATAAAAGTGACAAGCACCGGCGCAGCAGTGGTACCTATAAGGGCCAGGTTGATGGCCGATGTATAATGCCCGGCCAGGTAAATAAATGTATTAAAAATGGTAACCCCGCTGAGCGCCGTCCAGAAGAGGTAATTTTTGTGCGCCAGGAGTATCGTTTTTTCTTCCCTAAATTTTTTTATTGCAAATGGCAGGATGCAGACCGTTGCCGTTGACCAGCGGTAAAAAGCGAGGCTTACGGCGGGGATGGATCCGGATATGCCTTTTGCGACTACATAGTTACCCGACCAGATAACCACGGTCATTAAAGCCAGTCCAATTCCCCCGTACAGGTTGTTTTGTTTATCAGTTAGCGCCATTCGGTCAAATTGGAAATAGGAGGTGAAGAATCTGGCAGCAATGTGAGAAAATTATAGCTCAAAAAAAATAAAAACCTTCAGGCAATTGCGCGTTTCTCCGGTTGATGGTGCGCAAATTAAGCATCCCTGTTTCTACGCGTGTGCAAAATCCATTTTAAAATCTCCTTTGATGCGCTCCATTGGCGGATTGAAGTAGCCGTATTGCACATTCGGAAACTCTTCGTGTATCAGTTCCTGCAGTTGACGTATGCCCATACACTCGCCTGTTTCGGTAACACCAATCTTGCCGAGGTACCAGTCCGGATCAATATTAAAATTGCGCCACTGTATCATACATAACTCAGTTTCCCGGATTAACTTTCTTAATGCCTCGTATTCCTCAATACTGTCTGTCATACCCGGAAAGACAAAGTAGTTAATGCTTGTCCACCCACCGTATTGGCGCACTATTTTAAGACTTTCCACGATGTCTTCAAACTGGTAATTGTTGGGGCGGTAATAAAGTTCATATATATTTTTCCTGGCGGAGTTGGTGCTCACGCGGATACTGTCCAATCCTGCTTCGCACAATGCTTTTACAGCAGCTGGTTTGGAACCATTGGTATTTATATTGATGCTTCCGCGGGTTGTATGTTTGCGCATTTCAATGATAGCGTTCCGGATGGTTTCCCACATCAGTAAAGGCTCGCCTTCGCAACCCTGCCCGAACGATACAATGGGATAGGGCGCCGATGCAAGATGCGGCACTGTAAATTCTATGATCTCTTCTGCACTTGGCTTAAATGTTAAGCGGTCCTGCGTGGAAGGGATGGTTTCTTCCAGCGGTTGGAAAGAAATGCAGCCGATGCAATTTGCGTTGCAGGCGGGTGAGGTTGGTATGGGGCATTCCCACCTTGCGAGTGAAAGGTTCCTGGCCGCCGGGCAGTTATACGTGAGACAACAGTTTTGCATCAGGTGTTTTACAAGACGGTTGTGCGGGTAGGCTTCCAGCAAATGTGCCGTGCCTGATTTTATTTTTGCATCGTCGTAGCCCGCAGATTCCTGGCGAACGTCCTGTTCAATTCGTACCGCAGGTACATAGAATTTATCAGCGTACCAACCAGCGGCTGTATAACAAAACAAGGGAAGGGTGGGTGCATCCGGTGCAGTTTCATAAGCGGCGATGTACAACCCGGTATGTGCCGGCGGTATAAAAGCAGCCACTGCCCATCCTTTTTCACAAAGGCGCATGTCGCCGGAAACCGTATCGATCCCGATGCCGCGTCGCCCGGGCAATTCATACAGTGAACCACCTTCAGGCAGTTCAATCCACTCATCCGGATCAACAGGATAAGCATCCCATCCGCTGCGGCCTGTAGCGTATAAGCTGGTATCTTCAAAAATGGTTCCCTTGCCATCAGAGTAAAGAATATAGGGCGTCATTGGCTATTAACTTTGAGCTACTAGCTTTTATTAGTTCCGCAAAAAAGGCTTTTGGCCAAACTGGCCAATCGCTAACGGCTAAAAGCTAACTGCTGGTTTTCAAATAATGCCTGCAAAATTCGTGAATTTGATCCAGTTCTTCGAATTGAAGATTTTGGCGGAGGGGAAAATGCATCTTTTTACTGTTGGCTGTCTCTATGGTGATACTGTCGTAGCGGATAGCAATAGCATTGATCCGCGCCCACAAAAAGAATTCGCTTTGTGGTAAACCTGAAATAGTTATGCCAATATGGTTAAATTTAACCAGCTCCGCAGTATTCATCTTTTGTTCGCAAAAAAGCAGGTAGGAATAGGCTGCGCTTACCAGCGTTAGCACGCCGGCCATCACCCAATCGTTTTCAGCAAATAAAATGGCGGCGCAACCCAAAAAGATGACGCACTCAATAAAGCGAAAAACAGTATTCATTGCGGGTAAATCCCGGACCAGGTTCCGGTTGGCAAAAATTACTATTAAAATATCAACGCCAATAAACAGCTGGCACCAGAAATAAAGATGGTTGAGCGCAGGAGACAGCAGCTGGTGAACAGCATTAAAGAGTATCAGGAGCGCGGCAATAAGATGAAGAAAACGGCTCGTCCGTTTGAGGTGTTCGTAAGTCGGGTGAACAATGCTAATGGCAAGTCCATTCATAAGCATCTTTTTTGTGAAGATGCAAACCAGCACATTATCCATAAAATGCAGGTATGGTGGGTAAACTGTAGCCAGAACCGGAACGCTCACTGCGATCGGCCGGGTGTCAATTGTGCGTGAAATAGCTGGTGGTTATTTGTTCCGGGTGAAGCTACTGGTTGTGGTTGCCGGTAGCTCAACCTCCGGACCTGATGTTGTTTAGTTGATCCTGGCAATAAGCGTTGAACGCATCGGTTTCTGCGTCGCCCTCTTCGTCAATCGTTTCGCGTTGCAAAAGTCGGTTATTTTTAAAATCCAGGGTAAGCAGGTCATCTTTTAAAATAACATTGTTTATATCCGACCACTTGTAGCGGCGGCGCAGCAGGGTATTGATAGCAATCTCCGTATCGGTAAACCCTATTTCCAATGGTTTTTTTGCGGTACGTTCCACCATGCCCAGTAAGGCAAACGGGATAAACAGCCAGGACAGATAATCCATAGTAACCCAGCCAATTGCTGCAATAAACAAAGCGGCACCGTAAAAAACCGGGGTTACTTTTTTTTTGCGCTGGTAAAGGTTCCAACCAACAATGGCTGCAATGGCCACACTGCCAAAAAGGTAGGGAATCCTGATATTGGGCGCATTGTACTGGGCGCTTAAAAAAAATAATACCGAAACGCCCAGCAGCAATAAAGAAAAAGTATCAACATGCCGGTGGCTTGTATTTTTCAGCGTAACTACAAACTGGTAAACCATAAAAAATAGGTCTGGTGCCTGAAACTACTGAAAATGCAGATCAGAAATGTAATAATATAGCATTAAAAAATCGGGAAGTATCGATTGGTCTCGGGCATTACTTAGCTATTGCTTGCCAGTAACAAATTGCAAAGTTTCCAGAGCACCCTTGCGCCTACATTTGCGTCTGTGCCGGTATCGCCGGTGCCTACTTCGCTTAGATCAAAACCTATCAGTTTGCGCCCGCTACGCAGCAGTTGCCTGAGCAGGTAATAGGTTTGCTCAATTTCCAGGCCGCCGGGAACTGGCGTACCGGTAGCCGGGCAGAGTTTTGGATCGAGCCCGTCAATGTCGAAGCTGAGGTATACCTGCTGCGGAAGGTGGGTTATAATTTCATCGGCCACCTGTTTCCAGGTTTGTCCTTCAAATTGCCGCTCCTTCAATTCATGGTCAAAATAGGTAACCACCCTGTAATTACTGTTGGTTATGTATTCCCACTCTTCATCGCACAACTCGCGAACGCCGACCTGCACCAGTTTTTTAATCTGTTCAATTTCGGTCAGGGCGTTGTACATAATGCAGGCATGACTGTAAGAAAAACCTTCGTAGTTCTTACGGAGGTCGGCGTGCGCATCAATCTGCAGGATGCCATAATCGCCATGTTTTTCTGCAATCGCTTTAAAATAACCCAGTGCGGTACTGTGGTCGCCACCAACCAATCCAACCAGCTTGCCCTTGTCGAGCAATTCTTTCGTTTGCTGGTACACCCAGTTATTGAGGTAGATGCCCCCTTCGTTGATTTCCTTCATGCTTTTAGACATGAAGTTATTCTTCTCAACTATTTCTCCTTTTGAGATATAATCAATGTACAATTCCGCTTCTTTGCGCAGGTAGTCGCTTTTCATCAGCAACTTTTTATCCAGCGGGCGCATGTAAAAACCTTCTTTCCAGCCGTCACGTATATCGGTATCAAAAATATCTACCTGCAATGCAGCTTTGCAGATGTGATCGCTGGCCCTTGCGGTTCCCGCGGTATTGCTGACGGTTACTTCCCAGGGTACGGGAAGTAACACCACTTTTGCTTCCTCTTCTGTAAAGGGTAAACCGAAAATATTGTTGTTAGGATTGCCGGCTCTGTTTGGATCAAATTGCGATAAATCTGCCATGTTATAATATTCTGATTGTAAACGCTGCGCAAGTTAATGCAGTATGCGGTAGAAGCAAAAAATTGCTAATGGGTTGCAGCCATTCCAAAAATCCGGTAGGCCAAAACCTTTTAAAATTGTTAAACTTTTAGGCTTGTAAGTGGTTATAGACCCTGATGGCCATTTGTAGCACACGCGTTCGTGCGGGTTTATGTGAGATAGTTTCAACAAGTCATTCCCGGTCTTTGTTTTTGACCTAATTTGCAACCGAAAATTGACATATGAAGAAGACGCATATTGTTATACTTATTTTGATAGCAGCCGCTATTGCCGTGCTGGTAAGTTACACCGGCAACCTGACTACTTATGAAACGGTGGCTTCCGCCCGCCAGAAAGAAGGAAAATTTGTACGGCTGATTGCCAAGGTAGACAAAAGCCAGCCGGTGGAGTTTGATGCAGCCAAAAATCCGAACTACATGACGTTTACCGCTATAGACACGCTGGGCCATACTACTAAAGTAATATTCCATAATTCAAAACCACCCGATTTTGAAAAAAGCGAACGCCTTGTGTTAAACGGCAAAATGCTAAACGGGCAGTTTGAATGCAAGGACATGCTCATGAAATGTCCTTCCAAATACAAAGACGATCCCAACGTGATGAAGAAGAACCTCACTATAACCAACTAACACAGCAACATGAATTTTATTGGTGAACATCTCTTTCCGGGTCAGTTCGGGCATTTTTTTGTTATACTCTCCTTTATCGCTTCGCTGGTTGCTACCATTGCGTATTTCAAAACTGCCAATGCAACAATAACAGCAGTGGCCGCCAGCTGGAAGCGCCTGGCGCGGGCAGCCTTTCTAATTGAATGCTTCTCCGTTTTTACTGTTTTTATTACTATTTTTTATATTGTTTTCACCCATAAGTTTGAGTATGCCTATGCATGGAACCATTCCAGCCTGGCACTGAGCCCAAGTTACCTGCTGGCCTGTATCTGGGAGGCCCAGGAAGGAAGTTTTCTTTTGTGGACCATCTGGCATTGTGTTCTCGGATTGGTGTTGATGTTCCGGGCAGGCAAATGGGAAGCGCCGGTGATGACGGTGATCAGTTTTGCACAGGTCTGCCTGGCTACGATGATCGTTGGACTTTACTTTGGCAACACCCGGATAGGCATTAATCCGTTCATGTTGGTGCGCCAGCTGGAGAATATGCAGAATGCGCCTATTTTTAGCCGGCCTGACTATATGAGTCTTGCGGTGATGAAAGACGGTCAGGGACTGAACCAGTTGCTGCAGAATTACTGGATGGTCATTCATCCGCCTATTTTATTTTTGGGATTTGCTTCTACGCTGGTTCCGTTTGCCTACGCAGTTGCCGGGCTTTGGAAAAAAGATTTTACCGGGTGGACAAAAATATCCGTTCCATGGACGCTCTTCTCCGGCGGTATTTTGGGGCTTGGCGTAATGATGGGCGCTGCATGGGCGTATGAGTCGCTTACGTTTGGGGGCTTCTGGGCCTGGGACCCGGTTGAAAATGCTTCGCTGGTTCCCTGGTTGATCATGGTGGCGGGCTTGCATACCCAGGTGGTATTTAATGCGACCGGCCATTCGCTCAGGGCCTGTTACTTGTTTTTCATCATGTCATTTTTCATGATACTGTTTTCAACTTTTCTTACCCGCAGCGGCATATTGGGTGATCTTTCCGTACACGCTTTTGTTGAAAACAATATGAACGTGCAGCTGATTCTGCTGATGGGGGTGTTCCTGCTACCTGCATTGTTCCTTTTTATTAAGCGCTATAATGAAATTCCGCACATCATAAAAGAAGAGAGCACGTACTCCAGGGAATTCTGGATGTTTATCGGGGCGCTGGTCTTGTTCCTCGCAGGAATGGTGATTACCTGGCAAACCGCTTTTACACCCATTTACAATAAGATCGCCGGTAAAACCTCGGCGATGCCGGAAGACCCGGAATTCGCGTATAATAAAATCCAGGTGTTTGTGGCCGTGGTATTGGGGATTTTAACTGCGGTTGGACAATACCTTCGTTATAAAGACACGCCCCGTGGCATATTTATAAAGAAGGCAGGGATACCTACCGTTGTTGCACTGATACTTTCTCTGCTCATTAGTTTTTTCGGGGGTGTAGATTTCCACAAACATGGGGCCGGTTTCCTCGGGGCCATCCACCTCGCCATATTTGCCAGTGTGTATGGAATTATCGCAAACGCATATTTTATCTGGAGCGGGCTCAACGGAAAATTAAAAGCGGCGGGCGGGTCCATTGCACACCTTGGCTTTGGCATCCTTTTGCTCGGTATTCTGATAACATCTTCCAAAAAAGATGTATTGTCTAAGAACAATGGCATCCTGTTAAATTTTGCTCCGGAAACCAAACAGGATCCAACAGAGAACCTTACTTTAATCAAGGGGCTGCGCACGGATATGGGTCGCTACTGGGCTACTTACCAAAATAAAGACAGTACCGGGCAGTTGGGCAACATCACCTATTTTAAAGTGGATTTTGAAAATAAAAAATCCGGTGAAAAATTTACGCTTTATCCAAATTTTATAAAAGCCACGAAGGGGCAGGAAGGTGTTTCGGGCAACCCCGATTCCCGGCATTACTGGAACAAAGACATCTTTACCTACATCAGTGCCACCAGCCTGGATGATGCGGATGATACAGCGCAATTTAAAAAATATAGCATTAAACTAAAGGACACCATTTATTATTCCAGCGGTTTCATGGTATTAAACAACGTCAGTATCAATCCTGCAGGTACGAGGCATACGATCAATGCAAGTGATACCATGATTGTGGCGGACATTGGCATATTTTCCGCGGACAGTATGAAGTACCGTGCCACACCGGCTATCTTCTGGAAAGGGGTTGATTCAAGGTTTATTTTCGACACCGTCTTTGCGCAGGGGCTTGCCATTGGGTTTACCAGTGTCAATAACGAGACGAACGCTATCGAAATACAGGTAAAAGAATCGGCTAAAATGGTGCCTTATGTGGCGCTGAAGGCCTATGAGTTTCCGCATATCAACCTCGTCTGGATGGGCACCCTCATTATGATTGGTGGTTTTGGCGTGAGCTTGCGGCGTAGATACAGCCTGGCCAAAAGTTTGTCCGTGGCGCGGCGGTCACCGGTATCCAGTAGCGGAACCCGGATATAGCCTTTTTTACCAAATCAATAACAGCGTTTCGGGTTACTTCGCTGTCCCGGTTAGGATAAACAAGAACCAGTTTGTAATTTTATCCCGATGGGTTTTTCCGCCACATTCAAAAATTTCCTTTCTGTAACAGGTTGCCTGTTGAGCATATTTGCATGCGGGACTGTCTGTGCCCAGCAGGACTCGGCGGCCGCCAGGGAAGATTCCATTTTCAAGAACATTCAGCACCCGGAACTGGGTCCCAATGATACCATTATGGTACCCGCCAAAATCAATGAAGACGGAATATTGATGCCCGCCAAAACGCTGGAAGGTTTCTGGATAAGCAAACCGGGTCCGCCCGGAATGAAGCAGCGGATTGAAAAATGGACGCGGTTGCGCAACGCGGTGTATGTTACCTACCCTTACGCAAAAAGGGCGGGTGCAGTGATGAACGACATCAACGTTAAGATTGAGCACATGGAAGCAAAAGAGGACAGGAAAGCATACATCAAGAGCAGGGAAAAAGAATTGCGAAAAGAGTTTACCGACCCGCTTACCAACCTTTCTGTTTACCAGGGCAAGGTGCTCATGAAGCTTATCAACCGGCAAACCGGAAACAATTGCTACGAAATAATAAAAGAATACAAAGGCGGTGTTACGGCGCGACTATACCAAACCGTTGCATTCTTCTTCAACAGTAATTTGAAGCAACCCTACGATGCCCGGGGCGATGATAAAGACATTGAATCCATTGTGCTGGAAGTAGAGCGGATGTATGTGCGGTAGCGTAAGTAAAATTAAAAATTCAAAACTAAAAAAACCGGCGGCGGGCCATTGAGTTGCTTTTTGTTTTTACTTTCTAATTTTGATTTTTTTACTTTTACAACCTATTAATTTTTTCAATAATCAGACTGGTCGAAAATCCTTGCACCACAGGGTTAATCACTACTTTTCCTCCATGGGCAATCACCTCTTTCGCACCAACAATTTGTTCTACCGTGTAGTCGCCGCCTTTTACAATCGTGTCGGGCATAATGGCGGTTATTAATGCCAGCGGGGTATCTTCTTCAAAAATTACCACGGCATCTACCATTACCAGCGAAGCAACCAACAGGGCGCGACTATGTTCATTGTTTACAGGGCGGGACGGGCCTTTTAATCTTTTGGTGGAGGCGTCGGCATTGATTCCCACCACCAGGAAATCTCCTTCTTTTGCTGCCTGGCTGAGCGAAAAAATATGTCCTTCATGCAGTATATCGAAACAGCCATTGGTGAAGGCGATTTTTTTCTTAAAAAATTTCCAGCGACCAACTTCTTTCAATAAGGTATCAAGCGTAAAAATTTTTTGCAGGATGGTATCAGCGTTTTTCATCTTGTTTTTTTCTGTTTATAGCCGGTAATAAAAATAGGCTGATCGCTCCAAAAATAATCACCATAAAAAACTGCACCAGCCACAGCAGCCAACCAAAAGCCTTGCCCATATTTTCTGTGAGTCCGTACAGCATCATGGTTTCCTGTACCAGCAGCGGATAGGCGCCTACGCCACCCTGCGTGGCAATCATTCCAATACTGCCCATGCACAAAACAGACATCGACTCTTTAATGCCGTATACACTGGTTTCTTTCATAGCGGCCATACCAACGCGGATGGCCGCGAGGTACAATATCCAGATCAGTACAGTATGAAAAATGAACCAGCCTTTGTTTTTTAAATAACGAATGCTGGTAAGTCCGTGCCATATGTTTCTTAAAATGGATTTTATTTTTTGTACCAGGCTGATGTGCGCAAATTTTCTCAACAGCCAGCGAACGCCAATAAAGAAAACGACAACGGCGCCAACCAAAAGGAGCCAGTTGACGATGCGCGTACCGGTGCTGTTGGTGCCGCTGTTAAAAATCTTTCCCATCGTTTCGGAAGCAAATCCGCCGATGATATCCAGCTGTGACAACAACGTAGTTGTAAATATGATGGCAAGACAGACGAGGTCGAAGGCACGTTCTGCCACTACCGTTCCCACCAGTTTATCCGCGGGAACTTTATCATAACGGCTAAGGATAGTGCATTTCAACACTTCGCCCAGGCGGGGTATGGCCAGGTTGGCAATATAGCTGACAAGGACAGCCAGGTATACATTCAGCAGCGAAGGTTTGTATCCCAGCGGTTGAATCAGAATTTTCCATCTTACGGCCCTGCTGAAGTGTGCGCCCAGCAGAATCAGTACTACCGGAATCAAGAGCCAGAAATCTGCCCTTAGCCACGAACCTTTTATATCCAGCCAGTCCTTGTGTTCAATTTTACCCAGGCTCCACCAAACTAAAAAAATAGCCAGGCCAAGAAAAAGCAGGTACTGCAGCAGGCTGATTATTTTTTTATTCATAATTAAAATGCGGAGCCGTATTTAATAGCGGCGACCAATAATAGGATTATTTTAATTTATTTCCCTCGTTTGGAAATACAATCCAGGGTGTAAACTTTTTTGCCTCCTCAAACGGCATGCGTGCATAAGATATTACGATAACTATATCTCCCACTGCACCCTGCCGGGCGGCAGGACCATTAAGACAGCACACGCCCGAACCTCGTTTGCCCTTTATGATGTATGTTTCTATGCGGCTGCCGTTGTTGATATTGACAACCTGTACTTTTTCATTTGCTATCAGATTGGCCGCATCCAGCAGGTCTTCGTCCACAGTAAGGCTGCCTACATAATTGAGGTTGGCTTCCGTAATAACCGCCCTGTGTATTTTCGATTTCAGTATTTCTATGTCCATACTATTTATCTTCCTTTTTTTGCACCTGCAAGCTATCTGTTTTTTCTGGAACCACAGAGGTTCGGCCTCTGTACCGGAGTGTACAGGAATATAATTATTTTGTAAAACTTCAGGCAATATTTTGCGCATGGGCAGGCAGGCTACCTAATTCATAATCATGTTGTCAATCAGCCTTACCTCTTTTTGAAAAGCGGCGATCAATGCCACTAATTGCTGCTTCCCATCCCAGACCGTTACGGGTTCTAACGTGCCGGCATCAGCAATCGTCACATAGTCAATGTTGAAATCTTTTTCGGTCAGCATTGCGGCAGCGTTATCAGTGAGCGATTGTGTACTTCCAAGGCGAAGCTGCCCTTTTATATAGTTGAGGGCAGCATAAATAGCCAGCGCATTTTTTCTTTGCTCCGCGCCCAGGCGGGTATTTCGGCTGCTCATTGCAAGGCCATCTTTTTCGCGCAGGGTAGGGCAGGTGTGCAGGCGCGTAGGCGATTGCATAATGGCAAGCAATCGTTTTACCACCATGCATTGCTGGTAATCCTTTTGCCCCATATACAAGTCGTCTGCCTGTACAATATCCAGTAGCCGGTTCATCACTTTACAAACACCCTGAAAATGGCCCGGCCTGTATTTCCCTTCCAGTACAGTCTCCAGGTAGCCCAGGTCAAAGAACCGTTCCCGTGTAAGACCGGGTGGATAAATTTCTGTGACAGCGGGCAAAAAAAGCACGCCGGCACCTGCCGCCACCAACCATTCAATGTCTTTCTCAATGGTGACCGGATATTGTTCAAAATCTTTTTTGTCGTTGAACTGTGCGGGGTTTACAAAGATGCTCACTACCGTAATATCGTTGACCTGGTTTGACGCTGCTATCAGCGACAAGTGGCCCTGGTGCAGGGCGCCCATCGTGGGCACAAATCCTACGGTAAGTCCCCTGTGATGGGCATCCTGCAGGTATGCCTGCAATGGGTGTGTCGTTTTAAATAGAATCATAGTATTTCCAATGAAATGCCCTTATTACGGATTTTTCGGTTTAAAGTGTTACCTTTGCCCACCATTTTTTTAACCTCTTTGCTCATTAATTTTAGCCGCGAATGTCAACAAAGAAAAGAATTTTATTCATAGCCAGCGAAATGTCCCCATACCTGGAGATGACAGAGTTTTCCGAGATCGTGAATAAGCTGGCCATAAAATCAAACGACAGTGGGTTCGAGATACGCTGTATTATGCCAAGATTTGGTGTTATCAATGAGCGCAGGCACCGGTTACACGAGGTAGTAAGGCTTTCCGGAATCAATGTTTCCGTAGACAACGATGATTATCCGCTACAGATTAAAGTGGCTTCTTTGCCCAATGCAAGGCTGCAGGTATATTTTTTAGACAATGAAGACCTCTTTAAGCGCAAATACATCTTCCACGATGAAAAAGAAAAATGGTTTGATGACAATGGTCTTCGTGCTGTGTTCTTTTGCAAAGGTGCGCTGGAAACTGTGAAGAAATTTGGCTGGCCGCCCGATATCATTCATTGCAGTGGCTGGATGACTGGTTTAATACCGGTTTACTTAAAAACCGTATATAAAAAAGAGCCGGTTTTCTCGCACAGCAAAGTAATATTTTCTATTGGTCAGAATACATTTAAAGAAAAGCTGGGTGCAGATCTTGTAAAGGTCGCCAATATCAATCCGGCACTGCTAAAAGACAAGGACCTGGAAGTATTTAAAGAAGCTACCAATACTGCTATGTTCCGGGGTGGTGCGTCTTATGCTGATGCAATTACTTTTGGTGCTGAAAAAATAGAAAAGAAACTGGTAGATGAATTTGGTAAAATAAAAGGGAAGAAAGTGCTGGCGTATAATGCGGAAAGCGATTTAACAGACTATTTGCAACTCTATACCGACCTTGCCAAATAGTTATTATTCGTTTACACCCTCTAATTTTTTTAGCTTGTGAAGCATTTTTATTACTATGTCATTGTTCTTGCATCTTTAATTTTTATTCAATATTCATGTGCTAAAATTGACACCACTGTTCTTGGCAGTGACCTGATACCTGTGGTGGATAATGTAAACACGTTTGATACCACGCTGGACGTTATTACCAACAATGATTATATGCCGGATACCACGGCGATCACCTATAATGAAGACAACGCTGCCGGCATGATTAATGACCCCAGCTTCGGAATTACAAAAGCGGATATTTATACAGAAATCGTTTCTCCTTCTTATGGCACCGCGCATCCGTTTGGTGGTAAAGACAGTGTAAAGGCCATCGATTCTGTGGTGTTGACACTCAGTTACCGGGCCGTTTATGGCGATACCATGACGCCACTGAATCTTACGGTATCTGAAATCGATCCAAATGCCAACTTTAAAGATTCACTTGCTGGTTACCGGATCAATTCTCCTGATTTTCCATTGAGCGGGCCGCAGCTTGCCAACGCAAATGTTGATATTACCAGGCTCAACGATTCCGTATCCGTTTACTGGCCCGGAGATACCGTAAAGCTGGTGAATGTAATGCGGTTGAAACTTAGCAACAGCATCGGCACCCGCCTGGCTTCTTTTGATACTACTGCAGGCAGTGCTTACAATAACGATTCTACTTTCAAAACTAAATTTAAAGGACTCGCAATTAAATCCGGCATATCAGGACAGGCACTGGCCTATTTTAATTTGCTGGATCCTACGTCTACACTCACGGTCTATTACAAAGGCTCCAGGGGTGGTAAAACCGATAGCGCGCAACGCGCGGCATTTACATTTGCCCCTTATATGCATGCCAACCTGGTAAAGCGTACGCCTGCAGGTGCATATGCGGCCAATATCAGCAATACGGATATCAACGACGCTAATATTTATATTCAGTCGGCCCCCGGTTCTTATGCCAGCATCAGCATTCCAGGGTTGAAAGGATTGAACAACCGCGTGATACACCGGGCAGAACTAATAGCAGAACGTGATGTAACGTTGACTTTGCAAAATGAGACCTTTGTGCCGCCACCGCTCTTATTCCTGGATGCTGTTGACTCTGCTAACGGCAACCGCGCCCTCACCATTCCCAATTACGATTTCAGGACAGAAGACAATACGTACAATATTCTTGAATTTGGGGGGGTGCTACGGACTGATGACACTTATCGCTTCAGCCTCACCCGGTATGTGCAGGGCATTGTAACACGGGGAGAGCATGCGTATACATTGCGCCTGTACGCGCCATATTTTATTGCACCGTACTACAAAGATGCTACCTACGGGCTCATTAAGTACCCGATAAGCGTAAGCAGTAAAATTGCTTATGGCAGGGTGGCCGTAAAAGGCGGGGGTTATGCCGACGCAAAAAAGAAGATGCGCTGCAGAATTATTTATTCTAAAATCTAAAATCGGCAATTATCTTTGCGCCATCTGAAAAAACCTTGTTGTATCCCCCGGGGATAAGCAAAGGCTATTTTTTAGCATTAACCGCATTATTAATCATTAAATCAAATCTTCTCTATGCCTTATTTGTTTACGTCGGAAAGTGTTTCTGAAGGTCATCCCGATAAAGTTGCAGACCAGATATCTGATGCGCTCATTGATAACTTCCTGGCATTTGATCCCCAGTCTAAAGTAGCGTGCGAAACGTTGGTAACTACCGGCCAGGTAGTACTTGCAGGCGAGGTAAAATCGAAAGCTTACCTGGACGTGCAGGAGATAGCCCGTGGCGTAATCCGTAAAATAGGTTATACCAAAAGTGAATACATGTTTGAAGCCAATTCATGCGGTATTTTATCAGCTATCCATGAGCAATCCGCGGATATTAACCAGGGCGTTGACAAAAAGAAAAAAGAAGAGCAGGGTGCCGGTGACCAGGGTATGATGTTTGGATACGCATCCAATGAAACAGATGATTATATGCCGCTGGCGCTCGACCTGGCACATAAGATCCTGATTGAGCTGGCCGCACTCCGCCGCGAGAATAAACAAATAAAATACCTCCGCCCGGATGCGAAAAGCCAGGTTACGCTGGAATACGACGATAACAACATGCCTGTGCGCATCGATGCAATCGTAGTTTCCACGCAGCACGACGATTTTGATTCAGAACCTAAGATGCTCAAAAAAATACAGGATGATATTGTTAACATCCTTATTCCGCGTGTAAAAGCAAAATATAAAAAATACGGAAAACTTTTTAACGACAAGATTAAATACCACATCAATCCCACCGGCAAGTTTGTAATTGGCGGACCGCATGGTGATACCGGCTTAACCGGCCGTAAGATTATTGTGGATACCTACGGTGGTAAAGGCGCACACGGCGGTGGTGCTTTTAGTGGTAAAGATCCCAGCAAGGTGGATCGCTCTGCGGCCTATGCTACGCGTCACATTGCTAAAAATGTGGTAGCTGCCGGCCTTGCGGATGAGATACTGGTGCAGGTTTCTTACGCCATTGGTGTGGCACAGCCTACCTCTATCAATGTGAATACGTATGGCACTGCCAAAGTAAGCCTCACAGATGGCGAAATCAGCAAGATAATAGAATCGGTATTTGATATGCGTCCGTACTTTATTGAACAGCGCCTGAAGCTGCGCAACCCTATTTACAGCGAAACGGCTGCATACGGGCATATGGGCCGCAAGCCTGAAATAGTAGAAAAGACGTTCAAGTCTCCTGATGGAAAAGAAATCAAGCGCAAAGTTGAACTGTTTACCTGGGAGAAGCTGGACTATGTGGCAAAAGTGAAGAAGGCGTTTGGATTAAAATAAAAAGTGCTTAGCATAAAAAACCTCCCGGAACAGGGAGGTTTTTTTATTTTCGAATGATGAACGAAACAGACAACCCCTGGAAGATTTTAGGAGACACACCGGTCTATAACAATAACTGGATCCAGGTGACCGAGTATGATGTCATCAACCCTTCCGGTGGCAAGGGGATATATGGCAAAGTGCATTTTAAAAACCAGGCCATTGGTATTTTACCGCTCGATAATGCCATGAACACCTGGCTGGTGGGGCAGTACCGGTTTACCCTGGATGAATATACCTGGGAAATACCGGAAGGTGGCGGTCCCCTTGGAACAGATATACTGGTTTCCGCAAAGCGGGAACTGTTGGAAGAAACCGGGCTGGTGGCGGAGAAATGGACGAAGCTGATGGATTTTCACCTATCCAACTCCGTTAGTGATGAGTTTGGGAGCATTTTCCTGGCGCGGCAGCTTACGCAGCACGCTGCAGAACCGGAAGAAACAGAGCAATTGCAGGTAAAGAAAATTCCGTTTGAAGAAGCTTTTGCAATGGTGGAAGCAGGAAAAATTACTGACTCCATGTCGGTAGCAGCCATCCAGCGCGTAAAACTGATGCTGTTGCAGGGAAAGCTGATTGTTTAAAAAGAATGCCCGTCTGCGGATGAAGCCAGCGCCGCTGCGGTTCTTGTATTCTCAGAACTTTTGAAAAATAAAATATTGAAATCATCATCCCTCATTATTGGCCGCCAACCGCTGATTGAAGCCATTCAATCGGGCAGGGCAATAGATAAAATACTTTTCCAGCGAAATATCAGCGGTGAGTCTATTGGTGATATAAGAAAATTGGCAAAGGCCTACAACATTCCCATACAGCAGGTGCCCCCGGAGAAACTGAATGGTTTAACGAGGGCCAACCACCAGGGCGTGATTGCTTATGCTGCCATCGTTGACTATATGAACCTGCAGCAGGTAATAGACCTGGTAGTGGACAGTGGCGCAATGCCGTTGTTTGTAATGCTGGATGGAGTAACGGATGTCCGTAACATTGGTGCCATTGCCCGCACCGCAGTTTGCTGCGGGGCGCAGGCATTGATCATTCCCGATAAAGGGGTAGGCGCGTTGAATGAAGAGGCGATGAAATCTTCTGCAGGCGCACTGGAGAAAATACATATTTGCAGGGTAAACAGTCTTATGAAAGCAGTAGATGAACTGCACCTCAACGGCATCAAAGTTTTTGCCAGTGAAATGACTGCGGAAACCCAGCTGCATACGCTGCAACTTAATGAACCCTGTACAATTATTATGGGCAGCGAAGACAATGGTATTTATCCGGCGCTCATGAAAATATGCGATGCTAAATTCAAGATTCCGATGGCGGGCGATTTTGAATCATTGAATGTATCGGTGGCAACGGGTATGATTTTGTATGAAGCCGTGCGGCAGCGGACTAAGTAATCCGCACATTTTATTCCCGGCCTTAAAGAGCGCAGGTTATCTGGCCCGGTAGGCCCTTTCGAGTACACTTATACGAAGCTGGTCAAAATTTTCTTTTTTACCTGAAATAATAAACTTTCTTCCCGGGAATGCTCCGATGATAGCACCTACTGTGGCAGAAAGAAGGCCGGCAAGTAGTCCGCCGCCAATTGCTTTTTCACCCGCGGAAAGAGGGAAAAAACCGCTCTTGTCGTTGCCTGAAGCAAGGCCGATGACACCGCCGAATGCAAATCCGCAGATGAAGCCAGTTCGCAGGCCGCGCCACCCTGCGTTTTGTCTTTTTATTCTCACTGCGGCAAGGAGGTTATAATTTAGCGCGGTAATATTTAATGATTTTCCGGTTCTGGCAAATCGTACAGGTTGGTCGCTGAGTTGTATAGCAGAATCGGTAATGTTGGCCAACCAGCCCCTGGTTTGTACGTTATCAGCGGCTGAAGCAACAATCTTAAAGCCTCTTTTCTTTAACAACGAACTGTCTTGCGCAACAACCGAAACGACGGTGCAGGTAAAAATAAGAACCAGGAAAAGTTTCATATCAGAAGGTGATGAGTTTATAGCCTGATAGCTAAAAGATAAACTTTTTTACTGAGATTACGTTTAGAAATGCTGTTATTGTGGTAATTGTCGATGCCCGTTCACCGTTCCATAAAATCCATTTTGCAAGGCTGTGTTTGCGCGGCTAGCTTCCGGGGCAAACGTTAAATATTACAATACTTGGTACGCTGCAAAATCTTAAAAAAAATATAAAGCCTGGCTTGCTGCGTTGGCAACAAGTAGCGGCCTCTTTTTTATTTTTTCAGGATAAGATTAATTTGGCCATTGTGCGGCTTAAATATTACTCGTTATTTTTACATCCGCTATGCAAAATGAACCATTGGTTAAACTCATAGAGTGCCCCCGCGATGCGATGCAGGGGTGGAAGCATTTTATCCCCACCCAAAAAAAGATTGAATACATCAACAGCCTGTTACAAGTAGGGTTCGACAGCATTGATTTTGGCAGTTTTGTTTCGCCCAAAGCCATTCCTCAGATGGCAGATAAAAAAGAAGTGATTAGCAAATTGAAATTGGAAAACAGCAAAACGAAATTATTGGCCATCGTTGCGAATGCGCGCGGTGCCGAAGAAGCGGTGGTGCATGATGCCATTACCTACCTGGGTTTCCCCTTTGCTGTGTCGGAAACGTTCCAGCAGCGCAACGCAAACAGTTCCATAGAAACTGCATTGCAAAGAGCCGAAGATATCCAGGAGCTGTGTATTAAAAACAACAAGGAACTGGTCGTTTATATATCGATGGGTTTTGGAAACCCCTATGGCGATCCATACTCAGCAGAAGGTGTTTTTGAATGGGTTGATAAAATTACCCAACTGGGCGTAAAGATTATATCGCTGGCAGATACCGTGGGCCTGGCCAGCCCGGAACAGGTGTTTTCTATGACGGACTACCTCGTTAAATTATTGCCCGATCACGAAATAGGCGTGCACCTGCATTCCTCTGCTGTAAACTGGAAAGCCAAACTGGATGCAGCTGTAAGCGCGGGCTGCAAAAGGTTTGATGGCGCGTTGAAAGGCATTGGTGGCTGCCCCATGGCGGGCGACGACCTGGTAGGCAATATGGATACTGAACTTATGATTTCTTATTTTGAAGCCAGGGGTCAGTTGTCGTCTCTAAACAAACAAGCTTTGGAGAAAAGCAGCCAAATGGCAGCGACTATTTTTGCATGAAAGCGAATGAACTAATTAACAACACGCGGAAACAGTGAAAGGAAAAAATGAAATTGCCTGGCATTGATTTCACCTGCTACTTTGAAACACCGACATTTACCAGATTATGGATTTTCAATTGCCCATTAAAATACCTGCGCTGCCGGAACCGCTGACTTACCGCGATAATTTGTTATTGATTGGTTCGTGTTTTACCGAACATATTGGCAATAAATTACAGGAACTGAAGTTCAATGTGCTGCAGAATCCAAACGGTATTTTGTTTGATCCGCAAAGCGTAGCTGCCAGCCTCGTGTCTTATATCCGGCCAACACAATACACCGAAGCTGATTTGTTTTATCTGAATGAGCTTTGGCAAAGCTGGCAGCACCATAGCCAATTTTCAGACATTGATAAAAATTCCTGCCTTGAACGCATCAACCATGCACAGCAAACGGCGCATACATTTCTGCAAACAGCCAATTGCATCATCATCACGCTGGGCGCTTCTTTTTCTTACCGGCTAACGGATCAATTTGCAGCAGCGCATGGCACTGCAGCGGGCAAACTGGGTGATCCGGTTGCCAATTGCCACCGGGCGCCCGCGCAATGGTTTACCAAACATTTAATGGGTATAGAAGAAACCAATGCCGTGCTGGATAACTGCATCCACCAGCTCCTTCACTTCAATCCTGCACTGAAAATTATTTTTACAGTGAGCCCGGTGCGGCATATACGTGACGGAGTAATTGAAAATAACCGGAGCAAAGCCCGGCTGATAGAAGTGGTGCATAACCTGGTTAACAAATTCGATCGCCTCTTTTATTTTCCAGCATACGAACTGGTGATTGATGTGCTCCGGGATTATCGGTTTTATGATATTGATATGGTGCATCCCAATTATCCCGCTACCGAATTTGTACTGGAAAAATTTACGCGTTTTGGTATAGCGGAAGAATCGTGGCAGGTAATGGAGGAAGTAAAAAAAATAGTTATCGCCGCCAGGCACAAAGCCTTTCAGCCGCAGACGAACGCACATAAACAATTTCTTTTGTTGCACCTGGAAAAAACAAAAGAATTGCAGGCCAAATATCCATTTTTAAAACTGGATCGCGAGGTAGCATATTTTACCAGCGGGCTCCAGTATTGACAGGGTAGTCCCTCCTTGATTTATGATTGTTGCGCAGTAAATTTTTCCAGCTTTTCCAGGAAAATCAACTGGTTCAATGCCCTGTTCAGGTTCTGTTCCGGGTAGGAGGTTTTATAATAAATATCATTGTTAAGAAAATCGGTAACAAAACGGATGCACTGCATGTAGGTGAGCAGTAAACCCGACTGATGGATATTCGTTTTTTCGGCTGCTGTTAGTGCGGCGCCGATGCCTGCGAGGTAGCCATCAATAATAGCTTTATAATAACCAGGGTTTACGTCAATTGTCTCCCAGGCCGTGCTGTTTTCTTCTTCGCTGCAGGCCATGGTACGAATCATATCGCCGATATCAGAAAAATATTTGCCGGGCATTACCGTATCCAGGTCTACAGGGCAAATCACGGCGTGGGTAGCGCTGTCAAAAAGGATATTGCTAATCTTGCAATCGTGGTGCATAATACGGGTAGGATAGTCCGCCTCGTTGCCTGCAACGGCCGTATAGAAATCCACCAGCGCCATTCTGTCGCGTATCTCCGAAATAACATGCGTCGCTTTTAACAAACGGTTGATATGCGCGCCCTTCACGGTGTCTTCAAATTGTTTGTACCGGAAAGCAAGGTTGTGAAAATTGGGGATGATAACCGCGAGCTCGTCGGCCTGCAACCCGGTTAAGCTTCGCGTGAAACCTGCAAAGGATGCAGCGGCCGTGTATACCGCCGCCGCATTTTCCGGTATCGCCAAAGCATAAGAGCCGCTGATGAATTCAGTTGCCCGCCAGAAATTTCCATGGGCATCTATCCAATAATATTTATGGCCATGGGTTTGTAGCAATGCGGGTATCCTTGTTCCTGCAGTTTCCTTGCCGTAGTCCTGTATCAGCCGGTAGTTATTAATGATATTTTCCGGCATGGGAAAAGTGGACTGGTTGATGCATTGTAAGACCACCGGGCTGCTGTCGCTGAAGTTTACTTTGTAGGTGCGGTTAATTAAACCATTACCGAGTGAATGTACAACAGGGATTCCTTTTCCAAACTGCACAGCTGCTTTTTCAACGATTGCTATATCCATACCCGGTTCTATTTCAATTAAAATTTTTCAGCGAAAAAAAGGCGCGCCACCCGCAATACCGAAATTAAAATTCATTCGTCCGCGCAAAATCGTTCTTCCTGTTCATCCATCGGCCACCGGTGAAATCAGGAAAGTCCACGGTCTGGTTGCCCAGTTCAATGCTTTTTTCGCTCAATGGTGTAATTGCACTCCATACTGCCGCGTCGTACACATCCAGCGGGGGTGCTACCTGGCGCTTGATGGCCTCTACAAAACCATGTAGTACAAAGAAATCCATCCCGCCATGGCCGGCGTTTTCAGTTTCTTTGCTCCATCTTTCCCAGAGCGGGTGGTCATGTTTATCCAGCCACGATTTTGCTTCGTCCCACTCATGCGGCTTTGCGGCCTGCCCTTCAATATAAATAGAATTGTTCACGTCCATCCAAATGCCTTTTGTTCCCTGCACACGGAAGCCAAGCGAATAGGGCCGTGGTAAATTGGTATCGTGTTCCAGCAAAATGGTTTCACCGTTTGCACATTTAAGGTGTGTGGTTACAATGTCGCCAAGTTTAAATTCCACTTTTGCATTCGGGTGATTTTCGCCGCCTTTGCTTACCACGTATTCATGCAACCCGCGGGATTTTGTGCTGAATGAATTAAGCGATAAGAACCGGTTGCCACGATTTATGTCCAGCATCATTGCCACCGGACCGACACCGTGCGTGGGATACAGGTCTCCGTTACGGTGCACAGAGTGGTTCGTTCTCCACTTTGCTTCAGAAAAACCTTTCTCACCAAATTCAGCACCAACGGCTGCGGTGCCATTATTAAATTTGATATTGCGGAGATCATGCTGGTAGCCGCCCTGCAGGTGAATGAGTTCCCCAAAAATTCCTTTGCGCACCATGTTCATCACGGCCATTACATCCCTGCGGTAACAAACGTTTTCCAACATGCTTACGTGGGCATTTTGTTTTTCCGCCTCATGCACCACTTTCCAGTGATCATCCAGCGTGATACCCAGCATTACTTCTGTTCCCACATATTTAACGCCTGCCTGCAGGCTGTCAATAATCATTGGGCAGTGCCATTCCCACGGAGTGGCAATTATTACGCCGTCAATATTTTTTAAGTCGAGCAGTTTACGGTAAGCATACGGATCGCCTTTGAAAACAGGTGGCATAGCCTTACCCGATTTTTTAATAACATTGGCTGCCATAACCAGCATATGCTCATCTACATCGCAGATAGCAACTACTTCTACGTCGTTTCTGCGGAGCGCATTGTCAAGGTGATTTTGCCCGCGCAGGCCCACCCCAATAAAAGCAAGCCGCACTTTTTTGTCTGCATTGGACTGCAAGGTTCTGGCCGGTATCATAGTGGCAGCAGTAGCGGCCATAATAGAATGCTGCACAAATGTTCTTCTTTTCATACACCTTAAAATTGAGAAGGAAAGATAAACGTTTTAGTGAAACAGGGCAGTGGGTACCGCATGTATTTTTGAAATCTTTTAAAGCTTACAACTAAGCAGCACGGCTAAAAAGTTAGCGCCGGCAACACTGCAATGAAAGCCCGCATCAATGAATCCTGTCTCCGCGCACTTCAATGGTATCCATTGCTGCAGCTTCATACCGTAACCATTCTGCCCAGCGCAGGCGCACTTTGTCTTTGTGGATGTAGGTATCTGCCAGTTCGATAAACAATGTGTAGTGTCCGGCTTCACTTTCCATAAACCTGCGGTAAAAATTTTTCATGTAAGAATCATTCAAACCTTCACTGAGGCGTTTGAAGCGTTCACAACTCCTGGCTTCTATCAATGCCATTGTTAACAACTGGTCTAGAAAACGCTCTTCTGTGCGCCCCCCTTTTCGCTGAAATTCCAGCAGCTTGTTCACATAAATATCTTTCCGCTGCAGCCCCAGTTTTAAATTGCGTTTGTGCAGCTCCGCCAATACCAGCCGGAAATGGCCCCATTCCTCTGTAACAATGGGAGACAGCGCTGTTACCAAAGCTTCCTTATCCGAATATTTTTGGATCAGGGATATGCAGGTGAGTGCCGCTTTCTGTTCGCAATATGCGTGGTCGGTCAGTATTTCCTCCAGTGAAATACCCGCCAGTTCCACCCAGCGCGGATCGGTCGGTAGTTGCAGGCCCAGTATATTTTTTACATCTGTACTTATCATTACTTTGTGTAGTTTAGGAAAGCAAACCCGCATGCTGGTTTATGTAAGTATCACAGTGGTTGCAACAGCAAGTGCTACCAGGCCGGGTTTTCAAAATAGTCACTTTTAAATGATGACCGGGCAAAGATATGAATGAAGATTTTCTCTATGGTAAATTAGCCGAAAGGAAAGCAGTGGATGCTTTCCGCCAATTGCGCGTAGCTGCAAACAACATTGATTTTTGTTCCAATGACTACCTCGGTATCGTTTCAAACAAGCGGCTGCAAACAGGTGCTGAAACGTATGCCAGCGGAAGTACCGGCTCACGCCTGTTAACGGGTAACTACTCGTTGCTGGAAGAAACCGAAAATATGATTGCGGCTTTTCACGGGGCAACCGCGGGACTGATTTTTAATTCCGGTTACGATGCAAACCTGGGTGTATTGAGTGCCGTGCCGCAGCGGGGTGATACGGTGTTGTATGATTATCTGGCGCATGCATCTATTCGCGACGGACTGCGACTCGGGCTCGCCCAATCTTTTTCTTTTCTGCACAATGACCTTGATGACCTGGAGAAAAAGATGGCAGCAGCTAACACCCGTGTTTTTGTAGTAACTGAATCCGTTTTTTCTATGGACGGCGATACAGCGCCGTTGCAGGCCATGGCGGCACTGTGCCAAAAATACAACGCAGGTTTAATAGTGGATGAAGCCCATGCCACCGGCATTGTCGGCACAAATGGCGAAGGCCTGGTGCAGCAGCTGGGCTTGCAGGACCTGTGTTTTGCACGCATTCATACTTTTGGTAAAGCATTGGGTTGCCATGGCGCTATCGTGCTGGGCAGTACCGCACTGCGCGATTACCTGATCAATTTCTGCAGGTCGTTTATGTATACCACCGCGCTGCCTCCCGCAAGTATAGCCGATGTGCAGCAGGCCTACACGATATTTCCACAAATGAACAAGGAGCGGCAACACCTGCAACAGTTGACTGCGATTTTCCAGGCTGCGGATACCGGCTTCAAAAAACTGAAAAGCGATACCCCGGTTCAATCTGTTATTATTCCCGGGAACACTGCTGTAAAAAATGCAGCGGGTAAATGCTGGCAACACAATTTCGATGTGCGACCAATCATGTATCCCACCGTACCCAAAGGAAGCGAACGCCTCCGCGTGGTATTGCATGCTTTTAATACAGTAGATGAATTGAACCGGCTGGTAGCTGTACTGGGTTAATCGCTTTGCAGGCGTGAACGCATGGAGGTGAAGTGGCAAAAAAAAACCGGCTCTTTTTTAAAGAGCCGGTAATAGGTAATTGACCGGATTAACAACCTCTAAAACTGTAATTTGAAAAAACTGTATTTATAAATGACCGTCCGTATTTGCTTGCTGTAAAATTGCACAATCATTAGTTCTCGTACAATACCATTAAGTGGTAATACCGTTTTGTGGAAGAACTAGTAATAATGCTGCCTGAAAACTGACGAAACAAGCACAAATATGGTTTCGTACGCCCTTTTTTTATACCAGGCTAAAAATAAACAGCCCGATGAATAGTCCTCCCAGGATAATTTTTACTAATCGGTGTGTAAAGGTAAAATGCGCTTTCATACAATGTGGTCTTTTACTTTGACTGGTTGCTGACGGACTGGTTTAAAAGCACTGCCGTTAATTATAAATCATTTATTAATATGACTATTCAAAGTTGCAAAACGTTACAGGTGCGGGCAATACAATTTTATGGTTACCGGTACGGGTGATGCGGGAAGAATACCTGCGCGGCACGGTTACGGTTCCGGCGGCGAAGGGATTGTGTGAATGGTTTTTATGCGGGATGAATAAATAATCGGGATATTTGAAAGGCGGTGATTTGCACCGGAAAAACAATTAATTTCGGATCCTGTTTTAATGATTATTTAACGTATGAGAATTATTCCTTTTGCAATAAGTATCGCCGTTACCGTACTCCTCATTGTTGTGCTCGGGACAACGCTGCTATTACCAGCGCCGCTGGCGGTGTTGCTCAGTCCGCAACAGGGTGTCTGGCAAAATGCGGAACCCACCTCAATCAATTACAGTGCTGATTTATTGTTTCCCCAGCTGAAAGGAAAGTCTGAAGTTTATTTTGATGATCGAATGGTGCCGCATGTGTTTGCAGAAAATGACGAAGACGCGTTTTTTATACAAGGTTACCTGCATGCAAAATTCAGGTTGTGGCAAATGGAATTTCAAACGCATGCCGCGGCCGGAAGACTCAGTGAAATAATGGGTGACCGCATTGGTACGCTTGACGTGCTCAATAAGGTGGACCGCTATTTCCGTCGACTTGGGATGGTATACGCTGCGGAAAAATCTTTGGCATTGCTGGAAGCAGACACCGCCACAAAAATGATGTGCGATGCCTATACTACGGGTGTGAACGCATACATTCAATCACTCACCGTTGGCCAGCTGCCGTTAGAATATAAACTACTGGGTTACACACCAGAGCCGTGGAGCAATTTAAAGACTGCTCTTTTTATTAAATATATGGCGTATGATTTGGCCGGTGGGGAAAGCGACTTCGAGTTTACCGCGGCAAAAAATGCATTGTCGAAAATAGATTTTGAGTCCATTGTGCCGGTAAGACAAGACTCGCTTGATCCCATTATCCCGCAGGGAACTTTGTTTAATAGCCCGTCGGTACTGGTAACGAAACCCGCGAGTGCGGATTCATTGTATTTTAATTACCAGCAAGACAGTAGTGCATTGCCGGTATTGCCGCAAAAACCGGATAAGGACAATGGAAGCAATAACTGGGCGGTGAACGGTAAAAAAACAAAAAGCGGTTACCCGATTTTATGCAACGATCCGCACCTCGGACTTAATCTTCCGTCGTTGTGGTACGAGATGCAGATTCATACGCCCCATTACAATGCTTATGGTGCCAGCTTTCCGTCGGCGCCCGGTATTATCATTGGTTTCAACGACAGCTGTGCATTTGGCGTTACCAACGCCGGCAGGGATGTGAAGGATTACTACGCAATAAAATTTAAAGATGCCACGCGCACGGAATACCGCTTTAACGGTGAATGGAAACAAACGGAGCTGCGCGTGGAGCATATAAAAATAAAAGGTAAGCCTGATTTTATTGATACGGTAGCGTACACGGTGTTTGGTCCTGTAATTTTTGACGACACGTATGCAAACCGGAACAAAGATGGTAAAAGCTATGCAGTGCGGTGGAAGGCACATGACGCCAGCAATGAAATGAAAATGTTTTACCAGCTCGACCGCGCTAAAAATTACAACGACTACCTGGAGGCCATCAAAAACCTGCATACACCCGGACAGAACTGTGCGTTCGCCGCAAAAAACGGCGATATTGCCATGTGGTGCCAGGGAGAATTTCCTGCCAAATGGAAACGCCAGGGCGATTTTGTAATGCCGGGTACAGATAGCAGTTATATGTGGCAGGGCATTATACCGCAGGCAGAGAATCCACATATGCTGAACCCGGAAAGAAATTTTATCAGCAGTGCTAACCAGTTGCCGGCCGACACCACCTATCCTTATTACATCGGGGCGGGTTTCCCCAACTATCGCGGATGGATGATAAACAAAAGTCTTGCGCAGATGGCGGATATTACTCCGCAGGATATGATGGATTTGCAAACAAACAATTATAATGTATTTGCAGAAATGGCCAGGCCGGTTTTGCTCCGGCACATGAATGAAGCATTGCTGGATGCGGATGAAAAAAAGTACTGGAATATCTTTAAAGCGTGGAACCTGCGCAGCGATACCGGCGAGATAGCGCCCATTGTATTCGCACTTTTATGGGAGAACCTGGAAAAAGAAGTATGGGCCGATGATATTGCCCGGATGCATGGCACACTTGTTCCTTATCAAAGCAGCCTGCTGGAAGGTATACTGAGGGATACTGCCTTTAAATTTCTGGACAATATTACCACGGCAAATAAGGAAACGCTGTCGGATGATATAATGGCCGCGTATAAAAGAGTGATTCCGCTGATAAATAATGCAGCAGGAGAGGGTAAGACCACCTGGGCCAGCTTTAAGGATACCCGGGTAAACCACCTGACCAAACTGCCTGCACTTAGCCGGCTTCATTTGCCAATTGGCGGCGGCACGCATATTATTAATGCCACCAAAGCAGATCATGGTCCCAGCTGGCGCATGATTGTCTCTTTAACTCCTGAGACACAGGCCTACGGTGTTTACCCGGGTGGTCAGAACGGAAACCCCGGAAGTATATACTACGATAATTTTATTGATACCTGGGCAAATGGAAGATATTATCCGCTTTGGGTCATGAAAAAAGAAGAGATGGCAGATAAAAGAGTAAAATGTAAAATGGTTTTTAACCCGTAGAAAAATCGCTTTTTAGAAACAGTAATACCAAGAGATGAAATTTATAGCTTCCATTTTATTAACCATCCTGTTAAGCTTTGTTATCTGTTTGTACATGGACTGGTGGGCCATAGCAATTGCCGCTTTTGTAGTGGCGCTTTGTATTCATCAGAAACCGCTGCATTCATTTTTAACGGGATTTGCGGGATTGCTGTTGTTGTGGGGTGGGCTCTCGTGGTGGATTGATGTAAGGAACCAACAGGTATTATCGCATAAATTATCGGCCATACTTCCCTTTGGCGGTTCTTCATTTCTGATGATACTGGTAACAGCACTCATTGGCGCACTGGTGGCTGGTTTTGCGGCGCTGGCTGGCAGTTACGCACGGGAAAAAAAGTGAACGGAAAAATAAAAGGGCCTTTCCGGGGCCCTTTGTCAAAAGCTAGTTCAATGAATTTCGTTTTCAAAGCTGATAATATCATTTACGTGCACGAAAATGATAAGGCGTTAGTGTTGTGGGAGGTGGCCAGGGTACGGAACAATGGTTTTTTCTTTGGATCTGGATTAGGTGTTGTTTCAGGGATACTGGATTAAAGGTCTTTTTTAAGGATGTTGGATTGCCGCAGCTACAGGCCGGGTTATTGGGTTTAGGGTTATTCGGTTTTTTAAAGGATTTGGATGTTTGCGCTTTTGATGATACAAAGAAACAGTAGTTGAGGCATTTAAAAAATAGCGCAATATGTGTTTCTGAAGTCATGTTTTTATGGACGCGCCGGTAGTTCGATAGCTACAACAACCCCCGGGTAAAATCCGTTAATTAAGTACAAGCACTTAGTTCCAGTCAGCACTTGTTGAAACAGTTGAAAATTATCTTTTATTTTTTCTTTTTGCTGATAGCTGACCACATTTTGTTGGTACGTTACGGACGTATTCCAGCCAGGGTACGGCGAAGCGATCATCAATCTAAAAAAAACTTGCGATGGACTCAAGGAGAGAATTTATAAAAAAATCGGTGTTGTTATCCGGCGCAGCGGGATGGTCGTCAGCACTTCCTGCTTCTGTTCAAAAAGCATTTGCCATTGACCCCGCACCAGGCAGTACTTACCTGGACGCTGAACACATCGTTGTTTTGATGCAGGAAAATCGTTCATTCGACCATTGTTTTGGCAGCCTGCAGGGGGTTCGCGGATTCAATGATCCGCGCGCCATTTTTTTACCAGATAAAAAGCCGGTATGGCTGCAGACCAACGCGCAGGGCGAAACGTACGCGCCGTTCCGATTGGATATAAAGGATACAAAAACTACCTGGATGGGCGATCTGCCCCATAGCCGGGCGTCGCAGGTGGATGCCTGGAATGAAGGGAAATATGATCAGTGGCTGACGGCCAAACGATCCAACAACAAGGGGTATGCAAACATGCCATTAACCCTTGGATATTACACCCGCCAGGATCTTCCTTTTAATTACGGCATGGCCGATGCCTTTACCATTTGTGATCAGAATTTTTCTTCTGCCATGACCAGCACCACACCCAACCGATCTTTTTTTATGACGGGCAAGATTACGAGTGAGGAGCAGGGATTGCCCAAAGCCAATATCCGGAACAATGATTTCAGTTATACCAAAATGCCATGGAAAACATTTCCGGAATTGTTGGAAGAAAATAACATTGCATGGAAATTTTACCAGAATGAACTGGATTGCGGCGGTGGTTTTACAGGTGATGAACGCGCCTGGCTATCCAATTTCGGTTGCAACCTGCTGGAGTTTTTTGCTGCGTTCAACGTTAAATTCGCGCCCCGTTATATAAAAAATTTGCAGCGGCTGGCCGATGAACTGCCTGGTGAAATAAATAGAATCCAGGAGTTGAGTCCCACTGACGCCACAACTGCCGAAAAAAACAAGGCAGCTGTCACTACCAAGCAGGCCGTGCTGGACAATGCCGTGTCCGAATTAAAAAAATGGAATAAAGAAACGTTCGATCAATTGCCGGCGAAAGATAAACAGCTTTTTCACAATGCGTTTGTGGTGAACGATGGCGATCCATCCTATCGTTCAGTGAGTCGATTAAAGTATACAGCAGGCGATACGGATAGGGAACTGACCGTTCCCGCAGGTGATATTTTATACCAGTTCCGTAAAGATGTACAGGAAGGTAAGTTGCCCACGGTTTCGTGGTTTGCAGGTCCGCAGAATTTTTCTGACCACCCCAGTGCGCCCTGGTACGGCGCATGGTATGTGTCTGAAGTATTGGACATACTCACCAAAAATCCGGAAGTCTGGAAAAAAACCATCGTTATTTTTACCTACGATGAAAATGATGGTTATTTCGATCATATCCCTCCTTTTTCTATACCAGATAATAATAAACAAGCTACTGGCAAATGCTCGGCCGGCATTGAAACAGAAATCGAACACGTGAGAATGGCCCATGAGGTGGCGCAGGGTGTTCCTCAAAAGCAGGCACGCGAAGCAGCCGTGGGGCTGGGTTACCGGGTACCGATGATCATTGCTTCCCCCTGGAGCCGCGGCGGTAAAGTTTGTTCACAGGTATTTGATCATACCTCTACGTTGCAATTCCTGGAAAATTTTGTAAATAATAAGTTTAAAAAGAATATCCGGCTGGATAATATCAGCCAGTGGCGCCGTACCATTTGCGGAGACCTTACTGCTGCTTTCAGTCCGTTTAATGGTAAGCCACCGGAAGAAATTCCATTTTTGCAACGCGACGTATTTGTGGAAGGCATTTACAACGCAAAATTTAAAGAAGCACCGGGCGGGTTTAAAAAAATAACGGCTATCGAAATGGAGGAGATGGTAGCAAAACAGCAATTCGCAGCCGTGTTGCCGTCTCAGGAGAAGGGCACCCGTCCGTCAGTAGCCTTGCCATATGAAATTGTTGTAGATAGTAAGTTGAGTGACAACAGAAAACACCTTGAGCTGCGCATGGCTGTGGGTAAGCAACTGTTTGGTGGCAAGTCGGCGGGCGTTCCTTTTACGGTAACGGCACCCGGCAAATACACAGGAGATGGTGGCGCATCCATTGCACGAAACTGGTCGTTTGCAGTAGCTGCCGGGGATACAATCACCTACCAGTGGCCACTGGCCGCATTTGAAAACAACGGATACCACCTGCACCTGAACGGCCCCAATGGTTTTTACCGCGAATGCCGCGGTATTGCAAATGATCCGTTGCTGTTGATCAGTTGTGGTTATGATCTTGACAAAAAAAGTAAATCCACCGGCTCCCTGCTCGTTCAAATAAATAACCAGCAGGCCGCAATTATTAACATGCGCATCACCGACAATGCATATGGCAATAAAATGCTGACGAGGCAGCTGGCCACTGGTACGCACGCTGTAACGTTGCCCACTGGTAAAACCCATGGTTGGTACGATTTCAGTATTACGGTTGACGGTCATGCCGGTTTTGAAAAAAGATATGCAGGCAGGGTAGAAACGGGGAAGGAAAGTATAAGCGATCCGTTAATGGGACAAATGATCTGAACGTATGTTGCCGAAGCAACCGGGTACCAGCCTTCATGAAATAATGACGAAGTCAGCTATCAGCACGTTAAAAATACCCGAATCTTGCGCTGGCCGCAGCTACTTTAACTTTTGCCGGTTATTTTCGTTGTTCAGACCAGCGTATGAGCAAATATTTACTTTTCGTTATTGCCAGTTTACTTTTATTTACTGCAACTTTTGCCGGCCGTATTACCGGTTCGGTAACCGACGAAAAGGGGGCGCCCTTCCCCTATGCATCTGTTTTTGTAAAAGGCACTACCCTGGGTACCACAGCCAATTTACAGGGTAAATACTTCCTTGACCTGGAAGCCGGCACCTATACCATTACCTGCCAGCACGTAGGCTATACAAGGCAGGAGCAATTGGTAAACGTAACCACTGGTAATACTGAACAGAATTTTCAGCTGCTGCTGCAGCAAACGACCATGAAGGAAGTGGTGGTAAGGGCGGGTGCAGAAGATCCGGCCTATGAGATCATCCGGAACGCCATCAAAAAGAAAAAGGATTATGTGGCACCATTGGATTCTTTTACGTGTGAAGCGTACATAAAAACGCTGATTCGTGCCCGTAAGGTCCCAAAAAAAATACTCGGTAAAAAAATAGAAGAAGCAGACCGCAAAGACATGGGCTTGGATTCTGCAGGAAAGGGTATTATCTACCTGTCTGAATCGCTCACTAAAATCGCTTCCAAAAAGCCCAACAAAATGAAGTTGGAAGTTTTGTCGGGCCGGGAAAGCGGGTCCAATGGTTTTGGTTTTAACTTTCCTACTTTTACCAATTTTTATAATAACAATGTAAATGTATTTGCCATGCAGCAGCTCAGTCCGCGTGGCTTTATTTCTCCCATTGCAGACGGGGCACTTAGCTACTACCGGTATAAGTACCTGGGTTCATTTTTTGAAGATGGCAAAGAGATCAACCAGATAAAAGTGACGCCACGCCGCAAGTACGAACCATTGTTTTCCGGCACCGTCAATATAACAGAAGGCGACTGGCGCATCCATAGCCTCGACCTGATGCTGCTGAAGGAATCGCAATTGCAGATTCTGGATACGCTTATTATTAAACAGATACATGTACCTATTGGCAACGATGTGTGGCAAACAAAAGACCAGGCCATCTATTTTACCTTCAACATACTTGGGTTTGATGCCATCGGCAATTTTACCAATGTGTACAACAAGTATAATACGACGCCGCAGTTTTCTAAAAAATACTTCAACAATGTCGTAATGGCTTACGATACGGCGGCCAATAAGAAAACAAGACAGTACTGGGATTCGGTGCGTCCCATGCAGCTGGAAGTAGAAGAGGCGAAAAATTACCGGATTAAAGACAGCGCATTCCTTGCCCAGCATGATTCTGCAAGGTCTAAACATACCATTGATTCCCTCCGCAGGCAGCAGGGCCGCGTTACTGTTATGAAGATTGCCTGGAACGGCTATACGCGATCCAATTTTAATCCCGATCATCCATTCACCTACACCTGGCAACCACTACTCAAAAACCTGCAATACAATACCGTGGAAGGCGTTGCACTAAACCTGGAAGCGAGTTTCCGAAAATCATTCCCGGCACTAAAGCAGCAGATTATTTTTACGCCACATATAAGGTATGGCTTCAGCAATACCCACCTGAACGCCTGGGGTACATTGCAATTCAGCAAACGTGTGTTCAACCGCGATGCAGATGGCATGGGAGGCAGTTCCAGCAGGAGCAGCTGGTCCTTTGCCGGTGGTAAACGCATCAACCAATTCAATAAAGAGAATCCAATCACTCCGCTGTTCAATACCGTGTATACGCTGTTGTTTAAACGCAACTACCTGAAACTGTACGAAAATTATTTCGGCAATATTGCCTGGAACAAACGGTTTGACAATGATCTGCGCATTACCGCAGACCTGTTGTATGAAGATCGCCTTCCATTGGAAAATACGACGGATTTTACTTTTTTTAAAAATGACAATAAGTTCTTTACGCCCAACTATCCCTTTGAGAAAATTTCCACACAGTTCACCCGGCACCAGGCATTGATTGCCGGTATTGCATTGCAGTTTAAACCGGGGCAGCAATACGTGCAGTTTCCGCGGGGTAAAATGGCAGTGGGATCAAAATATCCAACGTTGTCACTGAGTTATTACAAAGGGGTTAGTAATGTGCTGGGGAGCGATGTAAATTTTGATAAATGGAAATTTGCTGTCTGGGACGAAAAGAATTTCAAACTCCTGGGATCGCTGAAATATAATTTTAGCGCTGGGGGATTTCTCAACAGCAAAAAAGTATTTATACAGGATTACCAGCATTTCAATGGCAACCAGGTTTTTTACGCCAGCACCTACCTCAATAGTTTTCAGCTGGCGCCTTATTACGCCAATAGTACCATTGCCTCTTTTTACGCAGTGGGTAATATTGAACACCATTTTAATGGACTGCTTACCAATAAAATTCCTTTTTTCAGAAAGCTTAACTGGCACCTGGTAGCAGGCTCCAATGCATTTTATGTTAACACGGCAAACAACTATGTAGAAGTTTTCGCCGGACTGGAAAATATTTTCAAACTCTTACGGGTAGATATTATTGCCTCCTACCTGGACGGAAGAAAAGGGCAGGTAGGTGTACGGGTGGGGTTTGGGGGTTTACTGGGCGGAAATATTAAGGTGCAGTAGCCAGCCAGTTGTATCGGCAAGGAGCAGGTTCAGTTTCACCGCAGTACCAGCCAATGGTAACCCGTTGCCGGTAAATAATTACCTTTGCCATCCGCCGGCGCATGATGTGGCCGGTACAGGAATTTTGTTCACAACGCAAGTGTCCTTAAAATTTCAACAACCATGGCAGTATTGCACAACCGGGTCTCCCAAAAAGAGCTGAAAGAAAAGCTATACCAGGAAGCGGAACCCCGCACCACGCTTTCATTCTATCATTATTTTCCTGTTGCCGATCCCCGGGTGTTCCGGGACGAACTATACAAAGCGCTGGAGGCTATTGGAGTCTTTGGTAGAATATATGTAGCCCACGAAGGCATCAATGCGCAGTTAAGCGTACCGCGCAGCAAATTTGACCAGTTCAAAACCACGCTGTATTCAATTGCTGCACTCAACGGCGTGCGACTGAATATTGCTGTGGACGATGACGGCAAATCGTTTTGGGTGCTGAAAATAAAAGTACGCGACAAGATAGTTGCCGACGGTATCGCAGACTGCAGTTTCAGCATGGAGAGAAAAGGAAAATATGTGAACGCGGCGCAAATGAATGATTTGCTGGGCGATGGTGCGACCATTGTGGTAGACATGCGCAATCATTACGAATTTGAAGTGGGCCATTTTGAGAATGCGCGCGAAATACCCAGCGATACCTTCCGTGATCAATTGCCAATGGCGGTAGCGATGTTGAAAGAAGAAAAAGATAAAAATATTATCATGTACTGCACCGGTGGTATCCGTTGTGAAAAAGCGAGTGCTTATATGCTGCACAATGGTTTTAAAAATGTATTTCACCTGGAGGGCGGCATCATCAATTATGCCCAGCAGGTAAAAGATGCAAAATTGGAGAGCAAATTTATTGGCAAAAATTTTGTTTTTGACGATCGGCTGGGAGAGCGGATAACAGCAGATATTATTGCCCGCTGCCACCAATGCGGTGCGCCCGCAGATACGCATACCAATTGTAAGAACGATGGGTGTCACTTACTGTTTATCCAGTGTGCTGCCTGCGCGGTTCAATATGATGGCTGCTGCAGCGTAGATTGCCAGTTGGTATACAACCTGCCGGCAGCGGAGCAAAAAGAATTAAGAAAAGGGATCGAAAAGGGAATGATGGTGTTCAATAAATCGCGCCGCCGCCTCCGGCCAACCCTGGAAGAAATCAAACAGCAAAAAAAGACGGAATAATGCAGGCTGTTATGATTATCTGGATATAGGTATATCGGCACGATTGCAGAGACGCGGTGGATCGGGTATTGTTAATACCAATGTTGGATACAGCATGCATGCTGTCTGTACAGGTGCTGGTTTCTTTCAATTGCCGGGACGAAGGAAATTACTTTTTGCTTATCCATTTCAAACAAACAGGATTTCCCACATCAATCCGGTTGCCGGTATCCGTTAGCAAACCGGTTGTCTTGTTGCGTTTGAAAATTATAATATTGTCGCTGCCCTGGTTGGCTACCAGCAGGAAATTGCCCGTTGGGTCTAAACTGAAATTGCGCGGATTGGTACCAATCGTTGACTGGTACCCGGCAACGGTTAATTTGCCGTTGACAGGATCGATTTTAAAAATAGTGATGGTATTGGCTTCTCCGCGGTTGCTGCAGTACACAAATTTTCCATCATCGGATACGTGTATGTCAGCACTGCCCATAAAACCTTTGAAGCCGGGTTCCGCTGCACTGATGGTTTGTAATTGATCGAACTTGCCACTGTTGTATTTGTAGGCCACAACGGTTCCGGTTAATTCCTGCATCAGGTATGCATAACGGTTATTGGGTGCAAAAGCAATATGGCGCGGGCCACCGTTGTCAGGTGACGGCGCAAAGGGCTGTGCCGCCGGCGTTGCCTTACCTGTTTTATCGTCAAACGCATAAATCATTAACTTATCCATACCCAGGTCCGGCGCAAAAAGAAACTTATTGTCTTTTGAAAAAAAAGTGGAATGAACATGCGCTTTTTCCTGCCTTTCCTTGTTGAAGCTGCTGCCCGTGTGCTGAGTTGTTTGCCCAGCTTGCAGTCCGCCGCCGGGTGCTACCTTAAACAAAGAAAAGCTCCCACCACTGTAGTTGGCAACCGCTACCCATTTCCCCGTTTTATCTTCGGCTACGTAGCAGGGATTATCGCCACCAGAATTTTGCTGGTTAATATAGCTAAGTTCGCCTGATGTTTTATTGAAACGGTACGCCCCCACGCTGCCTTTTCCATTCCCTTCTTCAAAAGCCGCGTAAACGTGTTGCTGGTTGGGTGATACTGTTAGGAAAGAAGGATTCGGTGCTTTTATTTTACTTTTATATGCGGCGGTTCCGGTAAGGCTGTTGAAATCGTACACATAAATACCTTCACTTTTGCCACTGGTATAGGTGCCAATAACCAGGTAACTGTGCTGCGCGTTTGCTGTAAACATCTGTAAAAGAATAATAAGCTGGAAAATAATTTTCATATGCCGGATGCATTTAATTTATATGACAATACCATAAAGATAAATGAAAAATAATTCGAATAAGGCTCGGATATGTAGCCATCATGCAGCGGTTTTACAAGTGGCAGGATGCATTCATCATCATCAAATGTTCTTCCTACACCTATGGTGCCAACGCTGATACAAAAAAGAAAATTTAGTTTGTTTCTTGCGGGTATTATTATGGTGCTGGCCGTTGCCGATGCATGTAAAAATATGGCCAGCAGAAATGCCACGGATAATTTCCGGGACCTGGTACCAGCTTTTATAAAAGACAGTATTTATTTGTCGGCCACCAACCCATTCTCTGCAGGCAAGGCGGCCATTGGTCGTTATTTATTTTACGATCGGCGCCTTTCTGTTAATAATTCAAAAGCATGTGCCAGTTGTCATAGCCCGGGGTTTTCTTTTACAGACGGTTACCGCCGGTCTATCGGTGCACTGGGTGACAACGTGCAGCACAATGCCCCGGCGCTGGTAAATGTCGTTTTTAATAAATACCTGACGGCTGCGGATTCCACTCTTCATTTCCCGGAACAGCAAATCAACAACCCGATGTTTCACCAATCACCGCCAGAGCTTGGCTGGGCGGGCAATGAGCAACTTATATTGGCGCGGTTGCGGACGGATAGTTTGTACAGCCACCGGCTACCCGCGCTTTTTCCGGGTGAGCAAGACGCTTTTACGGTGCAGCACATACAGGACTGCATCAGCAGTTTTGTAAAAACCATCCTTTCGTTTAATGCACCCTTGGATCAGTATACATACAAACGCGATAGCGCTGCTATGTCTGCCTCCGCGCTGAAGGGGATGCGTTTGTTTTTTGCTGATCGCCTGCATTGCAAGAATTGTCATGGCGGCATTAATTTTTCTGTTCCTTCCCTTACGGACGCCGATGGAAAAATTGCTTATTACCAGAACACGGGCTTATACAATATTGATGGCCTGGGATCTTATCCCGTGCACGACCGCGGCCTGATTGAATACACAAAACAACCAGTGGACATGGGCAGGTTCCGGGTGGCATCCTTGCGCAACCTCGCTTTTACCGCGCCCTACCTGCATGATGGTAGCGCAGCAACCCTGGAAGAGGTGATAGCCATTTATGCCGGGGGCGGAAGGCATACCGCCTCGCCTGGCGATAAGGGTAACGGCAGCACTAACCCATACAAAAATCCGCTGATAGCCGGTTTCTCTATAACACCGCAGGAAAAAAAAGAACTGGTTGACTTCTTATTAAGCCTGTCCGATTCCTCCGCGTGCAACAATAACTTGTACAACAATCCTTTTAGTGCCGATGAGACGCGCGCTGAAGAGCCCAATAGGTAATTGGAGGAAAAAATGAGGATAGACCAGCGTTTTCTGTCTTGTTTTCACTAAGGGTTTGCTTTTATTCGGTTGATTGATTTAATAGTAAACCGAGCCTGAAAATGATGAAAATACGGTGCGGCTTTAAACTACATCAATAGGGCATATTTGCGGCCAAACGGAGATCGGAAAATCCCACGCAAAGCAACGCGCAATCTTGTGTTTATCAGAGAACAATTGTTCGCGCAAGCGCCAAAAAGTTAACCAGCACCGTTTAAATCGATTGACGACCAGTGATTTATATGTCAATTTTCTGCGTTTTCCATCCGTCGAACAAATGAGGTTTAGTAAACGGCAAAATACGTCCGTTCATCGCGTATACAAACCAGTTCGTCTAAAACGGGTTCGCGCCTTTAGCATCTCTCGTATATGATAGTAGTTTTGCATCGCAGACAGTATAAATACTGTTTGCCATAAACCAGCAAACCTTACCCTCATGAAACTAAAATTTTACTTAATCCGGACCATCCTGTTGCTTACAGGAACAGTCGTTTTCCAGGCGATAGATGCCCAGGTTGCGGGCACGGTGTTCCGTGATATGAACGCGAACGGTATCCAGGACAACATCAACCCAACCGAGCCAGGTGAATATGGTGTAACTGTTAAAGCCTATAATGCAGCCAACAGTCTTATTGCAACAGCAACCACTGATGCGGCAGGCTTCTATAGCTTCAGCGCTGCCCAGGCGGCGGCGGGTACGGCGCTACGACTGGAGTTTTCAGCCAGCGCGGGCGATTATCCTTCCAGACGAGCTGCAGCGGACAGGAGTAATATCCAATTTGTAATTGCTGGGCCCACTGCTAATAGTATAGACTATGCACTGGCAACAAAAAAGTTATTGTCAGATAATAGCAACCCTTTCGTTGCTACAACCGCGGCCACCAATGGCAACGCACTTGCAACCGGTGCGGGCAATGCGGGCGACAATGATAACCTGTACGTTTTTCCGTACGACTTAAGCGGCAACGGCGGCAGCACGCGCAGAGCAAAGAATCAATATACTGGTTCTGTATTTGGCCTAGCCTGGCAGCGCGAGTCGCGCACATTGCTGATGGCGGCTTACCTGAAACGCCACGCGGGTTTTGGACCCGGTGGTATTGGCGCCATTTACCAGACGCAGATCAATCATAACGGTGAGCCCACAGCGCCGACGCTTTTACTGGATGTGAATGCGATGGGCATAAACGTGGGTACTGACCCGCGCGTAAACCCGCTGCCGGATGCTTCGGCAGATCCCAATACTGACCAGGGTGTATTTGCAGAAGTAGGGAAAAGAGGAATTGGGAGCATTGAACTGGCAGACAATGGCAGGGATTTGTACATCGTGAATATGTATGAAAATAAATTACACCGCATCAATATTGGTAACCCTTTAAAAACTTCTTTCAGCAGCGCCGATGTTACAGGTACCTGGGCCATCCCAGATCCTGGTATTGCGGGAACGGCATGGCACCCGATGGCGCTAAAAACGCACGCCGGTAAAATGTATGTGGGTGGTATCTGCACCAGGGAAGTTACTACTGCTTATAATGTAGCCGATACAGCCAATTTAACGGGAGTTGTATATGAAATTAATATCAAATCAGCCAGCCCGGTTTTCACAGAAGTAATGCGTTTCCCGATAACCCACCGTCGGGGCTTTACGAACGCGGATTTCCGCTATGAAAACAGGAATAATTACTGGAGCGCGTGGCAGAACAACGGCGACATTTCGATAGGTGGTCCGTTGCGTTCAGATTTACTGGGTTCATTACTGGGTGGTAATGCAACCGGAATTTACTATTCACAACCGCTTTTCAGTAGTATTGAATTTGACGTGGATGGTTCTATGGTAATTGCTTTGCGTGACCGGTTTGGTGACCAGGGGGGCTACGCTAATTATTTTGAAACTGGTAATGTACCGGGCGAAACCTACCGGGTACTTTCTTCCGGAGAGATGATGCGCGCTGGTAAAACCAATACGGGCTGGATGCTGGAAAAAAATGCTACGGTATCTAGTGGCGGTATCACAACGGCTACACCTGGTCTGGCAGATAACAACCCGCTTGGGCTGGGGTCGTTTCTTGCTTTTTTGGGTTCACCATGGGGTGGAAGTTATGGCCCCGGTGGTAAGTATTATTATTACAACCAGAACTTTACCAATACGGGTGTACCTGCGGCGTTTGCGGGCAGCACCAATACGGGCCATTACCTAAAAACAAACGGTGGACTGGCGCTGTTGCCAGGCTTTAATGAAATCATGACAACTGCTATCGACCCGATGAGCCAGTCGTTTACCAACGGATTATTAAAAAATTATAACCTGGGCGCCGATGCGGGAAATATGGCAGGCAGAATGGCATTAATAGCATCCGCAAGCGGCGACCCGTCCAATATGGGTAAGGCGGCTGCGCTGGGAGACCTGGAGCTGCTGCTGGATGCGCAATCCGTAGAAATCGGTAACCGGGTATGGAATGATATTAATGGAAATGGCAGACAGGATGCGGATGAACCGGGTATTGCAAACGTGGAAGTGGTATTAAGAAGTCCGGGTGACGATGGCGTGTACAATAACGGAGATGACCAGACCTGGACCGTGACAACCGACGCAAATGGCAACTATTATTTTGATGGAAGTTTTGTAAACGATGATCGTCGTCCGGCATCATGGATTGGCGTTAGTAATACCAACTCCGGTATATTGCCCGGGTTTGAATACAAAGTGGAAATTAATCCGCAATCATCCATCACCGGTTTGTTGCTGACTGCTGCACATGCCAGTGCCGATGAGATTGACAATGATGGTACCTACGACATCACCCGCGCGCAATACATCATCAACCCGGGTGGTTCCGCAGCACCCAACAGCAGTTTTGAAAATAATTATAATATCGATTTTGGTTTTAGCAACAACAGCCTGCTTTCTGTAAATAAAATTGAGTTAACTGCCACCCTTGTAAACAGCGATGTAAAATTGCAGTGGAATACTTTTGATGAGTTGAATGTGCGCACCTACACGGTTGAAAGAAGCACGGACAACAGGCAGTTCAGCAGCATTGGGTTTGCCGTTTCGAAAGGCAATGGTAGTTTCACTTACCAGTCTGTTGATAACATCGAAAAATTGGGCGCCGTAAAAATGTATTACCGCGTTAAAATAGTTGACACCAATGGCCGTGTTAAGTATTCTGCTACCGTATCGGTAAACAGTAAGCTGGCAACAGGTGTAATGGTTACGCCTAACCCATTTATTTCTTTTATACAGGTACAGGCCCGTGCAGATAAAAACGGCACCGGCAGCCTGCGCATTGTAAATGCCGGCGGGCAGGTAATCTACAATAGGAATGTACAGCTGGTGAAAGGACAAAACAGCTTTACCATAGACGGTTTGGAAAATACTGCACGGGGCATGTATTATTTTGAACTGGAAGCTGCTGGAACAGTTGCAAGGGAAAAAATAATGAAACAATAATTTTTTAATACCCGCCAACCAGTCCGTACCCGACTGGCAACAACTGCACCTCCTGCAAAGGGGGTGTAGTTTTTTTATACTATTGCGTGGAGCAGGCAGATCATGCGGCAAGATGCAACAAGACTGCGGTGCCTGTTAGCTCAATTTATCCAGCGCAGCGGTGATACGATTGTATACCGCTTCATCGCTGAGCGGTTGCGGAACAAATTTTTCGCCAATCACTTTTTCATATAGTTCTATGTAGCGTTTGCTGATAGTATCAATCCATTCATCAGACATCGCCGGTACTGTTTGTCCGTGTTTGCCCATAAAATTATTCGCAATCAGCCACTCGCGTACAAACTCTTTGCTAAGTTGTTGTTGTTTTTCTCCGCTCGCCTGTCTTTCTTCAAAACCGGCTGCATAAAAATAGCGCGAAGAATCGGGGGTATGTATTTCGTCCATCAGGTAAATGGTATCGCCGATGCGGCCAAATTCATACTTGGTGTCCACCAGTATCAAACCTTGTTTCGCCGCTATCTGTTTTCCCTTTTCAAACAATTGCAGGGTGTACTGCTCCAGGACTTTCCATTCCGCTGCGGTGGCCAGCCCGGTAGCAATAATTTCTTCTTTGCTGATGTCTTCATCATGCCCTTCCGCCGCTTTGGTAGACGGAGTAATAATGGGGGAGGGGAAGTAATCGTTTTCTTTCATCCCCTCGGGCATGGTAATACCACACAATATTCGTTTTCCGCTGTTATAGGTTCTCCAGGCGTGCCCGGTAAGATTTCCCCTTACCACCATTTCTATTTTGTAGGGGATGCATTTTTTACCAATGGAAACAGTGGGTGCCGGCACTGCGGATAACCAATTGGGACAAATATCCGTGGTTGCTGCCAGCATATATGCAGCTATTTGATTCAACACCTGTCCTTTAAATGGTATCGGGTGGGGCAGTATTACATCGAATGCGGAAATACGGTCCGATGCAATCATTACCAGCCATTCGTCGTTGATGGTATATACGTCCCTGACTTTACCGCTGTAAAATTTTGTTTGCTGCGGAAAACTAAATGTTGCCATGCCCCGAAATTACGGTCGGGCAGGCTACCGCAACGTTTAAAATATCAACAGCCTCTATGTATCTGTGTAAAATTAAATTTTTGTATTAAAAGATTACAAATTGTACTTTGGTGCTCAATAGATTCAATAAACACGCCATCATGAAAAAACACCCCCGTTATCTTGCTCTATTGCTGATCGTTTTTACATTTACTATTACCGCCACTGCACAAACCGTTACCGTAACCGGGAATGTGAAAAACAGCAGTAACAAAGACGCGGTTCCTGCAGTATCTGTTACCATTAAAGGTTCTTCATCCGGCACATTTACCGATGAAAAAGGAGATTTCAAAGTTGTTACCGCGCAAAAACTTCCGATTACACTGATTATCTCGTCCATTGGGTTTGAAACAAAAGAAATGCTGGTGACGTCGGCTTCCAGCCCGGTGCAGGTTGATTTTGTACCTGCTTCTTCATTGGGAACAGAAGTGGTGGTTTCTGCCAGCAGGGTGCCACAGCGTATCCTGGAGTCGCCGGTTTCTATTGAAAGAATAAGCGCGGCCAACATTCGTAATTCACCCGCGGCTTCGTATTATGATGTATTGGCGAATCTAAAGGGTGTAGATGTAGTTACGTCTTCACTTACGTTTAAAACGCCCAGTACCCGCGGTTTTAGCGCCAGCGGTAATACGCGGCTTAACCAGTTGGTGGATGGAATGGATAACCAGGCACCCGGACTCAATTTTTCCGTAGGCGGCGTGGTGGGGTTAACCGAACTGGATGTAGACAATATAGAATTGCTGCCTGGTGCTTCCTCGGCTTTGTATGGCCCGGGTGGTATGACGGGCACCATCCTTATCAACAGTAAGAATCCTTTTAAATACCAGGGTCTTTCCTTCCAAATAAAAGAAGGGATCATGAATACGGACAGTCGTTTCAGGTCTTTGTCGCCTTACCACAACTGGTCGGTGAGATGGGCAGAAAAAGTCTCGGACCGGTTTGCTTTTAAAATAGGGATGGAACTGGTGGCCGCCAAAGACTGGCTGGGCTACGATAAAAGAAATTATTCCCGCACCGGAACGAACGGTAAAATAATTGATGGCGACCGGGCAACAGACCCTAACTACGATGGTATTAACACTTATGGCGATGAAACGACGATTGATATCCGCTCCAATGTTTTCCCGGGTATTGCGGCCAGCGCGCCTTTCCTCAAGGGGTTCCTGGATACGCTCAATGGCGGCAGGCCGATGAATGTGTCCCGTACCGGTTATAATGAAAACGAAGCAGTCAATCCGAATACCCTCAACTATAAATTGTCCGGAGCGCTTCACTATAAACTGTCAGCGAAAACAGAAGCCATCCTTGCTGGTCATTGGGGTACGGGCAGTACAGTGTATACCGGAAGCGAACGGTATAGCCTGAGGAACCTGAAAATTGGACAATATAAATTTGAGATCAATAATCCAAACTGGATGCTGCGGGCTTATACCACGCAGGAAGATGCCGGAGAAAGTTACAATGCCACCGTTACTACGCGCCTGGTAAATGAAGCATGGAAGCCCAGCGGCGGTGCCACCGGTTGGTTCTCCCAATACTCGCAGGCCTACCTGGGAGCGCGTTTAAATGGAGCAACCGACTTTAACGCACAGACCGCTGCCCGTGCCGCTGCGGACGTTGGCAGGCCTTCGCCTACCAGCGACCAGTTTAGAACGTTGTTCGACCGGGTAAGGAGTGTACCCATTTCAAAAGGAGGCGGACTTTTCCTGGATAAAACCAATTTGTATATGGTAGAAGGCCAGGCAAACCTGAGCCCGGTTACCAAAAATGTTGCTGATATTATCATCGGCGCCAACTATAAACGTTACCTCCTTAATAGTGAAGGCACGCTGTTTGCGGACAGCACCGGTAAAATTGGTATAAATGAATTTGGCGCATACATGCAGGCCAGCAGAAGTTTATTCAATGATGTGATTAAACTTTCATTGAGTGGCCGGTACGATAAGAACCAAAACTTTAAAGGACGCTTTACCCCGAGGGCTACCATGGTGGTAAAAGTTGCAGACAACAATAACATCCGTTTCAGTTACCAGCAGGCGTACCGCTTTCCCAGTACACAACAACAATGGATTAATTTAAATATTGGTTCCAACACGCAGTTAATTGGAGGCAACAAAAGTTTCATCAGTTATTACAACCTGAAGACAACGCCAACGTATGAGCTAAGCGCCACATCGCCTACTACGGTAAATACAACGGCGTATGGTTTCCCGGATTCAAAACCAGAATCGGTAACTACTTATGAAATGGGCTACAAAGGCCTGGTTGGGAAAAATTTACTGATTGATGCTTATGGCTACTACGGCGAATACAAAGATTTTATATACCGCACGCTGGTGATTCAGCCTACGAGTGGTAATGTAAATGATGTGGTAACGGCATTGGCCAACAATGTTCCGGCCAGCAATGTGGGTCGTATTTTTTCTGTGCCGGCCAATACCACTTCAAAAGTTAAAACCTATGGCTTTGGCCTTTCTATCGACTACCGGTTACCGCTGGGTTTTATTGTTAGTGGAAACGTTTCTTCGGATAATTTAAAAGATGCGGGCGGGTTCAGGGCTTCTTTCAGCACGCCAAAATACAGAACTAATTTTTCCCTCGCCAACAATGGTTTTGGAAAGGGTAAAAGAATTGGATTCAATGTTACCTGGCGCTGGCAGGATTCGTTTTACTACGACGGCGACTTCGGCAACGGAGATATTCCTGCAATGCACACGCTCGATGCACAGGTCAGCTATAAAGTTCCCAATACAAAAGTGGGCCTTAAGCTCGGCGCCAATAACCTGCTGAATCAGTATTATGTAAATGCAATAGGCAATTCAATGGTGGGCGGTTTGTATTACGTGGCCTTTGCCTACAATGTATTTTAATAGTTAATTACCTCAAATCGTATTTATGAATATTATCAAACATATACAACACAGTGGTCTCACTTTATTAGCACTGTTTATACTGTTTACTTCCTGCAACAAATTAAATACCGATCCTACGCCGATTGCCATACCAGGCAATCCTTCCGGTAGCACGCTGGCGCAGACACTGGCTGCCACTGCAAGCGACAGTTTGTACAACAGGCTTGTTATTCGTTCCGGTGTCTTAACGGCCACGCCAGCCACCATCACGGATGCGGGCCAGCGTTATACTATGTTTGTGCCGGATAACAATGTTATGAAAGCGTTTATCAACGCGCTTTCCGGGGGTGCGGTGCCGATTGGTTCGCCGGACGCGGTTTTTTCCGGTTTCATAACCGCCAATATTCCGGTGGCATCTGCGGCAGGCATTGTGAGTTATAATATTGTTCCGCAGGCATTGCCCACCAGCAGTTTCCCTACGAGTTTTCCCAATTTGCAATATCCTACTATTTTAAACCCGGCACCATCGCTTAGCGCATTGTTGCGCTTAACCACTTTTCCCAGTAAGCGCGGTGCAATAACCTGGGTAAATAACGTTCCGCTGGCTGCTGCAGATGCCATTGCTTCCAACGGTATTATACACCATACTGCCGGAATTGCATTGCCACCTACCGCCAGTTTATGGAGTCGTATCAGTACCGACCCTGACATGACCTATTTTAAAGCCGCGGTACAGCGTGGCGACAGTGGTACCGCAGCTGCCAGTACGCTGCAGGCGGGTCTTGACAATATCGGCGCCAACCTCACCGTATTTGTTCCTTCGGATTCTGCGATGCGTGCGGCGCTCACTGGTTTGATTGCACAGGGACTGATTGCGCAGGGTGTTCCCGCAGGTATTGCGCTGGCGCAGGCGGGCGCACTGGCTGCAACGCCAGCGGTGTTCAGCAACCCGCTTTTATATACTGCGCTTACACCTACGTTGGTAAAGGGGATTGCGGTGTACCATATTTTGGGTACCCGCGCTTTTACGGTTAACCTGCCCACTACTGCGGCCAGCTTTAAAACACTGCTCACCAGTGCGGTGCCCACACACCCGGGTGTAAGTATACAGGCAACTTTTACCGGGCCGGTAGTAACGGCAGCAACGGTAAAGGGTGTGGCCAATGCAACGCCTTCTATAATTTTTATCAATTCGCAAAGCAGCAGCGATCAAAACGCTACCAATGGTGTGCTGCATAAAATTGACCAGGTACTTTTGCCGCAATAAGAAAGAATTACAGGTTCACCGATTTCGCGCGGAGCAGTTTCATGCAGGGAGGGGCGCAACATAAATAAAATCAATATAAACAAGCACTCGTTGCAGCTCCGCGGCCGCGGCGGCCTGCGCCGGACCGCGCTGCAGATCAAACTAAAACAAATCAACTATAAATTAAATAAACGCGAACCCCTTCCGATAACAGCAGTCGCCGATAAGGTGTCTGAGCCGAATACTCGTTCTGGCAATAATGAACGAGATCACAAAACCAAGCAAGCACTAGTTCCGATGATACCAGTCGCTGCATAAGGCGCCTCAGCCGGTTCGATTCCGGCGGTAGCCGGATTGCGGAGCAAAGAAGCGGGTGCAGCGCCGTTGCAGCTCCGCCGCCCCGGCGGCCTGAGCCGGATACCCGTTCCGGACACTTGCTTCAAATAAGAAAACCCCCGCCATGCATTGCCCAAGAGAATCCCTTCATCTCAACGCGTTGCCATTAAGTCAAAAACCAGGTTGTGCCGGGGTGTTGGCTGCGCAGCCAGCTGCTGCACCACGCATACAAGCAGTAGAATGAATATATTTTTTATACTGCTCATTGCTGGTTTTTCGGTTTGGTAAGCAGCATGGTATCGGTATCAAACAACGGTACCTGGTAACCGCCGGAGTCAAGCGTTGCTGCGGGAAAGGCCTGCTTCAGCAAATTCCAGTCGGTATTTTTTACGCCGGTCCGATAAAAATAAATCGATCGCAGCATTTTCAGATCTTTCAATTTTAATAAACCGGCTGCGGTAACTTTTGTGCCTACCAGGTTGATTGATTGCAGTTGCTGCAAAGTGGAGAGCTTGCCCAGGCCCTCATCTGTAAGCCCGGTATTGCCGAGTTCAAGCCGGGTGATATTGTTACACTGTGCAATCATATTTATTGCAGTATCAGTAATCCGGGTGTCGTTCAGTTTTAACCACACCAGTTGTTTTTTTAGTGGCGCCAGCAGTTGCACTACTTTGTCCGTAGCACGGGCCATAGCAACAAAACTAACCATTAGATAATTACTGTTGAGTGCAACGGGCTGCACCACAATACCGCTATCCCGCAGTTTTTCTATCGCTGCTTCCGCTGCCTTTTCAACTGGAGCCGCAGGCACATCCGTTATCCGCTCCTTTTCCACAACGGTATTTTGAAGCGATAGCAAAATGGGTTTTATTTTTTCTGTTTGTGCAATGTCTTTTGTTTTTTTATCGAACGAGGCTCCGCTGGCCACCCACCAGTGCAGCAGCGCAATTTCTTTTTCGGTCAGCTGCGCCTTTTCTTTGGGCGGCATATGATGTTCATCTGCTTTTTCCAGCAAAATTCTTTTTATCAGCTCGCTTTCGGCTGCATTGCCGGCCTCAATGACAACGCCGCTCTTACCGCCTTTCATCAGCAAGTCCGGCTGATCCATTCTCAGCTTACCTTTCTGCTTACTGGCGCCATGGCAACCATAGCATTTGTTTTGCAGCAATGGCTGCACAATTGCGGCATAGGCAACGGCTTCCTGCACATCCGGAATGGGTTTACTAATAACCGCCGTATCCGCGCCGGCAATATTATTTAAAGACCCGGTGAGGTAATCAGATCCGTGGGTAAGCGAGCCGCCCAGGTGACCTGTAACGGTTAAAAGAAAAATTAATGCCACGGGCAATATCCATTTTAACCGGGTAACGATCGTATACCGGTGCAGCACGTAATAAACAATGGATACCACTGCCACACTGATACCAAACCATTGGTGCCTGCCTGCCAGCGTTTCGTCATAATCGCCGCTGCCTGCCAGCAGGTAGCCGGTGATACAGGCTGCAACAGCACTGATCATTCCCCAAAACAATGTTGTGCCGATGGCATGCTGCAGGTGCAGGTATTTCTGCCGGCCAGCAAGCAATTGAAAAAAACAAGCAACCAGCAAAATGCCGATGGGAAGGTGAACCAGTACAGGATGAAAGCGGCCAATGAATTCAGACATAGAAGAAACGGTGCGTTTTTAATTGCGGGCTGGGCAATTTTTTAAAAATTATTTATATTGGAATGCATCATTTGCTGAATGCCGTTTTTATTATTCACCTACCGGATATTTAAAAATTCCTGCTGACACTCTTACAAGTACCGTTGCCTGAGCAACTTCATCATGTGCACATTGATGGCCCATTGATCTGCCAGCGGTTGGCGCGTATAAGGCAGCGTGGGCATATAATCCGGCGGACCAAATTCGGTGAGGACGGTCATCCGTTCGCCACTTTTCTTTTTTCGTTCCACTACGGTATCCCACCAATCAAAATGCTGCTTAACGGCGGCCGCCCACTCCGGTGCACGCGGATCATTTACCTGCGGTCCCTCCGCATGCCCAATGCGTGCATGAATGTGTTCTACCCTTGACAACACCAGGTCTACCGTTTCTTTTTGATCCTGCAGCAGGGTTTCATGCACATTGCACCAGTGTGACACATCAAATGTAATTTTCAATGCAGGATTTTTTTCAATAAATGACCTGCAAATATGTGCCGCAAACATCATCCGCGATCGGTGTGTTTCGTGGCAGATGGTGATGCCCGTTTGCCGGGCCAGTGTATTAGTATGATCAATAAAAGCCTGGTTCTGCTCGGCTGTAAAATAATCCCTGCCGGAGTGGCAATTGATATACAGCGGTTGCTGTATACTGTTAGTTGCGGCTGCATCCACCATTTTCTTAAAAACACCGAGGTGTACAACCGGATCAGCTTGCGAGCCGCCACAAAGAAAACCAATGGCCAACTGGTGTTTTTTCAATGCTGCAAATAGATCGTCCTGGCCTTTTTTTTCGGTGGGCCACCACATTTCGATTCCATCGTATCCTTCCTTTTTTGTTTTTGCGCAGAATTCGTCTAGCGTGCCGGCAAAACCCCAGTTGGTATTCAGCACTTTTAGTTCGAAACCGGCTGTTCTACCAATGGCTGGCGGATGGGCCGCTGCAAAACTGTCCAGCGAAGACAAGACCATAGCGGTGCCGGCAGAACCGCCCAGTGCTAAAAATTTTCTACGGTTGATTGGCATAAATAGAGCGGATGTTTATTTTCAAGAAACAATTTTTAACCAGGGAGTCAATCAAATAGGAACCACTTGCCAGCTTTACAACCAGTCATTTCCATTTACCTGGGATGGTTGCTGCGTTGTTATGCAATGATATCATTGATCACATTGCCCGCCACATCCGTCAACCGGAATGGCCGCCCCTGGTACTGGTAAGTAAATTGCTCGTGGTTAAAACCCAGCTGGTTTAAGATGGTTGCCTGTATATCAAATGGTGTTGTTTTACCGCTAATCGCACTATAGCCAATCTCATCTGTTTCACCGTAGCTGTAGCCCTTTTTAATACCGCCGCCTGCCATCCACATGGTAAACGCTTCGGTATGATGATCCCTTCCCTTGAACGGCATGGTTTTGCCACCGCGGTTTTCCTGCATGGGCGTTCTGCCAAACTCACCGCCCCATACAACCAGCGTATCTTCCAGCATACCTCTTTGTTTAAGATCCAACAAGAGTGCGGTAATTGATTTGTCTACCTGCCGGCATTTGTTTACCAGCCCAATATCCACGGCGTCACCTGCACTGGTACCGTGGCTGTCCCATCCCCAGTCGAACAACTGAACAAAGCGGACGCCTTTTTCTACAAGTTTTCGCGCCAGCAAAATATTATTTGCGAAACTGCCACTGCCAGGTTTGGTACCATACATTTCATGAATATAGGGTGGTTCATCATTGATGTTCATGACTTCCGGTACAGATATCTGCATCTTGTACGCCATTTCATACTGCGCAATGCGCGATAAAATTTCAGGGTCTTTATAATCTTCGTATTGCTGCTGGTTTACTTCATTAATGGCATCTATAGACGCTTTTCGTAAATCGCGGTCCATGCCATTGGGATCGTTGATAAACAATACAGGATCACCTTCGCTGCGGCACTGAACGCCCTGGTAAACACTTGGCAGAAAACCACTACCCCAGACGCTCTTACCCGCATCCGGATTTTTTCCACCCGAGGTCAATACCACATAGCCGGGCAGATTCTGGTTTTCTGTACCCAGGCCATAGGTAATCCAGCTGCCCATGCTTGGCCTGCCCAAACGCGGTGAACCGGTGTGCATGAACAATTGCGCGGGTGCATGGTTGAACTGATCAGTAGTAACTGCTTTTAGAAGCGTTATTTCATCTGCAACGTTACACAGGTGCGGCAAGTGATCGCTTATCCATAAACCACTCTCACCGCGTTGTTTAAAATTTGCCTGCGGGCCCAGCATCTTGGGTACCCCGCGTATAAATGCAAACCGTTTTCCTTGCAGCAACGACTGCGGACAATCCTGCCCATCCAGCTTCATTAAATCCGGTTTATAATCAAACAATTCCAGCTGCGACGGTGCCCCTGCCATGTGCAGGTAAATAACAGATTTGGCCCTTCCTGGAAACATCGGTGTTTTTGGCGCAAGGGGATGAGCTGCATCAAAAACAACGGGGTTTGTACGCGCGGTATTATTGCCACAGCCAAACAAAGAACCCATTGCCAATGCGCCCAGCCCCATTGCACTTTCTTTTAAAAAGTGCCGGCGCGTATGCAACTGCAGGTAAGCGTTAGCCGCTTCCTTTGCCAGCCGTTTATTATGTAATTCTTTCTGTGTCATGTTGCGCTTTTTATAAGGCAGCCGGGCCGTATTCAGCTAGTTCTTTGTTATCACTTCGTCTAAATTCAGGATCGTATTGATAACCACCACCAATGCTGCGGCGGCGGCTGTATTTCCTTTTGTACTAAAACCACCTGCTATTTCACAGGCATTGTCTTTACTGGCAGTAAATTTTTGCAAAGCTGTTTCATACAATTTAAACAGTGTGCCCATTGCCGGTGGTTCAACAGCATGGCCTGTTGCTCTTTCATATACAATGGTAATTTGCTGCCGGGGATTACCGGGTACCGTTGCCTCCAGTCTTCGCGCCAGCTTTCTTGCCATGTCAAGACTGGCTTCATCGTTCAAGCCTACCAATGCCTGCAGCGGTGTATTGGTTCTTATGCGCCTGGCAGTGCAGACTTCTCTTGCCACGCCGTCAAACGTCATCATAGCAGGATAAGGTGCCGTTCTTTTCCAGTAGGTGTATACAGCCCTGCGGTATTTATTTTCTCCTTCGCTCAGTTGCCACTTAAGGCCGTCGTAAGGCGAGCGCCAAATGCCATCAGGCTGGTACGGCATTACACTGGGGCCGTACATTTTATTGCTCATCAGCCCGGTAACATACAAAGCCTGGTCGCGCAACTGTTCAGCAGATAACCTTACCCGCGCGCCCCTTGAATAATATTTATTGGCCAGATCCTTTTCTATTGCATCTTTTGAAACATGCGAGTCTTGCTGGTAGGTGGCGGACAACAGCATTTCTTTCAGCAATTTTTTTACATCCCAGTTATAGGTATACATAAATTGGTACGACAAATAATCGAGCAACTCTTTATGTGTAGGGGGTATGCCCTGTGTACCGAGATCTTCCAGGGTTTCCACCAGACCGGTTCCAAAGAGTTGTTCCCAGAGGCGATTGACCATTGTTCTGGCTGTCAGTGGATTTTTTTTACTGGTTAACCACATCGCCAGTCCCAGCCGGTTATTGGGCGCACCCGCGGGCATTGGATTGAGCGCATGTGGAACGCCAGGTGTCACCGCAGCTCCTTTAACCAGCCAGTTGCCTCTCTCAAAAACATGTGAAATGCGTTGCATACCATCGGGGTTTTCCACCATAATCGGCGTTACCGGGGTGGACATGGTAAGTAAATGCCAGTATTGTTTTTTTGCTGCCTCATAACCAGGGTCATCTTTGCCCGGAAATGGATCGGTAAAATAAAACCAGTCGAACGTAATGCCGGTATCTTCAGGTTTCTTCAGATTTTTATTAGTGTAAGTGAGGTAAAAGTCGTGCACTCCTGCAATGGGCACCGCAGGTATAGTTGCTATCTGCCATCCATCTTTTGAAACCGCTACCGGAATAGAAACAATTACCGGCCCGTCTGGTCTGTCTGCATGGATTTGAAAAAGCCCGCCCGGTACGGATGATTTATAACGGTAAATAAGTTCACGCTTATTATTAAAATTAGAATGCGGCAACCGCACCAGCCCATTGTTGCGCAACGCCGCCCATTTGGTATCGTTCAGTTCACTGTTCACAAACTGATCGCAATACAATGAATTGATTGCAGGCTGCCAGGTCCGTAAAAACTGGTTGATTTCTTTTGTTTGTGCTGCCGTGGCATGTTGTTGCAGCCATGCATTGAGGGTATCTTTTTCTGCGTTGGCCGAATCAGTAAAACTGCGCAGCACCGGGTAATCAGCGTAGGTGTCTTCGTCCCTGGTATTATTAAAAAAAGCAGAAAACTGGTAATATTCTTCATGCCTGAACGGGTCATAAGGATGACTATGGCATTGCACACACGCAAAGGTGGTTCCCATTAAAGCTTCCCAGGTGGTGTTCACACGGTCAAGCACAGCCGAAGTACGGAATTCTTCATTGTCAGTACCACCTTCATCATTGGTCATGGTATTACGGTGAAAAGCGGTTGCTATCAATTGCGCGTCAGAAGGATTGGGCATCAGGTCTCCGGCTATTTGTTCTGTTAAAAACTGGTCATAGGGTTTATTTTCATTGAATGCATTAATCACCCAGTCGCGGTAACGCCAGATAGTACGCGCATCATCGCGCTCATAACCTTTTGTATCGGCATAGCGGGCCAGGTCCATCCACATGGCCGCCCATCTTTCGCCATAGCGCGGCGAAGCCAGCAGGCTGTCTACAACATTTTCAAAAGCGTGGTCCGTCTTATCCGCGTAAAATTGTTTTGTTAGCTGATCAGTAGCGGGCATACCGGTAACATCCAGGCTTACCCTTCTCAATAAAGTTGCTTTATCTGCCTGCGGCGAATGACCGAGTTGCTGTGCTTTTAATTGCCGGAGTATAAAACGATCTACATTGGTTTTTGCCCAGTCATCTTCTGCGTTTCCAAAAAAGCCAAGCAGCCGCGTATCTCCCGGAACTGCTGCGGGCTGTACAGCAACATAGGCCCAGTGGTCTCCCCATTGCGCGCCTTGCTTTACCCAATTGCGGAGTACATCAATTTCATTTGCAGGGAGGGGATCGTGTTTATAAGGCATCCTTTCTTCCGGATCCTTTGCGGTAAGCCGGCGAATCATTTCACTGTGTTCCGGATCGCCGGGAATAATAGCGGGTTTACCAGATTCCGTATTGGCCAGCGCCTCTGACCGAAATAGTAAACTGAAGCCTGCCTTTCTGCGAACACCGCCATGGCAGGTAATACAGTTTTTGTTGAATATGGGTTTTACCTGGGTGTTGTAATCAATTTTTTGTGCGCGTATGCTGAATAGGTAGACCGCCACGCCCGCTACTAAAGCGACAATGATGAGCACTGATTTTTTTTGCATTAATTTCTTCACCTGGCAGGCAAATTAAGTGTTGTTAAAAGTAACGAATCCTGCCTGTTTACAGCATCATTTGCAGAATTAATTGATAAGTGGACGAACCAAAATATTTTCCGCGCCGGGGAGCGGGCTCTTACCCGGCATGCTTTCCAGGCTTTATTACTGAAGCTGCGGTTGTAAATTATTGCAGCCTATTCTACCACAAACCAGCCATAGCTTTCTGCTGCAATTGTAAGGGTTACCGGTGTATTGTATGCCCTGTCAAGCTGTTGCAGTTTTCGCTGCCCGTTCAATACTATGGTTGCTTTGCTGGTAAGCCCCGCATAATAGAGCGGCACTTGTATGGTACGGGTAATCGACTGTTTAAGCGGATTAAAAACCATTACGAGCGCCTTTTGCCTGAGCTGGGGATCCACATGCATCCATCCATCCCAATCGCGGCCGTCGGCCCTTCTTAAATGAATGATGGCAGCATTTAGAATAGCGAAATATTTTTTATACCAGCTGATCACGCCGATCACCATTTCCTTTGTTTTAACGGCATCGTATAACCGCGGACCGCGGTAACAGGCCTGCACACCGGCGCCGTAATACTGCATCATTAACTGTTTATAATCCTCCAGGTGATCGCGCAACGGTTCAAGCACGGCTTCCGGCCCACCGCCCTGGTATTTAGTAAGCGGCACAAAACCCCAGCTCATAGACGGCATTTTCTCCCAGGTACCGTCAAAAACATTTTGCCGGTTTAATACCTTTTGTTGTTCCCTTGGCAGTGAGAAGTTCACCTCGCGGTAGCCCAGCGCAATTTTATTGGTGCCATCCAGGAAATACCAATCGGGCGTATTCACATACACGCCATTTTCATTGCACCAGTGGTACAGGCTTTTTTGTAATTCCATCTGGCGCCATTGACTATCATCTAATCCCTTGTGCCCCGGATGCGTGGTAGAAGCGCATACATCTCCCGGGTAAGGACCATCGTTTTCAAAAATATTAAACCCGGTATTACTGATGAAGTACTGTAGTTTCTGCAGGTAGGCAAGGCCCCATTTGCTGCCATAACAAGGTGCGTTGCCAAAAAAAGCGCCACCCGGTTTGCCGGTAGCAGCATCAATTACATCATCCTCGTCACTTATTTTTCTTGAACTGAACAAAGAATAACTACCTATTAAAATATTGTTGTTGTGTGCATAATCTGCCAGTGCTTTCCAGTGGCGTACATTGGCCGCCGCTGTATCTTCCATATTGCAATGACTGCCAAAACTTAAAATCACCGCTTCGTAACCGGTAGCTGCGCACTGGTCAATGGCATTTCTCACCTCGTCATCTGTCTTGCTGACCAGGTGCATAAAAATGGGGTTCTCTTTTGTCCATGGAGCCGCCACGCCGTACATTCTGCGAATGGCCAGGCCCCTTCGCTCGCGATCATAGCTATCCATCAGCAGTTCATGGGTGCGAACAGAAGTGAATGTTTCGCCCGGCTGCAACGCTATACCCGGCGCTTTTTCCGGATATACCTCCAGCAAACACGGTGTTTGGTAATTATAGTTTACCTGTGATGTATAGCTGCTGTCTGCTTTCCAGTGGGTGGTCTGGTCGCTAATGTCATACCGCATTGCATTGTTAAAAGCATAATTTGTTTCAACATATATGCCGTGTTGCTTCTTCATTTGTTCCGGCGTTCCCACCACCGCGCTTTCTTCTTCAGTTAATGCCAGTACCTCGTTCACAACCCGGTTTAGTTTCACCGGCTTCACGCCCTTGTTTTCTACTGACAACCATTTTACAACCAGCGGAATGCCATTGTACATTTCATAATGTACCGTCACCTCCAGCGCTTTTAACGCGGGTGCAGAATATCTGTATAGAAAATTGAGCGTAACCCCGCGCGCGGGCTTTAATAGCGGATAGGATGCAGACGCCGGTTTCCAATGCAGGCGTGGCCGGATGGTATCAACGGTATAATTTACAAAGTGAAAATCCTGGCTGCTGTCCTTCAGTTTATCCACCCATTCCGGCAGCAGGTACGCTTGTTCCTGTTGGTTGTACAACCCACCCACATTGTACTCCTTTTCATCAATGATTAAACGCGCCTCCGGTTTTACTGCACGCAGCAGTTGCTGACCGTTGCTGAGGTTTTTATAATCCGTACACGCAACGTTGGGCGAGAGTCGGAAAACTCTTTTAACAAGTCCGTTGTACAATACAATGTCTTTTCCATCGGCCGATTTGTAAACAGCAGCACTTTCCGTTGCGGGCACAACCAGCCAGTCAGTACTTGCATTCTTATCTTTTTTACCGTCGTACACAGGTAGCTTTTCCTGCGCACTGGTAACAGTTAGTTTTATAATAAACAGAACAATGGCGGATATTTTCTTCATGCAACGTTTAAAAATTAAAATTTCTTCTTATTATAACGGCGTGCCGTCTGCATATCCATAATTACGGCACGCGCTTCTAATTTTATTTAAAGGGAATGGCACTTATTTTTTTTATACGCATACTACTTTATATGAAACAACATGGCCGCGGGCAATTCTATTTCTGCTCCGCCTTCCGGTTGCAGCACTACCCTGAGTGAATTTTCTCCGCCGCTGTCGTAATACTGAACAGTAATGGCATGGTATCCTTTCTTTAAGGCTGCTTTTCCGGGCCCGCCGCCGCTATTGTCATTGCTTGCTATCTCCATTCCATCAATAAACAATTTGCTGCCGTCATCGGAACTAAGCGAAAAAGTATAGAAACCATCTTTCGCAATTTTAATATACCCATCAAATACAAATGCAAATTTTTCCTTGCGTTGTTTTAATGAAAGCGAAATGACAGTAGCAATGCCAGTTTTGTTTACCGGCGTACTGGCAATTGACTGAAGGCTTACGCTACCAGTAGGCTCATAATACTTATACGCCAGTCCGGGTGTTAGCAGTGCAGGCGCGCTGGCTTTCATCCATTGATAACGGATCACTTTCTCTTTAGCAATGCTGCCGGGTAAACCTGTTTCGGGAATACTGACTGCTTGCACAACACTTGTTTTATCCAGCAAAATTGGTTTTGTATACAGCGCAGATTGTGCTGTAGGCGATGTACCGTCTGTGGTATAATGGATCTTTTCTGTAGCTGCAGTTTCCATTGACACCAGCGGCTGCAGCGGCGTTTTGTAGACTGTTTTTATAGTAGGCTTGGTAGCAAATTTTCCATAGTTGCTTATCTTAATAGCGTACGCATACGGCGCTTTTATAGTATTGGGATTGTAGGGCGGCAGGCTGATTACTATGTTTTCTCCTGTTTGTTTCCACTCAAGGTCTGCCTTAGTAGACAAGAAACTGATAGCTGTTCCCGGGGGCAGCGTAATTGATTTCAAAACCACCTGGTTGTTATCTGGATATCTGGGCAGAATGGCATATAGCGCGTTGGTGGAAGGATTGTAGGTATAAAAAACTTCTTTTACCGCATACCCCGGATCGGGGTCGATGGTAAGTTTTAGCAACAAGTCACCGCTTCCTGTTGCTGGTTTGTAATCCTGCAGGCCATCGCTCCATTGCGAAACTTTTTTCCAGCGCACGGTATTATAAATGGCTTCGCCGTTTATCTTCATCCAGTCGCCGATCTGCAGCAACCGCTCCTGCATAATTGGCGGAATTTTGCCATGTTCATCCGGGCCGATGTCCAGTAAAAAATTACCCCCACTGCTTACTTTGTCGATCAATTGCACTACAAGAGATTGTGATGAATTATAATCCCAGGCATCTTCTTCACGGTTATACCCATAGCTGAAACCCATGCCACGGCTTTCTTCCCAATAATGATCTTCAAAATTGAGATTGGGCTGGTATTCGGGTGTATAAAATCCCGCATGTTTGAAACGTACGCCTGCGCCCCATCGGTCATTTACTACTACCTTATCTTTCACCGGACTTTCATTGTATAACCATGCTAAAAATTCCTGGCTTTTCCATTTTTCTGCAGGCAGTTCCCATTCGCCATCCGTCCAGAACACATCCGGCTGGTAAGTATTAATGAGGTCTTTCATCTGCGGCCAGGTGTGCTCCCGTACAAATTTTTCTTTATCCGCTTTCCACAACGGGTTGTACCACTCGTACAGCGAATAATACATACCGGCATGCACCGTTGTTTTTCTTACTGCCGCAAACAATTCTTTTATTAAATCACGCTTAGGGCCCACGTCTACTGCGTTCCAGGGAAAACCCCATGACTGGTTGGCCTCTTTGCTGGGCCATAGCGCAAATCCGTCATGGTGCTTTGACGTTAGTACAATGTATTTAGCACCCGATTGTTCAAACAACTTCGCCCATTCATCGGCGTTAAACAACTCTGCTTTAAACTGATCTGCCAGCTGGTAATACGTGAGGTTGCTGAATTTCTTTTTATGATACGCCTGGCGCGCGGTATCAGTTCCATTAAGGCCGTTTTGGTACCATTCAGCATATTGTCCTTTGCTGCTCCAGGCCGGTACGGAATAAACACCCCAGTGAATAAAAATTCCAAACTTCACATCTTTAAACCATTGCGGCACCGGCCTTGCATCCAGCGACGACCAGTTGGGTTGATAAGGCTGTGCAGACAGAAAACACAGCAGCAGGCAAAAGGTGTTTAGCAGTAGTAATTTTTTCATATACAATGATTTATTTTTAACCGCCCACTCCCCCGCGGAGCGTGCGCCATTACTTTTTATACTTTGTTACAAAAGTAGTAACACTCATCGGCGCGACCACAACATCACTGGCAGACACCACAGCGTGTTGCATATCCTGTGTAGCATCCGTAGTATAACTATCCAGGCTTTTGCTATTGACGCCCGGCGAAAACTGCAATTGGAGCTGCTGCCTAATCGCTGAATTATTTGCTACCACCATCACCAGTTCGCTGCTTCCAACATTTTTGTATGCAGAAACCAGGCAATCTGCGGGGCCGGAAAAAGCGGCGCTTATTCTTTGCATACCGGGCCTGATAAACCTTGAATAGTTACCCATGCACCACAATTGTTTGCTGCTGCTTACCATACCATCTTCTTTTGATTTACCCGGATGGATGCTGCCGTCGGGCGCATTGATGTATACCAGTCCGTCACTGTAATTGTATGGATTGATGGCCAGCCACCATTGAAAAGAACTTACACCCGCTACCACCAGGTCGGTATGGATCACTTTTGCCACGTAAAGCCCGTAGCGGATATCCGTATTCCGCGGACCGCCATTCAAATTGCCGCAGATATCGCCTAGCACGCCAAATTCAGATTGCCATAACTGAATGCGGGGATCTACCTGTTTTCTTTTTTCGTTTACTGCGCTGCGTGTGGCCAACAAGACGCTGTCCGGGCAGGTGCTGAAATAACTGTGGTACGACATCACGGGCGCTGTATTGGGAACCGCACCGATGTAATGACTTGACGCCGGGTTAAAAAAATCATTCAGCTGGTTGCCGATAAGGGCATTGGAATCCGTAAGGAAATTAACCCGCGCTGCTTCGCCTGCAGTAATCCTGGTGGTTAGTCCGGCTGCCTGCAGTTTTGGTCCCAGTATTTTTATCAACCGCGCAGTTTGTTCATTGGTGGCGCCAGTACCTTCCTGTGCCGGACGCTCGCCCCATTTCCATTGCGGTTCATTTACCGGGCTTATGTAATCGAAAGGAATATTGGTGGCATTAAAATGTTTGCACACTGCCACCAGGAAACTTGCAAACGCCGCATATTTGTCTTCTTTGCAATTAAAATTATTATCCGACAAACCATAAGAAAACCCATTTTTTGTAAACCGGACCGGTGGAGAATTGGTAAACGCCAATAGATATTTCACACCCCTTTTTTTTGCAGCGCCTGCGAACCATTGGGCGCCGCGCTGTTTGCGCCAGTTATAGCTAGCATCGGCACCTAAAAAACATTCTTCGCGCCGGTAGTCATCCGGTATACCGCTTGCAGGGCCTTGTTCGGCACTTCCTGCACCAATATTAAAACGCCACAAAGACAAACCGATCCCTTTTGGCGATCCATCGGCTAGTTTTTCGGTGCTGAATAACAGATCGGCGATTGCATTTTTCTTTTTTTCATCTTTCCAATTGCCAGCAAACTTAGCCGTCCAGCAATCGGATGCGCCAAAACTATGAATGGTCTGGTATGCTTTGGTGAGATCAATAACGAGCAGGTTTGTGGCGCTACCGGGTTCAATAAGTTTTTTGTCACTGCTGAAGGGCTGCGCACCCGAATTGCGGTGTACAATAGCAAGCAAAAACAAGAGGCTGGTGAAAGCAATCAGGTATGTCCTCATTTCAATAAAATAATCAATGGGGCTTTTTAAATGGGCAATCGTTGACAATTTAGCGGTATTTTTTATACCTGCCGGATAAGACAGTAAGTTTTATTGTTCCGGCCGCTCAATGGCGCATTTTATTACCTTTATCCCCCGTTCAAAATAACCAGGCAAATTAAAAATTAAAATTACATATGGAATACAGAATTGAAAAAGATACCATGGGAGAAGTGAAAGTGCCGGTGGACGCACTATACGGCGCACAGACACAGCGCAGTATTGATAATTTTAAGATAGCGGAGGATATTAATAAAATGCCCAAAGAAATTATCAAGGCTTTTGCTTACCTCAAAAAAGCGGCGGCCATTACCAACCTGGAAGCCGGTGTGCTGGATAAAAAGAAAAGTGACCTGATAGGAAAAGTGTGCGACGAGATACTGGAAGGAAAGCTGGATACCTCTTTTCCACTGGTGGTTTGGCAAACAGGCAGCGGCACACAAAGCAACATGAACGTAAATGAAGTGGTTGCTTACCGTGGCCATGTAATAAACGGCGGCCAGCTAGCAGACAAAGAAAAAGTGCTGCATCCCAACGATGATGTAAATAAATCGCAGTCGAGCAACGATACTTTTCCCACCGCGATGCACATTGCGGCCTATAAAATTTTAATAGACATTACCATACCCGGTATTGAGAAACTAAGGGATACGCTTGCTGCAAAAAGCAAGGCCTTTATGCATGTGGTAAAAATAGGGCGCACCCATTTTATGGATGCAACGCCTTTAACCGTGGGACAAGAATTCAGTGGTTATGTTTCTCAACTCAACCATGGACTAAAAGCTATAAAAAACACCCTGGCGCATTTGAGCGAACTTGCACTGGGCGGCACTGCAGTTGGCACCGGTATCAACACGCCTGAAAACTATTCAGAAATTGTGGCCAGGCATATTGCGGAATTAACAGGCTTACCGTTTATCACCGCAGAAAATAAATTTGAAGCGCTGGCAGCACATGATGCAATCGTGGAAGCACATGGCGCTCTAAAAGTGGTGGCAGTAAGTTTAATGAAGATTGCCAATGATGTGCGCATGTTATCATCCGGGCCCCGCAGCGGCATCGGCGAATTGTTTATACCCGACAATGAACCCGGCTCCTCTATTATGCCAGGGAAAGTAAACCCTACGCAATGCGAAGCACTTACCATGATTGCAGCGCAGGTAATGGGAAATGATGTTACCGTTGGCATCGGCGGCAGCAACGGTCATTTTGAACTAAATGTTTTTAAGCCGGTAATGATCTATAATTTCTTACATAGCGCCCGCCTGATTGGCGATGGTTGTGTAAGCTTTAACGATAAATGTGCTGCAGGATTAGCACCCATTGAAGCCAATATTAAAAAGCATGTAGACAATTCGCTCATGCTGGTTACTGCACTCAATACAAAAATTGGTTATTACAAAGCGGCAGAAATTGCACAGAAAGCACATAAAGAAGGCACCACGCTGAAAGAAATGGCGGTAAAACTCGGTTATGTTACACGGGAAGAATTTGATGCATGGGTTGACCCGGCAAAGATGGTAGGCAAGCTATAACAAAACCAATTTTTCAAACACTTATAAAAAAAATCCACGGCAAGCCGTGGATTTTTTTTGCTACTTCTTATATTTACTGTTACAATTTTTGCAACTTGATTGCCTGGCTGATATTGCTGCCCGCAACCTTCAGGTAATAGATACCTCCTGGCAATTTAGATAGATTTACGTTAATCATATTCTTGCCCTTTGTTAAAATAACCGTGTGTTGCAAGACTGTTTTTCCTGCCATATCGGTCACCTGCCAGCTGGTCTGCTCACCTACAATCGCATTTACTTCCACCGTTGCGTAATCAATTACCGGGTTCGGATGAATGCTGATAGTTCCTTTTTTACTTGCAGGGTATAAAGTTACGGTTGATGAAAGCCTTGATTTGCCATCATTGTCGATAACTTTCAAACGGTAATATACTGCTGCGGCCGACAATTTACCGAACGCGCTGTCAGGATATGTATACTGTTGCTGACCTGCCGCAGCGCTGGCTGCAAGTGTAACCACCGGGTAAAAATCAGTACTGTTAACGCTTCGTTCCAGTGTAAAGTTCTTGGTGCCATGCTCGTCTTCGGTAATCCATTTTAATTTGGCGATATCGTTGTTTACAGCGCCATTGAAGGAAATAAGATTTACCGGTAACAATGCGCTTACACTTGCAAAATAAAAAGTAGAGAAACTGGTTACACTGGTTTGCAGCACATACCCGCCTGAGCCAAATGCGGCCCGGTTGGTGGTAGGAAGGGCCAACGCTGTTACCGCCATTGCCGACCCGCATACTTCGCTGTTTTTAAAAATGGCAAGGTTGGAAATGTTCGATACACCGGGGGGATTACCTACCGAATTTACACCATTTTTAAAGGCAGTAAATTCTGCATTGGTGATGTAAAGACGTACGCCTACAGCAGACCCTGGCTGTGTTTGCGGTGTAATAGTAATATTCCGGTCGAGGTAAAGCGTTTTACTTGAAGCTTTTTCCCGTACAGCATTTGAATTGGTGTATACAGAAGTGGTAACGTTACCCAGGTTATTGCCATTGGCAAAAATTTCCGCAACAATATTACCGCTGGTATCGGTAATGGGCACCCAGAGCGTATCGTTTTTGTTGGTAGCATTAATGGTAACGGTATTCGCGTTCTCACAAAGATTTGCTTTGCCGGTAGCAATTGGCACTGCAGTAGAAATGGTACTGGTACCACTTACATTTTTATAACCGAGAAAGGTAAATTTTTGCAAACATCCTCTGCACGCTACAATCATGGGGTTATTGGCACTCGGTCCGGATGTAGCGGCCGATTTATCCATAATCACATAAATGTCTTTACCTCCGGGGCCAAAAGCCATATCGCGATAACGATTATTACTGTCGAAGTAACAAACCGTATCAGCTGAACCACTATTCACAATCGATGTTCCCGAAGAATCCAGTTTTGTCCGTATCAGCCTGCCCCATTTAAGCCCGGACATAATCAGAGAATTTTTCCAACCTGGTATTGCGCTGTAATTATATAAACCCAGACCGGACCAGCCTTCTGATGGCCAGCCTCCATTTCCCGGATTAGTGACCCATATATTATTGATTTCCGATTTCGGTCTCGCGTAACCACAAAATAAAGGGTCTTTATAACTGGAACCAATAGCCGCAGCATTGGCTGGTTCACTTACAATCAAAGGCACCCCAGACGTAGAGTAAGCACCTGCACTTGAGCCATTGTAATTGGTATCAGCCGCGAAACCAATAACCAGGGGATGCCCATAATTTCGTTTCCGCTCAATAATATTCACTTCATCATCGCTGTAAGGGCCGTGCGAAGACCCATATAAGATATTGCGGACACTGTCGTATGCGAAACCCTGGTTATTCCTTATACCGGTTACCCAAACAGCACTTTGCCGAGCGGGTGTTGTGGTATTAAACGGATTGTCATTGGGTATCCATTTATCGTAGGAGCCCGCATCTCCGTCCGGCTCCAGGTTAAACCGTAGAATTTTCCCTTCGTAAATAGTTGAATCCTGCGCATGGTTAACACGATACTGGTTTCCAAACTGCCCGGCGCCCATATCACCTTCGGCATAAAAAAGATAGTTAACCCCATTTACCGGGGCAATGATCATGCGTTGCGAATTATGATCACTGCTTCCGGGAAGTGTGTCACACAATGACACGGGATTTCCCAAATTGCCGCTTATTGGATCATAAGTAAACCTTGCAATACGGTTTTGGTAAAACACGCCCGTATTACCAGCGCCAGTGCTTAAGTAACTGCGGATATAAGAAATGTATACATATTTTTTAGCACCCACAGACTTACTAAAATCTGGGTGAATGGCCATACCCGCCAAACCGCCTTGCGGATTAGTTGGCGAAAAAACGAACTGGATATTGAAGACAGAGTCGCTCCCAGCGCTGTTGCCAAGCCAGGTACTTTTTAAACTGATATCTAATATTTTTCTTTTGTTGTTCAGAGGGCCATTAGGGCTGATCTTATATACACAATAACCCTTCGATTCTGTAACCCACAACGAATCATCCGGTCCATAAGTAAGCTCCCATGGATCATTTAGAATATTGTCGCCTGATACGTCTGATTTAAGAAAGACTTCATTCATGCGCCCGCCAACAATAGTTTGCGTAAAAGACTTAACGGAGAGAATAAAAATAAATAGAACTAGTAGGGTAAAGTACTTCTTCATTTGGTTTTGGATTTGATACTGGATTGCTACTAAAACGAGGACTTTTCATAAAACGTATACCTATAAATAAAAAAATATTTAGTTTATCTATACTAGGTTCTACTTAGTCAACGTTTTCTAAAAAACCAAATTACAATCGCCGGGCCGATTTTGAAATAGTAAAACAACGATCAGTTTGTCGGCAAAAAAAGTGATTTGATCGAATATGCTGCAAGAAGATTGTAAGAAGAGGCAGCTTGCTTTAGTTTTACCCCAGTATCAGTATAAGTATTTTCTATTATTTCAAATAGCGATTATAACTATAACACTATAATATAAGTGCTTTTTGTTTTCGGTGTGTTATCGTTCAATCAAGACCCAATATCTATGAAAACATTTTTACCCGCTGCAATTCGTTGCAGTTTATTTTTGATGATTGTTTTCTTATTAGGAAAACCATCATTAGCGCAAACCGATGCATGTACCAGCCCTCCTTTACTTGTTTCATCCTACGCTGGCTGTAGTTCTACCGTCGGCACACTGCCCGGCGGAGCATCTTATACTGCTGGGTCAATCTCTTCCATAGGTTGCGGTACAGCATCACGAAATGACGTGTGGTATACTTTTGTTGCTAACTCAGCTACTCCAACAGTTACATTAACTACGGCTATGGCCAACCCGAGATTGCAACTTTTTTCCGGCAGTTGTGGCTCCCTCGTAAATGTGATGTGTGGCACTACTGGCGGATCACCTGTTACGATGGCTGCTGCGGGATTAACTGTTGGCACGACCTACTATATCAGAATTTACACGACTTTAAATGCAAGCGGAAATTTTAATATTTGTATTACAGACCCAACACCACCGGCAAATGATAATTGCGCCGGCGCTGTTAATTTAAATTCCAATAATTCCTGCAGTAATACCCCAGGAACACTTCTATATTCAACCCCCAGTTCCACAACCGCTTCCTGTGGAACAGCTTCCTCGGGAGATGTTTGGTATAAGTATAACGCAACTACCGCTTATCCAACCATAACATTGGATATTAACAATACGAATACCACTATTAAAGCAGCGACCGCTGTTTTGGAAATATACTCCGGCGCTTCTTGTGCCGGGTTAACATCAATTGGTTGCTGGAAAGGAGGCCCCGGGCTTGGTAATTTTTCGGCGAGTCCGGTACTCACCGTGGGCGCCACTTATTACATCCGGGTATATACAAATACTAATACAGGCAGCTATATTGGATCGGGTAACTGGGCTTTTAATATATGTATCGTCAATCCTTCCGCGTCCAACCCCACGGTGTTCTACGGAAAAAGTTATGTAAACATTACGAAAGGTAGTGGCGGCGGTACGGTTGAACCCGGTGACGAACTGGAAATAAGGGGAACCTTTGCTGTTTCTGCAAACGCAGCTTACTTCTGCGCTTTTTCAGATAATGTGCCTGCCAATACTACTTATGTACCAAACACCCTGCGGGTACTTACCAATGAAGGAAAAATATACCAGCAATTTACGGACGCGGCTGCGGATGACGCAGGCACCATTGCACTCGGCGCTGTAACTATTAATTTAGGAAGCGGGGCGACCGCGGCTAGCGGCGGTGCGGTAAGATTTACCAACCGGCCATCTAACTTCGGCACCACCTGTATTATGGTGGCCTCCTACCGGGTAATTGTAAACGCAGTTTCGCTGGGTACAATCGTTAATATGGGCGGCGGCACCATTGCTTATAGGAACCAGCCGTTGACGCCAGTCAATACCATTACCTTCCCGGCATACAATGCGGTTGTTTATAAAAATTTTGGCATTTGTGCAAACACCATTGGCTCCAATGGGGTACTTTCAGAATTTAGCGGAACCTTTGGTTCTGGCAATATGAAAGACCGCGCTGCATCCAGCAAAATTCCCGCAAATTATACGTACGCGCAGTTTTCTAACGGCAACCCAGGTGACAATTTCTATGGCCTGTCAAATAACTCCAGCTCTGGCGGTGTCAATTATTCAATTAATCCCAATGAACCCGTTGCAGTGAAACATGTATTTAATGTGTGGGACATCATAGGAGATCATACTGGAGCCACCAATCCATTAGCAGGTAATCCTCCGGCGGACACAACGGGCGGCAAAACAGGTGGGTACATGGTTGTAATCAATGCAGCCTTTAGAACCGATACTGCGTTTCTCGATACAGTAAAAAACCTGTGTCCGAACACGTACTATGAATATTCTGCATGGTTCCGTAATATATGCCGTACCTGCGGTGCAGATTCTATCGGCGTGAGCTCTTCCAGCCTGGGATATATTCCAACCGGTCCCGGAGATTCAAGTGGAGTGCACCCAAACCTGACATTTAATATTAACGGAAAAGACTATTATACTACGGGCGACATTTTATACAATGGCCAATGGATAAAAAAAGGGTTTACGTATCTCACCGGCCCCGCTGAAACCCAAATGATAATTAATATACGCAACAATGCACCCGGTGGTGGGGGCAACGACTGGGCGGTAGACGACATTGGCGTGGCAACTTGCACGCCCAACCTGGTGATGAACCCAGCGACACCAACCGTAAATGTCTGCTATGGCGATGGCACCTCACTGTCTGCTGATGTTACCAGCTACTTTAACAATTACACACAATATATCTGGGAAAAAAGTACAGATAACGGCGTGAACTGGTTATCCACCGGCTACAGCGGTACCGGATCTCCGTTAACCAACGGAACAGAATTTGTGTACACCGCAGTAGGCCCTTCTTTTATCGGCGATTCATCTACGCATAATAACATTTTCCGTTTACGTGTGGCAAGCACCTCCATTAATCTGGCAGACCCCAGCTGTTCATTTTCAGGCATTAGAACTGTAAAGGTGTATGTAAGCAATTGTATGTGGTTGTTAAAAGCCAACTTTGTAAACTTCTCCGGCAGCCTGCGCAGTAATCTCGCCGGCCTTCAATGGAAGATGGTAAATGAAAACGGAAAAGAAAGCTATGAAATTGAAAAAAGTACCGATGGTACCCACTTTACTATCGCTGGCAAACTAAGGTCCACTTCGCCCGATGGAAGCGGCAACTATACATTTGACGATCCTGCGGCGCTGAACGCCATAACCTATTACCGTATTAAGCTGCTGGAAGAATCAGGATTTAAATATAGTAAAACGGTTATGCTGGCACCTGGTAAAATACCATTTGACGTAAAAGGCCTGGTGAATCCATTCTCGTCGCATATACAATTTGATGTAATAGTACCCGGTACCGGAGCAATAAAATCTACATTGTTTGATAATTATGGTAAAGTAGTTAAAACCCATACCGAACAGGCAGAAAAAGGGGTACATGCAATAAAAATTGCCAACATCAGTAATTTAACCAGTGGCATGTACACATTAAAAGTTCAATGGCAAAACGAAACGCTTACGAAAAGAATTATTAAAATAACTGAATAGTGCAGGCTAGCCTTCTAACTGGAAAACCGGAATTAATAAAAGTTCGACGTAAAATAAAAATTAAAAAGTATCACCTGCGTTCATCAACCATGCGGCTGTGAGATGCAGGTGTTGGGAAGGCAACACAATAGAGCCGTGGCTTATTCCGGTATGCGCTGTACCAAGCTCTATTTATCCGGAGTTATCGACGCCAACAACCATGTTGTATACTTTTCATTTTTTAAAATCGTAAAAGAACGATTCAGTTATCGGGTAAAAAGACGATTTGAACGAATAGAGAGCTTTTCGTTTGCAGACAGAAATTGCCTGTACTAGTTTTGCGGAATGTACATCTAGATGCTATAGCCTATACTAAGAAATTTTATACATAGTAATTGCTAAGTGTTTGTACGTCTGTAGCCATTTTTTTATTAGTCGGGTAAGATCTCAATCTATGAAAACGTTTATATCTGCTTCCTTTCGTCGTGTAAAGACGCTTTTTGTTTTAATGGTTATTGTACTTGCGGGGTATCAATCTTTTGCCCAGGCGCCTGCCAATGACCTTTGCATAAATGCATCGCCGCTAACGGCTGCGGTTACCTGTAACGCTGTGGCCGGCACATTAAGTGATGCTACCGTTTCGATACCCACCCTAACTGGTTGTGGCACCACAGGTGCAGATGTTTGGTATACTTTTGTTGCGCAATCCGCGTATCCCAATATTACATTGAGCAATCCGGGCGCTAGTCTAACTGGTACCAATGCGCGTATTCAACTTTTTTCTGGAAGCTGCGCGAGCCTTACCCAGCTGGGTTGTATCAGCGGAACTTTTTTAAGTACCGCCAGCGTTTATCCCGCAGGCCTTATCACCGGCAATACTTACTATATAAGAATATATTCGGCCACTGTTGCACCCACTGGTGGTGCTGCATGGGATTTTTCTATTTGTGTTACGGATCCGCCCGCAAACGATCTTTGCAGCAATGCTTTGTTATTAGCATCTGCTACTTCCTGCACGCCAACCGCAGGCACTTTAAACAATGCGGCAGTATCAATACCCGCAATTGCCGGGTGTGGCACAACGGGCGGCGATGTGTGGTACACGTTTGTTGCACAGTCTGTTTATCCCTCTATAACATTAGGCAGCCTTGGATCAAGTCTTGCCGGTACCAATGCACGTATACAATTACTTTCAGGTGCGTGCGGAAGCTTAACAGCACTGGGTTGTGTCTCAAACAGCGTCTTCAATACTGCCGCGGCGTATCCAACCGGGCTAACGCCAGGTAATACCTATTATATAAGAATTTACTCAAACACACTGGCGCCAACAAGTGCTGCCACTGCGTGGGATTTCTCTATTTGCATAACAGATCCACCAATAAATGATCTCTGTACCAATGCTACAGCACTTGTATCAGCTAATACCTGTTCTGCCGTACCGGGTACACTGAATTATGCAGCCGTTTCTGTACCAACTATTGCTACTACCTGCGGAACTGCTGGCGCGGATGCCTGGTATACTTTTGTTGCACAGTCAGTATATCCATCCATTACTTTAAGCAACCTTGGATCAAGCCTGACGGGAACCAATGCCCGCATACAATTGTTTTCGGGCACCTGTGGCACATTGAGTTCACTGGCCTGCGTGGCCACCAGTACGTTTAATACCGCCGCTGCTTACCCCGCTGGCTTAACACCGGGCGATACCTATTATATCAGGATATATTCAAATGCTGCGGCGCCGGCAAGTGCCACCACTGCATGGGATTTTTCCATCTGTGTTACGGACCCTCCCACAAATGACCTTTGTACGGACGCCACTGTACTGGTATCAAACAATATTTGCAGCAATACTTCCGGTACCCTTAACAGTGCAGCAGTATCCGTCCCAGCTATTACCACCACCTGCGGAACTGCCGGCGGAGATGTATGGTATTCTTTTGTGGCGCAATCTGCCTACCCAACCATTACGCTCAGCAGTATGGGAATAAATATCAATGGCAACGCCAGGATACAAATATTTTCTGGCAGCTGCGCCAGTATGACTTCACTCGCCTGCGTATCAGCGGCCAGCTTTAATACTTCAATCAGTTACCCCGCAGGGTTAACACCGGGCAATACTTATTTCGTAAGAATTTATTCCAATACACTTGCGCCGGCAAGCGTCACCGGTGGCTGGGATTTTTCCATTTGTATAACGGATCCACCGGTAAATGATAATTGTGCGAATGCAATCGCATTAACATCCGCCAGTGTGTGCAGCAATATTGCCGGCACCATGGGTAGTGCTACTTATTTTGCTTCGGGTGCTGTGGCTTGTTCGGGCACCGACAGGTATGACGTTTGGTACACATTTATCGCGCAAAGAACAAACCCTACCATTACTATCAGCAGTGCAGGTGCAGGGTTTAACACGCCAAGAATACAGGTGCTGTCTGGTACCTGCGGCAGTTTTATTTCTACCGGTTGCAATGGCAGTACTTATACACCCACCGGGTTAACCATTGGTGCAACTTACTATGTGAGGGTTTATTCTACCAACAACCCCATACCCAACATAAATGCAGATTTTAATATTTGTATAACGGACCCCGCATTGCCTGCGAATGATGATTGTGCAGGCGCCACGGTGATAACTTCAGCACCAGCCTGCTCCAGCACTGCCGGAACCTTGTTAAATGCTACGGCCACCACCGGTGTGCCTGGTAATTGCGGCGACGCCAATTCACCAGATGTATGGTATAGCTTTGTGGCCAACACGCCTTTTCCTTCCATTACGCTCGGAAGTTTGGGCGCACAGTTTGCTGCTGCCGGGCCAAGGGTTCAAATTTTGTCTGGCACTTGCGGAAGCTTCACCTCCCTGGCATGTACAAACACTACTTCTTTCAACACATTTCTGCCAAGCGGACGAACAGGTCTTACTATCGGTAACACGTATTATATCCGTGTTTACACCAATACAGCTATAATGAGCGGTGCCAACTGGAATTTTAATATTTGTGTGACCGAACCCGCTGCACCCGCTATAGATTATGGGAGGAGTTATGTAAATATAACCAAGGGATCAAACGGTGGTACCATTGAACCAGGAGATGAGCTGGAGATGCGGGCAACCATGTCCGTGAGATCCAACTCGGCTTATGGCGTATCCTTTACGGGTGCTATTCCGGCCAATACAACTTATGTACCCGGCACGCTCCGGATACTCACCAACGAAGGAAAAATTTATAAACAATGGACGGACGCCGCAGACGGCGATCCCGCTACCATATCAGGTTCAGCAATTACTGTGAACCTTGGATCTTCGGCCGATCAATTACTCGGTGGTGTTATGAAGAGTAGTGACAGACCTGTGGCAGGTAGTACCTGTCTTAATATTGTCTCCTTCCGTGTAATTGTTAATGCCATTGCTTTTGGCACCCCGTTAAGCGTTGGTGGCGGAAATATTTCCTACTATAATCCATCCAGTGCTACCGGTCCCATTAATATTACTTTCCCGGATGTTACGGCCATCGTTTATAAAAACTATGGCATCTGCACCAATACCATCGGCAGTAACGGTATATTGTCTGAATATGGTGGCACATTTGGATCAGGTACACAGAAGGACCGCGATTCATCACTGAACATACCAACCAATTATCAATACAAAGTGTTTACCTCTGGTGCCCCGGGCGATTACTTCTATGGAATGTCTAATAACACCAGCACAGGTACAGGGCCAGCCAACTATTCCATCGACCCTAACGATCCCGTAGCAGCGCATCGTGTGTTTGCGGTGTGGGATATCATTGGCGACCATACAGGTGCAGCGAACCCCCTGGCAGGAAATTTACCGACAGATGTAAACAATGGTTTCAGTGGTGGTTACATGGCGGTTATCAATGCATCTTACCGGACCGATACTGCTTTCCTTGATACGGTAAGAAATTTGTGTCCCAATACTTCTTACGAGTATTCCGCATGGTTCAGGAATATTTGCCGGAGGTGTGGCGTAGACTCAGTGGGCACACAGGCTTTAAATCCTGGTTACCTGCCAACCGGCCCGGGCGATTCATCGGGTGTACATCCCAACCTTACTTTTAATATTAACGGCTTTGATTATTATACAACCGGAGACATGGGTTATACGGGCCAATGGGTAAAAAAAGGATTTACCTATCGCACCGGCCCATCAGAAACCCAGATGATCATTAATATACGCAATAACGCACCCGGTGGTGGCGGTAACGACTGGGCAATTGATGACATCGGCGTGGCATCGTGCACACCTATACTGGAAGTTAACCCGGCAGATCCCTTACTAAAAGTATGCTACGCGGATGGCGCATCTATTTCAGCCAAAGTGAAAAGCTATTTCGATAACTATACTTACTATATATGGGAAAAAAGTACGGATGGTGGGGTTAGTTTTACCTCCACAGCCTACACCAGCGCCGGCACCATAGCACCGGTATTCAACGGATCTGAATATGAATACACGGCCACCGGCCCGTCGTTCATCGGTGATTCTACCACCCACAACAATGTTTTCAGGCTGCGGGTAGCCAGCTCAGCAGGCAACCTGGCTGATCCCTCCTGCTCTTTCATTGCAGCCAGAACAGTAAAGGTGTATGTTAATAATTGTATGTGGTTGTTGAAAACAGATTTCGTGAATACGACGGGATCAATCCATAATAACCTTTCCGAAATTCAATGGACCACGGTAAACGGAAATGGCAAAGAATATTATGAGGTAGAAAAAAGCACAGATGGCAGCTCCTTTACCAAAATTGGCAAAGTAAATTCCCATGTGCTTACCGGCAACAGCGTGTATCATTTTACTGACCCAACTGCTATTGCCGGCATGCAGTATTACCGCATTAAATTAGTAGAAGAAAATGGTTTTAAGTATAGCAAAACAATTTTGCTGAATACGGGCAAGGCCAATTTTTCCGTACAAAACCTGGTGAACCCATTTGCAAATACCATCTCCTGCAACGTTGTATTACCGGCAGACGGAGATGTACGCACCACCATTTTTGATATGTATGGAAGGGCGGTAAAAACATACCGGCAGTCTACGATAGCTGGTGTTAGCCCGCTTCAGATCCGTGACCTTGGGTCGCTGAGCGCAGGTACCTACTTTTTAAAAATAGAATGGCAAAATGAAAGCATTATCAAAAAGGTGATTAAATCTAAGTAAGTCATTCAGTTACTGCGTTCTAAATGCTTTTAATAGAACCGTATACTAAAAACCACTTATCACCGTTTTTACTAGTCAACCAGTAATGCTGCGAGACAGGGTATTTATTGTTAATCATTGTTTTGATCCGCCGCAATCTTAAAACGAATTGCGGCCGGCAAAATCCATTCTATGAAAAATATTGTAACCCTTACCGGGAAACTATACAGCTGCGCAGCAGTGTTTATGCTCCTTTTTTTAAGCCAGCAATATGGCCACGCACAAGCGTCCGCCAAAATAAAATTCAGCAACAGTTATGTAAATATTACCCGTAATACCCTCGGTGGTACGGTTGAATCCGGTGATATCCTGGAAATCCGCACTACATTATATGTGAACAGCACGTACAACACAACGGGAATGATCTACTACCTCCGCTATGTCGATAACCTGCCGTCCAATACCGCCATATCAGCCGCAAGCACCCTCAACCTCATTACCAATGAAGGTGTTGCCCTTAAAACATATACGCAAGCACCCGATGCGGATGCCGGAACGTACCTTGCTACGCCATCTGTTGGGGAATTCCAGGTTAAAGTTAATATGGGTGGTTTCCCTTTTAGCGCGGATCCATCTGCGCCGGCAGACAACTCACCAACCGATGTAACGGGTTCGGGAAATCTGAGGGGCAACGTAAACAAGCCAAAATTTGGTGGCGGCACCCTGGTGTCCACGGCGTTCCGTGTGCAGGTAACCGGTAGTACCGGCGATATCATCACACTTGGCAGCGGGCATTTACTATTTAAGAAAACAAACGTGCCAGGCGACCCCGATACTTCCATCAACACCATTCCTTATCAAATTTTAATTTCCGCCAACGAAAGCCTCTGCTCCAATACGGTAGGAACCAATTTTGCCGATGAGTTTGCCGGGAGTTTTGGCAGTGGCAATTCCCTGAACAGATCAACAGGACCCAGTTTTGCTTTGCCTGGTTATACTTACATTCCAAATGTGAGCCTGTACCCAAGTGTGGGCATAAACGATGGTTATTATGCAGTAGTAAATAATTCCAGTCCAAAATCGGCCACGGATCCAAATGCGCGACGCCAACCTAATTGCGCACTACCAGCAGGTCCTATTGCACCCAATGACTCGTGTGCAGGAAGAATGTTTGGCGGTTTTTGGTTCATCAGTGGCGACCATACAGGAACCATGGATGCTATTGGTAACCCACCACCAGGGCCAGGCGCCACCGGTGGCTATATGCTGGCTGTAAATGCTGACATTGCTACCACGGAAGCCTATAAGCAAACCATCTCTGGCCTGTGCCCCGATACCTACTATGAGTTTTCAGCGTGGGTTAAAAATATCTGCCCGCTCTGTGGTCTTGATTCATCGGGTAGCCAGACCTACAAACCCGGTGTATTACCCAATCTTACTTTTGTGGTTGACGGTGTTGACCGCTATTCATCCGGTGAAATTGACACGCTTGGCTGGTTGAAAAAAGGCTTCCTTTTTAGGACCAATAGTGGCCAGACATCCATCGTAATTTCTATACGCGACAATGCACCCGGTGGTGGTGGAAACGACTGGGTACTGGATGATATTACACTGGCTACCTGCAGCCCAAACCTGGCCATGTTGCCATCGCCCATAGCACCAGTTTGTTATGGTAACACGGTTGATATCTCCTGCGATGTAACCAGCTATTTTTCAAATTATACGCATTGGGAATATGAAAAAAGTACGGATTCAGGCGTTACCTGGGTCACAACAGGCGTTAGTGGGGTGGGTGTACCGGTCCTTACGGCCGGACAATACCAGTACAATGCAGCATACCCAACATTTGTTGGAGACAGCAGCGTACACAAGAATGTATACCGCATCAGGATTGCCTCTTCTGCGGCAAACCTGGCAGATCCTAACTGTTCTTTCCTTGCTACCACTACCATTGTAATAAAGGTTAACAATTGCCAATGGGTATTGAAGACAGATATTACAGCTATTTCCGGACAACTCAAAGACAATGCCGCTACCGTTCGCTGGTCAATAGCAGACGAAGCGCCGGGTGTTGAATATGCGGTGGAAAAAAGCACCGATAAAATTAATTACAAACCTGTTGAAAAAGTGGCCGCAAAAATGCAACAGGCGGCAAACTATGTGTATAACGATCCCGAAATATTAACGGCTCCTGCGTATTATCGTATTAAAATAATTGACAAGGATAAATTTAAATTTAGCAAAACAATCCTGCTGAGTCCTTCGGGATTGTCATTGGGAATAAAATCGATCACCAACCCGTTTGTACAAACCCTCGCTTTTGATGTGCTGGCACCTTCAGCGGGCATGGCCGGCGTACTGGTGATTGATAACTACGGTAAAACAATATACCAGCGGAAGGAGCTGGTCAGCACAGGAATTAATCCTGTAAAAATTTATCTGCCCGCACTCAGCAATGGCATTTATACTTTGCGTATAGAATTCAATAATACCGTTATTAATAAAAGGGTCATTAAAGCAAACTAACAGTTGGCGGGCAAATACCTAACGGGCGTGCAAAAAACGCTTTATTCTTGCCTGAAAAACCTATTATCTTATGATTACCAGCCTACTAGAAAACAAAAAAATACTGTCACCGGCATTGGTTTCACGTAGTACTAGTACGATTGCGATTAAGGCCCGCAACGACTACTTTTGAACAGACGGATCAACAGGTAATTGTTGCCTGAAAACCAAATCTGTATCTATGAAAATACCTTTACCTAAACCTCTCCTAAGCAGCCTCCTTATTGTACCGGCCGCAGTGTGCATATCATTCGCTGCCACTGCACAAACCGTAGACTATGGAAAAAGCTATATCAATACAACCAAGGGGACTGCCGGCGGCACCATGGAACCAGGCGACACCCTACAGATAAAATCAACTTTTGTAGTAAAGTCCGGCACGCTGGACAGTTGTGGTTTTTTTGATAACATACCGGCAGGAACGGTTTACATACCGGGAAGTCTGGCAGTATTAACCAATGAAGGAAAAGTATATAAGGCATTTACAGATGCCGCAGGAGACGATGCCGGCTGGATAGCGGGTACAGCAATCAGAATTAATCTTGGCTTTAATAGCCTGGGCGGTAAACAGGCAAGCGCCTTGCGGAGAGGCCAGATAAAAAATACGGATAAGCCTTCTTTTTACAACGGCACCTGTATTATGGTTGCTTCCTATAAAATAAAAATAAACACCGCTTTGGGCGGTCAGATCAACGTAGGCGGCGGGTATGTAACCTATAAAAGTGGTTCCAGCGCAATTACAACCAGTTCCTTCCCGGTAGACAATGTTGCTATTTTTACCAACTATGGTCTTTGTTCTAATTCTGTGGGCGCAAATGCGCTGGGTACGGAATTTAACGGCACTTTCGGGGGAGGAAAAAATAAAAACAGGGGTACTTCTGCAAATGTACCGCCCAGTTATACCTATTCCCCTTTTACTGCAAACAATCCAAATGATTATTACTACGGCATTTCAAACAATACCAGTACGGCGGGCGCAGGCTACAGCATTCTTAACTCATGGCCAAAACCGGATCCTTCTGCTACTTCGCACCGGGTGTTTACCGTATGGGATATCATAGGCGATCATACCGGCGCCGTAAATCCTATTCTGGGCAACCCTCCTGCAGATACCGTAAACAAAAACAATGGCGGTTATATGCTGGTCATCAATGCCAGCTACCGTATAGACTCTGCATTTAACCAGACCATCACTGGTCTTTGCCCCAATACTTATTATGAATTTTCCCTCTGGATAAGAAACATCTGTTCAAAATGCGGTTGTGATTCCAATGGCAGGGGTGCTACCGGCGGCGTAGGATACATACCCACTGCACCCGGTGACTCATCAGGCGTAAAACCAAACCTTACGCTGGCCATCAATGGCGTCGATTATTACACCACAGGAGACATTGCATACAATGGTCAATGGATAAAAAAAGGCTTTACTTATTTAACGGGACCGATGCAGACTTCGCTAACCGCAATGGTGCGCAACAACGCGCCCGGTGGTGGCGGCAACGACTGGGCCATTGACGACATCGCGCTGGCCACCTGTATGCCTAACCTCAACCTGGATCCATCACCAAATCTTACTGTCTGCGTGGGCAACCAGGTAGATATGTCCAGCGTGATCAGTTGCTATTTTTCTAACTATATCTATTGGCGCTGGGAAAAAAGTGTTGACAATGGTGTCACCTGGACCAATACAGGTATTTCAGGAACCGGCACACCCGTTTATAATGCAGGACAATGGCAGTATACTGCTACGTATCCATCGTTCCTGGCAGACATTTCTTTAAACAATGCAAGGTTCAGGATTACAGTGGCCTCCACGCCACTCAATTTAGATGATGCAGGCTGTTCTTTTAGCGCCGCTACGGTGATACAGGTGCTCACCAGTACTTGTATGGCGCTGCCCGGTAAACAGCTGGCTTCCTTTAAAGGTAAAGCTGTCAATGATTTTGCCACCCTCGACTGGACCGCTATAAATGAAACTTCCGGGATGTTTTTTGAAATTGAAAAAAGCACGGACGCAATGCATTTTCAAAAAGTGGGGACCGTAAATGCCGTTGCCGGAAACGGAGACACGCATCGCTATACATTAACGGATATGGAAGTATTGACCGGCGTGACCTACTATCGTTTGAAAATGGTTACAGCAACAGGTTTTGTCTACAGCCAGGTAGTTAATTTGTACGGAGGTAGTATCAGTTTCGAACTAAGATCGCTCCTTAATCCATTCGATAATTACCTTTCGTTTGATGCTATAACATCAGCCGATAAAAAAGTAACCGTTTTATTATTTGACAGTTTTGGCCGGGTGGTAAAACAGAAAAAAGAAATCTTGCATGCGGGTTTTAATAAAATCATCATGACGGATTGCAGCAGCCTGAGCGATGGTACCTATTTTTTACAGGTACAGGCAGCAGAACAGGTAATTAATAAAAGAGTAATCAAAATAAAAAGATAACGTCGCTTACTCTCATGTCAATGGTAAAGACCATGAGTTGTTGATCCGTACCCCGTATCTTGTTAGGTAATGGATGACTGTTGCAGCAGCTTCGCAGTTGGCAGCTTCAGCATCGATTATTAAATTTTCAACTTGCGGTTGTACAAAACCCCGCCTGTAGAGGTGGGGTTTTATATATTTTACCGTGGCAGTACACAACTGGTGGAATGGCGCCTGCATAACCACAAAAAAATCCCGGCTAATGGTTAACCGGGAGGGAATTGGAGTATTATGCGAACCCTGTTTCAGGAATCTATAAAACGTTTTATTCCGGAATTTGTGGAAGACCACCAGGTTAAACAGGCCTTCATTGGCTAACCTGCAACGCACTCCGGCTGGTGGTCTTTTTCAAAAAATAAGTTGTTAGAAACGCCCCTGCTTAATTCACTCTTGAACGGGTAAGGTTAATTGTATAGCCGGAACCGGACGAAAAATCGTACTGGTACATTTTAATCAACCCAACGCCTTTTGCGTACCATTGCTTTAAAAAATATATCTGCTTTGTACCAATTGCTGGTAGTGTAAGAAAATAACCGGTATGCACTTCCAGCACATCAGCATAGGTTTTCGCGCCAACCGTATAATTAGCCAGCTTCTGTGAAAGTGTATCGTTGATGGCACCTGTGCGGCTGGCACCCTGGTAAGATCCCGAATAGGCGGTTATCCAGGTATTACCCTGTGTTACATTGTCTTTCAAAAAAATATGTTGTAAGCCCGCGGCGATGCCGGTACTGGTATCTGCAGGATAATATTCGTAATAAGTGTTGCCACTCTTCCAATAATAGCTACTGTCCGAACCCGCAGTTCCATAATCGTTCACAAAAAGATTATAATTATTACCGCCGAAAACTTTGGTTGAGCCGGAACTTCGTACATAAAGCGTATCAGCGGGAGATCCGCCTTCAGCCAGGTAGCTCCAGTTTGAATTAGCAGTTACTGGAAAATAATCTCCCACCCGTGGCGCCGAAAAATCTACTTCTGCTTTGGTACAACCATCTTTTGTAACTGCTACCGTACCGGAAATAGAATCCGTACCACATTTTGCTACCCATGGATAATTACCTGCAGGCAATTTAACAATGAAAGCCCCCGCCGCGGTACAACCAGATGGCTCAGCTGCATAGAAACTAGTTATCTGTCCTGGTTGATTGCCAATGGTAACGGCAATGGGTGTTGTACTGGTACCACCGCCGCAACCTGCCTTGCTCCATAAAATTACCTGGCCGCTGTCTGTTGGTGCAGGCGTTACACCACCACCGCCTTTTAGCACGGCAGAAAATTTACCTTCCACAATGGCTTTTGACTCAGTACCACTCAGCGCTTTACCACTGAAGGTACCCGTTATGCCGAATGAGTCAATCTTTGTGATTACAATGGTAAAAGAATCTACCGAAGTCTGATCGGTTTGATAGGTAGGCGTACCACCTTTTATATACGCAAATAAACTAAAAGGTGTTCTGTACGTGCCCGGTTTAAGGTCCGCCCCAAAAACCTGCAGGGTAATTTGCGAAGCGCCATCAGCAGAACGACCAATTAACGTCATAAATTTATACGTGGCGATGGTATCAATGGATGCAGAATCTATTGAGCCTTTAAATTGCACACCAGCTTCCTTGAACTCCCATTGGGCAGAAGGATTTCCACCCACAGGAATTTCCACACTATATTCTTTCTGGCAGGAAAAAATGGCTGCACTGGCTATTATTAAAACAAACAAACGCTGTAAATACTTCATTTTTATGAATTTAACTTGATAAGTTGCCGAACAAGAAAGGCAATAGCGATGGGAGCGATCGTTTTCCGGCCATTATCCTGTTTAATTACGAGGTAATAGCACGAAAGGTTGGTTGAACAGGCTGGACAAAACTACAAATGTTTCACAAAACCTGCATATTATCGTTAACAGGGCTGTTGGTTTCCACAGAAGCATGTTGATCCTCGTCTTCTTTTTTAAAAAACCGCCGTTGAAAAACCAGGATAGCAATTACACCTGTGGAGATTGCAGCATCGGCAATATTGAAGACCGGGCTGAAAAAAGTAAACCGTTCCCCTCCTATAAAGGGTATCCATTCCGGTAAGAATTTATCTTTTATAATGGGGAAGTAGAGCATATCTACCACTTTACCATGCAAAAAACCTGCATACCCTTTGGGCGGAAGAAACTGCGCTACATGGTGAGTAGTACTTTCATCAAAAATAATTCCGTAAAACATGCTATCAATGAGGTTGCCCAGTGCCCCGGCAAATATCAAAGCAGCACAGATAATAAAACCGCGGTGGTAATTTTTACGGAGAAAATTGCGGAGAATAAAAACGCCTGTAATTACTGCTATTAGGCGGAACAGTGTAAGCGTCATTTTACCCCAGTTTCCGCCCAGTTCCCAACCCCAGGCCATACCGGAATTTTCTACAAAATAGATTTGAAACCAGTCGCCGCCCAGCGGGCGTAAACCCTTGTCGTATGGCGTAAGCATAGCATAGGACTGAGCCAAGTCATCAGTCAAAGGCATATGCGTCTTTACCCAAAATTTAATTGCCTGGTCCGTTATAAGAATGAGCAGGATAAGTAAAACAATATTTCTTCCCTTCACGGTTGTTTTTTAATTGGCAAATATAATGGTTTCACCGGCAGCGCATCATTTGCGCCAAGGTGTCATAGTTTCCTTTTTCATGGCGAATGGCCGGTAAAAAAAGTAACCAACGGTTCGCAAGATTGACAAGCAGCATGATATATAATTTTGTTAAATAAATGCAAACGCCGTTCATTAATGCAGTTAAATCTCCCGGCAACGTTCGGCTATTCTTCAAAATAAACCCGCTTTACGCGTTGTGCAATACCCGTCATTATCTCATAGGGAATGGTTTCTGCCCACGCTGCCACTTCCTGCACGGACAAAGGATGGCCGAATACCACTACTTCATCCCCTTCCTGCACGTTCGGGATACCGGTAATGTCCAGCATGGTCATGTCCATAGAGATGATACCGATAACCGGCGCCAGCTTTCCATTCACCAGCATTTTTCCTTTTCCATTGCTCAGCCTTCGCGGATATCCGTCAGCATACCCCAGCCGAACGGTTGCTATTACACTGTCGCGGGTTGCAATACCTTTTCTTCCATACCCTGCTGTTTCGCCCTTTTTCAAGTGCTTTATCTGCGCAATAGTAGTCTTAAGCGTGGAAACTTCTTTAAGGTTGAGCTGCCGCGAGGCTGCGCTGTCAATGCCATACAATCCAATGCCCAGTCTTACCATGTCAAGCTGCAGTTGCGGATAACGGACAATGGCAGCCGAATTTGTCATGTGTTTTAAAAAAGTATACGGAAGCGCATTTTCAAGGACAGCAACAGCAGAAAAGTATCTATCTGCCTGCTGCAGGGTAAAATTGTCACCTCCCGGATCTTCACTGGCAACCAGGTGGGTAAAAACAGATTGTACCCTGCAACAACCGGCATTCAGCACTGCCGCAAGTTTATCCATATCCGCTACGTTAAAGCCCAGCCTGTTCATGCCGGTTTCCAGTTCAACGTGCACCGGAAATTGTTGTAAGCCTTCTTTCGCCAGGTACTCATCAAAAGCATTCAGTAAACCGAAAGACCAGATATCAGGCTCCAGGTTAAATTGTATAAGCGCCTCAAAAGAAGTGGCCTCCGGATTAATAACCATAATGGGCAGCGTAATACCGGCTTTGCGCAGTTCAATGCCTTCATCGGCATAAGCTACTGCCAGGTAATCAGCTTTATGAAATTGCAGCAGGCTGGCTATTTCATAGCTCCCGCTACCATACGAATAAGCTTTTACCATGGCCATCAGTTTTGTGGCTGGCTTTAGTAGTTGCTGGTACTGCTGCAGGTTGTGCAGCATAGCACTCAAATTAATCTCCAGTACGGTTTGGTGTACTTGTTGCTCCAGCAATGGCAATATTTGTTCAAATTCAAATACCCGCGCGCCTTTCAGCAAAATAGTTTCATGCTGAAATTTAAGGTGATAAAAATCTTTTTTGAATGCATCCAGGTTTGCATACAAACTTATTTCGGGGCCACCTGTTTTTTCAAAAATAGCCTTGTGTTGCAATAACTGTGGACCAATGCCAATAAACCTGTTCACCTTTTTCTCTTGCAGGACAGCGGCTACTTCTTTATACAACTCATTTTCACTTTTACCGCTTTCAGGTATATCAGATAGTATGACTGTGCGGCGGGGGTGCTGCTGTTGTCTTGCCAAAAAATCAAGTGCAATTTTTAGCGAACTAAGATCTGCAGAATAACTGTCATTAATAATAGAGCAGTTATTGATGCCCTTTTTTAATTCCAGTCGCATCGCCAAGGGCACCAGTTCCAGCATGCGCTCCTGTATATAAGGGTGCCCTATACCCAACTGCAGCAAAACACAATAACAAGTGACGGCATTTTCTACGGAGGCATCATCTGTAAAGGGTATTTTGAAAGACAATGTTTCTTCTTTAAACACTGCGGTAATATGGGTAGCGGTTTGGCTTTTTATTAGGGTGATAACACGGAAAGTTGCAGTTGTTTTAGTACTCCACGTAAATAAGTGCATCTTTTTCGCGGAATGATTGCGCTGCTGAACCAGCTCCAGTACACTTTCGTTTAGTTCGGGATAGTCTTTGCAATAAATAAGCGTATGCACATGTGTAAAAAGCTGTAATTTTTCTTTTACTTTTTCCCGCATGTTAAAAAACCCTTCGCTGTGTGCCGCTCCAATATTTGTAAAGATGCCAATGCCCGGCTGAATCATTTTCTCAAGTTTGTCCATTTCACCGCTTTGCGAAATGCCGGCTTCAAACAAGCCAAGGTTGTACTGATCATTCATTTGCCACACACTCAAAGGAACCCCTATTTGCGAGTTATAACTTTTTGGACTGCGTACGACCAAAAATTTTTCTTCGAGCAACTGGTTCAGCCATTCTTTTACGATGGTTTTGCCATTGCTGCCTGTGATGCCTATTACGGGATAAGAAAATTGTTGCCGGTGGTAGGCGGCCAGCAACTGCAACGCCTGCAACACATCTTTTACAATAATGATATTTGCACCGGCCGGTAAACCACTGCCGGTTTCAGTTGACACAATAAAGTTGCGGACGCCTTTATCATAGGCTTCCTGCAGAAAAGCATGCCCATCACGGCGCGGTCCTTTCAACGCAAAAAAAAGGGAACTGGCAGGAAAAGAAAGCTTCCTGCTATCGGGCAGTAAATATTCTATAAGGTCTCCAGCGCCCTGCTGCAACCATTTACCTTTTACAATTGTACGTATCGCTTCAATGGAATACACAGCAAAAGAAGATTAATGAATAAGGATCGCCTCGCAGGACTGTATTAATCCACTTCATCCTTACGCGCAACCTGCATTGAATAAAGGATGGCCCCTGCCAGGCAGACGACTATAACTATCAGCGAAATATAGACCGGAATGTGTATGCCAATCCAGGGAATTTCCACCAGCATTTTCAGACCAATAAAAATAAGTACAATGGCAATTCCCTGCTGCAGGTGGCTAAACTTATCTACCGCTCCTTTCAACAAAAAGAAAAGCGATCTCAAACCCAGTACCGCAAACACATTGGAGGTATACACCACCAGCCTGTTTTGTGAAATGGCAAACACCGCAGGAATGGAATCAAGTGCAAAAACCACGTCGATGGTAGCCAGCATTACAATGACTACGAATATTTTTGTGTACCAGCGCTTGCCGTTTTTAATAACGGTGAGGTGTACGCCATGTTCTTCGTTGGTAATGGGAAAAACGCGCTTTAATAATTTATATACCTTGTTTTTTTCTAAATCAATTTCCTCGTCTTTATTAGCCGCAAACATTTTGACGCCGGTAAATATAAGTATGACGCCAAAAATATACAGTACCCAGCGGAAGCGCTCTACCAGTTCAATGCCTACGGTAATAAAAATAACCCGCAGCAGAATGGCCATCAATATACCGATAAGCAACACCCTGGCGTAATGCGTTTCTTTTACCCCAAAAAATGTAAAAATGAGAATAAAGACAAAAATATTGTCAATGCTCAGGCTCCACTCCATGAGGTAAGCGCTGAGGTACTCCAGCGCTACACTGTGACCGTTCTCCAAGGCAACAAATACGCCAAAGCCAATGGCCAGCAATACCCAGAATATGGTTTGAACCAGTGCCTGTTTAAAAGAAATGATCGCCGACTTCTTGCTTAGTAGTCCCAAATCAAAAATAAGCGCCACTACCAGCGCAATGCCAAATACGATATAGCTTATTTGCTCTCTTGTCATTAATAAATTGTGTGGTTGTAAAGATAGATCAAAAGGTGTAAGGTTGAGGCTGTTGGGCTAAAGATCAAAGCGATGGATTGGAGAACAGCCTTTAATGATGCGCCTTTTACCACCTACGCGTTGCTGTACTTTCTTTTGCGCAGGAACTGGTAAAAACTGCCAAACAAAATAACCAGCAACAAGGGACCAATGATATTAATAAGCTGCCATTTTGTTTTGTCTGTTTCCAGCTTTTTCTTATCCAGCAACCGAAGCGTAATATCCTTATTGCGTGTTTCCAGTATCCCCGATTTATCCACCAGGTACTGCACGCAGTTCATCACAAATTCGCTGTTGGCATATTTATTTTTGGTGTAGGGGTTAAGGCCCATGGTCATTGGGCCATCCGCCTGGGAAACAAAATTAAGCGCAATATCTCCGTCTGACACCACGATCATTTTATTAGCTGTTTCACTCCGCGCACGGAATGGTTGCTGCGCCAGGCGAAGAGATTGTTTAATGGATTCGCTTACCCGGTTGGCATACAATGAGGTGAAGCTACCTTCTAGCAGCACAGCCACTGGCACATAAGATTTGTTAAAAGATTTGATGTCTTCCTCGTTCTGGATACTGGTCCACGACACTTTAGCGGGGGTGTTAAGTATACGGGAAGCATCGGAGGTGGTAAGCAGGTAAGTTTTTTTTATTCCCGCTGTTTGGACGGTGTCAATACTGTTGGGAAACTGCGCCAGCACATAATCCAGGTTCTTAGAAATGGGATTGCTGTTGTTGCTGCTTAGCAATGGAAAATAGGGCCACGGCAGTAGTTGAATCTGTGGCTTACCGCCAACATTGCCCACTACAGAAGGTATTTTATCGCAATTGAGATCTTGCACCAGGTCAAGGTTAATGCGTACGCCATATTTAAACAACAGGTCTTCCAGGTTTAATCCACGGTCAAAAGCGATGAACTCATTTTGGGTACGTTGCAGGCTGTCCATTTCTGCATAGAGGTTATCAATCATCCACATAATTTTTCCACCCTGCATGGTATACTGATCCAACTTTAATTTTTGCTCGTCGGTAAATTTCTGCGTCGGCTTATTAATCAGCAATGCATTAAACACGGCCGGTATGGCCGGGACACTATCGATCGGTAAAAATGCAAACCCGTATTTTTTCCGCAGGTTGCCATCAATCAAATCCTTAATGCGCTGCGAAAATTCTTCTCCGTTGCCCAACAAATAGCCTACCACAGGCATTGAATCGGTGGTAATTTTCTGGATAGCACTGATGAACTTATATTCCAGCGTGGCTTCAACCCGGTTGATGGAAGTTTCGTCCAGCGCTGAGCTCTGACCCGATAACAGGTCTACTGCAGTAACCCGGCCTTTGTAACTAAGCAATGCCCCCGGCACCACCTGTCGTTGCTCGGTTCCTTCCCCTTCTTTCACCTGCGCCTGGATGGTATATGGTTTAATACCCAGGTTGGCAATTGAATCCAGGAAATAACTTTTCGCAGAATCATTTAAACTGTTACCGGGCTTTTCAAATGTGAATTTAATACGGCTTTTGCCGATTTCTTTAAATTCCTGCAACAGCTGCCCGGTGCTGTTTTTTAATTTTTTAAAATCTTTGGGCATATCGCCGTCCAAAAAAACAGTGATGGTTACCTGGTTGTCCAGGCCCCGCAGCATTTTTTTTGTGGGGGCAGACAAGGTATAGCGTTTCTCTGCGGTAAGGTCTGCACGCACATTATAAAAAGACGCGGCAATATTTAGCAGCACCAGGAATGCAAGCAAAACAATCCACCAGTATTTTGTAGCCAGCAATTTTTTCATTCAGGGCCTGCGTTTAATGAGGTTACGTTGGGTAAATAGCAAAAAGAAAGCAATGATGCTGAAAAAATAGACCAGGTCACGGCTATCAATAACCCCCCGGCTGATGCTGCGGTAATGAAAATCAATCCCCAGCATCTCTACATAATAATCCGCACCCGATGCCAGTGCTGGTATACGACTCACCGCGTTAAAGCCCATGTATAATATAAAACAGGCAAACGCGCTTACGATAAAAGCAATTACCGCATTACTGGTGAAGCTGCTGCAACAAATGCCAATGGCAGTAAAAACCGCGGCTAAAAAGCACAGGCCAATATAGGCGCCTGTTACGCCGCCCACGTCAATGCCGGCATTGCCGGCGCTCAGTGCCTGCATGCTCACCGCATAAATAAGCGTAGGCAGCAGCGCCAATAAAACAATCAGCAAACAACCCAGGTATTTGCCGCCTACCAGCTGACTGTACCGTAGCGGTTTTGTATGCAGTATTTCGTAGGTACCCGCTTTAAACTCATCCGCCAGGCTGCGCATGGTGATGGCCGGCACCAAAAAAGTAAGTATCCAGGGCGCCAGTTCAAAAAACTTATCCAGGGTAGCGTACCCAAAATCCAGCATATTGCTGTCCGGAAAAACAAAAAGAAACAGGCCATTGAGCAGTAGAAATACTGCCAAGGCAATTATACCCGTAAGGCTGCTGAAAAACTGCCGGAATTCTTTTTTACAAACAGGCCACATGCGCCAAAAATAATGTATTCAGTGCACAGAAAATGAATAATGCGTTTCTATATTGCTGATTTTGAGATTGCAGGATTTAACGGATCGCACTGGTTAGAAAAATATCGAAATCCACCATACGGACAGCAGCAATTTCCATTAAATAAGCAATTTATTTGTAAATTCGGGGACATCCAACTAATAACCACCAACTGCATGGCATTAAAGATTATCGATCACGGCACAAAGGAATACCAGCAAATGGTCCAGATGCGCCTGGACATTTTGCGCAAACCACTTGGACTGAGTTTTACACCCGAAGAACTGGAAAAAGAAAAGGATGAAGTATTGATTGGCGCTTTTGAGGACGAGCGCATGCTGGGCTGCTGTATGCTCATCAAACAGGCACAATACATTGCGCGCCTGCGGCAAATGGCCGTTATGAACAATGTACAGGGAAAGGGCATTGGCCGGGCGCTGATGAATTTTGCCGAAAACATTGCCCGTGACATGGGCTACCGAAAATTATTGATGCATGCCCGCAAAACAGCCGCCGGATTTTACGAAAAACAGGGCTACCGAATTACCGGCGAAGAATTCACCGAAGTTACCATACCGCATTATGTGATGGAAAAAGATCTTATCTGACCTGTTTTTTTTACCGGCACCGGGTGGAGATTTGTATTGCTAAAAAGCTACTTCCGACTGGGGTATAACACCTTTGTGCATTCGTTGTAAAAACAGCAGCATCGCCTCCATTGTTTTTACATCCGCAACTACTAATAAAAACAATCTGCCAACCTGTTTTAACTTTGCCTTGTTGGTGTGTTTCTGCAGATAGTCCAGCGTGTTTTTAAAGATATCAGATTCAAAATAAGGAGAGTCCGGCCGGTTAATGAAATAACAACGGAGGATCTCATCTTTCAGGCTCATCTTTTCAAATCCCAGTTCCACAGCCAGCTTGCGGCAACGTACAGTGGTAAATAAATCTTCTACCTGGTTAGGCAGCGGACCAAACCTATCTATCATTTCCTTGTGGAAATCAAGCAATTCTTCTTCTGTATCGCAGTTGTCCAGGCGGGTGTACAACGATAGTCTTTCCGTGATGCTTTCCACATAGCTGTCGGGTATCAGTATTTCCAAATCTGTATCAATGGTGCAGTCATGCACAAAATCTTCCTGTTTTTGAATTTCATCCTTGAACACTTCGCGGAACGAGGTTCGCTTTAATTCGCGGATGGCTTCATCGAGTATTTTCTGGTACATTTCAAACCCAATCTCCGCCATAAAGCCGCTTTGTTCTCCGCCCAGCATATTGCCCGCCCCACGGATATCCAGATCACGCATAGCAATCTGGAACCCGCTGCCCAGTTCGCTGTGCTGTTCCAATGTTTGCAAACGTTTTCTAGAGTCGGCCGGCAGCGTACTTACCGGGGGCGCCAGTAAATAACAAAATGCTTTTTTATTGCTACGGCCAACTCTTCCGCGCAGCTGGTGCAAATCGCTTAAACCAAACTGGTGTGCGTTGTTGATGATGATTGTATTTACATTGGGTATGTCTACCCCACTTTCCACGATATTGGTACAAATCAGTACATCGTATTTCTGGTTGATGAAATCCAGGATTCTTTCTTCCAGCTCATGCCCTTCTAACTGCCCGTGGGCAAAACCGATACTCAAATCAGGACAGAGCCCCTGTACCAGTCCTGCCATTTCTGCCAGTCCGTGTACGCGGTTATGAATAAAAAAAACCTGGCCACCTCTTTCCGTTTCGTAATAAATCGCATCGCGTATAAAGTCTTCATTAAATACGGCTATCTCGGTTTGTATGGGCTGGCGGTTCGGCGGCGGCGTATTAATGATGCTTAGATCCCGGGCACCCATTAAACTGAACTGCAGCGTTCTTGGTATAGGCGTTGCCGTTAGCGTGAGGCAGTCGACATTGGTGCGCAGGGTTTTAATTTTTTCTTTTGCTGCCACACCAAACTTTTGTTCTTCGTCAATCACCATGAGTCCCAGGTCCTTGAATTTTACTTCTTTCCCCAGCAGCGAGTGCGTACCAATTATAATGTCTACTTTTCCTTCTTCCAGCCTTTTGAGCGTTTCCTTCTTCTCTTTCGAAGACTTGAATCGGTTGATATAGTCCACCGTTACCGGAAAATCTTTCAACCGATCACTGAAGGTTTTAAAATGCTGGAAAGCCAGGATGGTAGTGGGTACCAATATTACGGCCTGCTTATTGTCGCAGCAGGTTTTAAACGCTGCGCGAACGGCTATCTCGGTTTTACCGAAACCTACATCACCACAAACCAGCCGGTCCATCGGTGCAGGCAGTTCCATATCGCGTTTTACATCTGCGGATGCCTTGCTCTGGTCGGGCGTATCTTCGTAAATAAAAGACGCTTCCAGTTCTGTTTGCATATAATTATCGGGCAGGTGCGCAAAGCCATGCTGGGCTTTTCGCTGGGCATATAGCTTAATAAGGTCAAAAGCTATTTCCTTAACCTTCGTTTTGGTTTTTTCCTTGAGCCGGTTCCATACATCACTACCCAGCTTATTTACTTTTGGTACCGAGCCTTCTTTACCGGTAAACTTGGCAATTTTATGTAGTGAATTGATGTTTACGTAGAGGATATCACTATCTCTATAAATAATTCGTACCGCCTCCTGCAGCCTGCCATTTGCTTCTATCTTTTGAAGCCCGCTGTATACGCCAACGCCATGGTCAATATGGGTTACGTAATCACCCGGCTGCAGTTCGCGCAGCGTTCTTAGCGTAAGTGCCTTATTCTTGTTGTAAGCCTGTTTTACTTTGTACTTGTGATAACGCTGAAAAATCTGGTGATCGGTATAACAGATAATTTTTAAGTCGTCGTCTATAAACCCCTGGTGAATGGAAACCGGTACCGGCGTGAGCTGGATGTCTGCCTTTAAATCGGTAAAGATGGTATGCAATCGTTCCAGCTGTTTCGGGTTTTCTGCAAATAAATAAATCGCATATTTTTTTGCCTCTCTTGCTTTTAAATCAGCAATCAATAAATCAAACTGCCGGTTAAAAGCGGGTTGTTCCTTGGTATGAAACTCAATTTCGTGCAGCGTGGTTAGGGATGGCTGGTGACCAAATTCGATGCGGTGCCGCAGCCGGATTTGATCTTCGATGGCTGCTGCCGTTATAAAATCTTCCGGTGTAATGTGTTTTTTTTCTAATTTATCATCGTCTTCATCAGCGGCAGTTTTTTTACCTGGCGGAAGGAGTTCTTTCTGCAATTCAATAAAAAAATGGAGGTCTTCTTCTTCTACCGATATTTTTTCCTTGATAACATCCCAATCCTGTAACCAGACAGCCGTGTTCTCCGGTAGAAATTCCAGTAACGATACTTTTTCCCCATCCTCAAACTGTGTTTCAACATTGGGGATGATGGTAACCTGCAGCAATTTCCGTTCACTTAGCTGTGTTTCCGGGTCAAACACCCTGATAGAATCCACGTCATTGCCAAACAATTCAATGCGGTAAGGTTTTTCGTTGCCAAAAGAATAGATATCCAGTATACCACCTCGTATCGCAAATTGACCGGGCTCGTACACAAAATCTGTTTTGCTAAACCCGTACTGATCAAATTGCAGTAAGAGATTACCGATATCCAGTGAATCACCATTTTTTATGCGGATGATATTTGCCGACAATGTTTTAGGCAGCACGCATTTTTCAAATAATGCTTCCGGGTAGGTAACAATGATTTTTTTATTGCCGCCGCCGCTCAGTTTGGTCAATGCTTCTGTACGCAGCATTACATGCGAAGAATTGAGCAGCTTAAAATTCTTTTTATTTTTAAACGAAGCAGGAAAATAGAAAAGATCAAGCGCATTGGTAAGGTTCTCCAGGGTATTATGAAAATATGCTGCCTCTTCGGCGTCGTTCAGTACAATAAGGTGATTAATTTGTGCGCAGGAGGGATGTTGAAAGACAGCCGTTACTACAAACTGAGATGCACTGCCCCGGAGATTTTTAAGAAACAGCTGTTGTGGCGCAGACATAGTAATCTTGTCCGCAATAGAAAAAACGCGGGGATCTTTACCAAACGCTTCCAGCAACACATTCAAATTCATGAAGGCTGCAAATATACGAATGCTATGGCAAAAAACAGGTTTATCAATCGCCGGGATTATTTTTACTACCGTTGCGTTTGCTGTGTTAATAAGAATTTTCATACCATTGCGGCACGCACCTCCGTGAAATATTCCTCCCGTCCGGCGTAGTAAAAAAATCCCGCGCAGCGGTGGTAAAAAAAACCGCGTAGCCTGCCTGCCATGAAGCAGGTGCTGTTGTCTGCAGTCCCACAAAATGACTTGTTGCAGGAAAATTAAATCGAATTAAGAAAAAAGACTTTACATTAGCGGCACGAATACACGATTGCCTGCCATTATTGACAAAAGCCCCGGTTAGCCGGGGCTTTTTTTGTGCTCAGGCCGCATATTGGCCAATGCTGCAGCAAGACAGTCAACCGTCTGTAGTAGCGTAATGTTTTTAAAAATTGGATGAAAATGCGGAGATCCGCTGAAGCGTAGCTAAAAAACTGATTAATTGTTTTTAAACGGAACCACCATTTCAAAAGAAGGAATGGCCACCTCGAAGATTTTCTTTGTGCTCAGGTTCTCCATTTGGTAGGTTCCTGTCATGCGGCCCATTTCTGTACGCAGGTTGCAGCCGCTTACGTACTCATATTTCTCACCTGCATTTAATGTAGGTTGCACACCCACTACGCCTTCTCCATCCACTTCCCGGTTTTGACCGTTGCTGTCGAAGATCTGCCAGTGACGGCGGTGCAATTTTACCGGAAAGCTGTTTTTATTTTCTATTGAGATGCGGTACGCAAACATAAACTCAGACTGCAATGGGTTGGAGTAGTCTGGCTGGTAGAATGTTTCTACACTTATCTCTATGCCTTCTGATACTTTGGAGACCATAGGAATTTTGTTTGCTGCCGAAAGATACAAAAAAAGAGCGAGCTGAGCGCAGGGAAGGCAAAAACATGCTAAGGGTTTGCACGGAGCAACGGCATAAAAAGTCTTGAAAGGCAAAAACCGCCACCGTGCTATTTTTTCAATCTTGTAATGCGCATATAATTTGTGAAAGTTTGCTTACTGTGGAAGCCTGCGTCGATCGCCGCCGGCAAAATACCTTGTTTGCGCGCATCGTGCGATGAGGCACGCCGTTTAGAAATCAGGGTGTCGTAGTTTTGTGATTGGGAATTTTATACCCGTCCCTGAAGAATGCGCGCGAGTACGCTTATATTTGGAGCGCCTTGCCATTCCCTCAAGTATATTTTTGATAGTCATACGAAATTTGTTTACCGATCGTTTCAAAACCTGCTGGTTTTCCGGCAAAAATTGCAGGGGCCAGCTTTAAAAATAGCGCAGTTCATCAAAAAATATAATATGAAAATAGCAGTTGCAAACGGAGATGGTATCGGACCGGAAATCATGGCCGCCGTTTTAAAAATATTCAAGGCCAATAATGTTCCGCTTGAGTATGAATTTGTGGACATGGGAAAATGGGTTTTCGACAAAGGTTTTTCAAACGGCATGACGCCGGAAGCGCAACAGGCGATTGAATCACTGGGCCTCCTCTTTAAAGGGCCAATGGAAACACCCAAGGGAAAAGGTGTTAAAAGCATTAACGTTACGGCCAGGAAAACATGGAACACGTTCGCCAACAAAAGAGTATTCCAGACATTGCATGGCGTAGATACCGTGTTCAGTAAAGGCGGCATTCCGATAGACATTACCATCGTTCGCGAAAACATAGAAGATACCTATGGCGGCATTGAACACATGCTTACCCATGATGTGGCATTGAGCCGGCGGTTTATTACGCGGCCGGGGAGCATGCAGGTAATCCGCTATGCTTTTGAAATGGCGAAACTGAAAAAAGCTACCCGTATCAGTTGCGGTCACAAAGCCAATATTATGAAGCTGACTGACGGCTTGTTTTTAGAATGTTTTTATGAAGTAGCTAAAGAATACCCCGAACTGAAATCCGATGATATTATTGTGGATGACCTGTGTATGAAACTGGTAACACGTCCGGATCTTTTTGATGTGGTAGTGCTGACCAACCTACAGGGCGATATTGTGTCTGATCTCTGCGCAGGACTGGTGGGTGGCCTTGGTTTTGCACCTTCCGCAAATATTGGCGATCACATTTCCATTTTTGAAGCGGTGCATGGAACAGCGCCGGATATTGCCGGAAAAAATATTGCCAATCCCACCGCTTTGCTGCTGAGCGGTATTGCGATGCTGCTGCACGTGGGGTTAACAGAAAATTCCGCGGTGATAGAAAACGCATTGCTGTATACGTTAGAGAGTGGTATTCATACCGGCGATTTCGGCGACAAATCAACCAAAGCGGTAGACACCACAGCGTTTGCCGACGCCATTATTGCCAACTTTGGAAAAAAGCCCGCCTTAAATGCAAAACCTGTAATGCCAAATGTGCCAGGCACACCTACGCCTTTCAAACTGGCACAGAATGCAATGATGTATTCGCAGGACAATGGTGATGAAAGTATTGTTGGCGTGGACTTATTTATTGAAAGTCATGAGCAACCACAGGCCATTGCAGTAAAATGCCAGCGCCATGCGGGTGTTAAATTTAAACTGATAAACATCAGCAACCGCGGCACGCAGGTATGGCCTACCGGATCGGTGTATACCAACCTGGTAAACGTGTACAACGTGCGGTTTGAATCGCTTGACGGTGAACCACTGTACCAGCAGGATATCCTTGGATTGTATGTTAGCATGAGCGGCAATTTTAAAATATGCTCGTCAGAAATTTTAAATATGTGGGGCGATAAGCGATCCTATAGCGTTGCAGCTGGCCAGTAATACACTGACGAATGGATCATTTTGACAGCAGGAGTTTTTCCACCAGACAGTAGCAATATGCCTGAAAAAATTCACGAATACAGCAATTCATCTATTACCATTATCTGGAAGCCGGAAATTTGCATTCATTCCAAAATATGCTGGCACGGCCTGCGGTCAGTATTTGATCCGGCCAGAAGACCATGGATACTCCCGGACGCCGCTGATTCGGCCACCATTATGGCACAGATAGACAAGTGCCCGAGCGGTGCATTGAGTTACCTTAAAAAGGACGTGGCGGACAGACCGGATCCCATTGCCGTTACACCGCCGGAAAACGTCACCAATATTGAATGCCTGCCCGATGGACCTTTGCTGGTGACAGGCGCGGTGAGGGTGAAAAAAGCTGATGGCACCGAAGAAATAAAAACGGGCGCTGTCGCCTTGTGCCGTTGCGGCGCGTCAAAAAATAAACCATACTGCGATGGTGGGCACAAAACGATAGGATTTGAAGGATAACAAATACAATCAGCTTGCTGTTTCCACCATAAAAAACATATAAACAACCCCCAACAACAACAAGACAAAAAGAGCGGCGTAATGAATGCGGAGAAAAGATTTTTCTTTTTGTTCCTGTTCTTTCATTCTTGCCCGGCCATAAAGGATAAACGTAATTATAGCAACTACCAGGGTAATAGCGGCGACGATTGCAAACAATGAAACAAGCAAATCAGATTTTTTTGGATAATGTATACCCGGTTTTAATGAGCCATTGCAATACTTTATCGCGTTGGTCACCCTGCACAATTATTTCACCGTCCTTTACCGCACCACCACTCCCGCAATAATTTTTCAACTGTTTGCCCAGGCTTTCTAAGTTTTCCTCCGTACCGGAAAATCCGGTAACCAGTGTAACGGCCTTGCCTGCCCGACGTTTGGTATCCAGCCGTATGCGCAACCGTTGCTGTTTGGGCAACAAGGTTTCTGCAGGTTCATGTTTGTCTTCCTCAAAAGAGAAATTTGGATCAGTACTGAATACAAAGCCCCGTGCATCGGGCTTATTCTTTTTTGACATAAGCTGTTTTTTCAAAAAAAATGATTACCCGGCAATGACTGCTTTCAAACTTAGATCCAGGCTCTTTGCCTGGTGAATCAGCGCGCCGGCGCTTATAAAATCAACCCCTGTTGCCGCGTACGCTTCAATATTATCAAGATTAATACCGCCGCTGGCTTCTGTTTCAAATCTGCCGTCGATGAGTTCTACTGCGGCGGCCACCATTTCCGGGGTATAATTATCCAGCATTACCCGGTTCACTTTGCCCACTGCCAGCACTTTTTTCACATCGTCCAGGCTCCTGGTTTCCACTTCAATTTTAAGACCCGGTTTAACTGTTTCCACGTATTGCCATGCCCGTTCTATGGCCTGCTGCAGTCCGCCGCAGTAGTCAATATGGTTATCCTTCAGCATAATCATATCATACAAACCCATGCGGTGGTTTGCGCCGCCACCGATGCGTACGGCTTCTTTTTCAAGCAGGCGGAAATTCGGGGTTGTTTTACGGGTATCCAGCAATTTCGTGGTATACCCTTTTAACTTATCGGAATACTGGCGGGTTAGTGTAGCAATACCGCTCATACGCTGCATGCAGTTTAAGATCAGTCGCTCACATTGTAAAATAACATGCACCAGCGTTTCGGCCTCAAATGCCGTCTCACCGGGCTGCATGCCGTCACCATCTTTTTTATGGGCCGTAAAGCTGACAGCGGGGGCAGCATACTGAAATATCTTTTCTGCAACCGACATCCCCGCAAGGACACCGGCCTGCTTTATTTTTAACACCGCTTTACCCCTGGCGCCGGCGGGTATGCAACAAAGCGTGGAGTGATCACCGTCGCCAACATCTTCCTTCAATGCCGCGGCTATTAATTGGGCCAGCTGTTCGTTAAATGTGACCATACAACAAAGATAAAGGCTAAAGCTGAAAGCGTGGCGTGCGCCGGATTATGCTGCGTATCCGGCAAAAAAAAGCCTGCAATTGTATTGCAAGCCTTTAGGTCTTTCAGGGGTAATATTATTACTCAACGGTTTGGAAAGCGATCTCCTGCAAGACCTGTTTGCTGTCCTTTTGTTTCATAAATAATTTGGTACGGTAATCGCCGTTTTTCGTTTTCAATGTGCCGATGCAATATTTGGAACCGTTGTTTTCGCCTTTGTATTTAATTTCAAAACTGCGTACATTATTGTAGCTGAAGAAATCCCGGATGATCATCTCGGCCTGTGCCCGGCTGTAGTTGTCACTTTTGTCCGGAAGGGTGATGTCTACACGGCTATCAAAATAACGCGATAACTGGGTAGCATTTCCTGCTTTTATAGCGCCTACAATATCTTCAATTTCCATTCCGGTGACATAGGCAGGGCGGGAAAAAGAAGGTAGCAAAAAAAGGCATGACAGCACGGCAAGCCACAGGTAGTTTTTCATAAATCTTTCCTTTAGTTCTTCAAGTAATGGATGGAAGTATTAGTCTTCAAAAGGGGTGGATTGCAAGGTTCTATACAATCACTAAAAATATGCCAACTTGATTTATGTGTAAAAAAAACGCTTATTCCATTTGATTTTTACGACTGCCCGGATGATTACCGTGGAATTCGGTAATTTTAAAGCATGGAAAAGAAGAAAATTATCTTGATTATAATGGATGGATGGGGCCTTGGACAAAATAAATCGGCCGATGCTATCCAAAACGCAAATGTGCCTTTTGTAAGTAGTTTATATAATAAATATCCGCATACTACCCTGGTTACCTGTGGTGAAGCGGTTGGCCTGCCAGACGGGCAAATGGGAAACAGCGAAGTAGGTCACCTTAACCTGGGTGCCGGTCGTGTTGTTTACCAGGAACTACAACGGATCAATGTGGCCGTGCGCGACGGCTCTTTTGCAAAAAACGAAGTATTGCTGCAAAGCATCCGGCGGGCAAAAGAAAGCAATAAACCCTTGCACCTGCTGGGTTTGGTGAGCGATGGGGGCGTACATTCTCATATTAAACACCTGATGGCGCTGACCGATCTTTGTAAAAACGAGGGCCTGACAAATGTATTCATTCATGCCTTTACCGACGGGAGGGATACAGATCCTAAAAGCGGCCTCGGATTTATTACTGCACTGCAGGATCACCTGCAGGTTTCTGTTGGAAAGATTGCCAGCGTAAGCGGACGCTATTATGCCATGGACCGTGATAAACGCTGGGAAAGAGTTAAGCTGGCTTACGATGCCATGGTAAACGGCATTGGCGATACGTCCGGCAACGCCATAGCAGCTGTTCAACATTCATATAACAACAATATCACCGACGAATTTATTAAACCAACAATAATTGTACATCCGGATGGAACACCGGTGGCGACTATCCAAAACGGCGATGTTGCTATCTGTTTCAACTTCCGTACAGACCGCTGCCGGGAAATAACAGAAGTGCTAACCCAACAGGATTTCCCTGAAAGTGGTATGCATAAACTGCAGCTGGATTATACGACCATGACCCGTTATGATCATTCGTTCCAAAATGTGCATGTGGTGTTTGAACACGACGATTTGAAGAATACATTGGGTGATGTGGTAGCTCAAAATGGTTTACAACAAATACGTATTGCCGAGACTGAAAAATACCCGCATGTAACCTTCTTTTTCAGTGGTGGCCGCGAAAAGGCGTTTGAAGGTGAGAAAAGGATTATGGCGCCTTCGCCGAAAGTAGCTACTTATGATCTGCAACCAGAAATGAGCGCTTACGAACTAACCGCGTCCATCATTCCGGAAATTGAAAGTAAGGCCGCTTCTTTTATCTGTCTCAATTACGCCAATACAGACATGGTTGGTCATACCGGAATTTTCAGCGCTGCTATTAAGGCGGCAGAAACGGTGGATGCCTGCGTGGAGAAAGTGGTTACCGCGGCACTTGCCAACGACTATACGGTTTTTCTTACGGCAGATCATGGCAATGCAGATTATATGGTAAACGAAGACGGAACGCCCAATACAGCCCATACACTCAACCTGGTACCATTTTTTATCATCGACAAAGAATGGAAAGGCCCGATTAAACCAGGCAAACTGGGGGATCTTGCACCTACTATTTTAACGATGATGCAGCTACCCATCCCAAAAGAAATGACCGGTAATATTTTGATTTAATACAACCGGTGCCGGCACCGACGGAATTTTATTTAAATACGCTTACAGCGAGCGGAAACACCCAATCATTTACTACCTATGATAAAAAAAATACTGGTTATACTTTTAATTGCACTGGTACTGATACAATTTTTTCATCCGAAAAAAAACGCCGGAACTGTGGCAGCAAACCAGTCGATTGCTGCGGTATACAGTGTTCCCGAAAATGTAAAAGAGATATTGGCGGTCAGTTGTAACGACTGCCATTCCAACAACACATTGTATCCATGGTATGCTAAAATACAACCGGTAGACTGGTGGTTAAATAATCATGTGACGGAGGGGAAATCAGAATTAAATTTTGATGTATTTGCGACCTACAGCCTGCGGAGGCAGTACCACAAGATGCAAGAAATAATAGAAGAGGTGAGAGAAAATAAAATGCCACTGGATAATTATACGTGGATCCACAAAAAGGCGGTACTGACGTCCGCCGAGAAAGAGGCGTTAGTAGCCTGGGCCGGCGCCATCAGAACAACAATGCAACAGCTGTATCCCGCAGATAGCCTGGCGAGAAAAAAATAAACTGCGCTTGTTGAAGGCCTTGCGCACGAACCGGCTTTCTGGAAGGTGCTGGCGCCTTCCAGCTTTTGAAACTATTCCAGTACAGGTAAGAATTTATTTTTTTAGGTCGACTTTCTTGAAACCATCTAAGTTTTAACGGTTTTGTTAAATTTCATGCACGCTTCTGCCTAAAAATCATACAATTGTTAATATAACAAGAATCCGCGTCGATTTTTTCAAATTTGCGCACACTTTATTTATACTCGCCAAGCAGCAACCCGTATTAAAAATTGTCTTAAATTACGGGTTACCAAACGTCCAAAATGACAGAGGAATCCATTTTAAAAGGTTGTTTAAGAAATGAGCCTGTAGCACAAAAGGAATTGTACAACCGGTACACACCTAAAATGCTGGCAGTTTGTTACAGATTTGCGCACAACAGGGAAGATGCGGAAGACATGTTGCAGGAAGGATTTATCAAGGTGTTTTCGCAAATACACACGTTCCGCAACCAGGGTGCCTTCGAGGGTTGGGTGCGGCGCATAATTGTACATACTTGTATCAACAACCTGAAAAAGAATAAGAAGTTCAATGAAAGCGTAGATATCATACACGCAACGTCATTGCAGGTAAGGGAGGAAAGTGTTCCTTCTATTGTGCAGGCCAAGCAGGTAGTGGAGTGTATACGCATACTGCCAATCGGTTACAGAACTGTCTTAAACTTGTATGCTATCGAAGGCTATTCGCACCGGGAAATAGGAAATATGCTGGACATTGAAGAAAGTACCAGCAGGTCTCAGTATACCCGTGCAAAACAAATGCTGGAGGATATTTTAATTAAGAAGAAAATACTGCAGCAGCAGCCTGCAAAGAAAATGAACGTTTTATCTTTTGGAAGATAAATGACGACCGGGAAATGAATATGTTTAGCTGTTTTACCAAACTAACATCCGTACACAAAACACCCTTGCTTACATGGACCGCAATAATTACGATAATGATTTTGAAGAATTTCTAAAACAGAAATCGGATCAATATAAAATGTACCCGTCTGACAGGGTCTGGAACAATATTTACAGTTCCTTTCATGGCAGAAAGAAATGGTGGGCACTGGGTTTTACCTTATTTTTTATTGGTTCGGCGTTCTTCATTGGCAGGCAGGTATTGTTTGCTGAATACAACGAGATGGCAACAGGGGTGAATCAAAGTGCACAAGCCGTTGCCGCATCATCCCCTGTACAGGTTTATAAAACAGCACCGGGCATTTCCACTATCTCACCCGGATTGCCAGCTACCACTACAGCAATACGCACAATCGAAACAATAAAAAGAATTCCACAAGCTGCTTCAAACCCTGGTCTGTCAACAGCACCCGTAATCATATCAGAACAAGACAGTCGTGGAACAACGGTCATCACAGCTGAATCAACAGGTATTATTGAAAATATGCCACCGGCAGCAAGTATTGCTGCTTCAAAGGGTGCTTCGCAAAGTGAATCGCCTGCATTGTTACCTTCCGCTTCGGCTACAAAAGAAAGCAACGCTGTAAAAGCAATTGCCCAGCCAAAAGCTGCTGAAAAAATTAACCAGGTAGAACAGGCTGCTGCCAAAAAAATTGTTAGCTATTCCAGGTGGTCAATGCAGGTTTATGCAAGTCCCACGATTAGTTACCGCAGGTTGTCTACGCTTAACCAGCAAGGCGATAGTTATGTGCCGGTAGCAGCGGCAACAGGCGGCAATATCAATAACTACGTGCAGCACAAGCCTGCGCCTGGTTTTGAGTTGGGAAGCAATGTACAATACAGGCTTTCCAGTAGCCTTACGGTATTTGCAGGTGCGCAATTAAATTATTCCCGCTATTACATCGATGCCTATAAATACAGCACCGAAAAGGCTTCTATTGCCTTAAATGGCTCACCGTTGCACGATACGCTGTCAGGCTACACCAATATCAGGAATTTTTCAGGCTATGCACCAGAGCAACTGCAAAACAAATACTTGCAGCTATCCCTGCCCGTTGGCATAGAAATAAAACTCCTGGGTGAAAAAAATCTTCAATTTAGTATTGCGGGTGGCATTCAGCCCACATTTTTGCTGACCAGCACCAGCTACCTTATTTCATCCGATTATAAAAATTATATTCAGAGTCCTGATCTTGCGCGCGGTTTTAACGTACATACAAATTTTGAAGCTTTTGTATCTTATAAGGTCGGTGGATTAAAATGGCAGGTAGGACCACAGTTCCGTTCACAGTTATTGTCAAGCTACAGCAACGAATACCGTGTACGCGAATACCTCACGGAGTATGGCATTAAGTTCGGCGTAACCAGGTCGTTCTGATTGGTATAAAATTATTGGAAAGCCGCTGCATTGTGCAGCGGCTTTTTATTTTAATGTATTTTTATAACATGAAATATTTGCTGTTTGCTTTTACCTGCCTGCTCATGACTGCCTGCCAAAACAATACACCAGTTGCTAACCCTGAGAAGAACGCAGCGGTAAAGGACAGCGTGCCGGCACAGCAGGATTTTTTTCCGGTACCGGATTATATTGGCGGACAACTGAAAATTATTGACTCGCTGCAACTTCCTATCAGTCTGGCTGTTACTATTAATAATAAAACCCGGCTAACAACTGCTACTGATAAACAGTTACGCGCGTTTGCCGATGAGTTCCGGCGCCCGGATATCAGCGATCCGGCCGTTAAAAAATTGTATACGCAGACGAGTATTGCCGACCAGAGTGACCCTTCGGTGACGCTGATTTATACAACCACAGACACCAGCCTGCCCATACAAAAGATCAATGTGTATGTTAAACCTGACCCTGTGGCAAATGATAAAGTGTCGGGGATATACATCGAAAAAATGTTTACCCGAAACGATACAGTTTTTAACAAAAAGCTGTACTGGAAGACCGGCCGGAATATGCAGGTGACAACGGAAATGAAAGTGGGTGGAAAACAGCTGCCGGTTGAGCAGGTAAAAATTACCTGGGATTATTCGAATTAAATTGAAGGCTTGAGACGGTAGGCGGTAACTACTAGCTGCGGTAGAAGAAAAGGCGCAGATCTTAGTACGGACGTCCAGATTCACGATAAAACTTATTCATGACGGCGCAGGAATTTCAGCAGATTGCCCACACCATCCCGGTTAATCCCGGTATTTACAAATACTTCAATAAAAACAATGACTTGATTTATGTGGGCAAAGCGAAGAGCCTGCGTAAGCGGGTGAGTTCTTATTTCAGCAAAACGTTTACCAGTTATAAAACGCATGAGCTGGTAAAACACATCCATCATATTGAGTTTACTATTGTTGGGTCCGAACAGGATGCGCTCTTTCTGGAAAACTCACTCATCAAAGAATTTCAGCCAAAGTATAATATCGATCTCAAGGACGACAAAAGTTTCCCTTATATCGTTATTAAAAAAGAACCCTTTCCGCGCGTTTTTCTCACGCGCAAAAAAATAAATGACGGATCAGAATACCTGGGCCCATTTACCTCTGTTGGTAAAGTGCGGGAATTACTGAATTTCATCAAACAAAATGTTCAGCTGCGCACCTGTAAACTGAATTTAACAGAGAACAACATCAGCAAGAAAAAATTTAAAGTGTGCCTGGAATATCATCTTGGTAATTGTAAGGGGCCCTGCGAAGCTTTTCAGTCTGCAGAAGATTACCAGGAGGGCCTGGGCCGCTTAAAAAGCGTACTGAAAGGCAATCTTTCGCCAGTCATTCATCACTATAAAAAAGAGATGGGGGAGTTTGCTGCAACAATGCGTTTTGAAAAAGCGGAAATTATCCGGAAGAAACTGGACCACGTAGAAAACTACCAGTCGAAGTCCGTCATCGTTAGCCGGCACCTCGGCAACGTAGATGTGTTTACGATTTTAAAAGATGGGGATATTGCTTACGTGAACTACCTGATTGTACAGCATGGCACCATCGTGCAAACGCATACCATTCAGCTGGAAACCCACCTGGAGGAAGATGATGCAGAAGTGCTGGCTTTTGCCGTGGCACAGCTACGCCAGACATTTAACAGCCAGTCTGCCGAGCTTATTTTGCCGTTTGCTGTTGACTACCCGGAGCCCGGCGTGGTTATCACAATTCCAAAAGGCGGTGAAAAAAAGAAGCTGCTGGAATTGTCTGAACAAAATGTGGCCTATTTTAAAGAAGAAATAAAAAAGAAAAAAACGCTGCAGCTGGAGGGCAAATCCGATATGGATCGCAAGCAGGTGTTGTATAAATTACAGGAAGACCTGCAGCTTTCCGAGGTACCCATACACATTGAATGTTTTGATAATTCCAATTTACAGGGCAGCTACGCCGTATCCGCAATGGTTTGCTTTCGGGATGCAATTCCCAGTAAAAAAGATTACCGTCATTTTAATGTAAAGACGGTAGACGGTATCAATGATTTTGCCACCATGAAAGAAGTGGTTTTTCGGCGCTACAAGCGCTTAAAGGAAGAAGAACAGCCATTCCCCCAACTGGTGATCATAGATGGTGGTAAGGGTCAGTTAAGCGCCGCAGTTGAAAGCATTAACGCGCTGGGCTTAGCGGGCAAAATGACCATAGTGGGCCTTGCCAAGAACGAGGAGGAGATTTTTTTTCAGGGTGACAAACAATCCGTGAAATTGCCCTACAACAGCGACAGTCTAAAACTAATCAGGCGTATCCGGGATGAAGTACACAGGTTTGGCATCACTTTTCACCGAAGCCAGCGAAGCCGGGGAACTTTTAAGAACGAACTGGAAGGTATAAAGGGAATAGGAAAAGCAACGGCTGACACACTTTTAAAGGAATTTAAGTCAGTTAAGCGGGTAAGAGAAGCCGGAACTGCGGCAGTTGCTAAGATTGCGGGCGTTTCCAAAGCCGCTATTATCAGCAGCTATTTTGATGAAAAAGAAAAGGGGCCAGGATAAAAATCCAGCCCCGTTTTTAAAATCCAATATCCTATGAAAAACCGTTGTAAAACTAACAAACATATTTCACAATCCAATACCTCATTAAGGGTATTTTTTTATTAGTTCTAAGCACTAATGGTATTAAAAACATAAAAAAAAGCATCGTAAAAATACGATGCTTTTAATATTATAATGCTGTGCGCTTAGTAAGACCAAAGGTCCTGCTCGTAGTTAAATATTTTCTCTTTAATGTTATCTCCTTCCAACAGGCGTAGAATCGGATCTTTTACAAAACCTTCAATAAATAAATCATTGGGGTTTTCTACAGTAGACTTGATAATACGGCTGGCGAACATACGGCTTTCAAACATTTCTTCCCAGCTTAGACGGGCACCGAAGTTTTTACCGTTATAAGCTTCAAATTTAGCCAGCATGGGACGCAAATCAGGATAATATACCCAGAATAAAGGGGACACCGCCCTGAAAGATCCGTCAGGATTTTTGATGCTTAACATCGGTGCGATACCAAGGATACGTGTGTGGAGGCGTGAAGACTCCTTATCAAAAACCACATCTTCCTTAATCCAGTATTTTTCGACTGCATTTGGGTCAAACTCAGGCGTAACTGTTGAATCTTTCAACGTTGCACCGGTTGGATCCTTTACCCAGTCAGGCACCTGGATGGTAGTAACCTCACCCACGAGTTTACGTGCAATGCTGCCAAAAGTAAGCGGCGTGGTAAAGCGATCATCATCTGCATTAAAAGCGGTTACTTCACCACTTTTGATAGCGTTCAGTAAAATGATAACAAAACGCTGGTTGCCGTTGTCGCCGTCTGCTTTATAAACAAAAGGGAGGTTCATTTTTTCATGCACATCTATCTCTCTCCACAAGCGCTGGCGGTAAACCGCATCGTCCTCGCGGATGTGCTCATAAGGAAGCGGTGAACGTTCTTTTACCAGGTTGCGCTCAACTGCATCATCGTTACGCAAACTCTTACGGATGATCCCAAGGTTTAATTCGGGGTCAGCAGGAACAGGTGCGGTCGTGTCTTTTGCCGGAGCAGCTATTGTAGCGGTTGCATTGCCCGCGGTCTTTTTGGTATTTTTCTTTGCGGTGGTTCTTTTCTTGGCTGTACGTTTCTTATTGGTCTGCGCGTCTGCGGTGCCTGCACAAAGTGCCAGCACGGTTACCAAAAGACACAGTTTGATGATGCGGTTTTTCATTACTTTATCCGTTTATCTGGTGATTATTTAAGGCTGAAATAAGTTCCGTCGATAGTTCTCAATTTTCCGCCCGGGCCTCTGACCCTTATTTTGTCGAAGTAAACTACTGAACCTGGTGCCTGCGCTTTAATCAGGTTTTCGGCAACACTCCAGCGTGGGCCATCAACATTTACTATCTGGTAGATACCACTTGGGTTTCTTGCCCCAAGTTCATATCCAACAACAGCATATGGAAAATCGAATTCAGAATCTTTCAGTTTAGCCAGTAAACCACCCATTGCTTTAAAAGTAGCAGAAGGAATAGCACCGCTTGTTACTGCACCTACCATTGGAACCGGGCTTGGCAATTGCTTACAACGTACTTCAAACGGGGTCGTCTTTCCGTTTACAACGATGTTTACTTTACCAACGCCTGCCGTTGTAGGAACAATCATGAAACGGTCACCACCTGCGGACTTGATAGAACCATTGGTAAAGCTTACGTTCATCTTTTCTTTACCGCCTGAACCTGCAGAAATAGTAACCGGGTTTTCAACATCCAGGTAAACCACGTTCATTTTTTCAAGGAACATAGATGCACCTGAAGGCGTACCAACTGTATACTTAACAATTTCGTCTTTAACCTCTTTCTTACCGTCTGGTGTTGTGTATTCTATTTTCACCGCAACGGTATGCTCACCAGCACCGCTGGCGGTTGTTTTAAACGAAGCCTTACCGTCTGTTAACGACATGTGCTGTCCGTTAATAGAGATGTTTGGCTGCGCTGCGTCACTGAAGGCACCGATACCGGCAGTCACTTCAATTTCATCACCCGGCATTGCGTAGGTTCTGTTCGCCTGTGCAATAGCAGCAAATTTGTTGTACACCACTTTAACTTGCCCTACCTGTGAGTGAATATAATCCACCAGCTGCGACTCAGAGTTCTTTACATCATTCTGAAACTTGCTCAGGATAGTTAAAGATGCAATAGTAGGCGTCATGTGAAAATAACTGAACGTCCAGTCTTTTGCATTATCGCCTGATTTTTCAGCATTTGCCTTTGCAGGAACGCTTAAATCCAGGGGAAGTGTTTTTTCGAACTCCGCTCTTTTAGCTGCAATTGATTTCGCTAAATCCGGGTTGTCTTTAAATTCATCAGGATTTAAAACTGCCAGTACATTTTTCTTGTAGGCCGCCAGTTTTTCGTACATGTTTTTGCCTTCGCCTTTTTCAGCAAATAAGCGTGTTGCAGCGTCCAAATCATCTTCTTTGAACTCTTCTTCACCCTTATCGTCTTTTCTCAGGCCAGACTCTTCTTTCAACTGCTTCTTCATGCTGGCTAAATAGCCATCCATATCAGCAGATAATTTTTTAACCTGGTCTGCTTTTGGCGCCCACAACTCAGCCTTTGCTTTTGTTTGGGGATCTTTCAATTCGTTGCCAAATGCATCATAAATAACTTTATTCTTCGTATCGAGTGAACTATTTGAAGTAACTATACTTTTATCGACGGTCTTGAAGGCTTCCAATACTTCATTAGATACATTGAGTGCCAGCAATGCTGTTAGCACCAAATACATCATATTGATCATCTTCTGCCGGGGCTCTTTTGGTAAAGACATGGGTGAATGAATTAAATTTAATTAAATCAGGTTTTTCATTTTGTTCTCAAGGGTAGCGGATGTAGATGCAAACAATGGCTGTTCTTTTCTCAATCCGTTTAACTTACTGTTTACCCGACATGGCTGTTAACATGTTACCATATACCTGGTTCAGACTGCTGAGGTTTTTAGCCAGCAAACCAATCTGTTCCTGTGTTTTTTTGGCATCTGCTACGCTACCCTGCATGGCTTGTGAAGCAGTAGCCAGGTTGCTATAGAAGTTGTTCATTGCCTTTAAATGGTTGTTGGTATCCTGTAATTCCAGCTCATAAATAGTATTCAGCGAACCCAGGTTTTTTGTCAATACCTGTACCTGACCATGAAACTGTTTGGTAGATTCAGACGCATCATTAAAAGACTGCATGGTTGCAGCAGATTTAGTGTAGGCATCTTTCATTAAACCAAGAGCGCCGGTTGCTTCTTTTGTTTTAGCTGTATAATCAGAAGTAGCGGTAACCACTTCAGAAACATCTTTTATCTGGTTAACGGAAGCACCAAACTTCTGGAAACCTTCGCTTAACTTTTTAAGGTTGGTAGGTGTGATGTCTGCTTCTGTCATCATTTTATCCAAAGAATTCAATGATGAGTTGTTGTTTGAATTGCTCATTTTAGGAAGCGCTTCAGCCAGTGCAGCCATTTCCTGTCCTGGAGGCGGTAAAAATGCATATATTAAGAATATTGCAGCTTCTGTTAAAAGACCAATGGTCAGCATTTGATTCGCAAATGTGAGGTGAAGGATTTTAGCCCATGCACCAAAGATTACTACTGCAGCGCCTACGCATACGAATACATTTACTAATTTGTCTGTTTGTTTGCTTACTCCAGCCATAGTTTTCGTTTTTTTTAGAGTTTTTTAAACGGGTTTTTTTGAGAAAAGGATATCTGTTGATTTATAAAATCAATTAAGTAACGGAATTATCAGTAAAAAATTTTGTTCAATTTGTTAAATATCAGCGACGACCCTGTATTGATGGTAAGTCAATAACGGTGCGGAAACCGATATAAGATTTAGCAGTGTCCTGGTATTCGTATGCACGTGTACCGGTTTGCAGGAAATAACCTACGTCCTTCCAGCTTCCACCGCGGATTACTTTACGTTTCATACGTGGAGGATCTGCATCCTTTGCGTTGTAACGGATATCCGGGTTCATATCATGCTGGAAATTATAGCCACCCTCATAATAAAGGGAAGAAGTCCATTCTGCAACATTGCCGGCCATGCAATACAGGCCGAAATCATTGGGCCAGTAACCATCTGCACGTACTGTGTAGAAACCACCATCTTCGGGATAGTTACCACGACCTGGTTTAAAGTTGGCCAATAAACAGCCTTTCTTGTTTCTCAGGTAATAGTTACCCCACGGAAACATCGATTGTGAACGGCCGCCACGTGCAGCATATTCCCACTCGGCTTCTGTAGGCAAACGGAAATCAGATTCCTGTGACCGTTTCTTCGACTCAAGAAATGCATTCAGGTAATGTGTTCTCCACTCGCAGAAAGCGGTAGCCTGGTTCCAGTTTACACCAACAACGGGATAGTTACCGGTAGCAGGGTGAGAAAAATATCTTTTGGTCATTGGCTCATTATAAGAGTAAGAAAAATCTCTTATCCAAACCAATGTGTCCGGGTAAATACGAACGTCTTTTTTAATCATGAAATTAGAGCGGCCTTTACCTGCATTATCCCTGCGGGCAGCTTCTTTTGTATCAAACGTTTCTGAATGATACACCAGCTTATTGGCATCAATTTCTTTTTTGCCAAATATCCGGTTCTCAGGAGTTACAATGAGTTGGTCTATTTTTTCAACAGTTGACTTGTCACCCCATTTAATGGTAGTGGCTTTCTTCCAGTCAATCATATCAACACCATCAACGCTTTTTACAAAGCCCATCAGTTTTGCAGCAGTGGAGTCTCTTACCCACTGTACGAACTGGCGGTACTCATTGTTGGTGATTTCAGTGGCATCCATCCAGAAGCCATTGATAGATACTTGTTTGTTACGTGCAGTGTATGCATAGTTAACATCTTCATCACTAGGTCCCATGTGAAAGGTTCCTGGTGGAATGTACACCATACCGGGAGGTTTCGGAAGTTGATACTTGTTGTTGGGAGCGACTCCGTGTAGTTGGCCGTCATTGGGCAACCCTTTGGAGGACTTTCCGGATTTGCCGCAGCTTGCTAACAAAATTGTAGCGGCTGCTAAAAGCATGGACAGGTTTTTCATTTTCATAATATTAAAGGGTAATCGGCAAATATAATGTTTCGTGAACATCAGCTACAAGTTTAGAAATTTTTTCTTAATTATCAAATCGTAAAAATCCCCGTATGTATAAACGAGTATTATTATTTATTTATTGTAATGAATACGGAACTTCATAAATAATTTTATAAATTACTGTATATCAATTTGTTGATGGAATAAGGCTAAGCTGTTAACTGGAGGTTTGCAAGCGTAATTTTCACACAGATAAACAAGAAAAGGGTTAAAATAATCCTTATTTCGTAGTAAGGGAAAATTCTCATCGGGGACGGAAGAAGCCTGTATAATTCTATTCGGAATAAAAATATGCAAAATATCAAAAAGTATTTCGTTAATTTTTTGCCCTGTAATTACTATTTCCTTTAGGCCATTCGCCATATCGATTAATTGGTTGGCCCATCCGCCGAATGAAGTGGGATAACGTGTAATTAACCCCAATAATGTGCCAATCATTGCGGCGGACTTATCTTTCCATACTATATTATCAAATACGCTTGATAAATAATGCAGGTTTGCAGCCATCACCGAGTTACCAGAAGGTACAGCACTGTCATATATTTCTTTTTTTCTTACTATCACGTCTTCCTGGCTACTGTGCGTAAAGAACAAAAAAGGCGATTCCGCGTCTCCAAAACCTTCCAATACAAAATCCGTTAATCTTTTAGCCGTTTGCAAGTAATCTTTATTGCCGGTTATTTCCTGTAATTGTATTAGCGCCCGCACAAGGAATGCGTAATCATCCAGAAAGGCATTGTATTTGGCGACGCCATTTTTAAAGGTATGGTAGCACCCATCCCTGTTAGAGAAATTGCGCAGGATAAATTCCATGTTTTTGATGGCCAGCATTCGGTATCTCTCCAGCCCGGTGGCCGCATACGCCTTACTGCAGGCTGTGTTCATCAAGGCATTCCAGCCAAGCAGCATTTTATCGTCCAGCTGCGGACGCACTCTTTTACTGCGCGCCGCCAGCAATTTTTCCTTGCAGCGATCCAGCTTTGTCATTTCCAGCGCCGCGGCTTCCGGCGATTTTTCCGGCAAGCCCGGCGCATTGGGCACATGCAAAATGTTTTTGCCTTCCCAATTACCATCGTCTGTAACGTCGTAATAATTACAGCAGCATTCAGCATCATCACCCAGCACCGCTTCTACTTCTTTTTTGTCCCACACGTAAAATCGGCCCTCCTCTCCTTCACTGTCCGCATCCAGGGCTGAATAAAAGCCTCCTTCGTGAGACATCAGCTCTCTTTCTACAAATGCGATGGTCTGCGCGATGGTTTCCGCATACCTGGCATAATGGGTTAATTGGTACGCTTCACTTAAAGTTGTAAGCAGCAAAGCATTATCGTACAACATTTTCTCAAAATGCGGTACCAGCCATGCATTGTCTGTAGCATAGCGGGCAAAACCGCCACCGGCCTGGTCGTAGATGCCACCATATATCATTTTGTCCAGGCTGAAGCAGGCTTGCTGTAAGGCGGCCTCCTCTTTATAAAAATGGTAATACCTGAGCAGGTATTGGATTGAAAACGTTTGAGGGAATTTCGGTGCACGGCCAAATCCGCCGTCCACCTTGTCCGCAGCTTGCATGAGGTTGTCATATATAATGCGGGCATTGGAAGCGCTGAACACCACGGTTTCCGCTTTAACCGGCTCACCAAATGTGTTTGCTTGCAGCAAGTGCGCAGTGAGGCCTTCTGCCTGTAAGACTACTTCACCCTGGCGCTCCGTAAACGCGTTGGAAACGCCCAGCAGCGTATCCGTCCACGAGGCCCGGTTATATGCTTTTTGCGGGGGGAAATAGGTGCCGCCATAGAACGGTTTTGCCGCTGGCGTAAGAAATACATTCAGGGGCCATCCACCGCTGCCCGTCATTACCTGCACCGCATCCATGTAAATATGATCCAGGTCCGGACGTTCCTCGCGGTCAATTTTTATATTGATAAAATGGGCGTTCATGATGGCCGCCACTTTTTCGTCTTCAAAGCTTTCTTTTTCCATCACATGGCACCAGTGGCAGGCAGAGTAACCAATACTGATAAGGATTGGTTTATTTTCCTTCCGGGCTTTTTGCAGGGCTTCTTCACCCCAGGGATACCAGTCTACCGGATTATGTGCGTGCTGCAATAGATAAGGGCTGGTTTCATGAACTAACCGGTTTGACATGACAACTATATTGAATGATGAATTTTAAGTGGGAATGTTGAACCAGGCAAAAAAAAAGGGCATCCGTTTTCACAGATTCAAAACTCAATCTTCAAAATAGATTATGCCTTTGGTTGGTTCAATCCTGCCAGGTATTTATCCAACGCAGCCACCATGGAGGGCGACTGGGGCAAGGGGGCTTTTATATCCAGCAATAAACCAGCCTCTTCAACAGCCTTGGAAGTGTTGCTGCCGAAAGCACCGATTTTAGTGCCATTTTGTTTGAATCGGGGGCAGTTGTCAAAAAGGCTCCTGACGCCGCTGGGGGTGAAAAAACAAATTACATCAAATTCTTCCTGCACCATCACTTCCTTTACATCTGCACTGATGGTACGGTACATATAGGGAGTAGCATATTCGCAGTGGTGTAGTTTTAGCCAACCAACAATCTCGTTATCCTGCTGGTTTTCTGAAACCGGGTAAAGAAATTTCTCGTTCTCCTTATGCTTATTTATTACATCAAACATGCTTTTGTTGGTACTGTCTGCACCATAAAAGACCTTGCGTTTGCGGTAAAGAATAAATTTCTGCAGATAGAGTGCCACGGCTTCAGTAATGCAGAAATATTTTGTATCCTGTGAAATATTCACCTTCATTTCTTCGCAGGTGCGAAAAAAATGATCAATGGCATTACGGCTGGTAAATATTACAGCAGAATAATTAGCGATGTCTATCTTTTGTTTACGGAATTCTTTGGGCGGGATGCCTTCCAGGCGGATAAAGGGATGAAAAGACAATTCAATACTGTATTTTCTGGCCAGTTCATAATACGGCGACTTATCAGTTTCCGGTTTGGGCTGGGTAATAAGGACTTTTTTAACTTTCTTAACAGCAGCAGCTGTATTTCTTTCACCGTTCTTTACCATTTCTTACTGGATATGGTTTCGCAATTTAGAATGTATGCCTTCAAAAAAATAGATAATACCACTTAGAAAAAACGTAATAAAACCTTATAAATGAGTAAAAGTGGTATTACCTCGAACGCGCAAAGGTACATAAAAAAGTGGAACGGGCTAACTTTAACTTCCCGCCGTACAGGGGCAAACGAGACGATATACCGGTAAGCAAAAAAACCAACTATCATTACATAAGATAGGGTCATCAGTACATTCAACCAGGAGGCCATTGAAAAAGTCATCACGATGAGGAGGGGCAGCAGGAAGATGGCAAGTAATTTATTTACCAGGAACACAATAAATATATACGTATCCGCTGCATCGCGTATGTTAAAAATCCAACCGGTAAATTTTAATACAAGAAATTTAACCAGGTAGACTGCCCCTACGGCCATTACGCAATACAGCAGTAGCAACCAAAAGCCGGTTACAGGTGCGGTTTGATAATGCTGCAGTAAAAAGAAAATATATAACCCCGCCACAATCACAAAGAAGATATTCAGCAAAAGCGATGGTAACGGTGTCTGCAACAATTGCTCACGGATTTGTTTTTGTCGCAGGGAACCCCTGAATACCAGCCCCATCAGGTTGCCCAGGTATTTGGTAAAAAGTGTTCGAATGAGTGCAAAGAAAAAAAGTACACCGGCCAGTATATAAAAGAGTGACTCTTTGCCTGTCGTGTTTCTTTCATGAACGGCCTGGTTTTCCGGTAAACCAAAAAAATTGTACCAGGGATTGATTTTTAAAACCGTCTTGTAAGAAAGCAATCCCTTTTTTGCTTCAAACGGGCCGTCCGCTGCAAGAGTATCCGGTGTGGCCGGTACCGGCACATCCTGGCGCGACAACCGGAAGCTGCTGTCTTTTTTTACTGCAGGCGTCCTCACTTTTTTTATGACAGGCTGCTGCACCACCACAGGCGTATCGGTCACCGGTGTTTGTGCCGCCAGCACCTCTGCAAAAAAGAAGAAAAAGAGATAAATAATGTACTTCACAAATACTGATTACAATGCGAAAATAATAAGCGTTTCATAATTTACGGAAGCAATAATGCATTTTTCACTTCCATTCAATCAGAAATAATTGAGGTAGCCGATATGAATTTTCGATTGCCGCAAATCAAATTTTACATCATTCCTTTTGCCATTGGCGTAAGAAATATTAAAAATGCCGGCTTTGGTTTCAAATGCCATCCCAAGTCCAACGCCAATAAACGTATTATTGGTTTGCACACTTACACTTTTATTTCGTGCCCATCCGCCGTCTGCAAAAACAAAAAAGTACGAATTCAATCCCACAAGATAACGGTATTCTGCAGTGGTCACTGCATATTGGGACGCGAAAATGGTTTCTTCATCAAACCCACGCATCAACTTATATCCGCCAATCTGAAATAGTTCATTGCGGAAAATAGCGGGACTTTGCAGCCACCCACCACTGAACGCTGTTTTAATGGTTGACTGCCGCCCGATCGGAAAGTATTTTGCCAACGATGCTTTGACACTAAACTGGTAGGTTTTTAGTTTAACGGTATCGTATAATGAAGCATACAGAAAATCGGGATCGGCCAGCTTGGCAATCACCGTGTTCTTTTTAATATTTCGTATACCAGTAGTGGCAACCAGCTGAACATCGTACCCGCGCCGCGGATTCAACCGGTAATTCGTCTTATTTAAATTGTAATCGACGCCCACATTAAACGAGCTTACATCAATGGCATTGGGCAGCTTCCTGGTAGATTTAATCATTACCGTATCTACATTCAGCAGGTTGGTGCCCAATACCTGGAAGAATAATTTACCCGTCTGGTTTACCGAGAGTGCGTACTGCACACCGGCCAGGAAATTGAGGTTTAAATACGATGAATCTTTTTTGAATAAGTCGAATGAGGTGGTAATACCAAACGGCGACCCAAACAGGTAGGGCTGCTGGTATTGCAAGTTTAATTTGGGTGATTTCTGCTGAATTTGCTGCCAGTCTACACCTATCAGTTCTCCGTTACCCAGGGCGTTTTTGAGATTGATGGTTGCTTCACCGGTAAACAGCAATTTGGTTCGCACCTGTTCATAACTGTTATTGGATACCTGGTTGGCCGGTAGAAAACCCACCAGAATATTTATCTGGCTGCTTTTCTTAGGCAAAAGATAGAGGTTGAGTACCGATCCGGTGCCCAGCATGGTCATGTCCCATGGCTGTTTCTGCTCTATATATGGAAGCTCCAGCAGGCGCTGACTGATGCGCTGCATTTTACTTTTCTGGTAATAGCTGCCATCTGCAATATCAAGGTAACGCTGCAGAAAAACATTGTTGATCCGCGCATTGCCGTAAATGCGGACACTGTCTATTTTATATTGCGGGCCCTTGTCTACTTTTAGCGCTGCGGTTATTTGCTCATTTTCAAAATGCAGGCTGTCCAATTGTATTTTTGCGAACGGGTAACCGTTCTCCTCATAATAAGCCAACAGGTTTTCTTTCAGCTGCTGCAGTTTTGCAAGGTCAAATGGTTTACCGGCGATGCTTTGCTCGTTCCATCCCGCCTTTTCCAGTTCTGTCTTGTTAACCCAGCCCGTGCTGAGCATTGCCAGCTTATACGCATCCCCAAAAAATAATTGTATGGTGGCGGAGGTGGAATCATAGGCTACGCTATCTACCGAGGCGGACGGATAACCTTTTGTTTGCAATGCTGCTGGCAGCAAATTGATGTATTCACTACACGCCAGCCGGCTTTCAAAGTTTTGTTGCAGTGCAAGGGTGTTTGTAATAAAAATACTGTCCTTATCTACCGGTAAAATTTTTAACCGGTATTGCCCGGCCGCGCCATGTGCAAGTACCAGCAGCCATGTGCCAAGTATCCACGTTCCCAGCCTGTATCCGCTTACCTTTGGCATGTAGATTTATTACGCTGTAAAATTATTAGACTAATTTAGAAATCCACTGGTGTAATTTCCGAAAACAATTTCCATGGCCGGCATTTATGTTCATATACCCTTTTGTAAGAAAGCCTGCCACTACTGCAATTTTCATTTTTCCGTTTCACTCAAAAATAAGAACGATTTAATACAGGCTTTATTGAAGGAAACAATGCTGCAAAAGAATTATATGCAGCAGGAACAGGTATCCACCATCTATTTTGGCGGCGGCACCCCCTCTTTATTGGACAAAGAGGATCTGCTCCAAATTATTGATCGCCTGCAGGCTTGTTTTGATATTGATCCGAAAGCTGAAATTACCCTGGAAGCCAACCCCGATGATATTACACCGGAGCAGCTGGCCAACTGGAAAGCTGCCGGCATTAACCGCCTTAGTATTGGCATACAGTCTTTTTTTGAAGAGGACCTGCTTTGGATGAACCGCGCCCATAATGCACTGCAGGCCAAAGCATGTATAGCAATGGCCCATGCCGCCGGGTTTTACAACCTTTCCATTGACCTAATTTATGGTACCCCTGGTCTTACCGACGAAAAATGGCAGGAAAATGTTGCCACCGCGCTTTCTTTTGATATTCCGCACCTGTCCTGTTATGCACTCACCGTAGAGCCGGGTACGGCGCTTCAAACAATGATTGTGCAGCATAAAAAAGAAGCGGTTGACCCCGACAAACAGGCCCGGCATTTTCTGTTGCTGATGGACTGGCTGCAGCTTGGCGGCTATGAACATTACGAAATTTCAAATTTTGCCATCCCAGGTTTCCAGAGCAGGCACAACGCTGCTTACTGGGGAGGCGCCCACTACCTGGGGCTGGGGCCGGCAGCGCATTCTTTCAACGGCAGCAGCCGGCGCTGGAATGTGGCCAACAACGCATTGTACATTCAATCGCTTGCAAAAGGCGTCATTCCGTTTGAACAGGAAGATCTTACCAGCGTACAGCAACTCAATGAATATATAATGACATCGCTCCGCACGCAGGCAGGACTAGATTTGGCACACACAGCAAAAAAATTTGGCGAAAAAGCCAGTGGGTTGTTGCAGCACAACAGTCTTAAATACATTTCCGGTAAACAACTGCTGCTAAGCGGCAATTTACTGCAGCTAACAAAAGAAGGGAAACTTTTTGCCGATGGCATTGCGGCCGACCTGTTTTTCTTAGAACCCGGGCCTTTGTAACCTATGCGGGTACGAAGACAGTGTTTGCAGGAAATTATATTTATTGGGAAGAACGAAGCTGCTGTTTTTAGACAAGGCTTTCTTCAATGATAGTAAACCCGGTTTTGGGTGACAGGCCCTCCCAGAGAATGCTGTAAATGGTATCAGCAACCGGCATGCTTGCCTGTATATGCTTATTAAGAACATGAATGCATTTGCTGGCGTTGTACCCTTCCGCCACCATGTTCATTTCCAGCAAGGCCGTTTTAACCGCGTACCCCTTACCAATCATATTACCAAAAGTGCGGTTGCGGCTGTAGAGAGAATAACAGGTGACCAGTAAATCACCCAGGTACACCGATGCCGCGTAGTTAGGAGTTGCTTTTTGGCCGGGATTCCCCTCATCTGACAGATCTCCGCCTGGCAGGTGCTGCATACCGGATTTTCTTAAAAAACTGTTCATTTCATTTGCACAATTTGCAATCAGAACACTCAGGAAATTATCGCCATATTCAAGTCCGTGGGCAATGCCCGCGCCCAATGCATAGATATTTTTTAGAATAGCAGCGTATTGAACGCCGTAAACATCATGGTTGATGACCGTATTGAGGTAGATCGTTTTAAAGCACCCGGCCAGCTGCGGTAATTTTTGTTCATCGGTACCGGAAAACGTGAGATAAGATAATTTTTCAGCAGCTACTTCTTCTGCGTGGCAGGGTCCCATTACGGTAAAATAATTATCCAGCCGAAGATTAAAATATTGTTTCAGGTAATCGTTCAGCAATAAATTCTGATCGGGCAGAATGCCTTTTACAGCAGAGATAACTTTTTTGTTCAGGAAAGCATCGCTGCTTAAATTTTTAAATGCATCTGCTACGTAGGCTGAAGGCATCGCAACAATAACGCACTCGCTGGTTGCAATCACCTCCTCTATTTTTGTATTGATGGTTAGCAGGCTGGTGTCAAAATAAACAGAGCTTAAATAATGGGGGTTGTGGTGCCGTTGCCGGATATGTTTCATTGCCTGTTCATTTCTTACCCACCAGTTTACAGGTAGCTTATTGTCGGTAAGAATTTTTACAAGTGCGGTTGCCCAGCTGCCACCGCCAATGATACCAAAACGAAACATATTGGAATTTTGAAATTTCCGGACTGGATGCTGTTAAAATTGATTTTGCCGGCCGGCCACCGTATTAACTTACCGGGCAATGGCTATCCAACCGCAACAACGCCAACCAGCAATTGCTACCACTATTTCTTTACTTCAAAAACTTTGTCTTTATCAACCACATTTACCAGGGTGCCTTCTTTCAGGAGTTTACTCACCGTTCCGTAAGGCCCGGTGATTACCATATCACCTTCTTTTAAACCATTCGTTATTTCAATGTTGTTGATGTCTTGTATATCTGTTTTAACCACTACTTTTTTCACCTTTTTATCGGGCTGCAATACAAACACCACTTCATCCAGGTCGCTCACCACCACTTTCTGGTCGGGATTATTGTCCTGGCCGGCCGGAGCAGGCGTAGCGGCGTCTTTGCCCGCAACTACCTTATCGCTTCCTTTCTCTCTTGTTGTAACGGCATTGATGGGCACGGACAGTTTATCCTGGTGACGCTTGGTTTGTATGTCTGCGCTGGCACTCATACCTGGCCGGAAAGGAAAGCTCTTTGGTTTCGCGGGGTCAATTAAATCTTTATAAGAATCGGCCAGCAGGCGAATACGCACTTCGTAGTTGGTAACATCATTGGACGTTGTGGTAGAAAGCTGGTTGGCAGCGCCCTTATTGCTACTGGCTATCTGGGTAACCAGCCCTTTGAATTTTCTTTTGTTATAGGCATCAACTTCAATTAATGCAGAATCACCCAGGTGTACTTTTGGTATATCATTTTCGCCTACGTCCACCCTGATTTCAATTTTGCTCATGTCTGCTACGCGCATCATTTCGGTACCCACATTAAAACTGTTACCTGCTACCCGCTCGCCTTTTTTAACACTCAGCAAAGAAATAACACCATCCATAGGCGCGGTAATAATTGTGCGTCCCAAATCTTTGTTTGCCTTGGTAAGGTTGGCCTGTGCATTTTGCACACCGGCTTTACCGCCGCGAATGCCCTGCACAGCAGCATTGTAATTGGCTTTGGAAGTAAGAAATGAACTTTCAGCAGTTTCGAATTCAGACTTTGAAATTACTTTATCATCTGCCAGTTGTTTTTGACGATTGTAGGTTTTTTCTGCCAGGTCCATGGCCGCTTTTAACGCGTCCAGCTGCGCCGTACTGTTGGATACGACAGCTTCCTGCTGACTTACATTTGCAGAAGCCTGGTCACGTTGCGTAGCATAGATATCGGCATAAATTCTTGCCAGTACCTGTCCGCGCCGAACGCTGTCGCCTTCCGCCACGGTTAGCTCTGTAATTTCCCCAGAAATATCGGGGCTCACTTTTACTTCTATCTCCGGATATATTTTACCACTGGCGGTCACCGTTTCAATAATGGTCCGTTTCTGTACCTTTTCGGCAGTTACTTTGGTTCCTTCGTCTTTTCCGAAAGCACCGCTTTTTTGGGCTACCACCAATAAGATGACCAGTATTGCAACGCTTACCAGTATCCAGATTAATTTCTTACTCATATCAGTAAAGTTTCGGTTGTGTTTGTATAGTAGTGTAAATGATTATTGAAGTTTAATGCCCTGGCCTTTATAAAATTCAAGCACTTTCATCTTAAACACATAATCGTAATGAGATGTAAGCAGGTCAAGTTTGGCTTTGGTGAAATTGGTTTGCGCGGTTATCAGTTCAAACGTGCTCAGCAAACCAAGGTTATATCTTTTAGTAGCAAAATCAAACGCTTTCTGGGTGGCATTCACGGTTGACTGGTTGGCGTTGAATTTCTGCAACGCAGCAACAGCGCTGTTGTATGCCTGGTAGATGTTTTGTTTTAAAGTCTGGTCGATCTCCTCACGGTTTATTCTTGCGTTCTGCAGGTTGAGTTTCGACTTCTGATAACTCACACTTGCCTGGCCGCCGTTAAAGATGGGAATGTTGAGTGATACTCCAAAATTCTGAGAAAAGTTATTGCTGAGCTGTCCGCTGTAGCCATTCCATAACCGCCCAAACGTTTTACTGCCTTGCGTGATACTCACATTTGGGTTCAGTACCTGGTAAATCTGTCCATTCACATCTACAACCGGTCCGCCCGCCGCGGGTGGATTATAGCCGAGGTAATTAATACCGGTTACTTCCTTAAAGGGATTGGAAAACCGCGATCCCAGTCCGCCAAAAGCGCCAATGGTGGGGTACAACAAAGCGCGGCTGGCTTTTACGCCGGCTTCCAGTGATTTTATACGGAGTTCGATTGATTTCTGTGCAGGCTGAAATTTCATTGCCATGCCAAATACAACGTCCGGTTGCAATTCAACAATAGACTCCACCGGAATCGTTTCTACCGGTGGTGAATCTAAATCAAAGGGTGCGGCAGCATCCAGGTACAGCAAGGCTTTCAGGCTCAGGATATTTTGTGTTGCGTTTGCTTTAGCGGTGATGAGGTTAGAGCTGTCCGTGGCCAGCTGGGCTTCCAGTTGTACGGCATTCAGTTCTGGCAGGGATCCGGCGTCCACCCTTTTACGTGTATCCAGCAACTGCCCTTCCGTCTGTATAACCTGTGCTTCGGCAATATGAATTTGTTCCATTGCCAGCAGTGCCTGCAGGTAAGAACTGGCGATATTCAAGGCGAGGTCATTCTTTGACTTTTCAATATCCATCCTGCTGGCTTCCGCACCATACCGGGCAGCCAGCACATTGTTTTTAATATTGTTCCAGTTAAAGATGGTGATGTTGGCCTGGAAATTATACTGTTGAAAAAGTAGTTGTGTAGTGGTAAACTGGTTGGTGGTGGGGTCAATTGAGCGACCAAACTGGAGTCCTAAATTAGAACTTCCGCTGGCAAACGGATACTGTGCTAACCTGCTTTGGCGGAGCGATAATGAGTCTATGCCAGCCTGCACATTGGCTTGCTTTACGGTTACATTGTGTTGCCAGGCATATTCTACCGATCTTTTCAGATCCCATTTATCCTGGGCCAGCGCCGGCACTGCAAAAAAAATGATGACTATAACAGCAGAAAGCAGCGGTATAAGTTTCATGCGGTAAAATTAAACAGTGGTTAAGGTTGTATGATGATTTTTTGATAAGCGGTCAACTTCTTCTACCGGAAAGTAAAAATAAGGTATTAGACGCTTTCAAAAAAAGGGAGGGCATGTAAAATAAACGCTAATTTATACTTTCAAATGCCTGTGCTATGTCTGCCACCAGGTATGCCGGTTCTTCCAGGCCAAAATAAAACCGGATCATCCGGTGTTCCCGGTTGGACGCATCGAACTGGTTTGGGAGCAGGGAGGCGCATTTGGGCAGCGCAAGGCTTTCATGTCCGCCCCAGCTAACGGCCATTAGAATATGGCGTAGTGATTCACAAAACTGCACAATTTCTTTCATGGTGGTTGCCTTTACAACGATGGTCACCAATCCGCAGGCGCCGCTCATTTGTTCCCTGGCCAGCTGGTATTGCGGAAAGGCGGGGTCGAACGGAAAAATAACCGATTCTATTTTCGGATGCTGTTTCAGGTACTGCAGCATCACGGTGGTGGTAGCACTGATGCGGTTGAGCCTTGCGGGCAGTGTGCGCAGCCCGCGGATCATCAGCCAGGCATTGAAGGGTGTGGTGCCAATACCCATGTTCAGGTATTCGCTGTCGAATATCTTCTTCATCATGGCGCTGGTGCCACAAAGCGCACCGCCTACTGTATCGCTGTGGCCACTGATGTATTTTGTAGCGGTTTGCATAACAATATCAATACCGAGATCAATTGGCCGCTGGTAAAGCGGCGTACAATAACTATTGTCTATGACGGTAACGATGCCAGCACTTTTTGCGCGTTCAGCTACTGCTTTGAGATCCTGTAGTTCATAGGTAAGGCTATTGGGCGATTCCAGGTAAATAACACGGGTGTTGGGCAGTATAGCGCGTTCAAAATTTTCAATATTGGTGCCGTCTATATAAGTGGTGCTGATGCCAAACCGCGGCAATATATTGTCAAACATTTTCCACGCCCAGGTATAGGGCTTGTTAACTGACACAATGTGATCGCCGCTTTTTATATTAGCAAAAACGGCCGCAAATATTGCAGACGCCCCGCTGTTGAACACCAGGCAATCTTCTGCCCCATCCAGCGCCGCCAGTTTTTTGCGCAAAATATCAACGGTTGGGTTAAGTCCACGGCTGTAGAGGTAACCGCTCATTTCATCTTCAAAAGCGCGGCGCAGGTCCGCTACTTTTTTAAATGCAAAATTGCTGGTTTGCATGATGGGCGGCGAAACCGCGTTAAAATACTGCTCCCTTTCTTCGCCCAGCTCATTTAAAATATACGAAATATCCATTTTACACGGTTGGTTTTTTAAAAGCATGCACAATAAAATACAGCGCAATAAAGGAAGCCAGCACCGTGATGCCGGTGATTGCTGCGTAATTGTTGGCTTTATAATCCATCGCAATGCTGATGGCGACAAATATATATGCCATCATAAAAATGGCGGGCAGTACCGGGTATAGTTTCATCATATAAATACCTGTACCATCCAGGTGCTTTGTTTTTTTACGAAGAATAAATATGGTGCCTGCCGACAACACCATCCCAAAACAATCTAAAAAAATAGTAAAACTCAGGATGGTATCAAATTCCTTTGCCCAAAATACAATGAGCACACAGAGTGCGGCAAAGACAGACAGCGAAACGGTCAGCACATCGGTTTTGTCATTGCGCTTTCTAAATACTGGCGGAAGAATTTTGTCTTCGCTCATGGCATACATCACCCTTGGATTGCTCATCAGCAATACATTTACATAGGCCAGCACACTTAAAAAAAGAAACCCGGATAGTATACGCTCCGCATTTACCCCAAATATTTTGGATGCCATGATGGCGGCGATGTTTTTTGTTTCCGGCAGGTGGAGTGTATTAAAGCCGATTACTTTAATATAAGCGTAGTTGATGGTTAAATACAGCAGGATAATAATGGAGATGCCCAGGAAAATGCCGCGGGGAATGTTTTTGGCGGGTGTTTTTACTTCCGCTCCAAAATTGATGGTCTGCTGATAGCCGCCATAGGTAAAACTTACGGCCACCAAACCTATTCCAAATGCAGTGATGTATGCTTTTAATGACGGGTCAGCTGTGGAAAGCAGTTGGGTACTATCCGTGTTACCGGCAAAAAACACCGGCGCTATGAGTAAAAGGATCAATACAATTTTAATGATGGTTAACACGTTCTGTGTTTTTGCACTCATTTTTAATCCCATTAAATTTATCCCGTAGAAAATAACGATTGCCGAAATGGCGATGGTAATTTGAATGGTTTGCACATAGCCGGCATTGGCGGCCACCTTTATCCATGCGGCATCTTTTGATAGCGGAATAAAGATACCGGTAATGTATTCGCCCCCTACCAGTGCAACAGCCGCTAGCGAAGCCGCATTTGAAACCAATATGATACAGTTAATACCAAAAGCAATGGATGGATGATACGCATACGAAAAAACTTTGTAGTATCCCCCGATAACAGGGAGGCGGCTGCCAATTTCGGCATAGGTAAGTGCGCCACAATAGGCCACCAGTCCACCTGCCAGCCATGCAGCAAAGAAAACGGTGGTAGAAGGAACAGCTTTGGCCACATTAAGCGGCGCCCTGAAAATGCCCATTCCAATTACAAGGCTAACGACGATCATCGTAAAATCGAACAGTGTTAGCCTGGCAGTTTTGCTCATAGATTGAAGATAATGAATAATTGTGCTTTAGCTTTGCTCATCCAAGCATCACACAACAATGAAAAAGACAACCGGTATTTTTTTAGTTTTTATCCTATTGCAGCTACAATCGTTTGCACAGGAACAACCCGTTATTGATTCTGCCAAAACCCTGAGCGAGGTGGTGATTTCTGCATTTGAACAGAAAACGGATATAGCCGGTGGTACCATTGTAAAAACCATAGACAACAGCAATGCAGACCGCTACAATAAGACGTCGCTGGTGAACAGTTTTAACAGCATTGCCGGTGTACGCATGGAGGAGCGGTCGCCCGGCAGTTACCGCATCAATATCCGCGGCAGTTCTTTGCGTTCCCCCTTTGGCGTGAGAAACGTAAAAGTATACTGGAATGACATCCCAGTAACTGACCCAGGCGGCAACACCTACATTAACCAGTTTGCTTTTAATAATTTCTCCTCTATTGAAATATTGAAAGGACCTGCAGGCAGTATGTATGGCGCCGGCACCGGTGGCTTATTGTTGATGCATTCGCTGGGCAACAACTGGGCGCCGGGCGTACAGCTGGAATATGCAGGCGGCAGCTATAACCTGCAGAATATCCTGGGCAGTATAAAGTTTGGAAAAGAAGATAACCGTAACGTACTTACCTATGCGCACAATCAAAGTGACGGCTACCGCAATCATACCAGGAGCGTAAAAGACAACGCCAGTTTTGTATCGCAATTAAAAGTTTCAGATAAACAACAATTAACCGCCAGCATCTTATACAGCAGCCTGTCTTACGAAACACCAGGCGGACTTACCCTGGCAGAATTTAAGGCCAATCCGCGGCAGGCGCGACCCGCAGCCGGCGGGCAGCCCAGTGCAGACCAGGCAAAAGCCACCATTTACCAGAAAAATTTTATGGCAGGTATTCAGCACCAATACTTTTTTACACCTGGCTTTAAAAATTCCACTTCGCTATACGGCATGTTTGCGCAGGTACAAAACCCCACGTTCAGGAATTACGAACGCCGCAACGAGCCAAGTCTTGGCGGAAGAACTTCTTTTGTGTATGAAAAGCAATTGCGTGATTCAAAACTACAGCTGGTGGCAGGTGGTGAATTGCAACAGGGATTCTTTAATACCCAGGTATCCAAAAACAAAAATGGCCGGCCGGATACGCTGCAGACAAATGATGATATCCAGTATACCACGTACAGTGTTTTCGCCCAGGCCGATCTGAATATAAAAGACAGCTGGGTGGTAACAGCCGGTGCCAGCGTTAACAAATCAACCGTTCGCTTCACCCGCCTCAGCAGCTATCCTACCGTAAAGGAAAGCCGTACGTACAAAAGCGAATTGTCTCCCCGGCTGGCGCTCCTTAAAAAACTGGGCAATGGCAACGCGCTTTTTGCAAGTATCGCTAAAGGATTTTCACCGCCCAGCGTATCAGAACTGTTACCGTCTACCGGCGTTATCAGCACTTTCCTGGAGGCGGAAGAAGGCACCAATTATGAATTGGGTGGAAGGGTATTCCTGCTAAAAGGAAAGCTTCGGCTGGAAGCAACGGCTTTCTATTTTAAACTCAACAACGCACTGGTTACCAGAAAAGACAGTAGCAATGCCGATTATTATGTAAATGCGGGCAACACAAAGCAAAAAGGCATTGAGTTAAGTGCGGATTACACAAAAATATTCAACCATGGTTTTATTCAATACATTACCCTACGGCCTTCCTATACGATCAGCAATTTTAAGTACGGCAGTTTTATAAAGGGCGCCACTGATTTTTCGGGCAAATACCTGCCCAGTGTTCCTAAATATATATTTTCTGCACTGGCAGATGTACAGGCGAAGAACGGTGTTTATGTAAATGCAACTTATTATACTGCTTCGCGCATTTTCCTGGATGATGCCAATGCCGCGTCAGCAGGTGCTTATCATCTACTGGGTGGCCGACTGGGATGGAAACTGCCGTTAAAAGGCAAGCTAGGGTTGAATGTATACGCCGGCGTCGATAACCTGCTGAACGAAACCTATAGTTTAGGCAATGATATCAATGCGGCAGGCGGACGTTATTACAATGCGGCGCCACTGAGAAATTATTATGCGGGTGTTGCCTTTGAATTGAACGGGCAAAAGAAAAAATAAGGGTGTTGTTTTAATGCTCATTGTTACGCTCGTTTTTTGCCGCGGCGCGTACAGCGGTACTATTGCAGCAGTAAAGAATGCGTTTGACCGTCACTCCATCATCTGCACCCTCGTAAAAAACCGTACGGGCCTGTGCGATAAAGATCCCCACAAAAACAAACCCGTCATTTCGTTTTAGTAGTTACATTTGCCGCTGATTATGGTTCCCGGTATCAACCCGGGATTAAAAGGGAATCCCGTTAAAATCGGGAGCTATCCCCGTAGCTGTAAGTGTTATTGTGAAGTGCAAGACGTCCGTTAGGGCAGCCTTCGAAGCGCCTTTCCTTCACAACTGTTCAATCTTCAAACCACTGTCGGGGTAATCTAACTCGGATGGGAAGGTAATTGAACGGCAACGCAAGCCAGAAGACCTGCCAAAATCAATTAATAATTATTCAGCTTTCGGGTGAAAGGCATGGAGATTTAAGGATGCGGGTCATTCTTCAATTTTCTTTCTTTTTTTATTTTCCGGAAGCAGTCATCAAAAAAAAATTTCTAATGAGAAAAGAATTTTTTGTTGTGGCTGCTACATTCATCAGCAGTTCCGTTTTTGCACAACAACCAGACAGCAGCCAGGCAAGACAATTGGACGAAGTGGTGGTTACCGCCAACAAGTTTGCACAAAAACTAAGTAGCACGGGCAAGGTCTTAACTGTTATCAACCGCGCCCAGCTGGAGCGGAATACAGGACGTACCCTGGCGCAGGTATTGAACGAGCAGGCAGGTTTGATTATCAATGGCGCGCAGGGGCCGCTGGGCACCAACCAGCTGATATATATGCGCGGCGCAGGCGCTGCCAACACATTGATTTTAATAGATGGCGTACCCGCCAACGATGCTTCCGGCGTAACTGCTGAATTTGACATCAATCATTTTGCAATCGATCAAATTGAAAGGGTAGAAATTTTAAAAGGCGCACAATCTGTTTTATACGGATCAGACGCCGTGGCCGGTGTAATCAATATCATTACAAAGAAACAAGGGAGCAGCAAACCTGCCGGCTTTAATGCAACGCTGGCCGGTGGCAGTTACGGAACATTTAAAGGTACTGCCGGTGTTGGGGGAAAAACAAAAGCAGTGAGCTATAACCTGCAATACTCAAGGTTGCAGTCAGATGGTTTTTCTGCCGCCTATGACCAAGCAAAAACGGGCAATTTCGACAGGGACGGTTTCAAACAGGACATACTGGGTGCTAACGTTGGATTACAGGCAACCAAAAACTGGCTGTTACGTGCGTACGCGCAATATGGCAAATACAAAGCAGACGTAGACGACGGCGCCATGACGGACGATAAAAATAATACACTAAAGAATAAAAACCTGCAACTCACCCTGAGCTCGGTTAACCAGTTTACAGCGGGCAGCGTGCACGTTAATTTAAACCTGAACAATACAGAGCGAAGCCTGAATGACGAAAAAAACATACCCGCCGATCCAAATGATTTCGATCCGTTTAACGGCGTGTACAAAGGAAAATCCCTGTTTGCCGAAGCATATACCAATCTTAACCTGGCCCCACATGCGGGTTTGTTGTTCGGCGCAGATCTCCGCAGGCAACACGCAGCTATTGAAACTACGTATGGCAAGCTGGGCGATGACAGCCTCAAATCAACGCAAAGCAGCGGCTATACATCTTTCTTCCTGAAAGATTTGAGTGGATTCAATGCAGAACTGGGCGCACGGTATACGCATCATTCTGTATTTGGCTCGGCTTTCACCTATTCCATTAACCCTTCTTTTCTTATCAACAAACAGGTAAAACTTTTTGCCAACATCGCATCGGGTTTCCGGGCTCCATCGCTGTACAATCTTGGATCTGAGTACGGCAATGCTGCATTGAAACCAGAAAAATCAATGTCGTACGAAGGCGGGGTTCAGTACGTCAATACCAGGAATACGGTGAACCTGCGGGCGACTTATTTTAACCGCACCATAAAAAATGTTATCATATTTAAATCTTTGTTTGTTGCCCCGTATGGACAGTATGACAATGCGGATCAGCAACATGATCATGGATTTGAATTGGAAGCCACCATCCGGCCAACAGAAAAATGGAACATCGTTGCCAACTACGCCTTCACAGATGGCAAAGTAAGCAGTCGTTCTGCTGCTACTGCAAACGATACCAGTTTCTATAATTTATACCGCCGCCCAAAAAATGCTTTTAATACCAGCATTGGCTACCAGGCCAGCAGTAAACTGTATACCAGTATTGGCCTGAGATGGGTAGATAAAAGAGACGATCTTTTTTTCAACTCAAATACTTTTGCAACAGAAAAAAAGGTGCTGGGTGCGTACTACAATCTTGATGTATATGCTTCTTACCAGGCAGTTCGTTTTGTAAAATTCTTTGCCGACCTGCGCAATATTACCAACCAGCAATATTTTGATTTGTACGGATACAACAGCCGCCGTTTCAATTTTATGGCAGGTGCTATGTTTAACTTTTAAAAAAAATTACGATGATGCAAAAAACTACTACCCGAAACCTGCTGATAACTGTTTTTATAATAGTGGTGGCGGCCATTCGCGTAAGCATTAACATGAGCGGCGAACTGCATTTGCTCACTAATTTTTCAGCAATTGGAGCGATGGCGCTGTTTGGCGGTGCGTATTTTACCAACCGAAGTATGTCATTTGCCGTGCCATTGGCAACATTGTTTATAAGCGATACCATTCTGGGACTTACCGTATACAGCAAATTTAGTCATGGCTTTCTATACAGCGGCTGGTACTGGGTCTATGCTGCGTTTGCATTGATGGTGCTGGCGGGCAAGCTATTGCTGGAGAAGGTATCCGTTAGGAATGTCTTACTGGCTGCGCTCACCATTACTTTTATACATTGGATTGTGAGTGATATTGGCGTGTGGCTCAGCGGAACAACTTATCCCAGAACGCTGGCCGGCTGGTGGGCCTGCCTTGCAGCTGCGATTCCTTTTGAAAGAAATTTTTTATTGGGCACCTTATTTTATAGTGGCGTTATGTTTGGCGGTTTTGAATGGGTGAAAAAATACAGGCCCGCCATACCTGCCTTCAATAAGAACCAGCAGCTGCCGTAGTTCAACCACGCAAACAGTTTGATGAACCTTTAAAAAAGTCCGCATGAAAGTATGTTCATTTCTTCCTGCAGCTACACAAATGATGTACGACATGGGGCTGGAAGACTACCTGTATGGTGTTACATTTGAATGCCCTGCCGTAGCGCTGGCGGAAAAACATAAAATTGTACGTTGTTTAATGGAAGGTAAACAGTATAGCAGTAAAGAAATTGATACTATCTTCTCTGCATCCAAAGCACAGGGTAAAAGCCTTTATTATGTAGACCAGGATTTGCTGGAGCAAATTGCACCGGACATTATTTTTACCCAGGATGTTTGCGAGGTTTGCCAGATAGACACTGCCTGCACCGCCACCGCAGTTGCCAGGTTAAAAAAACAGCCACAACTGATTGCCTTAACACCGCAAAACCTCGATGACGTTTTTCAGTGCGCGGTTACTGTTGCAGCAGCAGTTGGCAAAGAGGAAGCCGCATATAGTTATTTAGCAACCCTGAAAAAGAGAACGGATGATATTTTAGATGCGCTGCGATTTTATAAAATGCCATTAAAACGAGTGATGTTAATGGAATGGATTGAACCCATTTATAATTGCGGTCATTGGATACCTTTCCAGGTGGCGAAGGCGGGCGGCATTGATATGATGGGCAATCCAGGCGGAGATTCCATTGTTACCCAATGGGATAAAATTCTTAAATACGATCCGGAAGTGCTGGTGGTGGCAGCTTGTGGCTTTACGATTGCACGTGCCCGGGAAGAGATGCACCTGCTGACGGGAAAACCGGGGTGGCACCAGCTTGCGGCTGTTAAAAACAAAGCAGTGTACCTGGCAGATTACGATCTTTTTACCCAGCCATCGCCGGCGGGCTTAACCGATGGCGTTGAGCTGCTATCCGCCTTGTTCCACCCCGATATCTTTAGCATACCAGCTCATTTGCGCGGTAAATATTTTTCTTTTTGTGAAACCAGCATGGCCTATGTGCAAGCATGAAGATAAAAATTGTCCGCGATGTAACGCTGCCTTTGAATGCAAGGTGGGCGATATTACCAAGTGCCAATGTTATACGGTGCAGCTAAATGACGCGGAACGTGATTTTTTGACCCGTGCGTACACCGATTGCCTGTGCGCCGATTGTATGAAACTGGTACGGGCCGCTTATCACCAGGCGCAACAGGACATACAGCTAAAACAGCTGTTCGGACTAAGATGAGCATGGCACCGAAGCGCACGCCGGTTTATGGCTACCTTTGCCAAAATTAACCGGCATGGATTTCAATTATAGCGAACTGCTGACTGTTACCTTCACCCTGTTTGCTATTATTGATATATTGGGTTCCATTCCGCTCCTTATAACGCTCAAAGAAAAAATGGGTGGTATCGATGCCATGAAGGCAACGCTGATATCCGGCGGCCTGATGATTTTGTTTCTATTTATTGGCGAAAACCTACTGCACGTCCTGGGATTGGATAAAAGATCATTTGCTGTTGGCGGTTCCATTGTAATTTTTATTCTCGGCCTGGAGATGGTGTTGGGGATAGAATTCTTTAAAAGCGATAAAAATGCCAAATCGAGTGTGGCGGTGCCCATTGCATTTCCCATCATCGCGGGGTCGGGCACATTAACGACCATCATGTCTTTAAAAGCCGATTACAAGGATCACAGTATTCTGCTGGCGATACTGATCAACCTGGTGGTGGTGTTCATTGTGTTGAAATCACTCAATTTCCTGGAAAAAATCCTCGGTCCGGCAGGATTGATTGCTATCCGAAAATTTTTTGGCGTAATATTGCTGGCCATTGCCGTAAAAATCTTTGCGAGCAATGCACCGGGACTGATAAAGTAAGGTGAAAATCCATCAGCCGGAAAGTTCTTTTGATTTTTTGCCAGTCTTTTTGCGGTAGTGAATATTGATCATGCGGTTATTGCTCCCATTTCCGAATTTTCAAATTTCGACATTAAAAATCCTGGTCTCGTAGTACAATGGATAGTATAAGGGTCTCCGAAGCCCTGGATTCAGGTTCGATTCCTGACGAGACCACTTGATTTATCCTATCTAATTGATTTTTACAGACTTGTCTACGAACTTTTATCCCTGGTAAAACATTTTACAATCTTGCTGCCTCATCCGTTCGGCTAAATGGTATTTCGGTTCTTGGGTTTCCTTGCTTTCATTTCAATACCAAACAACCCTGCGGTATATTTCTCATACAACTCAAAAAGAAATTCTATTCGTTTAATATCAGTTACAAATGGCTGGCTCCGGTAACACTGGTCCACAGCTTTATCTAACCGCTGGTGAGCTTTCACTAATTCCGGCGGCATTGTATTTTGGTCATACAAATCAGCTAAGCTATTACCTGAAAATCTTTGCCTTACGTCCAATACGCTATTTGCTGCTTCTGCAATACTGAGTTTTTGCTTTTCTGTTGGATTTTCTGGCCAGGGGAAATTATTATATACCAAACTGTTTGAATATCTAAAATCACTCTTGAGCCTTCCGCAAACGTATTTCACCCAAGTCATATGCATTTGTGATGTCATTATACCAAAATGATAAGGCTTTGCATTAGGTAGGGCAATGCAACTATCATTGACAAAAAAATCCTTTGTAAAAAAACCAAAAGGAATATACCTCCTATTTTCAGAAGAGGTCCTTGGAACAAGTAAAAAGTCACTCTCAGGTTGCCGCGGTTCTGCAAAAACCGTAGGTGTATTTGCTAATTCCTTGGTTTGTTGTTTTGTACTTGCCGAACGATACTTCCTAACGTTCTCAATTCGTTCAATGACTTTGGGCAATGTCTTTAAGTCACTCGGATTTGCATCTTTCAAATATAAAATCCACCTGTTTTTTCCATTGATAAATTCTTCTCCACTTAGGATAGGTTTAAAATATTTAGCTGCTTTTGGTTCTTCAACCAAAAATTCATGCTTTTCCTGGTCTGTAAAAAGGTAAAATCCCCCATCAACTATTTTATTTCCATAAAGCATATCTGGAACGTTACAGATTGGCTTTCGTCTGGTTGGTAGATAAAGATCTTTTCCTCCCACTAAATAAGGATTAATATTTCTGACCTTCAACTCATGTGGTTCACCTTTAATGTCTTCGTATTCAAATATAAACTTATCGGTTAAGTCAAAGTTGGAGAATCCAATTATAACTACGTGGACTGCAGCATTACCTTTTGCCTCGTTACCCCATTTAAAAGTTCGATGTGCAAAATGAATCTTTATTTGGAATTTATTAAATAGTTCTCCCCATAAAATGCTAACCTGCTCTCCCTGCGAAATTGAGTTTGTACTTACAAAAGCACATCTGATTTTGGGTAGTTCCTTTTCTTCTATTTGATAAGACTTTAAATAGCTTGCAGCTTTTAAATACCAAGCAGCAACATAGTCTAAAACCCCGGCACCGCTAACTTTTGAAAAAATTGACTCCATATCCGCCTTCTGGTCCGTGTTTTGTAAATGCTTTCCAATAAAAGGCGGGTTGCCCAAAATATAGTGAAATCTTGGACTATGTTTTTCCCATGGGTAAGGTACGATTAGAGTTTGCCAATCAATTCTCAGAGCGTTGCCGCAAACAATTGTTGCCGATTTTTTTAATGGTATACGTTTAAAATACTCCCCAAATTGCAAACTGGCAAGTTCATTCATTTGGTGGTCCATCAACCACATAGCCACCTGGGCAATCTGACTGGGAAACTCTTCATATTCTATCCCATAAAACTGGTCTACATCTACTAAAAAATAGTCGTTTATGCTGGTTACCTGTTGCCCCTTTAGCAATAGTTTTACAATTTCAAGTTCCAGCGTTCGCAATTCCCGGTAAGCAATAATTAAGAAGTTGCCACAACCACAGGCAGGATCCAAAAAGCGAAGCTTGCTGATTTTATCGTGCAGCTTTTGAAGCTTCTTTTTATCAGTTTTACAAGCCTCAAACTCCTTCTGTAATTCGTCTAAGAAAAGGGGTTTAATCAGTTTTAAGATGTTTTTTTCGCTGGTATAGTGAGCCCCTAAATTGCGCCTGGCTTTTTCATCCATTACGCTTTGAAAAAGTGATCCAAAGATGGCAGGCGAAATCTTACCCCAATCCAGCCGACAGCTTTGCAGCAAAATCTCCCGCATGGCGCTATCAAAGCTCGCCATAGGCAAATGTTCTTCAAACAGCCTGCCGTTTACATAAGGAAAGGCTAATAGCGCCTCATCCTGGTTCGTTAGCCGTTTTTCCTCCGGAGTGTTCAGCAATTGGAATAGCTGCGAAATATGGGCAGCTAAATCGCTTCCATCCTCATTGGTTTTTAGTTCTATGTAGTCGTAGAAAATGCCCTTTTCAAAAATGCTGGTATCGTCTGCAAAGAGGCAAAATAATAACCGCACTAAATACAGTTCCAAATGATGGCCATTGTAGCCAATGGCTTTTAATTTATCGTGCAGCTTACCCATTAACTCAGCAGCGGCAATATTTACGGGGTCTTGCTCCTTGTAAACCCGTTTAATATATCCGGCTATGGGTGCAAACACCTGTACATTTTGCATGAGGCCGGGCAAAGTAAATACAGCCTTGTTACCTTCTTCATCATATAGATGGAAATGAAAAAAATCACTAATCAGGATTAGTTTGGGCAGTTCATAATCCTTTAATCCGGCGCAATAGTCCTTTGCCTGCTGGTAGGCTTTATCCAAATCTTTGCCTTTGCTTTTCATTTCCACCAAAAGCATCCCCTTCCATAGTAAATCAATATAGCCATCACTCTCACTAAGCTTTTTTACTTTATGCTCAAAGGTGGCCACTCGTATACGGCTAATGCCAAAGATGTCTAAAAATTCAACCAGGAAGGGTTTTGCTTCAGCTTCCTCCCGCTCAGTGTTTTCCCATTCTTTACTAAACGCTAAAGCTCTCGCTTTGATTTCGTTCCAGCTTAAAGGCATATAGTCAAATTAAATGGGAAAGTATGACAATGTACTTTAATATGAACACATCCGGTACCGGCAAGAGATGAAGGTCGCCCGTTGCTAGTTCCCCAGGTCAGGATTACTGTAAAAAAAGTCCAATGATGCATTCTTTGCTTTCACCTCTTCAGCTTTCTTCGTTTGGTTCTCTTTAATAACAGCCGCCCTGGTCTTCACTGTAATGTTACCGTTGGCCATCTGTATTACGGCGCCAGAAAAAGCTTCCTCAACTGCTGACTTCATGGCATCGGCCATCGTTGCTACTGCTTCAGGCGAGCTTCCTAGCAGAGAGTTATCAATCTTCGCCTTGTTCTTATCCTGGAGCGTTGTATTGGCTTCCGCTAACTTCTTAAAATCAATGCTGCCGATAAGCTCTTCTTGACTTAAGCTGCCACTGAACTTTCCGCCTTTATAACCGCGGTATAGATTGGACGCAAATCCCTGTTGTCCTTCCAATCCAAATAGGCCTGCAAAGTTCATTCTCTTTGCGCTGTCGCTGCCTCCCATCCGGTCTACCATACCCATCATGCTATTCATGTAAGTGGGTGATGCTATGCCCTTCTGTTGTTCTTCAATAAGATCAACCAGGCTCATGTTGGGATTGGATTTCTTCAAAGCATAGAAACTGAGCGCCTTCTTGAAATCGCTACTTGGATTTGCGAGCGAGTTATTGATGGTTCCTATCAGCCCCTGTGAACGAGGATCGGCAGTGGCAAATTCGCCGCCTACCCGGTTAAACCTGGAAAGGATATCAAAGGTAGTTCCGGTTGCTACATTGGTTTGTGTTTTAAGAAGATCCTTTTGGAGCGTCGCAAACTTGCTAAGGAACTCATTTAAGAATGACGTGTCGCCGTTTTTGAAATAGTTTCCCTGTCCCTTCTGAATGACACCGCCAATTAAGCCGGCTAGGTCCCTGTTTCTTTCCTTTGACGACCGCTGCATTTCAATTATCATTGTTGATGTGCCCTGGTCAACGCCAACACCCTTTTCAGACATGTAAGCATCCAAAGCTGTCTTAGAGGAGGAACT
>JBDSEV010000066.1:0-108375 GCA_039919885.1 Chitinophagaceae bacterium
TTATTTATTTGTTTGTTTATTTTTCAGAAACTAAAAAAATACGACAATAAAACCAAATCAGTTTGTTATCGCTTGGCAACTGTTATGTGGCGCTTATTTATTAACGAACAAAACCAACCCCTTCTTCCGTTCACCATTTATACTGATTGCATTATTGCACGTATCGTACAATACGCAATCATTGTTCACTTTTGCAAAACGATAAGCGGGTTGCGTGAGACAGTCATTAAACGCGCCGAAACTTTTTATCCCCTAAGTTGTTAAACCCGTATGCAGTTACAATTAAGTGTGCTAGATCAGACGCCCATCCGCCGCGGCAGTAACGCGGTGGCATCTTTGCAGGAATCTGTTGAACTGGTAAAATTTGCCGACCGCCTGGGCTATACCCGTTACTGGCTCAGCGAACACCACAATACATTAAGCCTGGCTGGAGCCGCCCCAGAAATATTAATAGCGAGGCTTGCGGCTGAAAGCAGCCGTATCCGCCTCGGTTCAGGCGGCATCATGCTGCCTAACCACAGTGCACTTAAAGTAGCGGAGAATTTCCGTTTGCTGGAAGCGCTTTATCCCAACCGGATAGACCTTGGCATCGGCCGGGCACCCGGCGGCGACCGCCTGACTTCGCGCCTATTGAACCCGTCGAACGATTTCAACCCCAAAAATTATATCCAGCAGATTGAAGATTTGCAATGTTTTTTAACCGATACAGCCGGGGAGGGAAATGCCGGTGGTAAAGTAAGGGCCATTCCACGCATAGACACCGTGCCCGCGCTCTGGATGCTCACCAGCAGTGGCGAAAGTGCTTACCTGGCGGCCCATACCGGCATGGCGCTGGGTTTTGCCCAGTTTATTAATCCAATCGGCGGGGCAGAAGCAATTGCAACCTACCGCAATCGTTTTCAGCCTTCTACCCTCCTGGCCAAGCCGGTTGCCAATGTGGGCGTTTTTGTATTTTGTTCTGATAGCGAAGAAACCCTTGCACGCACACAAGCAGTGATGGATTACCGCTTCTTAGGATTTGAAAAAGGCAGGATAGACGAGATGCCCGACTATGACACCGCCAGCCGTTACGATTATTCACCCGCAGAATGGCAGCGTGTATTGTTCAACCGCCAGCGTACCATTATGGGTACACCTCAACAGGTAAAAGAAAAAATTACCGCGCTGGCAAAGGAAATGGACGTAACAGAGGTAATGGCCGCAACTTTTGCAGAAAGCCGCGAAGATCGGTTCAGGAGCTACGAACTCTTGGCCGGTATGTTCCTGTCAACTGCTGCAAAACCGGTACGGGAGCAAAGCCTTTCCTGATTTTAATTAAAAAAGGCCCCGCTATTATTTCAATAGCGTGGCCCAATGATTGGGGGTTCTCAAACTGTACGGAAAAAAAACTTGTTTATTTTACGATAATAATTTGTTTTGCAAGCTGGCTTACACCATCGGTAATGCTTACGATATAAGAACCGCTCTTCACTGCACCTTGTAATGCTATCGACTGGCGCCCCTGCGTATTGTCCAGTTTTTGTTCAATTATTTTTCTGCCGTTCATATCAAATACGATGGCTGTTGCATGGCTGATTGCTTTACCAGCCTCCATATACAAGCTGTTGTTCTCCACCAGTGTTGGATAAATTTTGATGTTGCTGCTGGCCGCGGTTTGTAACCGAATAATGTTTGAATAAGTAACCGTTCCATCCATATCTGCCATGGCGAGGCGATAGTACATTGCGCCATTCACCTGCTGGTCTGTGTAAGTATAGGTTTGTGACTGGCTGCTGTTGCTGTTTCGTGCAGTAATGGTTTGCAGGTTGGTAAAGCTGCTGCCATCTGCACTGCGCTGAACAATAAAGTTTTTAAACCCGGTAGCTTCTGTGATGGTCCAGTTAAGTTCGGCTTTTGCCTGGGCAGTGATAACAGCCGCAAAGCTCACCAGCTTCACCGGCAGCATTGATGCACCCGTCATAGCGAAACTAACCCTTGAAAAACCCGCATTTTGATAATATTCCAATACAAAATTATATGTCCCCGCGAGGTTTGCTGAGTAAGTAGCTGCACCATAAGACTGGTCGTTCCACTTATTGATAACCCAGGTAGCACCACCGTCTATGCTTAACCGGAATCCATCGTCTCCTCCAACCGTAAACATGTAGTTGCCGGCAGCAAGCGTTTTCTGCAGGCGGTAGCGTGCGCTGAAGGTTTGTGTTTGTATAAAACAGTTGCTGGTGTTAACCGTTACAGCCGTACTTCCGCCACCAAAATTATCATCAAAATTAGGATTGCTGTTGCTTCCCTTGGTAGTGTAACCTTTGTAGGCTTCAAACCCAGTGCCCTGGTAGAGATAACCAAGCCACTTGTTATTGGTTCCGTATTCTGCAGGATTGCCATCTCCACTGCAAATAACTTCAGTGCTGAATGAAATCCGGTTGTCTCCAAAGCTTTCATAATATTCCAGCACCAGGTTATAAGATCCGCTTAGGTAAATGCTATAAGTAGTAGCGGCATAAGATTGATCATTCCATTTAGTAATCACCCAGGTAGCCCCACCATCAATGCTCAGGCGGTAACCATCGTCGCCACTAACAGTCAATTTGTAATTGGCAGGCGTAAATGTTTTGGTAAGCTTGTAACGCACACTGAAAGTATCCGTATACACCGGGCAGCCATTGGTAGTCATGTTTGTTTGGGCGCCTCCAAAATTTTCGTCGAAATGCGCGCTGCTGTTGCCTTCCGTTATATATCCTTTGTACGTATTAAAGTTTTTACCCTGGTACATATAACCAATCCAGGTGTTACCTGTACCATAGGTGTTCGGGTTACCTTGTGGTGTGCAGGATTGAGCCTGGCTATTATTTGTTATGAGCAAACTTATTGTTGCGATAAGCGCCTGCAGGAAAATGTTGTAAAATTTTTTCATAAAGTACGGTTTAATTCCTGCCAGCTATTTTCAAAGTTGGTACCAGCTCGTAATCAACTGCGGATCAACCACTCAAGAAAAAATGCCTACGCTGTTTTTTCCGCGAGCGGGAAAAAAATTCAAAATTTGGAAAAATCCCGTTTTGAAAAGCCCGCTTACGCAGCACTGGAACCGTTTTGAAGGACGGGCCGCATTTTGGGATTACGGTTTCGTATTTTCTTTTATCTTCATTGCATGAAGGCAATTTTCAATGCAATCGCCGTACTCATTTTCGTGCATGCGGGGGCGCAGGATAGTACCCAACATTATTTTCTTGCCCGCTCCACCGGCAAATTGCCTTTCCTGGAATATGGCCTGGGGGACGACCGGCTGGGTGGGGCAAAAATGACTTACCTCGATTCCAATATCCTGCTTAAAATAGTAGACTCGTTTGGCATTGATTATAAAGTACAGCTTTCAAAATACCACAGCGCCTGGATAGATAAGCACAGCGTGCAGCGCCTGCCAGGAAAAAAAACCGCCCTTTATTATCTTACCGGCAGCTGGAAGGTATTTGGCGATACCGCTGCCGACTACGTGAGCATCAACCTCGACGAAAAACTGCCCTACCGCAGCCAGCAACAAATCAATCCCTCCAAAATAGTATTGGATATTTATGGAGTTACCAGCAATTCCAATTGGATCACACAGCTAAAAACCACCAAAGAAATAAAAAATGTGTACTACGACCAGGTGGAGGATGATGTTTTTAGGGTTACCGTAGAACTGAGACACAGTCAGCATTGGGGGCACAGCATTTATTATGATTCAACCGGCCGTAAACTGGTATTACAGGTAAAACGGCAGCCACCGATTTTAGACATCAAAAAAATAAGAATTGCCATAGATGCCGGTCATGGTGGTGAAAACACGGGTGCCACGGGCGCTAGTTCTGGCATCCTGGAAAAAGAATACACCTTAAAAATAGCAAAACAATTACAGCTGGTACTGAACAAGGCAGGCGTGAAGAACGTATTTATGACGAGAACAAAGGACACAACGCTTGACATGCCGCAACGCATACAAATGCTGAAAGCGTACAACCCTGATTTGCTCATTAGTATTCACCTGAATTCCGCCGGCATAGATTCAGTGAAGGGTACCAGCACCTATTACCGGTACATCGGCTACCGGCCTTTAACAGTAGCGGTGCTAGGCCGCATGTTAAGCCTTGGGCTGAAAGAATATGGCAACGTCGGAAGTTTTAATTTTTCGCTGAGCGGCCCAACGGCCTACCCGAATTGCCTGGTAGAAGTTGCGTTTTTAAGCAACCTGCAGGATGAGAAAAGAATATTGGATCCAAAATTTCACAAGGCGGTAGCAGGAAAAATTTATCTTGGCATACAAGACTGGTTAAAAGCAATTAAATAATTAAACAATAAAAAACAGCGTACATGTTTATTCACCACGTTTATTTTTGGTTAAAGAATCCCGGTTCCGCAGAAGATCTCAAACAATTAAAAGAAGGCCTGCAAAAACTTACCCCAATTGAAACAATCGGCATGTACCAGATCGGTACGCCCGCTGCTACCGATCGCGATGTTATTGAAAAAACATATTCCGTGGCATGGATGCTGATGTTTGATAATTTGGAAGACGAAGAAGTGTACCAGCACCACCCGCTCCATTTAAAATTTGTAGAAACCTGTGCGCATTTATGGAGCAAAGTAATTGTCTATGATTCGGTAGATGAATGATACGGCTGGGTAAAAGAAACTTTTTTATAACCCCTTGCTGTTATACATCACTATGAAGGGCTACCTGCTGAAAGAACAAGATTTTATTGCGGGCGAAGAAAATTTTATTGAAAGCAAAGCTTCCGAGAACAACTATGCAGTGGTGTTTGAAGATGATGCCGAAACCGGTTATTTCTATGCCATTGAACTAACTCCGGCCACTGGCGGTCAGCAAATTTTGGACGCGCTGCATATTTACGAAGTCGATGCAATTGCACCCGATAAAAGACCAGGCGCCGTTAGAATCATCTGGTCAACCGATTGGTTAAAATGTGGCCTGCTGATTAATAATTACTGCCATGCCGTATTTGACTTTGCCGCGCAGGGAGGCTATTGCCGGAATGAATTTCCACCGCCCAATGAAATATGGACAAAAGGAACGCGCAAGCTGACCGATGAAATGGTGACCAATTTTTTTAAATAATAATACCCTCAATTAGCTACCATGCCAAACCAATCGCGCCGCCAGTTTATTGCAACCACAGGTAAGATGGCGGCAGCCGGTGCCTTCATCAGCATTCCTGCAGCCGACAAAAAAATTTTTATTCACCATGTTTATTTTTGGCTGAAAAACCATGACAGTATACCGGATAAGGAAAAACTGATTGACGGGTTAAAAAAATTATCCGCTGTAAAAACCATTCAGCGTTTTCATATTGGCCAGCCTGCAGCAACCCACCGGGATGTAATTGACAGTTCTTACAATATTTCCTGGTGCCTTTTCTTTAATAACAAGGCCGACCAGGAAAGCTACCAGACCGATCCAATCCATCTTAATTTTGTAAAGGAGTGCGCCGACTTATGGACAAAAGTGATTGTGTATGATGCGGAAGATATTTAAAGCCGGGCAGCAGTTTGCATAACCTGCACGGATACCTGCTTTTCTATCAAGTAGATTTTTAGGGCGATGGCGCAGCACTTGTGCACTCATGTAGTATACCCGGTACGGAAGCAATTCCAAACAGGTTTACGACAGCTCGGAAGCTGCTGCTTCGTCCAGGAACCAATGTAATTCGCCCGTTATGGGCCGGATAACCTGAGAAGGATACAGGTCGGGCTGAAAATCGCCTTCAATAACTTCTTTTAAAGCAATTGCCTTACCTGGTCCGGTAACAAGAAAGGCAATGCATGCAGCACGGTTCACCAGGGTCCTGGTTAAGGTTATTCTAAACATATCCTGCTGCTTTAAAAACAAAGAAGTTGCCCATTTATTTTCTTCATGCATCACGTGGGTGCCGGGAAACAATGAAAGGGTATGACCATCATCGCCCATACCCAGCAAAACCAAATCAAAACTGGCGGTTGCCGGTACAGTTGGGGGAAAATAACGACGTAATATTTTTTCATATTCACCGGCAGCCACTTCCGGAATAATATTTTCTGTATTCATCCGGTGTATTTGTGAAGCCGGAACGGGAACATGATCAAGCAGCGTGTCAAACGCCATTTTCGCGTTGTTTCGTTCGTCCGTGAAGGGCACAAAACGTTCGTCGCCCCAGAAAATATGCAGTTTGCTCCAATCAATTTTTTCTTTATAGGGGGATGCGGCCAGCAGCGTATTTAATTTTTGCGGCGTGCCGCCACCGGAAAGTACCAGGGTAAAGCGATCCTGCTTTTTTAATGTTTTAATGATGTAGTCGGTTATCCAATTCGCTACTTCAACACTAAGCGCATCATTATTTTTGTAAATATGCAGTTCCATAAGCTGGTAATATTTTTGTTTGATTGCGTTGGCCACCGCTGACGGGTTTTTAATAACTCCTCGTCACTAATCATTAAACGATTGCATGCGGCCCATTTCTATTTTCCCGACGACAAGGTAATCCAGTTATGCCCATCCCGTGCAATTAGTGCTTCTGCATCTTCTGGTCCCCAGCTATCCGGCGCATAGTTTGGAAAATCGATGGCTGTCCTGTTTTCCCATGTTTCCAGTATCGGCATTACAATTTTCCATGCGGCTTCTACCTGGTCTGCGCGCATGAACAAGGTTGCATTTCCTTCCATTACATCCAGCAGCAGTGTTTCATACGCTTCCGGTTCCTGCCCTTCATAAGAATCTTTGTAGCTGAAGGCCATATCAACGGGATCCAGTGTCAGCGATTGTCCGGGTTGTTTTGCCTGGAAACGCAGGCGGATATCCATTTCCGGTTGTATGCTGATAGTAAGCCTGTTTGAACGCCAGGTTTCTGCTGCTTCCGGCGGAAAAGCAAAATTAGGTGCTGCTTTAAACTGTATCGTAATGGTGGTTGCTTTCTCATGCATGCGCTTGCCGGTGCGTACATAGAAGGGTACATCCTGCCAGCGCCAGTTATCAATATAAAATTTTACCGCAGCAAAAGTATCATTGGGTGAGGCCGGGGCAACATTTTTTTCTTTGCGGTATTCCGACACTTTTTCGCCTTTCATCCAGCCTTCTGCGTATTGCCCCCGCACCGCGTAGTGCGGCACCTGTTCATTGGTGATCTTGCGGATAGCATGCAGTACGTCCACTTTTTTATTCCGTATCTCATTGGCATCAAATGACACAGGTGCCTCCATGGCAATCATACACATGAGCTGCAGAATATGGTTCTGCACCATATCCCTTAATGCGCCCGAAGTTTCATAGTATGCGCCGCGGCCTTCCATGCCTACTGTTTCCGATGCGGTAATCTGTACATGTTCAATATAGTTCCTGTTCCAGATGGGCTCAAACAAAGCATTTGCAAAACGAAGTGCAAGTATATTCTGCACGGTTTCTTTGCCCAGGTAATGATCGATGCGGTAGATCTGCTGCTCATCAAACATGCCGGCCAGCAATGCGTTTAATTCATGCGCACTTTTAAGGTCATGACCAAACGGCTTTTCCACTACCACCCTGGTGCACTTGGTATCGGAACAGATATTGAGCGGACCCAGTTTTTTAAGAATATCCGGCACCAGCCATGGCGCTACGGCCATATAAAAAATTACATTGGGGTGCTCGCCAAACTCTTTTTCTTTTGCTTTTACTACTTCTGCAATTTTCTGGTATTCATCTTCTTTTTCAGCATCCATCTGTAAATAGGAAACGTGCCTGGAAAAATCCGCCCATTTACCATTTTGTTCGTCTTTTCTCCGGCTGAATTGTTTGATACCGTCCAGCAAATGCTCGTGGTAGGTGTTGCCTTTGTATTCTGTGCGGCCAATACCAACAATGCCAAACTTTTCGGGCATCCAGTTATCGATAAATAAATTAAAAAGCGCGGGGGATAATTTGCGGTAGTTCAAATCGCCGCTGCCACCAAATATAAACAGGAGTGATGCTGGTGGTCTTTTATGATTTTGCATAGCTGAAAAAATTCTGTTAGTAAAATGTTTCGCGGGGATAGCTAGTTGCCGGCGCGTCTTTGTAAGTGGTGCAGGCTGTTGATTCGGCCGCGGCACGAGATCCTTCACTCATTGGTCACCCACTCAGGAAACCCGTCCCCATTCTGTATGAAAAGTTCCTTCCATATCCGTACGCTGGTACGTATGTGCGCCGAAGTAATCGCGCTGTGCCTGTATCAGGTTAACGGGCATGATGGCGGTTGTATATGCTTCAAAATAACTCAATGCATTCATCAATGCACCAGCGGGTATTTTGCTTTGCAGCGACGCTTTTAACACGGCCCGAAGGTTCCGTTCTTTTTTCTTAACCAGTTTAGCAACAGCTTTGTCTGCTAAAATGTTCGGCAGCCGGCTGTTCTTTTTATAGGCTTTATAAAAAGTATCCAGCAGGCCAGCGCGTATAATACAGCCACCCCGCCAAATCTTAACCACATCATTCAGCGGTATCTGCATATCCAGTTCGGTAGAGGCCCCGTGCAGCATGGCAAGTCCCTGCGCATAACACATCAGCGTAGCAAAATACAACGCATCGTGCACCTGTTTAATTACGGTTTCTTTATTGCCGGTAATCGGTTTAATAAGCGGCTTGTACAAATCCGCGGCCACCAGCCTTTCTGCTTTAAAAGATGAAATATTGCGCATCGCTACTGCCATATCTATAACGGGTATGGGTACCGGCAGGTTCATAGCATCCTGCGAGGTCCATTTACCCGTTCCTTTTGAGCCCGCCTTATCCAGTATCATATCTACCAAACGGTTACCGGTCTTATCATCGGGTTGTTTAAATATATCCGCTGTTATTTCTACCAGGAAGGATTGCAATTCTCCTTCATTCCATTGCTTGAATACTTCGTGCAGCTCATCGTTGGTCAATCCAAGTCCGCGGTGCAGCAGGTCATAACTTTCACTGATGAGCTGCATAATAGCGTACTCAATACCGTTATGGACCATTTTTACATAATGACCTGCAGCGCCTTTGCCCATATACGCAACACAAGGCTCGCCGTTTACTTTAGCAGATACTGCTTCCAGCATGGGTTTGATGTGCGGGTAAGCAGCTGCATCGCCTCCCGGCATAATGCTCGGACCTTTGCGTGCACCCTCTTCGCCACCAGAAACACCCATACCCGTAAAATGCAAATCATTTGCCTGCAGGTAGGCAACGCGGCGGAGGGTATCAGTAAAATGCGAATTACCGCCGTCAATAATAATATCGCCTGGCTGCACAAAAGGCAGTAAGCTTTCAATTACGTCATCAACTATTTTACCCGCCGGCACCAGCATCATAATCTTGCGCGGTGTTTCCAGCAGTTCCACCATTTCCTGCAAGGTGCCTACGCCTTTTACGGTAGTACCCGCTGTGGCGGCGGCTTCCAGGGCACTTGTTTTCTGAAGGTCTTTATCAAAACCAATTACTTTATAGCCGTGATCGGCCATATTCAATAAAAAATTGCGTCCCATAACGCCTAAACCAATCATTCCGAACTGGTATGTATTGCTCATATTGTAAAATTGTTAAGGAGGCGTAAAATTAGGCATTTATTATAAAGCGCAGGTGATGGGCTTGATGGTTAACCTTTCTTTTACGCGCACGGATGAATGGGGGATAAGTTTTGTATTTTTATAGTCCTCCTAATTCGTTACATTTATTTCTCCCGTCATTCATTTTTAATTTTTAAAAACATTGTTATGCCAATCGTAAAAGTAATTGAAGTAATCGCCCATTCAGAAAAGAGTATTGATGATGCTATCCGCGATGCGGTTACAGAAGCATCCAAAACAATCCGCAACATTGACTCTGTGTATGTAAAGGACATTAAGGCACATGTTAAGGACGGACATGTAACTACATTCGGTGTGATTTGTAAAATTTCTTTCCGCCTGGATTAGTGAAAAGTGAGTTGGTCAGTGGCGGGTAGCTTTCGCCTATTATGTTTTTACGGCGCACCGCTGTCCAACTCACTACTCACCATAATGCCTTTAATTTGCAGCAATTCCTACATGTATGAAAGAAAAGCGAACGGCCGCCATGGGTTTTATATTTATAACCGTGCTGGTAGACGTTATCGGTTGGGGGTTAATTATACCGGTGATGCCCCGCCTCATTTCCGAGATGAAACACATACCGGTGAATGAAGCCAGTAAAGACGGCGGCTGGCTGCTGATGGTCTACGCTTTAATGCAGTTTGTATTTGCACCGGTATTGGGCAACCTGAGTGATAAATACGGACGCCGGCCCATTCTTTTATTCTCTTTGTTTGGTTTTGGGGTTGATTATTTATTTGTTGCGCTGGCGCCTACGTTTGCGTGGTTTTTTGTCGGTCGCATGATTTCTGGCATCACGGGTGCCAGCTTCACTACCGCGACTGCCTATATTGCAGACATCAGTACACCAGACACCCGCGCAAAAAATTTTGGTATGCTCGGCGCCGCATTCGGACTCGGTTTTATTATCGGTCCCGGTTTTGGCGGGTTGTTAACCAGTTTTGGAATCCGGGCCCCTTTTTATGCTGCTGCTATCCTTACTTTATTAAACTGGCTCTACGGGTATTTTGTATTACCGGAATCGCTGAGTAAAGAAAACCGCCGGGCGTTTTCATGGAAAAGAGCCAATCCGGTGGGATCGCTCCTGCATCTTAAACGATATCCTGCAATTGCCGGGCTTGTGCTCTCGCTGGTACTGGTATACCTGGGCGCGCATGCCGTGCAAAGTAACTGGAGCTTTTTCACTGTGTACCGCTTTCAATGGAGCGATAAAATGGTAGGTCTTTCCCTCGTGGTGGTTGGTTTACTGGTAGCCATTGTGCAGGGCGGACTGATAAGATTTATCAATCCAAAATTAGGCAATGAAAAAAGTGTGTATGCAGGCTTGTGCCTGTACGCACTGGGTATGTTTTTGTTTGCCTTTGCCACCCAAAGCTGGATGATGTTTGCTTTTTTACTGCCCTATTGTTTGGGGGGAATTGCCGGACCGGCTTTGCAGGCAATTATATCCGGCCATGTACCTGCCAACGAACAGGGCGAATTACAGGGTGGCCTAACCGGATTAATGAGCCTGACTTCTATATTGGGACCTTTTATAATGACCGGCCTGTTCTATCATTTTACAAAACGCAGCAACCCGGTGCATTTTCCGGGCGTTTCATTTTTACTGGGCGGATTACTGATGCTGGGGAGTGCCGCCATCGCTTATCGCACACTCCGGCAAGAAAAGATTGTTGCGAAATTTGAATAATGTCATTAACAAAATGTTTTACAAATAAAAGATTAACTACTCAGTAAAATGTGTATCTTTGCATTGCAACATTTGAGTTAGTCAGCATTTAGTAATTGAACGATTTTTTCTGCTACGCATTCCCTGCTATTAGTTAGTCTTCTTTACGCTGTTTTTGCTCAGATCATTTTTCAATTTAATTTATTTACAAGCATGAACATTTATGTTTCAAATTTAAGCTTCAACGTACAAGATGAAGACTTAAGAGAGTTTTTCGCAGAGTACGGAGAAGTTACATCTGCTAAAGTTATTTTAGACAAATTCACTAACAAGAGCCGTGGCTTTGGTTTTGTTGAAATGTCTGATGATACAGCAGGTCAAAAAGCTATTCAGGAACTTGATGGCGCACAGGTTGAAGGCCGCGCTATTACAGTAACAATAGCTAAACCAAGAGAAGAAAGAACAGGTGGCGGCAGCAATGGCGGTGGCAGACGTTCTTTTTCTGGTTCTAACGGTGGTGGAAACAATCGTTGGTAATACCAGCTCAACAGTATTAAACAATTTAGTGTTTCAATACAATAAGAAAGGCCCTTTTTGGGGCCTTTTCTTATTATAACTATTTATTACGAATATTCTGCGGATACGGTAATATGGCGCAATCATCAAAGTCTTTACCGCACTAACGCTTGTACAATTACTTACAGTTACTCACGGCCCTTTTATCTCCAATGCCCCCTGTTCCATCTCCATCCTCTGCGACTTTGCCGCCAGGTTCCTTCGTTCCAGTTATGGCCCAGCCTGCCCCGGTCCCAGCGACCTTGCTGCCATTCATATCGTCCGCCCCGCCAGTACCAGTCACCATTTATCCATACATAACCCGATCCGGGAGATGCTGGCCGTGTGTAAATAACATCAGCCGGCCGGGTGGCCACCACACGTGTTGATCCGCAAGACCCTAATAGCAAGGTTCCGAATAGCAGGCAAAATACCAGGTAATGTTTCATATGCATAAGTTTTATGTAATCTTCCCTTTATTCCTCGAAAAAACATGCCGGTAATACCACGGCAAAGCAGTGTGCTCACCTGCTGCACATTACTTGCAGCGACACTTAAACTGCAAAGCCGGCTGTAGCATTTCATCTACACCCGGCTCCTGCTATATTAGTCGTTTTATTTTTTGTCTTTAGCCGGGGCCGGATTGGGGCCATGGTCTTTTTCTCCGGGCTCTTCAGGATGCGGCTGCCCGTGGTGGCAGGTAGCGCAGGAAACGTCCATCAATTCACCAAAAACCGGCTTTTTGTTGCTGAAAAATTTCTTGTTGATTTTTACCGTCATTCTCATCATAGAGCGGGCGATGTCTTTTTCCGGGAGCTCGTCACTGGCAAAATCCGGGTAGTGAACAGCGGTGTCTTTGGAAGGCGCATGACAGAAACTGCATTTTACGCCCAGGGCATCATTGAATCCATGCATCACTTTACCGAGTTGCTCTTTGCTGATGTCTTTTGGCAGTATTTTCAGGTTTTTATAAATATTCTCGGGCGGTGGGGCAGGTGCGGTAAAAGCAACAGCCGAGGTAACAACGGCGGCCATCGCACCGAGTACTAAAAATTTGCGGTTAAAGGTCATGGTATTAATTTATGAGTAATAAATGTATCCAATTTTTCGGAATGGCCGATTCAATTTATCTGAAAAGCGCTATTTCCTTGCAAACCGGCGGATCTTTCATCGTTATTTTATCCAGCGGTCAAAAAACTCCCATGTCCGCAGCATTTGGTCGATCCGCTGGCGGTTGTTGCCGCTGCGGGTAAGTTCGTGCGTACCATTGGCGTGTCGCACATACTCCACCGGCCTGCCCAACACCTTGAGGCTGCGGTACAACATTTCACTTTGCACAAAGCCCGTACGGCGGTCGTTGTCGCCATGAAAGATAATATAGGGTGTAGTAATATCTTTCACATAGGTAATGGGTGATTCTCTTTCCAGGTTGGCTTTGGCAGCGGTCTCCCAGGGATAGCCCCCAAAATAATTGGGCACCAGCCGCCATGCATTGCCTTCACCAAAAAAAGTAGCCAGGTCATATACACCGCGCTGGCTGCACGCGGCTTTAAACCGGTGATCATGTGCAATAATCCACGCCACCAGGTAACCGGCGTAAGAACCACCCGTAACCGCCAGCCGTGCCGTGTCTGCCCAGCCTTCTGCAACAGCTTCGTCCAGCGCTGTCAGTACATCGCTGGTTGGCCCTGCGCCCCAGTCGTTTACGTTGGCGCGTAAAAAATCGAGCCCGTAGCCGCCGCTGCCCCGCGGATTGCAGTAAACAACCCCATAACCTTTGCTGCACCAGAACTGAAACTCATGCCACATACTGGTTTCGCCCGGTCCCCACATAGCCGCAGGACCGCCATGAATGTTCAGCAACAACGGAAATTTTTTGCCAGCTGTATAATTGGCAGGCTTCATCACCCAGTATTCAATCGTTTGTCCTTTGCTGTTAGTAAATGTTTTCTTTTCAGGAAAAGACAGTTGCTTTTTCTGTACCCAGTCGTAATTGAAGTTACTGACCCGTTTTGCATTTTTTGCCCCGGCGTCTGACAAGTAAACTTCATAGGGGTCGGCTACTTCCGTTTTTACAAAGACCAATTTATTATTCACAATGTCAAAACTGGTGATGCCGCTGTTGTAATCAGTTAGTTGTTCTGTCTTTTTTGTTTTTATTTCTGCCCTGTACAATGGTTGGCCCCCATTGCTGGGAGAAGTGAAATAGATATATTTCTCATCATTGCTCCAGGCATAACCGGATTTGTTTCGGTCTGACGGTATGGTAACAATTTCTGCACCGGGGGCATCCAGTGGAATGATGCCCAGTGCAGGTATACTTACAAAGGATGTATTACCGTATTGAAATGCCAGCCATTTTCCCGAGGGAGAAATTTTTGGTGAAGAAAAATTCTTACCCTCTTCCCCCAGTAATTTGCGGAAGTTTGTTCCATCGCTGTTTACCAGGAAGATTTCATTTTCCAGGGAACGATCCGCATTTTGCACTGAATCTATATCGCCGGAAATAACCAGCTGTTTTCCATCGGGCGTAAAATCTGCGGTGTTAAAAGAATAGAAACCATGGGTAACGGCAGTCGGCAGGGCGCCTGGTTGAACCCCGGTTATAAAAAAATGATTGAAGCGGAGTTCCGTAGATACATCGGTCTCATCCTGTAAATTCAGGTTATAGATCACTTTTGCTTTTTTGTCGGTAGCGTTGTTTTCCAAATAGGCCCTTACCTCGTCGAGGCTGCCGTCAGGATCTGCCTTGGCCGCCGATGCCTGCAGCTGCTGGTTGGTATCGAAGCCCGGTTTTTCAAACGGCCATAAGGGCAGGGCGTGCGTTGGATTCAACACGGAGTCTTTCAACAAATCTTTTAATAAAATACCTGCAGCAAAGAGAATTTGTTTTCCATCCGGACTCTACTTAGGTGAGGTGGCACCATACTTATAACGGGTAAGCTGCAGCGCCTCTCCGCCATCCAATGCCAACAGGAAAATTTGTGGTTTACCCTCTGCGGCGCGTACAAATGCCAGTTGTTTTCCATCCGGACTAAAGGCGGGTTGGGAAGCGCCTTCCTTGCTGGTAAGCTGTTTGGGTGATGCGTTACCGTCGGTGGCCAGCATCCATAACTGGTTAACGTATTTATATTCCCATTTGGAATCCCCATCCGGTTCAATGGCCGTAACCACAAACGCGGTTTTACTGCCATCGTTGCTGAGTGTAACGCTGCCAACGGATTTTATTTTAAGCAGGTCTGTTACCTTAACCGGTTCTTTGCCACTTTGCGCCCATACGAATATTGACATCATCAACATAAAAAAAATAAATACGGGTTTGCGCATAATAGTGTTTTTGAATGCTGAATGTACGAATTGATCACTGAAATGGTACGCGATGCATGCACATCGCTGCAGGGCAATTGGCGCAGCTGCGCAGCTTATGGTTTGTCAATTGATGAACCACGATAAGACAGCAGCTGGAATCGTTGTATCAGAAACCAGACGGCACAAATAATTTTAAACCAGCCTGTAATTGTATGCTTGATTTTTCGGGCATGCAAGGAAACGGGTTTGCTGTTGTGATGCGGGTCGGAAAGAACCACTTTTTCACGTTAAAACCATTAAAACCGGGTCAAAGCTTAAAATTAATGACGAACTTTGTACATTGTATATCAAATAATGCCTGTTTGAAATGAGCGAAACAATAACTCCATCCTTACCAACCCTGACCGCCAAAGATTTTGCCACCGACCAGGAAGTACGCTGGTGCCCAGGTTGCGGCGATTATTCAATACTGGCGCAGGTACAAAAGATAATGCCCGGTATTGGTGTTCCAAAAGAAAACATCGTAATTGTATCCGGTATTGGTTGCAGCAGCCGGTTTCCGTATTACATGAATACTTATGGAATGCATTCTATCCACGGCCGTGCTACTGCTATTGCAAGCGGCCTTAAAGCTGCGCGGCCAGAGCTAAGCGTATGGATTGTTACCGGAGATGGTGACAGCCTGAGCATAGGAGGCAACCACACCATTCACCTGCTGCGCCGGAATTTTGATGTGAATATATTGCTGTTCAATAACCAGATTTATGGCTTAACAAAAGGCCAGTATTCACCAACGTCGGAAGAAAAGAAAATTACAAAGTCGACCCCCTTTGGCAGCATCGATCATCCGTTCAATCCCCTGGCGCTTGCCATGGGCGCCGATGCTACGTTTATTGCCAGGAGCATGGACCGCGACCCTAAACACCTGCAGGAATTACTGACCCGCAGCCATAAACACCGCGGCGCTTCTTTCCTGGAAATATACCAGAACTGTAACATCTTCAATGACGGTGCATTTGAAGTGTTTACTGAAAAATCTTCCAAACCGGAAGAAACGCTTTTTGTTGAGCAGGGCAAGCCGCTGATTTTTGGTGCACAGAAAAACAAAGGTATCAAGCTGGACGGCTTTCACCCGGTTACGGTAGATCTAAATAACGGTGCCAGTGCCGATGATCTGTGGGTGCATGATGAGCGGGACTTCTTTAAAGCACAGATATTGACCAGGATGTTCGACAACCCGTTACAGGAGGGTCACCTGCCAAGACCATTTGGCGTTTTTTATGAAACCGATCGTACCTGCTATGAAGATGCAATGGCAATGCAGATAGCGGAAGTACAGGCTACCAAAGGAAAAGGAAATCTTGATAAATTACTGCGGGGCAATGAAACCTGGACGATTAATTAAAGCATTCACCAATAAAATATAGATAAAAAGACCTCCTGCCGGGAGGTTTTTTTGTGGCGCAGCAGCAGTCAGTATTGTCCTATGCGCCCACGGCGCGTATTTTCAGTTGCGGGCCAGGCAAAAAAGTGCCGGCGATAGAAATCGCCGGCCTGTGCTTACCTCTGAAACCACAAAAAGAAAAGTTTATGTTGATAATCAACAAATAATATTATACCGCCTGCAAACAGATGATTGTACTACTACGCAACGTAGCAATAACGAGTTAACAGGGTTGTATGAAAAGGGTCGATTGGTTTACCGGGGATATTGAACGCATTTATGCTGCTTTACAACAATGAATGTTGCAGATAATGGGTAAACGATGGTGGAGGAGATTTGGAAATTAGCGTTCTGCGTTATGGAGATTGGATGATAGAAGGGCGATCCGGATAACCAAGCCAGGCTTGCAGCTTACAATGCTATTTCTAATTTGTAAGCGGGCTTAAAAGTAAAGACTGTAAGTGTAATAAACAATATTTTACGGCCTTTTTTATAAAATAAAATTGATTATTTAATTGAACCCTTGCTGGTATGGGGTTTGGACCTTGTTAGCTGCGTCAAAGGCTTTTTCTTTTTTACTGTTGTACCACCACTCTGGAAAGCTTTTCTTCATAAGTGTATCAATGTGACGCATGGCAAAAAGGTTCCAGGCCCCTTTTAGTTTACCACTCACTGACCCCTGTAGTGCCCGCAGGCTCATTGCAAAGCCACTGTCCAGGTATTCCATGTGGTGCCAGTAACCGGCCGGCATAAAAAGTGTATCGCCGTGTTCCAGTATTACTTCATATCCCCGCGCCTGTTCAGTAGCCGGAAATTGTGCCGTATCCAGCTGACTTGTGCCCGGGTCAGCATAATTGGCAAAATTAGCAAAACTCATTACCTCAAATGGCTTCCGGTACAGGTTGTATTGCTCCTCGTAGGGAAAAAGCAAGACCCTTTTCCTACCCATAAACTGGGTATGCATAATATGTGAAAGGTCGATATCAAAGTGCATGTGGGTAATGGATCCTGCTCCCCCGGTAAACAACATCGGATACCTTTTTACATATCCCTTCATTAAATCTTCCGGCCACGTAAAATCGGCTACCAGTTCTGGTGCATGCTGAAAAATATTAAATAGAAAAATGCGTAAAGCTACCGGACCCTGCCGGATCATGTCCAGGTAAGCACCAAACTTCATATAATCATCCGCCTTGTTAACCGGTGTGTAGGCGTCACTTTTTACATTATTGTACACCCCTACCTCCGTATTGCCAACCATTTTTTTAAAATAATCCCAGTCCCATTTTGAATAAGCCGGCCATTGCCTGGCAAGGTCCGTTATTACCACCGGCTTCATTGGATGGTAATACTTTGCCCTGAACATTGCGGGTTCAATGGTAGCAACTTTATCAACCGGGCTCAAATTCATACAAGAGAATTTACAGCAAATTTAATATGAATTCCATGTTAACAGAAAGTTGTTTTGCTTTTCCCCAACTGCCTGCCAATTACCCGGTGATACACCGCTTATTCCTCTGTAACGTGTATATATTTGCCCATGTAAATCAAAAATTTTCTTTCTGTGTAGTATATAGCAACTCATATTTTATGTTTAATTTTCAGGCATGCTGCTACCTGTGCATCCGGATAATCCACAACCAAGAAACTTAAAAACCATTGTAGACTGTTTATTGAGCGGGGGCATCATTATCTACCCTACCGATACGATTTATGGATTGGGCTGTGATATTTTTCAGCACAAAGCAATAGAACGTATCTGCCGCATCAAAAACATTGATCCGCGAAAGGCGCAGTTGTCTTTTGTTTGCCATGATTTGAGCGATCTAAGCAATTACACCAAAAGTATTTCCACGCCTTTGTACAGGATGCTTAAAAATTATTTACCGGGTCCCTACACCTTTATCCTACCGGCCAGTAAAGAAGTTCCTAAAATATTAAAAAGTAAAAAAGATACCATTGGATTGCGTATACCGGATAATAAAATCACCAGCACCCTGGTGCGGGAACTCGGTCACCCGGTGCTAAGCACCTCTTTGCCCGGTCAAAACGTGGAAGACTACACCGATCCGGAAATTATTTATGAGAACTTTAAAAACATGGTAGACATTGTAATTGATGGCGGCATTGGAGGGATGACACCTTCAACTATTGTAGATTGCACCACTGACCCTGCCGTACTTGTGCGCCAGGGATTGGGCGTATGGCCAGGTTCAGATTAATACTATATACATGCATACAGAATACGATAAGTTTTTCCCGGCTACGCTCGCGCTGGAAACACCCAGGGTAACACTGCGGCTCCTGCAATTATCAGATATTCCTGCTTTGGCTGCTATTGCGGGGCCGGCAGAAATCTGGAAATATTTCACCGCGGAACTCAACCAGACGGAAGCACTGCAGCAATGGGTGGACACTGCTTTACAGGAAAGGTTGGCCGGTAAACGGATGCCATTTGTAATTATCGATAAATCCACAAACGAAATTTGCGGTTGTACCAGTTTTGGCAATATTAGTTTCTTTGACCAACGGATTGAAATCGGCTGGACCTGGCTGGGTACCGGTTCTATGGGATCGGGAGTGAATCACCATGCAAAATTTATTTTATTAAGTTATGCTTTTGATGCGCTCCGTTTTGAACGGGTAGAAATAAAAACCGATAACCTGAACGAACGCGCTAAAAAAGCACTGGTACATATTGGCGCTGCCGAAGAAGGCGTGTTAAGAAGCCATATGCTGATGCCCCATGGAAGGCGCCGCGACACTGTTTACTACAGTATTCTAAAAGCTGACTGGGAAACGATAAAGATGTTGTACTTCGGCGATGTGGCATAATTTAAAACCAGACCGCAAACCGATCTCAAACCATAACGACGCATTCCCTTAATTTTTACCGAAAAACTAAACTACAAAAACATTCGTCCTGGTATGGCGCGGCCCTTCCATATACTTTGGAACTGGTAGTCCTTAACTGGCATTTAACTGCATGCTGACCAGTTTTTTATTCGCCGTACCAGTTTGAACGGGGAACAAAACCATTACTGACTTTTATGATTTTTCTATTTTTGCGAACGCAGCATTGGATTTGTCCGCGCGAAAGAAAAGTTTATTTACTCTAAATAGTTATAATTGCTGACGCAATGGTGCAACCGTCAGTTTGTTGGCTATCTAAAGTGGCCGTATAAACGAAGTTCATGTGTAGGGCCGTCTGGTCGCGCTTTACGGAAACTGCAACTCCATCAATAACACGTTTTTTGGTGCTGACTAATTTAAATGAGGTTGCGGTTGCGCATCAATAAATGAGGCTGCTCCAGATTTGTTGCTAGTACTGTTTTCCAGAACGGCAAAGCCTGAAGCAGCCTGGTATTTAATTATCACGGGTCAAACCAATGATCCATTCAGCAAGCATTAAGTTTATGCGCCGTCAATCGGATGTTGGTTGCCTTTCTTTGCCCCATCCCTGGAACCACCTGCCATCTTTACAATTTTAGGTGTAAACTTCCCTATCACATCTACCAGGGCCGTTTGCGACAACATTACTTCCTGTATGTCCTTGTATGCAAACGGAGATTCATCAAGTCCGCCCCCCATTAACGTTACACCAAATTTTTTCAAAACTTCCTTAAACTGGTTATCCGTAACCGTAGCGATTGCCCGGGTGCGGCTCATCTTTCTGCCGGCGCCATGTGACGCGGAGTTGATAGAAGCCACTTCACCTTTTCCTTTTACGATAAACCCGTCTGCTGTCATAGAACCAGGAATAATGCCCAGCACCCCCTGCCCGGCGGGCGTAGCCCCTTTGCGGTGCACAATCAGTTCACGCCCTTCCCATTTTTCTTTCCAGGCAAAATTGTGGTGGTTTTCTACCAGCTTAATTGGCTTCCGGCCGAGCTGCCCCGCAATCTTTGCATGAATAATATGGTGGCACGCAGCGGCATAATCACCTGCCAGGTTCATGGCCATCCAATACTCGATACCCGCTTCCTCATCCATTGTTAACCAGGCCAAACTTTTTGCTTCCTGTGGTAAATGCCGCTTGCTAATGGCAATCTTTGTATAATGATTGGCCACATGCGCGCCCAAAGCACGTGACCCCGAGTGCGATAACAACCCAACATATTTCCCTGCTTCAACACCCAGTACGCCATCTTTTTCGGGGATTTCCACCACGCCAAATTCCACGAAATGGTTGCCAGACCCGGATGTACCGAGCTGCTTCCAGGCCCTGCCATGGAGGTTTTTTAACAAAGGCAATTGAAAGAATGCTTCGTTGTCCATAACTGCGTGATTAGCCGCCCGGTCAAACTGCCCGCCGCTTCCAAACAAAGTGGCATCATTGAGCTCCCGCGCAAAATACGCCTGCTTGTCTGCCAATTCTTTAGGATTGATATCAAAGATGCTCAGGCACATACGGCAACCGATATCTACACCCACGCCATACGGAATTACTGCGTTTTCTGTTGCCAACACGCCGCCTATCGGCAATCCATAACCGCTATGAGCATCTGGCATCAATGCGCCCGCCACACTCACCGGTAGTTTTGCGGCCTGGTACATCTGGTGCAGGGCGCCTTCTTCAATATGCTCCTGTCCAAATACATTGAACTGGATTCCATTATGGTTTAGGGATACCGCGGCCCCTTCCGTTAATTTCTTCGGTAACAATTGCTGTGCAATCAACCCCAGTACGGCATCGTTTTCATATTCCACCGGCGCAGACAATATATTTTTTAAAATTTCCATCGCTTCGTGTTTTAAGCTGTGTCTATAATTCTTTTCCATGACGCGCATGGCGATGCTGATTACCGGTCCTTCCGGGTAGCCGACCGCGCGTAACTCTTTTCCTAATATTTTAAGTTTCATGTTTTTGTTTTTTTTACCGTTTTCAAAATAAGCACCGCTTCTGTTACTTTGCTGGGCGCTTCTGCTTCACCTTGCTTCGATTAGCCGCGCCGCCACCTTGTTTTCACCTGTTAATTTTTTACTGTCTCCAGCCTGAAACCAATGCTGCGTACCTCCGGGGCTTGATAATGCGTTTCATCCGGGTTGGTAATTTCGGCAAGCGTCATGGCTTTATCAATTTGCTGATGCAGTCCCAGGTGTTCACTCAACCTTTTTGCTTTACCCGTTTGCAGCTTACCAAACTCGTACTTAGCGATCAGTCTTCCCTTTCGCAGCAATGCGCTGTCTATCAAACTCAGTGCGCTATTGAAGGTGCAGATGATTTGCACGTTCAGGCAATCGCTCAAAAGCCCATCACTTATATTCAGCAGGTTGCTCACGCTGCTGTCACTGTTGTATTTCCTGTCCATGATGATGTTCTCCGCATCTTCAATCACCAGTACAGCATTCACGTTGTCAATCAGCAGATCAATAAACTCCGGGTTCATCAGGTTAACTGCAACGGCCGGAGAAACAAACAACACTTTCTTTTTCATGCCGCCGATAAGATGGCGCAGGTACGTTGTTTTGCCGGTACCCGGCAGCCCGTGTAAAAGAATAATACCCTTATCGTTTTCTTTTGCCAGCCGTTCTCTAATGGTTTTATCCACGGCCTTGAAATCATCATTGTAAAACAGATCGATGTCCAGCAAGGTAGGCTTGATAGCCAACTGTTTTAGCTCCAGGCCTTTCCCGTTCATCGTAATGATATTGATCTCGTAGTCCTGTTCTTTTGCCGCGGCCGCGTACAACTTAAATGTATCTATCAGTTTGCTGGCAAACAGAAAATTACTTTGTTCAAACAATATTTCGGCATAATCGTGTCCCAGCTCTATCATTACCCTGTTGCCCATTTTAAGGATCGTTTTGCTAAATTCGAGTTCCTTCTTTTGCCAGTTGTACCAGGTATACTGGTACAATCCGGTCACCTTGCCGGCATTACCTTGCTGCAGGTAGTTAAAAGCTTTTGTTACATCAATATTGCTGATATAACTAATACAGGGAACCTCGTTAAAAACGCTTTGGTAGAACGTCTTTACCTCGACGTAGTTGTTTTCAAAAACAGTAGCCGTTCTCGTAAATCTAAGTTGTCTTTTTATTTTCCCCCAGGTATTCAGTAACCATTGAAAACATTGGGGAGCCATTTCCGCCACTATCCGGACTACTACTATAGCTATAATTATTATCGGTAACATGGTATTTTATATTCTATGATTTTCTTTAAATGTTTTTTTATTCGCTACAAAAGTCGCAGCCTTACACTACTGCATGCGCACAAAAAAGCCCGGTCCTTAATGTGACCGGGCTTTTTCTTCAGGTACAAATGTTATACCCGCAAAAGATTTAGCCACGGCCATGTAATTCTACTGTTATGCGCATTGCCTGCACAGCAACTATGTTGCGTTGCCTGCGCACAAAATGCCCACGCTGGTGAATCACCAATTATTAATATTGTTCGTTTATGTTGTAAGGGCATTGAAAATTTTTAGCGTTAATAATTGCGACGCGCAAGCAAATACCTTTTCATTGCCACCAGCTGATCATGGCACCCATTACGGTGGAGGCAATAAAAAACCCCGCAATCGCTTGCGGGGCCTGTGTTGTATTGAATCAGTTTAAAACTTTTTCATTTTACAAAATGCCCCGCAATGAGGATAGTCGCCATTGTGACTAAACCCGTTTGCCGTTTGAAAATCTAATTTTTTGCGTAGCATCTGTTTTATTTTTTTTGCATTGCAAAGATGCAAATATTTTTTTGATGATCCCAAATGTTTCTTAAAAAAAGAAAAATAATTATTGACTGTCATCGGTCAGGCGCTGATGTGGTCTTTTTTCGACCAGCCACCGCCAGTAACGTTTGGGCATGTGCTGAATGTGTAATTTCATGTTTTTGCGTGCGGGAATATTGACGCTGGAAAAATATTGTTGCCATAATTGCTGGTACAATTCTTCGTTTTCATCATGAATGGTTGCCAGCCTGCTACTATCTGTCGTATCAATATCAAAATGCATTTCTACTTCCGAAACATTTTTAAGATTATAGTACAATCCATATTTTCTCCGTACATCATAAATCAGCCACCGCTGATCTGCATACCGATCAGTAAAATGTTTACTGATCAAAGGCAATACATTAAAATCTGGTTGAATAATGGAATAATACAACCCGTCTTTTGTTAACTGGAAACGCACAAATGCTTCCATCCGGTGCTTTTCTCGATCTACTTTACGGCTGGTCTGGTGAACCATTAATACATCTGGATGACTATAATTATTTTCTACAGGAATTTTTGAAGCAATGATATAGCGCACATAGGCCAGCAGATGGTTTTCGATTGCTGGCAAGCCGGAAAGATGGGTTTTTAAAACCCGTGACAATGCAATTGCGGTGAGCTTTTCTTTTAATTTATTATATACCCGGTCTGCTTTTGCCTGATCTGTGCGCACCAGGTGCGTATTACCGAACAAAGCTGGCATGGCTTCGCCTTCGGAATAAATTTTTACATCGACCATTTTATATTCGTATGCCTCAAAAATGGCAGTCAGCAATCCTTCAAAACTGCCGTCATATACCATTGTGTTCATCAGAATATTTTTAATTGGGTTGAAAAATTTGAATTGTATTTGCTATTACTGTCCGCGAGAATAAATTGTCGTATCTGGTGCGACTGCCAGTCCTTTGTCTCAAAATGCTTATTACAGGTAATAAAATATTTTGCCCTGTTTACAGCTATGCCAATTTTTTTCAGCTGCTCCCAGTTCAGTTTCCCGAATTTGCGTGCGGTAAAAATTTTATTTGCCGACTGAATGCCAATACCGGGCACCCTTATCAGTAAATTAAAATCTGTCGTATTAACATCCATTGGAAATAAATGAAGGTTGCGCAGGGCCCAATTAAGTTTCGGGTCTATTTGCATATCCAGCAGCGGATCATCAGGCGTAACAATTTCGGTTACGTCAAATTTGTAAAAACGCATCAGCCAGTCGGCCTGGTACAAACGGTTTTCACGGATCATTGGAACCGGCGTGCCAATAGCGGGCAGCCGGTTATCATTGCTGATGGGCACATACCCTGAATAGTAAACGCGTTTCAGGTGCATGTTTTTGTAAAACTTTGCGGCCATCCACAAAATTTGCAAATCTGTTTCAGGTGTAGCGCCAATGACCAATTGCGTGCTCTGTCCGGCGGGTGCAAACAAGGGCGTCTTTTTAAATATTTTCTTTTCGTCACGGTTTTGAACAATGGCGTTGGTGAGGTATCGCATCGGTTTAATCATGTCTTCGCGCTTTTTGTCGGGCGCCATCAATGCAAGACTTGCCCTGGTGGGCATTTCCAGGTTAATGCTCAGCCGGTCTGCATACAAACCAGCTTGTTGCAATAAAGCATCACTGGCACCCGGAATTGCCTTCAGGTGAATGTACCCGTTGAACCGGTGCTCAGTTCGCAGCTTTTTTGCAATTAGCACCAATCGTTCCATGGTATAATCTGCATTGGAGAAAATTCCGGAACTCAGGAACAATCCTTCAATATAATTGCGCCGGTAAAAATTCATGGTTAGATCCACTACTTCCTGTACGGTAAACGCGGCGCGTTTTATATCATTGCTTTTTCTGCTTACACAATAAGCGCAATCATAAATACAATGATTGGTAAGTAATATTTTTAAGAGGGAAACACAGCGGCCATCTTCTGTATATGCGTGGCAAATTCCGGCGCCGGTGGTACCAAGGCCTTTGTTTTCATTTTTACGTTTACTACCGCTGCTGGCGCAGCTTACATCGTATTTAGCGGCATCGGCAAGAATGGCCAGCTTTTCCATAACCCTATCGCTCATACTACATAATTTAGCACAAATTACTAAATTATATAGTATACCTTTTCAATTAATAAAATAAAGAAACCTGTTTAACAATGCATTTGAAATGTTCTGTGTATGTTAATCAAACATGGCTTCCGCAGCCGCAACGGATTCAGGCTTGCCCACATCGGCAAATTTATCACCTGTATGATCGTACCCCAGGATCAAATTATCTTTTGCCAGCGAGAGATAGGTTTCTACGATGGAAAATTTGCCACGCTGCGGAATAAGCGAAAAAATGCGGGGTTCCATCACCACCACACAGCTGTATGCGCGTTCTATCAATTTATTTTTAGGGATAGCGATGATCTCTTCTTCTTTTTTTTTGTTTCGCCAGCCACAAAGCCGGTCGTATTCGTCAAATAAAAAGTACCGCGACGTTTTGCGGCTGGTTACCCCAAAAGAAACCAGCGGTTTATAATCTTTGTGGTAATCGATCAGCCGTTTTAAATTTAAATCTGTCAGGATATCTGCGTTCAGGGTAACGAAAGGTTCATCACCTTCCAGCAACGGCCGCGCTTTCAACAAACCACCGCCGGTTTCCAATACTTCACTCGTTTCATCGCTGATTTGCACAGTGCTGCCCCAACCTTTATTTTTCTCTACCGCTGCTATTACCTGCTCTGCAAAATGATGAACGTTTACCACCACTTCAGTAATTCCATAATGCTGGAGGTATTCAATGTTCCGCTGCAGCAGGCTTTGTCCATTTACCAGCGCCAGGGCCTTGGGATGCTTATCTGTCCAGGGCTTGAACCGTGTTCCAAGGCCGGCGGAAAAAATCATTCCTTTCATAATACTTGTTTTATAAAACGCCTGTTTTTACAAGCAACCCTATTTGAAATACAAGCGCCTATAGTGCGATAATCGCTTTCACTCCTTTTTAAAAAATTTATGATTCTCTACCAGTAACCCATTTGCAAAGGCTGGATGAACGTGCAGTTATCATCGCCCTGTTATCAATTGATCCAATTCTTTTCATCCTGTACGCGGTGATGCAAATCTATGTTTACATGAAATTTATTTTTTAAATGCCGTGCAAGCGCATCGGCTGCATACACACTCCGGTGCTGTCCGCCGGTACAGCCAAAATTGATGGCCAGGTGCGTAAACCCGCGCTTTATATAATCTGTAACCGAGATGTCTACAATGTCAAACACGCTGTTGAGATAGTCCGGCATTTTGGTCCGCTGTTCCAGGAAATCCTTAACGTTTTTGTCGCGCCCGGTTAGTTTTTTATACTCATCAAAACGACCCGGGTTAAGGATACCACGGCAGTCAAAGACAAATCCGCCGCCGTTTTCCGTATCATCCGGGGGAATGCCTTTGCGGTAAGAAAAACTGTTTATCGCCACCACCAGCGGTGTTTTCTCATCGGCGCGCAGCGGCACAAACCTGTCAACCACCTCATCGCTCACACAAAAACGCAGGCATTTTTCGAATACCGGCACCGCAATACCCATGCGCTGGTTTTCAGTTAGTGCTTTCAGGTTGCGCAGGGCCAGTGGAATGCTGGTTAGAAACTGCGCTTTTCTTTCAAACAAGCCCCGGAAGCCGTAAGCGCCCAGCACCTGTAGCAACCGGATCAACACATAACCATTATACTGGGCAATAAAAATTGCTTTGTCGGCATTATTCTCCAGTAGTTGGTTTGCCTCATCTATATAATATTCAAGTAAATTATTCTTCCAGTCTTCCGGCAATTCTGCCCTTGCCTGCCAAAGCAGGGATGCCACATCATATTGCAAAGCGCCCCGCATGCCGCCCTGGTAATCGATAAAATAAACCTGGTCATCTTTTACCATTACATTACGGCTCTGAAAATCGCGAAACATAAAATGTTTGTTTTCCGCATGCGTCAGGTAATTGCTAAGTGCTTCAAAATCGTCCAGCAAAGCCTGTTTGTCGTAGGCATATTTCAAGGTGTCCAGAAAATAATACTTAAAATATAAAAGGTCTGAGAGAATGGCCTGTTTGCCAAACTCTTTTGCTGTTAAACTATAACTATAATCAAGTCCTTCCCCACCCTTTATCTGCAGCCAGGCCAACGCCTTCAGGCTTTGCCGGAATAATCCGTATACATAGTCGGTATAACCATGCGCTTCCAGTTTATTCAGCAGCGATACGTCACCGAAATCTTCCTGTATGTAAATATTGTGATCATCATTAATACAAAAAATCTCGGGCACGGGGCAACCGGCCTTGCGAAAATGCTGGCTGAAGTATACAAAAGTCTCATTCTCTTTTATATTGTGTCCGTAAGTGGCGATGTACTGGTGCGTGCCAGTATTGATACGAAAATAGATCCGGTCGCTTCCCGACTGCGGTATTTTTTCTACCTGTAATACGGAACCTTTACCGGTGGAAACAAACAAAGTTTTTATGTCGTCAATAATTCGCTGCATATGCGTAAAAATAAAGTAATTTTTTATGACTCCCTCTTACGTTTCCTGGCCGGTGAAAGCCAGAAAAAAGTTTAGCCCGGCCAAACGTTCCATATCATTTATACGGTTTATATTTGAAGTACAGAGAGCTTCGCCTTTATTCAATTGTTACCTTTTTTACTACGATATGCATAATATCGGCCTGAATCATTTATAAAAGCCCTTGCGTTTAAAAAAAGGGTATATACTTTCACCAAAACAGCATGTATGAAGCTTCAGAAATCTCTTTTGCTTATTGTGATTATTATTTTTTCTGCACAATTCCTCTTTGCACAAAAACAAACGGTAACGGGTAAAATAACCGATGCCAAAAACGGCGAACCGCTGAGCGGCGTATCCATTAAAATCAAATATTCAAAAACCGGTGGCACCATTACCAGCAAGGAGGGTACTTTTTCCGTAAACGCAAACCCATCGGATGTGCTGGAAATAAGCTCGGTTGGTTTCAAAACAGAAACGGTTGCGCTCAATGGCAGCACCAACATTACTGTTAATCTTACGGTGGCTACAGAAGAATTAAGTGAAGTGGTATTTGTGGGTTCCCGCGGTGCCGCGCGTGCCAAAATAGAAACACCGGTGCCGGTTGATATCATCAAAATAAACCAGGTTGGATTGCCTACCGCAAAAATGGATCTTACCTCCGTGTTAAATTACGCGGCGCCTTCTTTTAACTACAATAAGCAAAGCGGTGCTGATGGCGCTGACCACGTAGACCTGGGCACCTTGCGGGGGCTCGGACCGGATCAAACGCTGGTGCTGATCAATGGAAAAAGAAGACACCAGACTGCATTTGTTGCATTGTTTGGTACACGTGGCCGTGGCAATTCTGGGGTTGACCTGAATGCCTTTCCTGAAGCAGCAGTTGACCGGATAGAAATTCTGCGCGATGGCGCTTCTGCGCAGTATGGCTCAGACGCGATGGCGGGTGTAATTAATATCATTCTAAAAATAGACATCAACCACTGGACAATTAACAGTGGCTGGAGTGGCTATTACGATACAAAAAACAACGCAAGAAAATTCAATGCAGGCAACCAGTATTATGCGGGTAACGCCATTGATGGCGGTACGTATACCCTCTCTGTAAACAATGGATTCGCAATCGGCAAAAACGGGGGCTTTGTGAATATTTCCGCTGATTTCTTAAGACAGGCGAAAACTTACCGGCAGGCAGATACTACCAACCCGCAGCTGGACAAACACTCACTGGTATACATTAATAATGGCCGCAGGGCATTTGGCGACGGATCGGTTACTACTGGAGGCGTTATGTACAATATGGAAATCCCTTTCAGCGCAAGCAAAAAAACCAGTTTTTATTCTTTTGGGGGATACAATTACAAAGCCTCTGATGCTTTTGCCTATTCCCGTAATTACAGCGCAAAGCCGGAGCGCTTTCCAACGGATGCTGGCGGCAACCTGATTTTTGTCTCAGATATTATGCGCACCAGCAATGACGGTGAGACCTATTACAATCCGCATATTCAAACCCATATCAAAGACATCTCCCTGGCGCTGGGAATCAAAGGAGATGCGGGGAATGGCTGGGGATGGGATTTGAGCAATACGATTGGAAGAAATGATTTTCATTATTACGGTGACAAAACTTTTAATGCTTCTATAATTGGTAAGTCCACCCCCAATCATTTTGATGACGGCGGATTTAACTTTTTACAAAATACCACCAACCTGGATTTCAACAAATCATTTAAATCCGTTGGGGAAGGGCTTGTGCTCGGCGTGGGTGCGGAATTCAGGTATGAAAAATATGGCATCTATAGCGGTGAAGAATTATCCTATACAAACTATGACGCAAGCGGCGTGCAAGCTTCCGGCTCGCAGGGATTTCCAGGTTTCAGCAAGACGGATGCGGTAAGTGCGAACCGTAATAATGTGGGTGTGTATGCAGATGCTGCCATGGACGTCACCAACAAATGGCTGGTAGATGCCGCGGTTCGGTTTGAAAATTATTCTGATTTTGGCGCGGTGTTAACAGGTAAACTGGCCACCCGGTACAAGCTTGCGTCCAATTTTAATATCCGCGGTTCTATAAGTACAGGGTTTAGAGCCCCATCGCTAGCACAAATACATTTCAGTAACACGCTTACCTCGTTCAGCGGTGGGCAACTGGTGCAGTCGCTGATAGCACCCAATACCAGCGCCATCGCCAGGGCGGCGGGCATCCCGGATCTCAAGGAAGAAACGTCTGTTAACGGCAGCCTCGGTTTCTCGTGGAAGCCTGTAAAAAACTTTACTTTAACGCTCGACGGGTACGTGGTAAAAGTAAAAGATCGCGTGGTGCTCTCCGGTTTGTTCAGCAAAGATGACCCTACGCTTTCACCAGCTTTTACTTCGCAATTTCCTCCAGATGTTTCTACTGCACAATTTTTTGCCAATGCGGTCAATACTACCAATACCGGCCTTGACATTGTGGCGGATTATACCATCCGGTGGAGAAAAAGCAATCTTAAAATACTGCTGGCCGGCAATATCCAAAAGATAACAATAGATGAGATTCATGTGCCTTCCGTGCTTAATGACACCAAGCTGCACCGGAAAACGTTTTACAGCGACAGGGAAGAAGCTTTCCTGAAAGCGTCGGCGCCAAAAGGAAAATGGTCACTTGGGCTTGATTATACAAAAGATAAGCTGGGCTTCGGTGCGCATTTAACTTATTATGGAAAAATAGCCTTGCTGGGTTTTGGCGATGGCGCTGCACCGGATCCGGCTGATCCGCTCGGCTACGATAACCCCAATTACTCCGGCATTAATCCGCGGGTACCATCTGATGCAGACGGCAGTGTCTATTTACCGGAGGTGTTCAACTACAATAAAAAAGTGACGGTTGATCTATATGCTTCCTACAAAATTTGTAAAAGCCTGAGCCTGTTTGCGGGCGCGGACAATGTATTCAACGTGCATCCTAATCTGGGCGTTAACCCGCTGGCAAAAGGCTATGCCCAGGATAATGAAAGTGGCGGTCCATGGGATTCTGTGCAGATGGGTTTCAATGGCCGCCGGTTGTTTGGTAAACTGGCATTCAATTTTTGATGCGGCGAAATTTTTTATAATAAAACAGCCCCGGTTTGTCCGGGGCTGTTTTATTATAAAAATGCTTAATCGTAATTTTTATTTAACTGCAGCGGTATACAAGTCATTTTTGATGGCATAGATAATTATACCGGCCGTATTTTTAGCATTCATTTTCTCCAACATTTTCATGCGCAACCCTTCTACTGTTCGCACGCTTAAAAAAACTTTTGCAGCAATTTCTTTATTGGTGAGTCCGTCGCAAATGTATATGATGATCTCTTTTTCCCGGTCGGTAAACTCCGGCCGTACCTGGTGTTTATATGGGTTGAATTTACTGCGCGCTACCATCTGTGCCAGCTTGTGCGAGGTATGCCTGCAGTAATACGGCTCGTTATTGTATACCGCCTTTACGGCGTCTACCATTTCGTGTTTGTCTGCATTTTTTAGCAGGTATCCCTTAGCGCCCGCTTCCAGCATATCAACAATCAGGTCGTCCTCGTCGAACATGGTTAATGCAATAATGCCAATGGTAGGGTAGTGTTCTGAAATATGTTTGGCAGCAGCTGCACCGTCCATGCGGGGCATTTTTATATCGGTTATTACAACATCTGGTTTTAAGAGCTTTATGTGTTCAATCAGTTCCCTGCCGTCTTCTGCTTCGGCCAGCAGATCTATTTCCGGCTGTTTCTGCAACATCAGCCGCAGGCCATCCCTGAAGATCTCATGATCGTCAGCAATAATAACTTTAATGGTGCCATATGTGTGCATAAACAACTTTTCTATACGGGAATTTCAATGGTATAAGCGGTTCCCTTTTCCGGGGTGGAGACACAGTTGAAGTCCCCGCCCATCACTTCGGTGCGGCTCTGCAAATTACGAAGTCCCAGCCCGGAATTATCACGAATTTTAGAAAAATAGTCGAATCCCACGCCGTTGTCCGCTGTCATCAAGAAAAGGCGATCATCTTGTATGCTTATCTTAATGATTAACATAGAGGCTTTGGCGTGCTTCAGTGTATTGTGGGTGATTTCCTGCACGATGCGGTACAGGTTGATTTCCTTATCCTGGGGCAGCTGCAGATCCTGCTCACATATAAATTTTACCGGTAATTTGTAGGTATCCTGGCTGTTATCAATAAATTCCACAATCGCGTTTTTTAAACCTTTACGCAACAGGGTATTGGGCATCAGGTCGTTGGAGATTTCCCTGAGTTTGGTAATAATGCTGTCTATGTAGAGGCTGGATTTACCAATGATTTGGAGGTCGCCCGGGTCAAGGGTTTCAAGGTTGTTGATCTGAAGTTTTACGGCAGATAGCAGGGGACCGAGTTCATCATGCAAATCTGCGGCAATCCGTTTTCGCTCATTCTCCAGGGTGTCTATTTCGGCGCGTATCCGTTCTTTGTGCATGCGGAGGCTGCGCCGCTGGTAGCGGATAGCGGTAATAATGAAATAAAGCAGGACTACGCCCGTAATTATCACAATGATTACAAGAGACTGGTAATATTCTTTTTCCTTGGGATCCATATTACAGCTACTGCGTACAAAAGGTTAACCAATACATTTGAATAATTATTTATTTTTTGCAGACTTCTTAAAAACGGCTGACTGATATTTAAGAACAAGTTGGCTGATAAATCTGTTGCACGGGTTACGATAAAAAATGAATAAAATATGATGATCCCGATGCATATCCAGAACCTGGCATTTGTAAAAATATTTACGCGTTCCTGCACTACAATTTTATTAAATGCGGTAACACTAAAAAAAATTAGGGTGGCAGAATAGAGAAGCAGGTAAGGGTTGTTTATATGTGAAAAACCGGTTATAAAAAAAGTAATGATCATCCATACCAAACAAGCGGTGAAAATTATTAATAAAAACCATTTCCGCTTTTTATTAAATAATCCCCAGTTATGAAAAAGCCACGCAAACAAACAAAAATCAATGATAGAAAATATGTTGATCAATTGTATTGTTTCAACTGAATATTTGTGCATTCCATTAATAACCTCAACTAAAAAAACAATAATAATATTGTAAATAAAAGGATAGTAAGCTGCGTCAATAACACGCCATCTTACTATCCCTATAATAACGGAAATGACAATACTCATGCTAAATGCAAACCTCAGTATATCGTTCATTTGCTTTACAATGAAACTTTTAATGTGATTCGCGCATTTATTCAACTGTCGATCCAACGCAGCATTGTCCATATTCCAGGCCAACTTCATCTTGTGTTAACCGGGTGCCCGCCTTGCTTGAACTGCGGCTGATAAACAGGTCTTTTCCCTGGCTGTCGGTTCCTACCAATATCAGGCGTAATTCTTTCTTTTTGGTACTGCCCTGGGTGACGCCATAATAAATGCGGATGCCCACACATTTGGGATCTTTCAATAAATCCAGCAGGGCTGTCTTATTAAAACCTTCGGACTCGGTGATAAAGATATCCGGGTTTTTTGTTCTGAAACTGTCAGCGTTGAAGCTTCTGCGGAACTGCATGATTTCACTTTTTGGTATAAAGTGTTCAATTTTTGCCAGTGCGGATGTATCCGGCAGGTTGGGTATAAAAACGCCGCTGTCATTTCCCTTTCCTCCGCCGGGCGCATTGTTGTTACAGGAGGCCAGCAGCAGGGCAGACATGCAAACAGCAGTCAGTAAAGTAAAAGCAGGAATGGATGGTTTTGTAATCTTAAACATAACGGTAGTTTTAAAAGTTAATATTGCTCAAAAATACCCAGCTGCCCTTACCGTTCCATACGTAGAACTACTTAAATTGTACAGTGCAGGTACTGCTAAGTTTAAGTAGGACTGTCATTGTACAGGATTATTAAAACGTGCAATTTTGAAAAATCATAGCGGCACGCACCCAGGCTGTTGTGCAGAACCCCCTCGTAGAAAAGGAACAGATCGTATATAGTAAACCTTTAAAAAGATTTTTATGAGACAGCAATCACCTGCCGCTGGCAAAAGAGACACCGGCAAAACACCTACACCAACTTATTTGCGCATGTCACTGAAACCTGCAATGGGAGATTCAGTGGAAGTAATGGAAGTATATTACCGGGAGCGCATCCAGTCTTTTAAGACCATGATGGAGCATATGAATGTATTGGAAGATGCACCGGAAATTGAATTTCTGTGCCGCGAAATTATAGAAGGACGCAGCATGCTCGTTAAACTGGCTGCTCAAAAAAAGTATTCGGCCTGATTGAAAAATGTACCCGGCCCTGTTGAAAGCGCTTACCACTGACCTCAATGGTTTCCCTCCCACACATCCCTACCTGCGTGCCCGGTCTTTTTTATTCCGGGCACGTTTATTAAAGGCGTGCAGGCTCTAATTATTCAGGCCTAAAACATCTAAAAAACCTGCCGGCACCGTTCCTTTCCTATAACATTTCAGAAATGCGTGTTATTAAAGGGAGACTATGCGTTCATCATTTTCTTTTTAAAATTTATCTTTTGATTCTGTGTTATGACAACCAATACCGTAACAAGCCGTTCAAAAGGCTGCGTGATGAGCGCCGGAGACTGGAAACAGCCCGGGTTGGACACACTTACCCGATTAAGCTGCTATACTACTATGATGACTTCAGCGCAATCATCCCTTTTTTTGAGAGAGGCTGACTATGCTGTTTCGCTGATTCCGTTGCTGGTTCATAGGCCGCTCAAAACAATTTCCCCTGTTCACCGGGTCTCCTGAAAATACTGGTATTCAGGCTCCAGTCTTCTGCATTCATACCATATAATTTGCCGTACTTACGGTATTGCTGGGCCACCATTTGCGCAATACTGCCTTCGCCGCGCATGCGTACGCCCCAACGCGTATCATTTACTTTTCCGTCATGACTCTGTTCTATCAAATGCCATACTTTGTCGGCCCTGTCGGGAAAATTTTTGTACAACCAATCGTGGAACAGCAGTTTGATTGCACCGTTGAGCCGGATAAAAGTATACGCTGTAAATGTTGCCCCACTATCGCGCGCAGCCTTCATGATGCGCTGCATTTCATGTTCATTCAGACCTGGTATCATTGGCCCCATCATAACACCCATGCGCACACCCGCCTTGCTCAGCTCCTCAATTACTTTTAATTTTTGTTTGGCGGTAGTAGTACGTGGTTCCATTATTCTACGAAGATCTTCATTGAAAGAAGTAATAGAAACCATAGCAGATACCAGCTGCTTTTTAGCCATTTCCTGCAATACATCTTTGTCTTTAAGTATCCACGCATTTTTGGTGAGGATGCCTACCGGCTGGTTGAATTCGTTACATACTTCCAGCAGCCCGCGCGTGAGGCGGTATTTTTGTTCTGCGGGCTGGTAACAATCGGTATTGCCGCTGAGCATGATGGGCGCACAATCCCATTTGGGATGCATCAAAAATTTACGCAGCAACTGGGGTGCATTTTTCTTTACAATTATCTTTTGTTCAAAATCAAGCCCCGCGCTGTAACCCCAGTATTCATGCACATTGCGGGCGTAACAATAAATACAGCCATGCTCACAACCTGCATACGGATTCATACTGTACCCCATGCCAACGTCCGGACTGTCTACTTTGTTTACGATTGTTTTGGATTCCTGTTCGATGTACTGGGTAGGAATGGCCGGATCTTCCCAGTCATCGATTCCTTCTATATGCTCCCTGGTTACTTCAGTTTTTAAAAACCGGTTCCTGGTATTTATCTGCGCGCCACGACCGGTATGGTATTGGCCATTTTCATCTTGTTGTTTCACGGATACTTTGAAATGATCCTGTTGCAATGGTTCTGACATAAGATTTTTTTTGTTCGATTTTGTTGAACCACGGAGGCACGGGGACAGGGAGCTATTTCGATTTTTTAACCAGGGAGACACGGAGACAAAAATTAATACCGTGCTTTTTTTTACACGGCGGTTGTTTACCCGCAGCTTCACTGCCACTAATACAAGTATGGGATTTTGTGCGCCAGTCGCCTACCAGCACAGAAAGGACATTAATAATTTATCAAAAACAAACGCTATTCCCCTGTACCTGCTGGCGCAATCTTATTTCACGTTGTTCCTTTAACCTCCGGGGTCTATTGTTCAAAGAATCATTCTTTTTATTCCATCCTTCATTAAGGGCACATGAAAATTTAAAATATAGCCCAGGCGTTTCCCGGTAATTTTTAAATAACTCAGCAACTGCGCTTCCCATACCGGATGGTATGCTTCACCTGCCTTTATTTCAATGATTACCAGGTTATCTACCAGCATATCAATTTTAATACCATCGGCCACAATCATTTTATCATATACTACGGGTGCCGTTTTTTGCTTTGCAAAGAGAATGTTTCTTTTTTCCAATTCATAGCAAAAGCATTTTTCATAAACGTTTTCCTTTAATCCGGGGCCGATTGCCTTATGAATCGCAATAGCCATGCCTACGATTTCACCGGTTAGCCATTTTTCTCTTTCCGTCAACGGTTTAAAACCAATTTCCCTGCTACCCTGTATCATATGCTACGGTTTAACTAAACAACTCTCCCTGCTTCGTATTTACCGGCAGGTTCATAAACTCCAGTCGCTGCAATATTTGGTAGGGTTGGTTATCGCCACCGGCCTGCCTTCTCAGCAATAACATACTGTCTGCAACAAAACGACCGGTAAAACTTTTCTGGCTGTATTCCAGCCAGGCTTTTTCGTATTGCCAGGGAACCAGTTTGCGCGCAATGTTCACGTTGGGTTCATCAATAAAATGAGGTTTGTTGTCATTATTGAGTTTCATAAGCTGCTGAAAAGGACGCATTTCTTTTACCAGTTCACGAATCGGCTCCTTAGTAGTAACATTTATAAAAATGCTGTGTGATGGAAAACTGCCAAAATCTTTCAGCTCTATTTTAAACGAATGGTAGCCCATGCCCACCGTCTTCAGCCGGTTGATTAAGCGCTCTTCCATCATCGCATACTGGTGAAACTTTACCAGCGTAATATGTGGCTTTCCCCAGCGGGCGGACGGTGCCTGGTAGGTTTTATAAAATTCTTCTTTTACACTTTTTATTTTATCGCGTAGTTCTTCATGCGGATTTAATACCAGCAGGTATTCATTTATTTTATAACCGGGTAATGTTAGTGCGGATGGCTTCATAATATTTGTTTTTTTAATGAACGATATCAGGCAACATCACTATAAAAATTATCGGCGGGCGGCTTTAGCCTGAATACCTGGATGGTTTTGCAGGCATCAAACTGGTGTTGCCGGCGGAGCAACAGCAATTCATCCAGCATAAAAGACGCGTGAAACGTTTTCTGTGCATAATCCGCCATTGCTTTATTATATACCTGCTCCGGCAACCTTCCCGCAATACTCAGGTAGGGACTGCGGATCAGTCTTGCAGGCGGGCAAGCCGAAGCCTGTATAAATTCATCCACCGTTTGCAGCTGTATTGCCAGTTCCTGAAAAGGTTGTGGATCCTGCACCCGCAAATAAATGGTATGGGCCGGAATGCCACTGTAATTATTCAATGTAACCGTAAAGCTGTGCCGGGCGCCGCAGATACGCTGCATCCATTTTATGATCGTAGACTCCATGGGTTCACTCGCCAGGAAGTTTGCCACTGCTATATGTGGCGCTGTTCTGGCAGCTATCTTTTCCTGGTAATGGCCGGTAAAATAATTTTTCTCCGCTATCACCTTGCCGGATACCCTTGCATCCGGATGCCCAACTAGCAGGTATTCAAACAAGCCGGCAGCTGGCCAGCCTGCCTCCCCCGAACAAGTTAAATTATTAAACATAAAAGTTTGCCGTGATTAAATATTTAGCATAAATTTACTAAATAAATTAGTACAAACAAAAATCTTTTTTACTGCGCTTTTTTGCTGCTCTTCGGTTGCAGCGGCGAGTGATGAAATAAAAAATAGTATATGGATGAGGAGACTTTTTATGGCGCTGCTTACAAGGGTTCCAAACAATATCACCAGCGCGATATTAAAACAGCAGACGCTACGGGATTCGGGGCAGCAGCGGATGATTATGCCGAGCGGGGTATTGATCTTAATGAACAGCTGATCCATAACAAACCGGCTACCTTTTTCATGCGCATGCGCGGGGAAGCAATGGTGGGCGCAGGTATGCACAATGGTGACACCATTATAGTAGACCGGTCGCTGAAAGCTGCCAGCGGCAAAGTAGTCGTGGCTGTGCTAAACGGGGAAATGCTGGTGCGGCGACTAGAAAAGACTTTCAATAAGATACGGTTGTTGCCGGAAAATGATAAGTTTTCTGAAATCGAGATTGATCTGTCATCGAATGAATTTTCAATATGGGGTGTGGTGACGTATTCGTTGCATGTTGTTTGAGCATCCGAAGCAAATAGGCGACCCGCACTTTGCGGCAGCGGTTGATTTTTTACAGTTTTCTATTTATGCGAGTAGCTCATCAACCAGGTGATAGCAAGAATTTATACACCATCACTAGCACAAAAGCCGGCACTGAGGGCGGTAAAAATTTTCACCAGTGGATGTAAAAGAAATAAGTAACCAGCAAGATCAGCGTACCGGCACAGCCGAATTGGACCGGGCCGCACGCTTTACCGCTATCGTCGACTGCAATAGTTTTTATTGCTCCGCGGAACGCGTATTCCGCCCCGACCTGCTGCGAAAACCGGTAGTGGTACTGAGTAACAACGACGGCTGTATTATTTCGCGCAGCGATGAAGCAAAAAGTTTTGGTGTAGGCATGGCCGGCCCCTATTTCAAAGTAAGGCACCTTATTGAAAAACATGCCATCTCCGTATTTTCTTCCAATTACAATTTATACGGAGACATGAGCATGCGTGTAATGGATACCCTGCGCACCTTGTCGCCCTCCGTAGAAGTTTATTCGGTGGATGAAGCTTTTTTAGACCTGGGTCATATTCCTGAAAAAGACATGGCCGCCTACAGTCTTCACATAAAAGAAAGGGTAGAAGCCTGGACCGGTATCTCTGTCTCTATCGGTGTTGCCCCCACGAAAACACTTGCTAAAATGGCCAATAACCTGGCAAAAAAAAATAAAAAAGCAACCAACTGTATCTACATACTCGCAGACGAAGCCGCACAGCGCGTCGCCCTGCAACAAACCCGGGTGGGTGATATCTGGGGTGTAGGAAATGCGTATGCCGGCAAACTGCTGAACCTCGGTGTTATTAGCGCCTGGGATTTGCGCAACATGAGTGAAGCCTGGGCCCATCATCACCTGGGTGGCGTAGTGGGTGCCCGGCTGATAAGGGAATTAAAGGGCGAACCGTGCATCGAAAGGAAGAACCCTTTGGAAACAAAAAAGATGATTGCTACTACCCGGATGTTTGGCACGCCGGTTAACAATATTGCCGACATCAGGGAAGCAGTGGCTACGTACACGTCCCGCGCGGCAGAAAAGCTGCGCCGGCAGCAGAGTGCCGCTACTATCATTAGTGTATTTATTGTTGCAAAGGACCAGGATCACCAAATCGACTTTCATCATGGCTCCGCGGTGAGCTCCTGTATTACCTTACCGGCAGCTACCGCTGTTACCAATGAACTGATAAAACCCGCGGTACAGCTCATAGACCGTTTGTATGAACCCGGAACTTTTTATAAAAAAGCCGGTGTAATGCTAAGTGGCCTGGTGCCGGATACCTCCGTGCAATCCAATATGTTTTTAGCCGGGGCGAAAAAGGGAAGCAGCATGTTGATGAACATGATGGATAATGTAAACTTCAGCATGCGTGATGACGTATTAAAATTTGCGACATCCGGTACCACGCGCAATTGGAAGATGCGGCAGGAACTGCGCAGCCCGCGCTATACCTCGCGTTGGGATGAATTGTACGAAGTGCATTGACCATAGAAATCACTCAAATTGCTGCTGGTTGCTGGCCAGGCTTTGCATAAGAGAGCCGGATAAGTGGGGCCGGTGTATAATAGGCGTCAGCCCCTAGCGATGCCAGTGTACCGGCAGCTTCCAGCGCCAGAAAACCATCCGGTTGAACAACCGAAGAATCAATAAATATATCTGTAACTGTACCGATAACAAGAAAAGTATTGTTCTGCCGGATGGGCACAATCTCCGCCAGCTGGAGAGCATATTTAACTGCACTTGCCGCAACCAGCGGTGCAATGATACCTGCTTTAAAGGTAGTATCCAGGTTAACCGCTTCAAACTCATTGATGCCGGTAGCATATTTGGCGCTTGTCTGGTGCGCCTCCTTTACAAAAGCAGCGCTGATATGATTGATGGTATAAATTCCGTTGGTTTCTATATTGCGCATGGTATGTTGCGTTGCCGCAAGGGGGCGATTGATGAAACCCACCAGCGCAGGGTTTGATCCCAGGTGAATAAGGCTGCTGAAGACAGCGAGATTGGGTAAGCCTTCATTGCTGATGGTACCAATAAGGCTTACTGACTTGTATCCCGTTAAACTATTGATGAAGTTGGATCGGTAAAACCGTTCCCATTGTTGAATAGCCGGACCATCAAAGTGTTGTTGCATATATTAAAAACATCCGTTTGCAAAAATGGTTGCGTGTGTTGCAACATTCCGGTGCGTGGTGAGCGCAGCTGCGCGAGCGGGGTAGGATACGTACCGGGTCCGGAAAAGTACCACCAGCCCTGGGGCGAAGCATCCATTGTCCGCAAACGGGCGTGCTCCTCAGTGCGGCATTGCCTGTCGTGTTGCGTGTTCTGCACAGCACCAGCTGCACTTTTTACCGCTTCACCGATTCCCAAAGGCGTTTCGCCGGAAAGACCGCGAAATCATACCATCCTTTAAAATATAATACCTTGTCACCCGTCTACCTTCTTATACATGGAGGAGCTACTGACGATACCGGAAGACATGACAACTGAACAAAAAAACAATATAACCAGCGTCATCAACAACTACAGCAGGCGCCTGCTGGGTTTTATACGGAAGCGCGTAGTAAACGAAGCCGATGCAGAGGATATCCTGCAGGATGTGTTTTATCAACTGATCGGCAATACGCAGCCCATAGAACAATTGACGGGCTGGTTATTTACGGTAGCGCGCAACAAAATCACTGACAAACAACGCAAAAAGAAACCCGAAGCGCTGGAAGACCTGTATTCGTTTTCGTCGGAAGAAATCGCCTTTGATTGGACAGAAATTTTCTTTGATGATACGGACAACCCCGAAACCGCGTACCTGCGTACCATATTTTGGGAAACGCTTGAAAATGCACTCAACGAATTACCAACGGAACAAAAAGAAGTTTTTGTACTGAATGAAATTGACGGCATTCCGTTTAAAGAGATTGCAAAAAAAACAGGACAGTCGGTCAATACGTTGTTGTCGAGAAAAAGATATGCAGTATTACACCTGCGCGACAGGCTGGGTGTATTAAAAGATGAATTATTAAACTATTAAAATAAGAAAAAATGAGAAAGGTATTTTTTATGAAAAAAGCAATTGCCATACTGGTTTTTGTATGCGCTTTTATTGTAGGGCTTAGTTTTACCGTGATGGCTATCTGGAACAATGTGCTGGTAGATGTGCTACATGTAGGTGTCATTAATTTCTGGCAGGCATTGGGCATTTTTGGCCTGGCTAAAATATTGTTTGGCGGTTTTCCCGGTAAATGGGGAGGCGGTGGAAGGCCAGGCCACTGGCGCCAGCAGATGGGAGAAGGCATGAAAGAAAAATGGATGAACATGACACCCGAAGAAAGGGAAACTTTTAAACAAGATTGGAAAAAACGCTGTAGCACGGGCTGGAGAAGGCCTGCATCGCCACAGGATCGTAAAGAAAACTAATTTTCAACGCAAATACGGGGCAGATGATGGCCTGCAAATTATTGCTTATTTACACATCCGGCATCAGCACAACCCATACGGTTAGCCTGTTGAAAAGGAAATAAAGAAAAAAATAGTATCACCAACACTTCTGAATATGCAAATTCTTGTTTTTAAAACCAATGTGGCCAGCAGGAAAAAAGTAGCTGCGCTGGCGCCATACCTCAGGAACATACAAGGCATTATTAAATGGAATGTAGATCTGCAGGACGTAGACAAAGTACTACGCATTGAATGTGACAGTATTCCAGGAGGAATCATTGAAAACAGCCTGCAACAAGCTGGATATTATTGTAAAGAATTAGCTGGATAAATTAAAACTACAAAATGATACTGATAAATTTTATACGGCGCATTTTAACTAAGTGCAAGGCAATCGACACAAACCCTTACCTTATCTTCTGAGCCTCCGTGGGTAAGATTATTAGCTTGCGGCAAAAGTTGCATTATTAGGCTCTTCTGCTGCTGTGTTTTTTTTGTTACCGTATTCGCTAATAAGTTCTGCCACGAGGGCCGTCCACCCTGTTTGGTGATTAGCGCCCAGGCCTTTGCCATTGTCGCCATGGAAATACTCATAAAACAAAACCAGGTGTTCATTGCCAGGCAGCTGGTAAAACCAATTGTATTCTCCATAGAGACGACGCTTGCCATCTGCATCTTTTTCAAATAAGGAAATCACGCGCCTGGTCAGTTCATCGGCCACAGCATCCAGGTTCATTTTTATTCCGGAACCAGTGGGATACTCCACCATCAGGTTATCGCCATAAAAATCCCCGTATTTGCGAATAGACTGTATAATCAGGAAATTAATGGGTATCCATACCGGCCCGCGCCAGTTACTGTTTCCCCCAAACATATCGGAAGTAGAGTCGCCCGGGTCGTAATGGATACTGTATACAATTCCTTCTACCGTTACAGAATAAGGATGGTCTTCATGGTATTTAGACAATGCCCTTATACCACCATCTGAAAGAAACCCTTTTTCATCCAGTATTCGTATAAGCAATGCCTCCAGCCGGTCTTTGGGTACAAGCGATAAAAGTAATTCTTCTCCATCTCCCCTTTCTTCATTTGGCCAGAACTTTTTATTTCTTTTGCGGTACTGCTCAAACCAGGTGATGCGTTTTTTGAAGTCCTGCAATTTATTCAACACTTTTTTGCTGATGGTAGAAACTGCATACAAAGAGGTAAGCCCCACGATGGATTGTATCCGCAACGGTAGCGGATCAGCCCCTGCTACACACAATACGTCATAAAAGAATTTATCTTCGTCGTTCCATAAACCATGTTCGTTCAATGCTTCCGCTACAAAAACAAAGTGTTCAAAAAATTTGGTGGCGGTATCTTCAAAAGCCTCGTCGTGCATGGCAATTTCAAGGGCAATATCCATCATATCCAGTGCATAGGTACCCATCCAGCTGGTACCATCGGCCTGCTCAAGTTGCGTTTCCCCTGAGAAATGGAAACTCCTGTTAAATACACCAATGTTATCAAGGCCAAGGAATCCACCCTCAAATATATTGTTGCCATTTACGTCCTTGCGATTTATCCACCAGGTGAAATTGATAAGCAGTTTCTGGAAAACTTTTTTCAGGAAAACAATATCTCCCACTCCGCCTTTTTGCTTTTTTTCAATGTTGTACACCTGCATCGCCGCCCAGCCCTGCACCGGCGGATTAACATCACTGAAATTCCATTCGTATGCCGGCAGCTGGCCATCCGGCTTCATGTACCACTCACGCATTATAAGCAGCAGCTGGTGCTTGGCGAAAGTAGGATCGGCAACGGCCATTGAAATACACTGGAAAGCAAGATCCCATGCAGCATACCAGGGATATTCCCATTTATCGGGCATGGAGATGATGTCCTGGTTTTTCAGGTGCTTCCAGTCGTTGTTGCGGCCAGTCATTTTACCAACACTTACCGGCGTAATTCCGTCATCGGTAGACAGCCACCGCTCCACATCAAAATGATAGTATTGTTTGCTCCATAGCAGGCCGGCGAGTGCCTGGCGTTGAATATTTGCCATGTCGTCACTCATGCCTTTGGGCAGAATGGCCGCATAGTAATCGTTGGCTTCCGCTTTTCTTGTATCGAATATTTTTTCAAACCCGCTTACAAAAGCATTGTCCATGTCTTTATTGCTGAGCCGGCAATAAATGGTTTTGGTTTCCCCGGCGGCTACTTTCATTTTGTAAACGGCGGAAAATTTTGTCCCGTTTTTTTTATTGCGCAATGCCGGCAGGTTCTCGCCGTTTATAATAGCATCATGAAATGCATCTTTTACAAAAATGCTTTCATTGGGTGTATTGGTTATCTTTTGGGTATTGGTCTCATTTTCTGTAAATAACCGGTCGGAGGGTGGCTGAAAATAAAAAAAGTAGTTATCCAGCCGTTCGTGCTCTGCACGCACGCATGTTTTACCAACAGCAGTGAGCAACGGCTTTTTATCGAGGCCGCCATAATTCCAGCGGTTGTAAAACCAAAGCGTTGGCAATACGGTTATTTCGGCAGGCTTTGAATAGCGGTTGGTTATATTAATTTTTATGAAGATATCCTGCACGCCTTGTTTAGCGTAAGTGACCATCACATCAAAATACTGACTGTTGTCGAATACACCAGTGTCAAGTATTTCGTATTCCGGATCTTCTTTGCCACGGTTGCGGTTTTCGTCTTTTAATTTATCATATGGAAAAGCTTGTTGCGGATATTTATACAAAAATTCCATGTAAGAATGCGTAGGAATATTGTCTAAATAATAATACAATTCCTTAACATCTTCGCCATGGTTGCCCTGGCTGTTGCCGACGCCGAACATGCGTTCTTTTAAGATTGGATCTTTGCCATTCCAAAGAGCAATCGCAAAACAAAGGTTTTGAAAGTAATCTGAAATGCCGGCGATACCATCCTCGCCCCAGCGGTAAACGCGGCTATGGGCATGGTCAAAAGGAAAATAATGCCATGCATCGCCGTTTGTACTATAGTCTTCTCTTACCGTACCCCACTGGCGTTCGCTGAGGTAAGGCCCCCATTGTACGAGTGGTATCTCCCGGGTTGCATTTACTGCAAGGCGTTGGTGTTCTGCTGTCATGCTGTTGATTTAATACCTGGCGCACTGCTTAAAAACTAACTGCGGCACGGCTTGTTCCTGAAAATACCTTTATTGCAGTTAAGCCCATTATACAACGGGGCACACTGCTGTCTGGCCATTGCTGTAAAAGCTCTTTAAAATGCATTTGTTACTGCACAGCGTTTTCCGGTAAACAATTGTTACTAATCGCGAAATTAATTAATAAGGGGCAATCGGCCATTTATTGATATTTTGTCATCAAATCAAACAGTATTTTTTTATCGGGTTCCGTGATCATCCGCGAAGAATCTCCCTGGATAAAATGCAATTTAAAAGAATATACTGCCGATGCGCTGTCCTGTATATTGTATCCTATAATGCGCAATGCCTGCAGGGAATTAAAATGCTCCGGCACCTGGGTGCAAGTGGTATCGTACCATAAACCAAATCCGTTGCTGGCCAGTTGCTGCCAGGGGAAATTCCTGTTGGGATCAACTTTTCTGCCAGGCGCAATATCTGCATGACCAACAAAATTTGCCGCCGGTATATTGTATTGTTTCTTTAAATTGGCGAGCAGCCGAAGCAGACTGTTTACCTGTGCATCGGTAAAAGTTTCAAAACCATTATTGTCAATTTCTATACCAATACTGCTGCTGTTAATATCTGAGTTACTGCCCCACCTGGCCGCACCGCCGTGCCATGCACGCAGGTAATCATTGAGCATGTGGTGAATGGTGCCGTCTTTGCAAATCACATAATGTGCACTTACCTGTGTTTGGGCCATGGTAAATGTTTTTAGTGTTTGTTCGCAACTGTTTTGCGCGGTATGGTGGATGACCACAAAATTTGGTTTGCGCAGGCTGAAATTGGTAGTGCCCACCGCGTAGGGTGGTGGTTGCAGCGAATCCTGCTGGGGAAAACTGCGCAGCTGTTTTGAAAAAGCCTTTACCTCTTGCCGGTATATTTTATTGGTAGCGCGGTAGGGATTGCGCACACAAGCAATCGCAATGCAGGCAAGCAGCACACAGCATCCGTACAAATACCAGCGATTGAAAAACGAAAACAACATCAGCGGTTTATTTTTTGTAAATATAATTAATGCCGGGTGTAAGTTATTTGTTAATGCTGTGCCTTGGGCACGAGCAGTTGTGCAGGCAGCAAAAAAAACCTGTTCAAATGTTTAGATTGAACAGGCTTTTCTAAGATAACAGTATGCAATTGGGTTATAGCGGGTACCGCTTATCGGCAATCAGTTTATTGGCAATTCTTCTTCTGGCTTCTTTGCTGTTGAATGCATCCACTTTAGTAAAGCGTTTTAGACCAAGCAACATCATGCGTTGTTCATCGCCTTCGGCAAAAGAATTAATGGCATCTTTTCCAAATTTATTGATCTTATCGGCGGCATCGTATATGTAGGTCCTGGTGATGTCCAGTTCAAACTGGCAGGCGGCCTCACCACGCTGGTCAGTCAGTTTTATGACGCGGAGCAATGCACTTTCTGCATTGAAGGTCTCGATGGCCATATCAGCAATATTCATCAGTACTTCCTGTTCGCCTTCTATCTTAGCCATTAACTTCTGAACAGCAGCACCTGCGGTCATTAGAATTGCTTTTTTAAATCCTGCAATGGCTTTCTTTTCTTTTGTAAACGGCGCGTCGTCCCCGCTGCCAAAGTCAGGGATGGCCATTAACTCCTTCTGTACGTTCATTGCTGCACCCATTAGATCCAACCGGCCTTTCATGGCGCGTTTTAATACCATGTCTACCGTTAGCAGGCGGTTAATCTCATTGGTACCTTCATAGATACGGTTGATGCGGCTATCGCGGTATGCTTTGGAAATAATGTATTCATCACTATATCCGTTGCCACCGTGTATCTGAACACCTTCATCCACTACAAAATCCAGTACTTCGCTGCCAAAGACTTTAAGCATCGCACATTCTATCGCATATTCTTCTGCCGCACCCAGCAATGCTTCGTCAAATGGTTTGCCTGCATTCATCAGCTCGTGCTCCTTATCGTCAATCCATTTGGCGGTACGGTACAAAGCTGTTTCGCAGATCCAGACCTTGATGCCAATATCTGCAATTTTATGTTTGATGGCACCAAAATTAGCGATGGCTGTTTTAAATTGTTCCCTGGTAACAGCATATTCAATAGAAGTGGTAGCCGCCCTTTTGGCTCCGCCCATCGCGGCAGCGCATAATTTTAAACGGCCGATGTTGAGGATGTTGAAGGCTATGATATGGCCTTTTCCGATTTCACCGAGCAGGTTTTCTGCAGGCACTTTACAATCCTGGAAATACAATTGTACTGTGGAAGATCCCTTGATACCCATTTTATGTTCTTCCGGGCCTTGCGTAAATCCTTCAAACCCACGCTCAACAATAAACGCAGAAAACTTATCGCCATCAATTTTTGCAAACACCGTGTATACATCTGCAAAACCCCCGTTGGTAATCCAGCATTTTTGCCCGTTCAGTATGTAATTTTTTCCATCTGCACTCAACCTGGCCGTTGTTTTTGCGCCAAGGGCATCGCTGCCACTATTGGGTTCCGTTAGTCCGTAAGCACCTTTCCATTCTCCGCTACCCAGTTTGGTAACATATTTTTCTTTCTGCGCATCGGTACCAAAATATAAAATTGGTAATGTACCGATACCCGTGTGGGCAGCCACCGCTACTGAAAAAGAAAACCCACCGCCCAGCGCCTCATTTACAAGGGTAGAAGTAATAAAATCTTTACCCAATCCGCCCAGGTTTTCTGGTATAGACACGCCCAGCAGGCCCTGTTCACCGGCCTTCTGCACCAACGATGGCATCAGGCCCGGCTCCAGTTTATCAATTCGATCTATTACCGGAAGTACTTCGGTGTCAAGAAATGTTGCACACATGTCTTTTACCATTTGCTGTTCCTCATTGTAATCTTCCGGAATGAAAGTCTCAAACGGCGTACTTTCTTTTACCAGCCACTCGCCACCTTTTAACCCGCTATTTTGTTGTGTTGTAGTGCCCATAAAAAAATTTTAATAGTGAATAATTTCTGGTGGAGCGCAAGCGGCTTTCACCCAATTTTTATTTCAGGTTATCGTAAACCACCTGCAAAACGGCCTTGCATATTTCTATCTGGTCCGGCGGCACCAGCTGCAGTGCTTCATTCAAGGTTTCTTCTGCCAGCGCCATGGTTTGTTCTTGCAACGAAAGCGCTTCCGGCGTCAGGTAAATCATATTAATACGCCGGTCTTCTTTTGAGGAAACTCTTTTAACCAGGTTTAATTTCTCCAGGTTATCTACCAGCCGGGTAATACTCGGTTTGTCCCGGAATGTACGGTTACACAATTCCTGCTGGCTCCTGCCATCTTCTTTCCAGAGATGGTACAATACGCTCCATTGCTCAATAGTAATGCTGAGCCCGGCTGCATTGAATTTCTTCTGCAGCCTGCGCGCAATGGCCGTGGATGCCTTGCCGGTAATAAAACTGTATAATTCTCCTTTTTTAAAATGGTTGTTTGACATATAGTTAGATAAACAACTATATAAATGTAGGGGTTAGTTTTGGCATTTTAAAATATTCCGGAATGAATTTTCAAAAAATAGGATCCATTTGAAATGCTGCGGTCCTTTAATATTTATCTTTGGCTACTCCTTTGACAAATCCCGTTGATCGTACGGTTTCCGTCACCTTTCGTTTAAAAATCACCCCTTTTTATGAGATATTTTTCGCTGTTGTTACTTACAGTTATCCTTCTTTCGGATGCTGCCGTGAATCCGCTATGCGCACAGAAGAAGCTGGTAATCATCGGTTCATCTACTTCCGCGTGCGCAGAAGTAAACTCCGTAACCGAATGTTATACGGGGAGGCTGCGTGCCTATTATGATATGCAGGCACCAGAGGACACGCTGGTGGAAAATGATTTGGCGCTGGGCGGTACCAACTGTTACAACGGCATGCCCAGCTCGTATGTTTCGCCGTATGCAGCACCCTATCAACCCATTACGGACCGCAACATCACAGCGGCGCTTAACCGGAATCCCGATGTGATTATTGTGAATTATCCCACCAACGATTACAATACACTGCGCATCGACAGCATTATGTATTGTTTGCGCACCATCCGTGATTCGGCCAATATAAAAGGGGTACCCTGCTTTGTGACCACTACCCAGCCACGTACGGCGTTTTCTGCACCGGATAGGGAGAAGTTGCGTGAACTGAAAGACAGCATACTATTGGAAATGGGCTTTTTTGCGATTGATTTCTGGACAGATCTTGCTGATCCTGCAGATAATACCCTTCTGCCTGCTTACCGGGTTTTAGTTGACAATATTCACATGAATGCAGCGGGTCATAACATACTGCTGCAGCGCGTGCTGGCAAAAAATGTTTTTCTCGCCACGCTGCCTGCCACTTTCCTCAATTTTAACGCGGCCTACCGAAATAACGACAATATCATTAGCTGGGCAACTGCAAAAGAAACAGATGTAGCCAACTACGACATACAACGGAGCGCCGATGGAATCAACTTTTCAAAAATAGGGGAAGTACCCGCATACAATGGCACGGGCAACCACCAGTACATGTATACCGATAACCAGCCGGTAAAAGAATGGAATTATTATAAAATAGTAATTATTGACCGCGACGGTAAAAAACACGCATCGCCGGTTATGAAGGTGCATATCAACACGGGCAAATTAACGTTGCTCAAAGCATTTGCTACTTCAGCGTCACAGGTGCTGGTATCGTTGCAAAACAACGAACCACAAATGGCCCAGGTGAAAATCCTGGATAATTTTGGCAGGCTGCTCAGCACGGTTTCGCGGAAAATTGAAACCGGCAGTACAAACTTATACCTTACTACGCCGGCCCTGGCTGCTGGCATCTACCACGTACAACTGGTTGCAGCAAAGGGTGCAACCCTGTCAGCATCGTTTATAAAAAATTAAACGGTATTCGTTTTAAGACAGCCACCTGGCAGGCTGGTTACTATTTTCCCGCATTGCAGGAGGGTGTTGCTGTGCGGGTTGCCTCCCTAACGATTGCTTGCAGGCTGCGGCTCGCGTTCAGCACAGCAAGTTTAATCAGCCATTTAATATCCTATCTTTCGCGCACATGATAGTTTCCTTTTATATTGCCGTTGCTTTATTATTGGTATACGGTATTCTCTTTCAATTTTACAGTAGCTGGTGGAAAGACGCGGCGGATTTCGCCGTCCCCGCCATTCCAACATCGCCCTCGCTAGAAATTTCTGTGATTATACCCGCCAGGAACGAAGCTGCTAACATTATTGCATGCCTGCAAAGCATTTGCCTGCAAAACTATCCCAAACATCTTTTTCAAATAGTTGTGGTAGACGACAGTTCTACTGATAACACTTTTGAGCTAGCCAACGGTATGGCAGGTGATGGCGTTTCTATAACCTGTACGCGGCTGCCACCAGTAGCTAAAAATATCGCGCCCAAAAAGAGAGCCATTGAAGCCGGGATTGCGTTGGCAACCGGTGATTTAATTGTAACCACCGATGCAGATTGCACCGCGGAACCGGGTTGGCTGCAGGCCATTGCCGCCTACCATTTTCAAACAAAAAATGTTTTTATTGCAGCCCCTGTAAAAATAAAAGATGGTGCGTCGCTCCTGTCAAAATTCCAGGCACTGGATTTTTTAACCATGCAGGGCATTACTGCTGCAGCTGTTTCCAGGCGGTTTCATAATATGTGCAATGGCGCTAACCTGGGGTATGAAAAAAAGATTTTTTATGAAGTGGGCGGCTTTGCCGGAATCGATAATATTGCCAGCGGCGATGATATGCTGCTGATGAATAAAGTAGCTGAACAGTATCCGCAACAACTGGGTTTTATTAAATCACCGGCCGCCATTGTTACTACATTGCCGGCTGCCGGCTGGAAAGAATTTTTTCAACAACGCATCCGCTGGGCTAGTAAAGCCACCCACTACAAACAGCGGGGAATATTTATGGTATTGCTGCTGGTATACCTCACCAATCTTTTTATATTTTGTTTTCTGCTGATGGCTTTCTGGCAAAAATTTGCGCTGCTGCTGTTCCTGTTGTTATGTATCGCTAAATTTTTTATGGAATTATTTTTTGTAAAAGAAGTAGCCGGTTTTTTTAAACAGCAATACCTTTTACCCTGGTTGTTCTGGTTGCAACCGCTGCATATTATTTATATTGTGTTTTCCGGTTTTCTCGGTCAGTTTAAATCATATGAATGGAAGGGAAGAAGGTTAAAATAATACAGCTGCTGGAGTTGTAACAATCTTTTCACTTAAAGCACCAACGTATAAAAAGGACGCCCGCATTTTCATGGTCGGCGCGCAATAGTTCCGCGCGCTTTGCGGGAAATATTTGTATTTTCATTCATGCCCCTCAGTGAATCCATACAACAGGCTGCCTGGCGCAGGTTAAAAAAAAACAAGGCGGCGGTTTTTGGCATGGCGGTCATTGCCCTGGCGGTGCTGGTTGCTTTGTTCGGCTACCTGTTTGCGCCCGACGGATCGCCGTATGCAAACAGGATGACTGTAGAAATTGGTGGTAAGCGACCCGGTTATACCCAGCAATTCCTGTTGATTAATAAGGAGAAAAAAATGGCTTCCCCCGGATGGTTCGGGCGTTTACTGTATGGCCGCGATGATCGCTATACCTGGTTACCTGTTAGCGGATACCAGCAAAAAGCAGACAGCGTGATTGTTCAAAAATTTATTGATGAAGGCATACATGACCGTGCGGCGTTTGCACTGCAACAGTTGCCGGCGAACCCCATTGTTTCAAAAACATTTATACTGGGCACCGATAAATACGGCCGGGATATGCTGAGCCGGCTCATCATCGGCACGCGTGTAAGCTTGAGCGTGGGGTTAATTGCCGTCATTATTTCTCTGAGCACTGGTATTGTATTGGGCGCCCTGGCCGGTTATTTTGGGGGCAAAACAGACGACATTATTATGTGGTTCATCAATGTTATCTGGAGCATTCCCACGTTGCTGCTTGTTTTTGCCATCACCTTTCTTCTTGGGAAAGGTTTCTGGCAGGTTTTTATCGCCATTGGCCTCACCATGTGGGTAACCGTGGCGCGGCTGGTACGGGGGCAGGTGTTGGCGGTAAGGGAACTGGAATATGTGGAAGCAGCGAGGGCGCTGGGGTATACCCAGGGAAGAATTATTTTCCGTCACATATTACCCAATATTGCCGGTCCGATATTGGTTGTCGGCGCCTCCAATTTTGCCTCGGCCATCGTTATTGAAGCCGGACTTAGTTTCCTGGGCGTAGGTGTTCAGCCGCCGCAACCCAGCTGGGGATTGATGATAAAAGAAAACTACAACTTTATAATTACGCACAACCCGATGCTGGCATTGGCACCTGGCTTTGCCATTATGGTGCTGGTGCTGGCGTTTAACCTGCTGGGCAATGGCTTGCGCGACGCGCTGAATGTGCGTTCCTGAAACCTGGTCAGCTATTATTTCTTTGAATACCGGTACTCACCTTTCCAAACGTTGCTGGTTTTGGTAAGCGACGTAACCATGATGCTTACTACGCAGGTAACACCGTCGGGTGTACCGGTAATGATATAATTATTTTGCGGGGCTTCCGTATGCGTGGTCGAACTGGTAAAGAAGGGCATTGCGGCGCCTTCTGTATTTGCTGTAATATCTATTCTTACACCATTTGCCGGCATACCGGAAGTAATTTCTACCCGTACCGGGAAATCCGGACCGAGCACATTTAAGTTATTTGATTTATTGGCAGGCGTTGTTTCTACGCTGAGAATAGGCTCGGTTGCTGCTTGGCTTTTCTTGCAGGAAATCAATGCGGTGCAAACCACAGCGGCCAGTACAAAGGCCAGGGCAATTTTTTTCATAGTGGATTGGTTCTGGATTTTCAAGGAATTGGATATTTTCGATATGGATCTGGTTAGTAAAACGCAGGGTTGCCGGTTTTATTTTTCATCGTACACATGCACGTTCCGCATAAAGCTTTCTTCCAGTGAAATAAACGTTTCTGTTCTTTCTATCCCTTTTATTTTCTGCAACTCATCATGCAAAACAAAGCGTAACTGGTTGATATCCTTGCACACTATCTCCGCAAACATGCTGTAATTGCCGGTGGTATAGTTTAACCGGACAATCTGGGGAATGTTACGCAATTCTTTGGCCACAAAGTCGTACAATGAACTTTTTTCGAGGTAAATTCCAATAAATGCAATCACATCGTACCCAAGTTGCTTAATATCTACATTGAGTCTTGTACCTTTAACAATACCTGCATCCTGGAGCTTTTTTATGCGTACATGGATTGTACCGCCTGACACAAATAGTTTTTTACCCAAATCCGCATAGGATATGCCTGCATTTTCCATCATCTCCTGGATAATCTGCAGGTCAAGTTTGTCAAGATTTAATTTTGCACCCATTTGAATTTGATTTTTGAGGTTATTCTACAATTTAGGCAAAAAAATTAAAAAATATCTAATTTTTTTAAAATTATCTTAATATATTTTCAAAGTATTGGGTATTTTATTTAATATTGCACTGTCAACGTTCTTATATACTGTGGGGTGATGAAATCTTGGCAGACATGCCCTCTTGTCTCGGGGGTGGGGGTCACAGAACAAACGTAGCATAGAGCCGTATGGGTAGCAATACCTGTTCGACCAGGGTCGACCACTGAACTTTGTGCTATAGCTAACTGCCCCGTGGAGGTTCGACTCCTCCCCCTACAGCTGATAAAGCCCGTATAAAACTGATAAGCAGTTTTATACGGGCTTTATGTTTTTATTAAAAGTATTGTGCGAATTGCGATTGCTTTGAACAATTATGTATGATGAACTAACACGCCAGTAAAGTAAGTTTACTCCTCAAATAACGCAACCCGAAAAGATAGTCAGCGCTGTTGCACAAAAAATTTATACGCGGAAAATCTTAAAAATTAAATGGCCGTCTTCCTGTCAATGCTTTCTTTAGTTTGCATGGGGCAGCGGCAGCGAATTTAAAAAACACTTCAATCACCAATGCCGCCGGCATACAATGAAAAAACTGGCGGCGTAGTCAGCCGGTATATAATATTAGCAAATTCCAAACAGGCTTTTATTTTATCACGCTGTTTTATACAAATGGTAGGCAGTCAGTACTTAAATTATATTAACAGCAACTGTCTCAACCGCAGTGATAAAAATAGTGGCGCATTTACCGGTGCTTAATAACAACTTATCCTAAGCGTGGGTTGCTTCAACATATAAAAATACATGGAGGTATATGCACTCGCCCTACCGCGTAATGAAAGCCAGCGATAACCTACAGCAGCGCAATGCATTCAACGGAAATTAAAATACCGGCGGGAAAAGGCATTACCTGCGGAGTACTACGGGCGGGCGCGTTGTCCGGAAAAACTTCTGCATACACCTTATTTAAAATACTGAATTCATTGCCGGTAACCATGAATACCGTCGTCTTCACAATTTTATTCATACTGCTGCCAAGTTCTGCAAGAATTGTTTTGATATTACCGAACGCCTGCCGGGCCTGTTCTTCAAAGCTGTCACTTAATTTTCCGGTAGCCGGATCAACCCCTGTTGTGCCTGAAACAAATACCAGGTTACCGGCAACAACTGCCTGCGGAAATACTTCAGTGGACCTTGGTACTTTACTGGTATTGAAATTTTTTCTGTCTTGCATTTTGTAGTTTTTCTCTATTAAAAAATGAATGCATTGCCCGGCGCCTGTTGCGTACAATTGACGAATTTAATTGCGGCATTCGCTTTTTGTTCCGTAATAAAGTAACAACATTTTTTATTGACTGCAAAGGCCTTAAAGTTTTACTAATTGGTATTGCTGCCATGGTTTTCAAAAAAGTGGTATCGGATCAATTAAGTAAAAAACACCATAAATACCCCGAAAGATGGTATAACCTGCACACGGGTAATTGTACCTTTGCAGTACAATTGGTGGCCTTCATGCGAAAAGAAAAAATACCCGTCTACGATATCTGCAGCTTATCTGCGGATCAACGGCAACCCAACGAAGTGCTGGCAGAGAGGTTTGGCGCTTACCTGAAAAGACATTCGCCCAATTTGCACCACGCACACCGCCATTCATTTTATCACCTGGTGTTTTTTACAGCAGGCGCAGGTACCCATAGCATTGATTTTACACGGTTTGCGGTAAAACCCTATGAAATGTATTTTATGAGCCCGGGCCAGGTACACAGCTGGGATTTTAAAGGCAATACCGACGGCTATATTATCAATTTTTCTGAAAATCTTTTCCGTTCTTTTTTACTGAACCCGGACTACCTGGAACGTTTCTCTTTCTTCAGTGGTAACAGCGAAGAAAGTGTTTGCAAGCTTTTAACCAGCAGTCACAATAAGGTATTAGCATTGTTTGAAGAGATACTGGCGGAGGGTGCGAGAAAGGAAAACAATACTGACGCGCTCAAGCTTTTACTGTTGCAGCTATTTATCACTGTAAACCAGTCGTTAAAAATAAATATGCAGAAAGCGGTGCCGCAGCAAAAGCAGGTATTGCTAAAAGGTTTCCGGCGGCTCATTGACCTGCATTACCGATCAATAAAACTGCCGAAACAATACGCCGATCTCTTGTACGTGACACCTAACCACCTCAATGCATTGTCGCAGGATTTATTGGGCAAGCCTGCCGGTGAATTGATCAGGGACCGGATTTTATTGGAAGCAAAACGTTTGCTCACCAGTACAGACATGAGCATTACTGAAATTGCGTACGATCTAAATTTCCAGGACAATTCCTATTTTAACCGGTTCTTCAAAAAGAAAGAGGGCGGCACACCAGATGCATTCAGAAAACAATTTACGAGGCTTAAAAACAAATAATATGATAACCAATCCAGGCATCGATAAAACGAGCACGGTTGCGCAAAAGGAGCGTGCCAGCGTACTGCAATTGTTTGCATGTAAATGTCCGCGTTGCAGAAATGGTGATATGTTCGCCACTAAAAATCCGTGGAAACTTAAGCATACGATGAAGATGAATAAAACTTGCCCCGTATGCAATCAACCATTGGATATAGAAGTAGGTTTTTATTTTGGCGCCGGTTACGTAAGCTATGCGCTTACCGTTGCGTTTAGCGCGGTTACAATTATTGCATGGTGGCGCAGCATCGGTCTAAACGATGAAAGCAGCCTGCTCTATTGGCTTGTCACCAATGCTATCCTGATGCTGTTAATACAACCCTACCTGATGCGGGTATCCAGGACGGGCTGGCTGGCATTTTTTGTGCCATACGATCCCTGGTGGAAAATAAACCCACCTAAAAAACTTGAAAGAACAAACAAAGACCAGGAGAATAACTGGTAGCAGCAATGTTTGCGTTTACTATTGAATGTCTTTTAATTTCATGCTGTGCTGGTGTTTTGCGGGCAGCGCCACGGCGGCCTGAGCCGGATACCGGTTCCGGGCGATGCACCTGGAAAGAAACCTCCCTTCCAACGCCTGCTGCAAATTTGTCTTTGCTACTTTTTTTATGGAAAAAAAGTACCGCAAAAAAGCCAGTCGAAATCGAAAAGAGCCCGATTGCGACTTCGTTCCCTGATTAAGCTTTTGTGCTACGGGGGCTTCCACTTCACCAATGCTACTGTTTGAGTGACGATTAAATAATCAATATAAAACAGACGTAGTTTTAATGACGCCGGTCGTTGGGTAAGGTGCATCACCGGAAGACGCGTCTACACAATAATGAACGAGATCAAAAAGCCAAACAAGCACTAGTTCCAATGATACCAGTCGCTGCATAAGGCGCCTCAGCCGGTTCGGTTCCGGCGATAGCCGGATTGCGGAGCAAAGAAGCGGGTGCAGCGCCGTTGCAGCGGCGAGGCCCCGGCGGCCTGAGCCGAACCGCGCAAAAGATCAACCAAAAAATCAATACCATAATTCATAACCAGGAACTAGTTACAATAATACCAGTCACTGCTAAGGCGACTCAGACGAAGACCCATATGGGGAATAATGAACGAGATCACAAAACCAAACAAGAACTCGTTCCAATGACACCAGTTGCTGCATAAGGCGCCTCAGCCGGTTCGGTTCCCGCGCTAGCCGGATTGCGGAGCAAAGAAGCGGGTGCAGCGCCGTTGCAGCAACGAGGCCCCGGCGGCCTGAGCCGAACCGCGCAAAAGATTTTACATAATTGAGAAAACGAAGTGTTGTTCCAATGACACCAGTCGCTGCATAAGGCGCCTCAGCGTACCCTCGCAACAGGAATAATTAAAAACAATTACCCAATCAACAAATAAGATTTAGTGTAGCGCACTTGCTTTACAGTAATTTTAAACATTACGTTTTATACCTGTCATTACCGAATGCAACGCTTTGCACCGGCAACCAAAAACCTGGCTGATTTATGAGAAAACTCTTTGTTATTGCTGCAACGCTCTGTTGTTTCGCTGGCGCCCGTTCACAAACCATTGTACAAAAAGATCCGGCAATAGAAAAAATGGTGAAAGAAGTGTCGGCAGACTCTTTGCTGTCGTATACCAAATCGCTGGTAGCATTTGGCACCCGCAACACGCTGAGCACCCAGGCCGACGCAAGGAAAGGCATTGGCGCCGCGCGCTCATGGGTACTCAGTAAGTTTACTGAATTTGCTCAACAATCGGCCGGCCGGTTAAGCGCCATCATTGATACCACTACCCTGCCCGCAGATGGCAAACGCGTAGATGCGCCACTGGTGCTGGGTAATGTGGTGGCTACCCTCAAGGGCACCGATCCTGCCGATACCAGGTTGTTTTTAATCAGCGGTCACCTGGACAGCAGGCGTACCAATGTAATGGACAGAACCGGTGATGCGCCCGGGGCCAACGATGATGGCAGCGGCGTATCGGCCGTTATTGAATGTGCGCGTATTATGAGTAAATATGCTTTTCCGGCAACCATTATTTTTATAGCAGTCAGCGGCGAAGAGCAGGGTTTGCTGGGCGCCAATTACATGGCGGCAAAATTAAAAAAGGAAAACCGGCAACTGGAAGCTGTTTTAAACAATGATATCATGGGCAGCAACAACAGTAGCGAAACCAATATCATCGATAACACCCGCATACGTGTATTCAGTGAAGGACTGCCTGCGTATGAACTGGAAAAAAATGCGGCCGGCATCCGCCAGCTGGGCCTGGAAAACGATGGCAACGCCCGGCAACTCGCGCGGTATGTAAAAGAAACCGGCGAACGGTATGTAGATAACCTGGAGGTAGTAATGGTATACCGCAACGATCGGTTTTTGCGCGGCGGCGATCATACGCCCTACGTAATAAACGGGTTTACAGCCGTTCGCATTACGGAAATGAATGAAAATTACAATCACCAACACCAGGATATCAGAAAAGAAAACGGTATTCAGTATGGCGATTTAACTGAATTTATGGATTTTGAATACCTGCGAAAAAACACGTGTCTGAATCTTTGCAACCTGGCCAATCTTGCAAAATCGCCCGCCATGCCGCCGGATGTAAAAGTGGATGTTAAAAAACTGGATAATTTCACCGCACTTTCCTGGGGAAACCCAAAAACGGGTAAATACAAAGGCTTCTACGTGCTCATGCGTGAAACCACCAGCCCCGTTTGGCAAAAGAAGTTCTTCACCACACAAAACAGCATGCGCCTCCCCTATTCAAAGGATAATTACTTTTTTGCCGTACAGTCTGTAACCGAAGCAGGCAACGAGAGTTTACCCGTGGTACCAGTGGTGGGAAAATAACGGCTTTTGCATTTTATTAAGACCTCGTTATTAAACCATTCCCGCGGGCGCAGTCATACCCTTACATCAAAGAAAAAATTATGAAAAAATATGCGCTGCAATTCGCTTTACTGGTAGCAATCTTTTCATTGGGCTCCTGTGCACATTCAGCTTACGTGGTGCGTGAGCGCCCGCGCGACGTGGTTTACTTCAGGCCTCCGCCGCCCAGTCGGAGTCATGTATGGGTTTCCGGAGATTGGGTATGGACGGGTGGCAGGTACCAATGGCACGAAGGGCGCTGGGAAAATCCCCGCCGTGGGGCACACTGGACCGACGGACACTGGCAGAATACCCGCCATGGTTCCAGGTGGATACCCGGTCACTGGCAGCGGTAATCAAAGGCAAACAAATTGAAAATATTATAATGCCAAAAATAATATTATGGGGTTGTCTCAAGACCGCGCTGGATTTATTCGTTCGCCGGTAAAAAAGACAGGTGGCTATTGGTATGCAGCCAATACAATTTTTGAGACAACCCCTTTTTGTTCTTAGCGGCAATACCGGGCTCGTGTAACCGCCCTTTCCGGCAACGTACTATAGATGTCAATTACACCGGGAAAATATTTATGAAATGATACCGGGAGGTAGCAAGCTTTATAATTTATCGGACCGGTCGTTATTGCCCGCTTGTGCATCCCTGATATTTTTTTGCACGGCAATGGCGCCAAATAAACCCAGCAGGAAAGCAAATGCATAAAACCCTTTTTCGCTGGGCAGCAACGTCGCATTCCACAAACCGATTATTAGCAGTACGATTGACAGAATCGTCGCGAACCAGCAAATAGCATAGTACAAATCGGTAACAGCCATTCCTTCCAGGCGGTCTCTTACACTTTTCTGTAGTGATACCACTGCAAACAAACCAAACATCAACACCGTAAAATAATATCCCTTTTCATTCAACTGCATTTCTGCCCGCCATAGTCCAACAATAAATCCGATGGCACCGGCCGCTAAGGCAATCCATGATGCTGCAATAAAAGCAGCGGTAGGTTTCTGGTTCATATTTTTTAATTTTTTTATTTGATTATGTAAAGCGCCGGGATCCTTCGTTACCCCGGCGCCGTTATGTTGCTACTGTACAACTTTTATCAATCCTGCTCCGTTATACGAATGGTATTCTGCGTTGTACATGGCATCGGCACTGGCGGGTCCCATTTTATAAACACCCGGGCTCACGGCACGTACGGCATAATAATATACCTGCCGGCCGCTGTACAAATCAACAAACAGGTTGATGCGGTCATCCCGCACATCCATAGCCGTTGGCGTTACGGCATCCTTGATCCATTCCATACCGGGCAACTCCCTGGTTCGCGGATTTTCAATTTCAAAACCGGCGGGCAGTAAATCGGTCAGCACAATATTTTCTACCGCGCCGCTGTATGATTTTTCAAGGGTTAACTGCACAATTACCAAATCGTTTTGCTTAAAAGTATTGCCGGTAATGCTACGGCCATAGCGGTCAAAAAATTTCCGGCGGACCTTTATATAATTGTCTTCTTCCTTGTACGCGCCGCTGGCGCTGATGCCTTCACTTTGCCACCAGTAGTAAAGATTTCCTGTTCCTTTGGTAGCAATCTCCACTTCATTTGACCCCAGTTGTTTACCGGTTAACTGTATGCTGCCATTGTTGAGTGTGCCTACTATTTTTCCCCTGGCAGTTATGTTGGCAGTAACCGTAGATTTATTGGCCGCGCGGGCTAGCTTACCCATCGCTAAAAAGCTAAATACGCTTTCCTGCGTACTGTACCAGCTGCGCTGTTTTAATTTTTCTACCACATGACCCGCCATGATGGCTACCTGTGCATTACCGGGATCCACATCAATCAGCACATTCAACGCAATGGACTCATCCCGGATATCACTGTAAAAGCTACCCCCCGTTTGCGCCACCGATACCTCGCCGCTGAAAGCTGCGGGCAGCAGCTCCCTGAACCGGTTTTTGTCTCCCGCTATGCTGTACGCTGCGGCTAGAAGATAGCGGCTATCCAGTGCCAATAAAGCAGGGTTCGCTTTGTAATAATTCATTACACTTATATTGGGCCGCCCCGCCACCGCCAGTACATATAAACTATACGCAACTTCCTTGGGCGCTATCTTCTTTTGATCTTTCTGGTTGTAATAATAAACGATGGTTTCACGTTTACGCAACTTACCATTGATATAGTTGAGCAGTGTTTCCACCAGGCTTTTATCCAGGTCGTAGCCTGCCTTTTGTGCCTCAATTAAAAAATGCGCCGCATATACAGAAGACCACCAGTGTTCTGTACCCTCCCCATCCCATAAGGTAATACCGCCATTGTACAACTGCCGCAATTTTATTTTGCGAATGGCTTCCTGGATATTGCTGTTGGCAGAAGCTTTGCCGGCCTTTCCGGTATTAAACAAATCAGCCAGGTCACCATAATACAACTGCGGAAATGCGGAAGAAATGGTCTGCTCGGTACAGCCATACGGGTAAGAAACGAGGTAAGCAAACTGGTCGGCCAGGCGCAAGGCCGGCGATCGGCTCACCACCAATTTATAATCGCCGCTGCCGGGTATGAAATCATTCAAGCCAATGGTAATTTTTTGCGAAGCATTGCCAGCGATGGTTCCGCTACCCGTTATTTTTTGCAGCGTAGAAGGCGGACGAACCGTGATAGCGGTTTCATCAGAAAACTTTTCACCCATGCTGTTTACTTCCACCTTTATTGTTCCTGTACTAATGGCAGGAGATGCAATGATGGTGAACATTGCGCGGCCTTCGCTGTTCGCTTTCAGATCAATTGTTTGCCGCAAAGGCCCTGCTGTTTGCAACGGCGTTGTTACCGTAAGTGTTGCCTCCGCCGTAGCATGTTTACTGGTAGTATTGGTAATGGTAACCGGCACGTTTACGGTATCCCCCGGACTCAAAAACCTGGGCAATGCTGTACTTAGTACAATCGGGTCGGCCACTTTCATGGTCGTCTCTTTGCTGCCAAAACTTTCATCTTTATACGCCACTGCCATTAATCTTATTTCTCCGCTGAACTGTGGAATATCAAATTCAAAATCTGCTTCACCACTGCTGTTGGCTTTTGCAATACCACTCCAGTAGCTCACAATCCTTATCCGTTTATTGGGCATGGGGTTGCTGCGTTTGCTCGTTTCCAAATCGCCATCGCCGCCGGTACTGCTTAACCTTGCCCTTATTTCAGGAAATAGCAGTGGGTACATATCATAGCCGCTTACCTCCAGCGACCTTTTGCCATAGAAAAAGCTGTAAGGATCCGGTGTTGCAAAATTACTCACCTGTAATACCCCGTTGTCAACCGCTGCCAGCGTTACATAACTTCCTGCCGCAGCTTTTACTTTCACTTTCTGGTGGGTCCGCGACCGAACGGCTGCCTGCGCAACAATCTGCACATCCATCCGCCGGCTTTTTTCCTCTACCATGATACTCTTATACCCATGCGCCACTGTTAACGGAATATCGCTTACATCATGTGGTTTAATGAGCGCGGCAGTAATGTACACGTTCGGAATATGATCCGCCGTTAACTTCACATCCAGCGAAGCCTGTCTGCCTTCAACATTTATATACTGGTAAGAAACTACCCTGTCGGTTTCCATGGTTACCAGCATCTTTCCGCTAAAAGGTGTCTTGAATAATATTTTTGCCTGGTCGCCGCTGTTATACGCTTCCTTGTCTACTGCTATATCTACATTGCCTTCTGTACTTACTTCAAAAGAGCTGTTGTCATTACCCCAACTACCATAACTGTAAAATTCCTTTTTTACATAACCGCCGGCACCGGGTATGGCAATACGCAATTCATAATTACCGGCAGTACGCGGCGTAAATGAAAAGTTGGTACCCTCACCAGAAACAGTGATATCGCTGCTGGCAACGATTTTATCTTCCTTTTGCGATTCATAGCGGAAATATTCACCATTCTTTGTGAGCACTGTTCTGTACTCATGTTTTATTACTTCGGCCCTTGCCTGTGCAGTAACCAGCTGCTCGTCTTTATTAATCGCTTTTATTGGAAAAACGATGGACTTGTTTAATGGGTAATACCACCACCCGTCTTCTGCAATACCAAAAAACACCGGTTGTGTATAAATGGTGGCGCTGGTGCTGCGACTTACCGGTCTGCCGGTTTCATCAAAAACGGTGGCAAAAAAACTAGCCTGTAGTACGCCCACATTTTTATATTCCTGCTTTGCCGTAAAAGTTTCAGTTGCATTACCTTGTTCATCGGTCTTGCCTTCCTTAACCGATTTGTCGAAAGAAACACCCGGGTTGGCAATCGAAAAATTGTAGCCGGCGTATTTTTTTGGATTGAACGACCGTTGCTGCACCTGTATCTCGCACTCATAGTTACGGTTGGCGGCAGGCGGGCCGAAAAAATTAACTGCATTGATACTAAGTACAGCGGCATCACCCGTAACAAGAACTTGTTTGTCGAGCTGCGCGGTTACTTTTATCCTGTCTGGCACAAATTCTTCCACCATAAAATTCTGGCTGCCCAATAAGACATCATTGCCATTGTAAACTTCCAGTGTATAGCTGCCGGTAATGCCACTGGCCGCTATATCTACATTGCCTTCCAGCGAACCCTGTTCATTCAGATTTTTGCGGAACGTTTTTAATTCTTTTCCATTGGGCAAAAGAAATTTAAGTTTAACGGGCAATTCACCCGGCGATTTCCATAATTTGTCGCGCAGCACCACAGAAAAATGTATGTTTTCACCCGGCCGGTAAATATCCCGTTCAGCATAAATAAATGCATCCAGGCCGGTTGTATTAATGTGTTTGCCGCCCACATCAAAACGGCTCATGTTTACTCTTGTAGTGCTGAATGGCAGGTACGTGAAATCTGTTTCTGTTTTGGCAATGATCATCGCTGGCCTGAAGCCCGCAAATTCCTTTTTGGCATAAATAATTTCTGCCACACCTTCAGCGTTGGTGGTGGCCGTGCCCAGTAACTGGTTATTGCCGCCATAGGCAAGCACGTTTACACCGTTAACAGGCAGGGCGGTTTTAATGGCATTCACAAAAACGAAAATTTTATCCGTTCCCTCTTTCGCAATCAATCCCAGGTCTGACACAGCAATAAAGCGGCTGTCGCTTACCCAATAATCTGTTGCTGATTTAATTTTAATATGGTAAATCCCTTTGAACCCCGGCAACCGGTCTTCAATATTAAAATTGAATAATCGTGCTGACCCGTTTTTGGGCAGGGATTTAGTATCTATCTCCTTCTCATATATCACATCTCCTGCAACTACTTCACTCTGACTGTCATAATAATCTTCATTTTCGCCGCTGCTTTCTTTCGGGTAATAGCCATTGCGCTGTGCTGCGAGTAAATTATTCTCGTAAATTTTTGAGATGACTACTTTTACTTTGGCAACATTGACCAGCTTTACCTCAATATTTTTATTTCCTTGTCCGGCCAGGTAGACCGCTTGCGGGTTTACAAAACTTACCGAAGGTTCCATTTTTCCAAAAGCAAAATTATTGCGGTATTCATCTTTTAATACACCGCCAATTTTTCCGCGCAGGCCCTTTGTAAGAGTCAGTGCATAGCTTTTCGACGCATCAAAATTTTCACTGGTAATGATAAAGCCATCATCGGTTGCCGATGCGGAAAATTTAACCGCCGGTTCAAACTTGATGAACGAGGTCAGATCCTTGTCTACTACCTGCTGGCTGGTTCTAATCGTAATCGTGCCTGTTGTGCCATCGTGCTCAGCATCGGCATCGTTGATAGTAAGTGTGAACGGTGAGCCGATTACGCCTTTATTCTCGGTCTTTTCTTTTGTAGGATTGCTACCACCCGCCGGCACCAGGCCCTTATCGAGGGCTACCTGTATGTTATAATCGCGGTCTTCGGCGGTAAGGCCGGCTATCTTCAATGAAATTTTACTGGCCTCCGCTACAGATTGCAGCGAATAATTGACGAGTTTGCCGTCGACGGTTACCGCCAGTTTATCCTTCAACGCCGCCGGGCTTACCGGGTAGTTAAAATACAAGTCAACCTGGGGTACGGCCGTTTTGCTGTTTTCATCCTGCAACACCCAGGTGGTATGCGTATTTTCAAGTTTCAGATCAGGCGTGCTAAAAATGATGTTATCCCCTTTTTCTACTTTATCAAATGCAGAAAAACGAAGCAGTTCATTGTTAAGTTTTGCTTTGTAAGTGGTGGCTGCGGCCAGGGGCCTGGCGGGAGAAAAAACCAGCTCATCACCGTGCTCCCAGCGGAAGCGGCCTTCAATTTTAGGTTGAAAAGATATATACTCGGTGGAATCCCAGTTATTCAGGAGCGAATCCTTCACCAGCGCCTTGTTAAAACGAAAGACCAGGTTACCCAGTTGCGGCACTTCATCTTTTGCGTTGGTATAATCGAGTGCAACTGCCTGCCGGTTACAGCCGTATAAAAAAATAATCCCGATGATTACCGGAATTACAAAGAATTTTGCAATGCGCATATAGAGGTTGGTTAAGGTGTTTTAGAAACCGTTGGAAAAATACAAAAATGAGAATAAAAAACAGGTTTTGTTTTCTTTATTTGAAAAAAGAATACAGGAAGCTGAAATAGCGGGAACTTACGGAGGATGACCTTGCGGTACCATGAAGAAAATATATTACACCCGAAAGATATAATGTTGCCGGAATTGTTTTCAATTTGAATAGATAAGTATTTGTTAATTGATATAAACACCTGCTGCGTTCCTGAATAATTATTGTTGTTTCGACATTGCTTTTTCTAAACAGACAGATGGCCAATGCACAGCAGGGTAAATTATATAAAACTTTTTTTTAAAAAGCTGTTGCTGTCTGTTGCAGCATTACTTGTAGTATTTGTTGTACTGAGTTGGATCTTTCCCGTGCCCGATAAAATAACCTATTCAACCATTATTACAGACAACAAAGGGGACGTAATACACGCTTACCTTACCAGCGATCAGCAATGGCGCATGAAAACCGAGCTCAATGAAATTTCTCCGCTGCTGCGTAAAACAATTCTTGAAAAAGAAGACAAGTATTTTTACGGGCACCCCGGCGTAAACGCGCTTGCCATGGGAAGGGCGCTGGTGAAGAATCTCCTGCGCATGAAACGAACATCCGGTGCATCTACCATCACCATGCAGGTGGCGCGGGCGCTGGAACCTAAAAAAAGAACGTATGCGAGCAAGTGCATAGAGATGTTTCGTGCGTTGCAACTGGAGGTAAAATACAGTAAAGATGAGATACTGCAACTATACCTCAATTTGGTGCCCTATGGTGGCAACATAGAAGGTGTTAAAGCTGCGTCCCTGATGTATTTCAAAAAACAACCCGATCACCTATCCCTGGCAGAAATAACGGCGCTATCCATTATACCCAACCGGCCATCCAGTCTTGTTATTGGCAGAAACAACGATTTGATAGTAATAGAAAGAAACCGCTGGCTGCGAAAGTTTGCAAACGAAAAAGTTTTTACGCAAAAAGAAATTGCGGATGCGCTTGACGAACCACTCACTGCTACCAGGGAAACGGTTCCCCGCCTGCTGCCACAACTTTCCTATAAACTTAAGAAACAAGGTGCGCCGGTAATACGGACCTATATTGACATGAACAGCCAGCATAAAATTGAAAAGCTGGTAGCCGATTATTCAAGGACGCTGTACCTGAAAAACATTCGCAACGCTGCGGTAGTGGTGATAGACAACCAGACCCACCGGGTGATAAATTATGTTGCCTCGGCCAATTTTAATGACACTACAGATGCAGGCCAGGTAAACGGCGCCGCTGCCATCCGCCAGCCCGGAAGCACATTAAAGCCTTTACTCTATGGACTTTGTATTGACGAAGGTTTACTGACACCAAAAATGGTGATAGCCGATGTGGCGGTTAGCTACCAGGGATATGCGCCGGAGAACTATGATAGAAAATTTAACGGGTATGTGAGTATGGAATACGCACTGGAGCATTCATTAAATATACCAGCGGTAAAAAGCCTCCGCCTTCTTGGCAAAGACAAGCTTGTAGAAAAGCTAGCCGCCTGCAACTTTAACCAGGTTAAAAAGGACAGGCAAAAGTTGGGTCTTTCCCTGATACTGGGTGGCTGCGGTGCAACGCTGGAAGAACTAACGGGGCTGTACAGTGCATTTGCGAATGACGGAATGTATGTATCGCCTTCCTATACGCAGGCCGATAGCGCGCACACCACCGTAAAACTTTTAACCACCGCTGCCAACTTTATGATCAACGAAACCTTGTCGAAAGTAAACCGGCCTGACTTTCCGCTGAACTGGCAGAGTACGGAGCACATGCCAAAGATTGCCTGGAAAACCGGCACTTCCTATGGACGCAGGGATGCATGGAGCATTGGGTATAACAAACACTACACGGTGGGAATCTGGACCGGTAATTTTTCCGCGCAGGGAATACCTGAGTTAAGCGGCGCGAACATTGCCACACCGCTGCTCTTCAAAATTTTCAATACAATTGATTATGACAGCGACCAGGAATGGTTTACGCAGCCCGCGGATTGCGACAGCCGCCAGGTATGCGCGGAAACGGGCCTGCCGCCGGGCATTAATTGCACAGGCATCATTACAGACTATTTTATTCCGCTGATTTCGCCCGCCCGGCAATGCGATAATATCCAGGAAATAATGGTGAGTGCCGATGAAAAAATTGCCTATTGCCAAAGCTGTGTACCCGCCGCCGGCTATAAGAAAAAGTTTTATAAAATAACGGCACCCGATATGCAGGCATGGATGCAGGATAACCGTGTTGCCTACACGCAAATTCCACCGCACAATCCCGCGTGTGAGAAAATATTCAAAGAGGGGGCGCCCCTGATCACTTCGCCGTCTAATGGAACAGAATACCTGATTAGCAAACAACATCCCGAACCACTGCAACTGGTGTGCAGGGCCGCGGGGGACGCAAGTATGCTGTATTGGTACATCAACAATAAGTTTTATAAATCCTGCAACAAGGGCGACAAACAGTTTTTTATACCAGATGAAGGCCCGGTGAAGATTTCCTGTACAGACGACAAGGGGAGAAACCGGGACGTGTGGATTAAAGTGAGGTATGTAAACTTATAACCTTGTGTAAATTGTAACCGGCCGCGCAGGCGCCGTTCGCGCAGCAAAAAAAAGCCACCCGATTTACCAGGTGGCGGTTTTTATTTTCAACAGTTGAGTATATAAAATCCAGCTAAAATCAACAAGTTTTAGATTCGGATTGCCGATAGCTGTTCACTTCGTTTTTTGAAACCATCCCGCCACTGGCACACGCGCCCACGGGTTTTAGCAACGGCCCTAATCTATTTTGGATACAGACCCACTGCCATGGATAGAAGTGGAAATCCTGGGGGCGCCCCGGTAATGCACATCGCCGCTGCCCGATACCTCTACGTCCAGTGATTCACTTGCAAAGATCCTGGTATCACCGCTACCATGAATCGATACTTTAACGGTTTCCGCTTTTAAATCTTCCGCTTTCACGTTGCCGCTGCCGTTTATCCGGGTAGATAAATTTTTAGATTCGCCCGCCAGTGTAATATTGCCGCTTCCGTGCGTATCCGTTGTTACATCGGGGCAATCCAGTTGCAGTTGAATATCGCCACTGCCGGAAACCACCGCGTCAATCTTGTTTTTATCGGAAATTTTACCCTGGCTGCTGATATTGCCGCTGCCATGCGTTTCAAATACATTCAACGCTGGCGCTGTTATGTATACTTTCGCACCACGGAAATCGTGTAGCGAAATTCCTCTTTTAAAACGCACCATTAAATGGCCATTTTCTACCGTTGTTTCCACATATTGCAACAGGTTCTGGTCTGTTTCCACCCGCACATGGTAACTTCCCTGCGATGCAATAATATCAATGGAACCATGGGTTTCCGCACCGGTAAAACCAGTGATATTGCGCTCCTCTGAACCCCTGGTACCATTGCCCGATACACGTTTGCCACTGCGGTACTGGCAGGACGAAACCATCACCAACGTAACCGAAAACAAAAAAATTATTTTATACATAGTAATAGTTTTAAAGATGGGATAGTCGCCGGCAAATTTTTCCGGGCACCGCTGCCACCACATTAATCAACCTTTTTTACACTACCGGCGCCGCTCACCTGCTGTGAAACATTGGTGGCGCCGCCTTTGTAAGTAACATTGCCTGCGCCGCTTACGTCTGCAGCCAATTTTACACTTGCAAACACGTCGGCTTCACCGGCTCCAGAAATATCCACCCGCGTGTTTTCTGAAAGCAATTCATAACAATGGGCCTTTGCTGCGCCTGTGAGCGTAAGATCAAAAGTTTTTGTCTCGCCCTTGAGGTTTACACTGCCCGCACCGGATACTTCTGCGCTCAGCGTTGGCGCATTAACGTCCATATTAATTTCCCCGGCCCCGCTTACTTCCAGCTTCAGCTCTTCTGTATTCATGATTTTAGTCTGCCCTATAATATTGCTGGCGCCGGATACATCAATATGATTGTACACCGGCGTGCTGATGAACACTTTTATTTTGCCGGTTGGCTGCAAGTTTACCCCGTCTCTGCTTTTTATGACTATCCGGCTTCCTTTCTGCTGCACTTCAATGTACTGCAGCAGGTTTTCATCGGCCTCAATTTTTACAGGCTTTGTTTCTCCCTGGGCTACATATAAGTCGATAGCGCCAGATACTTCTATATTTTTAAACGCAGTTACGGAATGCTCCGCTGTCTTAATAATGCCGTTTCCTTTAATCCGTTTACCCATTACGTAATTACAGGAGGTTATGGTGGCGGCCAATACAATCAATATCAATAATAATTTTTTCATGCTTGCTTTTTTTGTTTTGGAGCGTAAAGATTGGCCTTTTGAGCGAATCGGTGAAATGGTTTATGGTGCATCAGACGAAGTGATGCGGCAACAGGTTACAGTTGGCGCGAATAAAGTTCTGGTACCATCAGCAGCAGCCCATTTTTTTTTAACACAGCATCTTGTACCAAAACAGGGTGCACACATTGGTTATCACCCCCTTAAACCCCTCACTTTTGGTTGCATTTATTGCCCGGGTGCTTTGTTCCCTGGCCGCCTTTAAAACTCCCGCCCGTTTCTTACCTTCGCGCCATCATGACGGAAAAAATCCTGATTCTCGACTTCGGCAGCCAGTATACCCAACTAATTGCCCGCGCCGTACGTGAGGCAAATGTGTATTGCGAAATTACCCCCTATCATAAAGCGGTGCAATTTGACCCCGCACTCAAGGGCATTATTCTTTCTGGCTCGCCATTTAGTGTAAACGATGAAAATGCGCCCGATGTGGTGATAAAGGCGCTGAACGACCTGCTGCCAGTACTGGGTGTTTGCTACGGCGCGCAGCTGACGGCGAAACAGTTTGGCGGCGAAGTAGCCAAAAGTAGTAAACGCGAATACGGCCGGGCAACCATGCAGGTAACCGTTGACGATGTGCTGCTGAAAGATGTAAATAAAACCTCTCAGGTCTGGATGAGCCATGCAGACTCCGTTTTAACACTGCCGGAGGGATTTGAAGTGCTGGCAACCACGGATAGTATTCCCTTTGCCGCATTTAAAAAAACCAATGCAGCGTTGCCGTTGTATTGTGTACAATTTCATCCGGAAGTATACCATACCACCGAAGGAAAAAAGATAATTAAAAATTTCCTTGTAAATGTTTGCGGCTGCAAACAGGATTGGACAGCCGCACATTTTATTACCGACACTGTTGCGGCGCTAAAAAAGCAGATTGGCGACCGTAAAGTAGTGATGGCGTTGAGTGGTGGCGTTGATTCTACCGTTGCCGCCACGCTGATACACAAAGCTATTGGGGACCGGCTGTTCGGCATATTTGTTGACAATGGCGTATTGCGGAAAAACGAGTTTGAAACGGTGCTCGAAACCTATGCGCAACTTGGCCTTAATGTAACAGGCATTGATGCAAAACAGCGTTTTTATGATGGACTTGCAGGCAAAACTGACCCGGAAGAAAAAAGAAAGGTGATAGGCAGTTTGTTCATAGATATTTTTCAGGAAGAAGCAAAAAAAGTGGACGGGGTAGGCTTGCTTGGACAGGGAACAATCTATCCAGATGTGATAGAAAGTATGTCCGTTCACGGTCCTTCTGTAACCATTAAGTCGCACCACAACGTAGGCGGGTTACCCGGGCACCTGCACCTGGAGCTGGTAGAACCCCTCCGCGCCCTGTTCAAAGATGAAGTAAGAAGAGTTGGCAGGGAATTGGGTGTACCCGCTGAAATGATTGATCGCCATCCTTTTCCGGGGCCTGGCTTAGCCATTAGAATTTTGGGCGAAATAACACCGGAAAGGGTAGCCCTGTTGCAGGAAGCCGACTATCGATATATCCAGGGATTAAAAGATAACAACCTGTATGCAACGGTTTGGCAAGCGGGAACCATCTTACTACCGGTAAAAAGTGTGGGCGTAATGGGTGATGAAAGAACGTATGAGTTTACGGTGGCATTAAGGGCCGTAACTTCCGTAGATGGTATGACGGCAGACTGGGCCCATTTGCCGTACGAATTCCTGGCGTTCATATCAAACGATATCATCAATAATGTAAAAGGTATCAACAGGGTGGTCTATGATATCAGCAGCAAACCGCCCGCTACTATAGAATGGGAATAACGCTTTCAGAAAGCATAAAAGATTTAGCAGGATGAAAAATAAGTTGTTGTCAGTATTTATTCTTGGGTGTGTATTGTTTTGTACAAACAATACTGCGCTGGCACAGCAGGACACTGCACAGAAACGGTATACCATCGCCGTATTCACACCATTGTATTTGGATTCAGCATTTGACGCTGCAGGTGAATACCGGTATGATAAAAATTTCCCGAGATTTATCAGCCCGGGGCTGGAATTTTATGAAGGCATTAAACTCGCCGCTGATTCCCTGTCAATAGAAAAGGTGCCGCTCGACATTGTTGTTTTCGATACCAGATCGGCGTCGCAAACACTGCAGGAACAACTCAGTTCCCCGTTGATACAAAACGCAGGGTTGATTATCGGCCATGTAACACCGCCTGAAGCAAGGGTAATGGCAGAAGCAGCGTTGAAAAAAAACATTCCCTTTATCAACGCCAACCTGCCCAATGATGCCGGCATCAGCAGCAATCCCTCGTTGGTAATTCTAAATGCCACGCTGCAGACGCATTGTGAGGCCATCTACCGCTACGTGCAAAAGTATTATCCCAATTCACCGGTTGTTATTTTCAGAAAAAAAGGGAATATGGAAGATCGGTTACAAACCTATTTTTCTGATGCAGAAAAAAATACAGCCGGCGTAAAACTTAAGGTGAGGTATGTTTTAATAGATGAAACCAAACCAGCACCGCTAAAACAATACCTGGATAGTACGAAACTTATCATTTGCATCGCCGGCAGCCTTGATGAGGCTTTTGGAAAAACACTTGCGCAGCAGCTCGCCGCAACCATTGCTACCTATCCCAGTTTACTCATCGGTATGCCCACCTGGGATGCCATCACAGATTTTAACAAAAAAGAATACAAGGGCCTCAGCATTGTTTATACCACCCCTTTTTACAATGCAAAGACAGACAAAACCAGTCTTGGCGTCACCGCTTATTTTAAAAACGAGCTCTATTCCCGTCCGTCAGATATGGTATTCCGTGGCTATGAGTGTTTGTACCGGTTTGGCAAATTATTGGTTGAAAAAGGCAGTAACCTCAATACCAGTATCGGCGAAAAAAAATACCGCGTTTTTACAGATTGGGATATTCAACCAGTGCTGGACAAGCAAACGCTTTCGCTCGATCATTTTGAAAACAAAAAACTCTATTTCGTTAAGAAAACCGACGGTCTTATTAAGCAGGTCAATTAGTGTTTAGCGCTGCTGTGCATTTAAATAACCGGGCCGCCGTTTAATAAGCTTCCAACACAACCTGTTCCCCGCCTTCCGTGTTAATTACGTTACACTGCACCTTACCTTCCCTGTACTATCTGGCATTACTCTTGTCTCCATACCGCATACAATAAATCTTCATTTTATTTATGCCGTTGATTGAGTTTACAGACAAAGGTCTTTACTGTGCCCAGGGACAATTTTATATTGACCCATGGCAGGCTGTAGACAAAGCCATTATCACACATGCTCACAGTGATCATGCAAGGGGCGGGTCTGCATATTATCTATGTCACCATTATACCAAACCAATACTGCAGTTGAGGCTGGGCGATAACTATTATGAAAGTGTGGAATGGAATGAGTCCGTATACATGAACGGTGTAAAAATTAGTCTGCATCCTGCCGGACATATTATTGGCTCTTCACAGATACGCGTGGAATACAACGGGGAAGTATGGGTGGTGAGCGGTGATTATAAAACAGAGAACGACGGCATCAGCGGCCAGTTTGAACCAGTACCCTGTCATACATTTATTACGGAATCTACATTTGGTTTGCCCATTTATCACTGGCAGCCGCAGGAACTCCAGTTTGCAGCTATGCGTGAATGGATTGCGGACAACCAGGCAAAAGGAAAAACCAGTCTTTTACTTGCCTATAGCCTGGGTAAAGCGCAGCGTGTTATAAAAAACCTCGCGGGTTGCGTTGACCATGTTTTTGTACATGGTGCGGTCTATAATACACAGCAGGTACTGCAACAGGAAGGATTTAATTTTCCGCTCACCGAAAAAGTAACGGCAGACATTCCCAGGGATTTGTTCCACCAGAATTTAGTAGTAGCGCCCGGCAGTGCCGCAGATAGTCCGTGGATAAAAAAAATGCAACCGGTATCGGTAGGCGTTTGCAGCGGATGGATGCAGGTAAGAGGCAATGTGCGGCGGAAAAATATAGATGCGGGTTTTGCACTCAGCGACCATGCAGACTGGAAAGGATTGCTGGACTCGGTGAAGGCTACCGGCGCATCAAAAGTATTTGTTACGCATGGATTTCAATCCGCTTTCAGTCGCTTTCTGAATGAGCAGGGCATCGAGGCAGGAGAAGTGAAAACAGCTTTTGGAAATGAGGAGGAAGAAGATGCAACGTCCGAAGACGTTACAACAAATGATCGCAATGCTGAAACAATATAGATGAATAAACTACCACCAGTAACCGCTGAAGCGGCTTCGCAACCTGTTGTTGAAAAAGCAGGCATGCTCCTGTTTACGGAGCTGGTGAATGTATTGGGCACCTCTACCAAAACAAATGATAAACTGGATGCCCTTGCGCATTATTTTTCGCTGGCCGACGACAAAGACAAAGTTTGGGTAATTGCTATTTTCAGCGGCAGGCGGCCGAAGCGGACTGTGAATGCTTCCCAGCTTTCGCAGTGGTGTATTGAGCTGATCCATCTTCCCGCATGGCTGTTTGAAGAGAGTTACCATACTGTTGGCGACCTGGGAGAAACCATCGCCTTGTTGCTGCCAGCAAGCACTATTGCAAAGGACCCTCAAACGCTTTCCTGGTACATCGAAAAATTTATTGTACTGCAAAAACAGGACGAATCGATCCGCAAACAATTTATCATTGACAGCTGGATGCAGATGGACAAAGAAGAACGCTTTGTATTCAATAAATTACTCACGGGCGGTTTCCGGATTGGCGTTTCGCAAAAAACCATGGTAAATGCACTCGCAAAAACCGTGAAACTGGATGCGAATGTGATTGCCCACCGCATCAGTGGCAACTGGGATCCGGTAAACACCAATTTTGCGCAATTGCTTAGTGAAGAATCGGTGTCGATGGACTTCTCAAAACCTTATCCCTTCTATCTTGCCTACGCGCTGGAAGAAGATCCGGCAACACTGGGTGATCCGTTTTTATGGCAGGCAGAATGGAAATGGGATGGCATACGTGGCCAGCTGATAAAAAGAAACAATGAATTGTTTGTATGGAGCCGGGGCGAAGAACTAATGACCGATAAGTTTCCGGAATACCACGGATTGAAAGACATGCTGCCGGATGGTATTGTACTGGACGGCGAGATAATTCCGAGTGTAGAAAAAAGACCATTGCCCTTTGCGCTGCTGCAAACCAGGATTGGAAGAAAGAACGTAACAAAAAAGCAGCTGCAGGAAACACCCATTACTTTTTTTGCTTACGATGTGCTGGAATACGAAGGAAAAGATTGCCGCGAAATGCCCTTGCAGGCGAGGCGTGATTTACTCGAAAAAATAGTGGCGCAAACGAATTATCCAGGGCTGATTATTTCTCCCGTAATTGAATTTGCCGACTGGCAACAACTCACCGGCATCCGTTCCGCTTCGCGTGCTATGGGTGCAGAGGGATTGATGCTGAAAAGAAAAGAATCGGCTTACCAATCCGGCCGAAAACGCGGCGACTGGTGGAAATGGAAAATAGATCCGCTTGTTATTGACTGCGTAATGATCTACGCGCAGAAAGGACATGGGCGGCGCAGCAATTTGTATACTGATTATACTTTTGCGGTGAAAGATGGCGACCGGCTCGTAAGTTTTACGAAGGCGTATTCAGGATTAACCGACAAAGAATTTGCGCAGGTCGATAATTTTGTAAAACGCAATTCGCTGGAAAAATTTGGCCCGGTTCGTACAGTAAAGCCGGAACTGGTCTTTGAAATTGCTTTTGAAGGTATTGCCGCTTCTGCGCGTCATAAATCCGGCGTGGCCCTTCGGTTTCCGCGCATCAGCCGCTGGAGAAAAGATAAGAAGCCGGACGAAATCAACACGCTGGCTGATTTAAAGCAGTTGCTGGAACAGTATGGCAAATAATCATCCTGCGCACCGCCGCAGATATCGTTCATGAAGCACGCCCGGCAGCCGGGCAATCATGCGTAAAACAAACACCAGCTATGTCGGTTTTATCACAACAATATCTGCAAATAACTGTTTTATACTTGCATCTTTTTTAATTTTATGGTGCAAGTACAGCAGATGAAGAAAATACAGGTATTAGTAGTAATCGTGATCGTTTTTTCTGCGTTTGCAGGGGTTAATAAATGGCAGCAACACCCAGATCAGCCGGTGTATATTCCTGCCAGTGCGCAGCGTACCGGCAATGCAGCTGCGGGGTTCACTTACCTCACCACCGGCGACTACGTAAAAGGCGGACTGCCGTACGATTATTTTTTGCTAGCCTTGGGTAAAAGCAGGACCAATTACCTCAACCGGACCGGATTAAATGCTTCCATCACCCATGAATATACAGTTGTAAAGGCACCCAACGGCGAACAATTGGTGGCGCCCAATTGCATGCAGTGCCATGCGCAGGTTTTTGAAGGGCGCCTGGTAATGGGAATGGGCAATACGTTTGCTGATTTTACGATGGGTCAAAAATTGAATCCGCAGGCCTATGAAATGCTTCAGAATTTTTTAAAAAAAGGCGCGCCTCAAAAATACGAGGCCAGTAAATCCTTCATCCAAATAGCAAAGACCATCGGACCGCATTTGGGCACACAGGTACGGGGCGTAAACGCGGCAGATCGGCTGGCGGGCGTATTGGCTGCCCACAGGGACCCGGTTACTTTTAAATGGAGTGATACAGCACTCATGGAAATTCCTGCAGCGGTTATTCCGAGTGACGTGCCGGCGTGGTGGTTGCTAAAAAAGAAACACGCAATGTTTTACAATGGTTTTGGCCGGGGCGATTTCGGAAAATTTCTCATGGCTTCTAATTTACTAACGGTGAATGACACTGCGGAATCGCGGGAAGTAGACACACATTTTAATGATGTACTGTCTTACATATACAGCCTGGAGGCGCCGAAATATCCCAAAGCGATTGACAGGTTGCTGGCAAAGAAGGGCGAAGTGCTTTTTATTACGGGTTGCTCCAAATGCCATGGTAAATATGGCAGCAATGCATCTTATCCCAACCTGCTGATACCAGCAGCGGTGATACAAACAGATTCGTTGTTATTTCAAAGCAATTACCAGAATCCGCAATTTATCACCTGGTTTAATAACAGTTGGTTTGCTACAAGCGAGCATCCCGCGCGGCTGGAACCTTTCAATGGCTATATCGCGCCGCCGCTGGATGGCGTATGGGCCACCAGTCCGTACTTGCACAATGGTTCCGTGCCTACGCTGGAAGGGGTTTTAAACAGTAAAGCAAGACCAACCTACTGGCAGCGAAATTTCGATGACCCTGCTTATGATTACGAAAAAATGAGCTGGCAATTTACCACCGCTACCCAACCACAGGGTACCGCCGTGTATAATACCAACTTACCAGGCTATGGAAATTATGGTCATTATTTTGGTGATAAATTAAATGAGCAGCAGCGGAAAGCCGTGGTTGAATATTTAAAAACACTTTAATTGTAATTGTCTTAATTTGATGAACACAATTACAGCTGTCGCCAGCACTAAATATTTTTTCAATCATTATTCATACTTCCCCCGGATATAAGATTATTAAAGACTGGCTTTCTTCACAAGGCAGGCAACCGTTTGCTTTCCAGGAAGAAGCCTGGCAGCATATTGTTAATGGAGAAAGCGGCCTGGTGAATGCGCCCACTGGTTGCGGTAAAACTTTTTCGGTTTTTCTTGGTGCCATTATTCAGTTCATTAACCTGCATCCAACTAATTACAAGGCAAAAAATAAAAACGGACTACAATTATTGTGGATTACGCCATTGCGCGCACTGGCCAAAGATATCGGCCGCGCAATGGAGGAAGTCATTAGCGGGTTGGGCATACATTGGGAAGTTGGTATCCGCAACGGCGACACCAATACCAACGAACGGGCCAGGCAAAAAAGGCTGATGCCAGAAGTGCTGATTATTACGCCTGAAAGCCTGCACCTGTTACTGGCTCAGAAAGGGTATCCCAATATTTTTTCTACGCTTACAATGGTTGCGGTGGATGAATGGCATGAATTGCTGGGCAGCAAACGGGGCGTGCAGGTGGAGCTGGCCGTTTCAAGAATTGTTGGATTGTCAGCAATGCGCAATGGGCGGGGGGTTGAAGGCCCTGAAGACGGTGCCAGTCTGTTACCTGGCGTCTCAATAAGCACGACTAACCGCTTACCACTTACCCTTTGGGGCATCTCAGCCACTATCGGAAACCTGGACCAGGCCAGGGACGTGTTGCTTGCTCCCCTTCTTTCAAAAAATGCAACGGCAACTGAATTGGGCATTATCGTTAAAGCCAATATCAAAAAAAATATTGAAATCGAATCAGTGATTCCCGATGAAATTGAAAAATATCCCTGGGCCGGCCATCTTGGAATAAAACTGGCAGATAAAACCATTCCCATTATCAACCAAAGCCACACCACCCTTGTTTTTATCAATACCAGGGGCATGAGTGAGCGATGGTACCAGACCTTACTGGATGTTGCCCCGGAATTTGCCGGGGCCCTGGCGCTGCACCATGGCAGCATAGAACGCGAATTACGCACCTGGGTAGAAGAAGCACTGCATGCGGGCATTTTAAAAGCGGTGGTTTGTACCGCCAGCCTTGACCTGGGTGTTGATTTTCGGCCAGTCGAGACCGTTATACAAGTGGGGTCGCCAAAAGGAGTTGCCCGCTTCCTGCAGCGGGCAGGCAGAAGCGGACACCAGCCGGATGCAGTTAGTAAAATATATTTTTTGCCCACCCATTCGCTGGAGCTGGTAGAAGCAGCAGCACTAAAAGAAGGCATCAAAGAAAACCTAATTGAAAGCCGTGAACCGATGCTGCTTTGTTTTGATGTGCTAACACAGTATTTGTGTACACTGGCAGTAGGAGATGGCTTTATTCCATCGGTCATTTACAAAGAAATAAAAGCTACTTACTGTTATGCAGACATCACCGAACTGGAATGGAACGAAATATTGTATTTTATTACGGCAGGCGGCAATGCACTGCAACAATACGATGAATTTAAAAAAGTAACCATTATTGACGGCATCTACCGGATTGTTAGCCGGCGGATTGCCATGCGCCACCGGATGCACATCGGTACCATTGTGAGTGATGCTATGCTGAAAGTAAAATTCATGAGTGGTGGGTACATCGGTGTAATTGAAGAATATTTTATTTCTCGTTTAGACCCAGGCACTGTATTTACCCTGGCAGGCCGGAATTTGGAACTGGTGATGATAAAAGACATGACGGTAATTGTAAAAAAATCAACCGCCACCAAGTCGATAGTGCCCAGCTGGAACGGTGGCCGAATGCCATTAAGCGCCAACCTTGGCAGAAAACTACGCGAGAAATTTAATGAAGCTTTTGAGACGACTAAAACACTCAACGAAAAGGGTAAAACAAGGGATCCTGAATTAATTGCGCTGCAGCCTTTGTTTGACTTACAGGAAAAATTATCGCACGTGCCGCGTGCCAACGAATTACTGATTGAACACATTGAGACAAAAGACGGCTACCACTTATTTATTTATCCTTTTGAAGGAAGACTGGTGCACGAAGCCATGGCCGCTATACTTGCCTACCGCATCAGTAAAATAACGCCCATTACGTTTTCTTTTGCCATGAATGACTATGGTTTTGAATTACTCAGTGATCAACCAATACCGGTAGATGACACCAATGTATATGATTTGTTTACCCCAGACGACCTGCTGGCCGATATACAGCGCAGCGTTAATGCTACTGAAATGGCCAAACGGAAATTCCGTGATATAGCCGTCATCGGCGGACTTATTTTCCAGGGAATGCCCGGCGAAAAGGTAAAAGCAAGGCATTTGCAATCGTCCGCCTCTCTCCTCTTTAAAGTTTTTATGGAATACGATCCTGAGAATATTTTATTAAAACAGGCTTACCGCGAAGTATTGGATCAGCAAATGGAAGAGGTGCGCTTACGTAATATGCTGGAAAGAATTCAACAGTCGAAAGTGGTGATTACATTTCCGTCAAGGCTTACGCCATTTTGTTTTCCTATAAAAGTTGACAGTATGCGCGAGGATCTGTCCTCAGAAAAACTGGAAGACCGGGTAAAGAAAATGCAAAAGCAACTGGAGAAATAACACGTGAAGCTGTTACTTTCCAATTGCTTTAATTTATTGAAACTTAAGTATTCGTTTTAGCGATTACAACTAATTCGTCAGGTGCTTTCGTTGTAGTGTATATAGCAATACAAAAACAACCGTAAACAAAATAATCATAGCGCCCGCAATTCCACCCAATGCACCGGTTCCAACCAATATCACCGTCACCAGCAATGGCAGGAGCTCGCCGGTAAGCCATAAATAATATCCCTGCATTTTTCTTTTGCGCATTTGCAGCGCTCCATATACACAAAGCGCGATACCTACCAATCCAATCAGCGTGAGCGGAATTCGATTTTCATAACTTTTCCTGGCTACTTCCAGTGCTTCGGGAGAAAGAAACTTTTTTGCAAGCGCAGGCATATTTTCATATTCCGGGCTATTAATGGTTGCCTCCATCTGGTCCATTGCTTTTTTCGCATTGGTAAAATTGTATAGCGTTCCGAGTAATCCAATTGCGCTTCCGATAAAAGTTAGGATTGTAAGCACATTTAATCCGCTGGGCAGGGGTTGCTGCTCTACCACGGGGGAAAAGCTGCCTGCGTCATTTAGTTCTGCCATAAATAGATTTTTTTTGGTTGATGTTGATTTTCAGGCACTAAAATAATCAAGCTTGTGGAATAAAAAAACAACGTTACACCATCAGCATGCCCTAGTTTTGCACACTTTATTAGCTATGAGCGCTCCCTTTCATTATAAATTACTAGAGCAAAACTGCTGGCTGCTGGCAGACCGCATGTTGTACTGGGAAGAACAGCAAGCGTTGGTGGTGTCGGATCTTCATTTTGGCAAAACCGGGCATTTCCGCAAAGAAGGTATTGCCGTTCCGCAATCTGTTTACAAAGAAGATCTGCAGCGGCTGGTCAGCCAGCTGCAATTCTTTAAACCCAGCCAGTTAATTGTGGTGGGCGACATGTTTCACAGCCGCGCCAATAAAGAACTGGACTGGTTTAAAAAATGGCGGGCAGATTTTCCCGATCTCCATATCCGGCTGATTATGGGCAACCACGATATTCTGCAGCTTCAGTGGTACAAAGAAGCGGGTGTGGCTATCAGTTATGATGAACTTTGCATCGGTAACTTTTCCTTTGTTCACGATATTAATACCGCCACTGATTGCGGGCAAAAAAAAGATCATTACATTTTTTCCGGGCATATCCATCCGGGCATACGCGTAAGTGGCGGCGGCCGGCAATCCTTACAATTTCCTTGTTTCTATTTTACACCTGCTTACTGCGTTCTGCCAGCGTACAGCCGGTTTACAGGACTGGCAATGATAAAGCCAAAAGAAGAAGACAATGTGTTTGCTATTGTTAACCAGTCAATCATCCAAATCTGATGCTGAAGATTGCCTGGCACCCGGTATATGCGCACCCGCTGCCCGCAGATCACCGTTTCCCGATGCTTAAATACGAACTGATACCTGAGCAGTTGCTGTACGAAGGCAGTATTACCAATAATAATTTATTTGCCCCGGCAGCATGCACAGACGAAATTATTACCTTAACCCATGACAGTGCTTACCTTAAAAAACTAAAGGAACAAACCTTATCGGCCAGGGAACAAAGGCATATTGGATTTCCGCAATCTGCCCTGCTTACGGATCGCGAATTAATAATCACACAGGGCACCATCGACTGCTGCATGTTTGCCGCTGCACACGGGGTTGCACTAAACGTAGCGGGTGGAACACACCATGCGTTTGCTGACAGGGGCGAAGGGTTCTGCATGCTGAACGACTTTGCCGTTGCAGCCAACTACCTGCTGCAGCAACAACTTGCTAAAAAAATATTAATTATTGACCTGGATGTTCACCAGGGAAATGGTACTGCAAAAATATTTGAGCACGAACCCCGCGTATTTACTTTTAGTATGCATGGCAGACACAATTACCCCTTTCAAAAGGAGTATTCCGATTTGGATATTCCGCTGGAAGACGGCACTGGCGATACACAATACCTTGAACTCCTGCGCACCCATCTTAGCAACTTAATTACAGTTCTGCAACCTGATACTGCATTTTTTTTGGCAGGAACAGATATACTTAACACAGATAAATTCGGCAAACTTAACGTATCGATGGCTGGCTGCCGCGAAAGAGATGAAATAGTATTTAATATGCTGAAGCAAAAAAACATACCCTGTACGGTGGCAATGGGCGGAGGGTACTCGGCGGATGTAAAAATAATTGTGGAAGCGCATTGCAATACATTCCGCACTGCAAAAAGCGTGTACAATTTATAACGATCGTTTTACTTTGCTCCTCAAATCCTGGTAATTGAGAAAATAAATAAACCGCAGCGTTATTTCATTGCCATGCGGCACCGAAAAAAGATTCGCCAGGTTCTTTGCATATAGCCTGTTGCCGGTACCTGACAATGCATTCAGGTAATCATTGCCGAGCCAGTTTTTATAGCCAAGGATAACCCGGCTTCCCGGACTGAAATCCCAGGTGTAAAAAACATCGAGGTTAAAAATATTGTAGTTGGCATTGTAATCTTCTGGCTTAAGGTCCACTCTTTCTAACCAATCTCCATCATTGTCTACCCGGTAAAGATTGGTATTCTCCAGCTTGTTCCAATAGTGCCGCGCCCTGAAGGTTAGGTTCATACGGGAAGTAAAATTATAGGTGCCACTAAGAATTGAAGTGACATCGGTAAATTTCCGCCTCGCCAGCACCGGCTCACCCATATTATCAAAAATAAATGACTTCCCATTGTTTGCAAGACCCCACTGACCATTATCGTGCCTCCGCCGCAGCGATGCTTCTAACGTAAATTTATCGCCGAAACGGTAACGCGCACCCAATGTTACGGCGTTGTAAGGATCATTCGGCAAAGGACCTTCAGCGAACCCTATATTCCAGTTTACAAATAATCGCTTGCGGCTGTCGCTGCTACCACTTACAAACGCAGAATAGTAGGGAGAGCGTTTTAGCTTTCGTCCACTGGTTTGCAGCTCAAAATAATCATTGTACCAGAATGGTTGAATGGGAATACTTACCGAAAGATCCCAGAAATTATTAAATACCCAGAAGGCAGATGGTTTGAATTCGGTGGACTGGTAACCAAATGGTTTGTATAAGTAAGATTGCAAAGAAGTAAATGCATATCGCTGATTTAAAAAATTATCTGTTGCCTGGAAAATATTATAGCTGACTTCACCAATGGAAGTTACTTCATTTGGTGCCTGTATGTACCCCATGTCATTGGGGTTATAAAGATCTGATTCTATATTGTTGTTTACAAACCATTGCCATTTACCGCTGACTTTCCCAAATTGTGTTTCGTTCGCAAAGCCGCTGTAACCGCCTTTCCCAAATATTTTGCTGTAGCGTGGCTTTACGCTGAATCCATATTCATTATCTCTGTCATACAATACCAAATCAAGCGCTGTTACGTTGGCATCATTGGCGTGACCGTTCCTGATTACATTGGTATTGGTAAATGTTATGGAAGAGCGGTTCTTCAATGCCTGGTCAAGTACAATAATGTTGTAATTCGCCAGGTCTTCGGTAGTGATGGAGGAATCCCTTCCGGTGATGCTGTTGTAGATCCGTGCATGCACCGGTTCCGTGACCGAGTTGAAAACACCGATACCAAGGTTATGCTTATTGCGTCCGGAAAATTTAATGGCATTGTACAGCCGGGTTACATCCGGATTTTTGAGCACTGTGTAATTTGCATTGTTATCCGTGAACGCTTTCACGTTGTAGTATTCAGTGGGTGTTCTTCCAATGCGCCTGCTATAAAAAAGGCCTGCTTTATTAAAAAGTTCGGTACCCTCGGTAAAGAACTGGCGGTTCTCTTTAAATTGCTGTTCGAAAGGAGTGATATTGTTGACGACGTTATCAGAAATTACCTGGCCAAAATCAGGTATCAGCGTAGCATCCAGCGTGAAACTTTCATTGATACCGTACTTCACATCCACACCACCGCTTTTCAACCATTCATTATCATACCTTGTTTTTTGATTCGGGTCGCTCCTGTATCCGCCACTGATGTACGGCGAAAGACTTAAGCGCAATGGAGGCGCCAGTTTTTCAAGGCCGGTTAAATAACCAAACTGATTTACAAAACCATTGTTATTCGGATTGACCTGGTTCCAGAAGGCGGCCTCACTGTTTCGCCGGCTGAACCGGAGGAAATTGATGCCCCAATCCTGGATATCGATCTTTGCAAACCGCAGGGAGAAATAGGGGATCTTTATTTCAACTGTCCACCCATCTGCCTGCATTTCTACTTTACTGTCCCAGACCGCATCCCAGCTCAAATCGCCATATACACCAAAATCCGGTTTTGCCGCAGAAGATAAACGTGCATCAGTTTGTACGTTGCGGGTAGTGACAAGAAATTGGTATGCATTCTGGTGGTCGTTGTAAGTATCAATAAACACCGAAAAATAGTCAACATTTGCCCTGTTCTGATTATCCCTGGTGGTGAATTGTTTTTTTATCATCGAAGGTTCGTCGTAGAGGTAGGCGCCAATATAAATGGCTGCATCATCATACACGATTTTTACCGATGTTTTTACTTTTGAGGGCTTGCCGTATGCGGGCGAATTGGTGATAAAATCAACCGCCGCGGGTGCATTCTTCCATACACTGTCCGTAAGTGAACCATCTACGCGGGGAGGCAAAACTACCTTAATGGCCTGGAGGCTTTTATGCTGTGCGATCACAGTCAGATTAATCCCACAAATGAGAAGTCCCAGGCAGGTTAGTAGTCGCATGTTAGTTATCCGCCAAAAATAACAGAAAAAAAGCAGCCCCTTTCAAATTAGCAATAAAAATGACTAATAATGGTTTATACTTATAAAAAAAACGAGCTGATAAATAGCTCGTTTTCATAATTGAAATAGTGAAAATTCTATATAATTACAAACAGGGATTACGATTCAGAAGAAACATCATTACCGCAAACACAACTTCCTGTCACCGCTAGCAAGGACTCGTTTATTCAAGTGGCCGGCAGCGGAATTACGGGGCAACCTTTTCCATCGGTGACTAGCTGAGGATTCAAACCATAAAAAAAAATTGTCATGCAAATGACAACAGGATAAACAATCAAGCAGTAGGAAACACCCTTGCGCAAATCAATTGCTGCTGCACCACCGATGCTTCAAACCACGGGACACGCCGCGTAGATATTGTTTTGGTAACGGCAAATAATGCCATTAATTCATTCGTTTTTTTAAGGTGCTTACCTGGTCCTGCAAGTTGGTTACCAGGTTGGCCAGTTGATTCACATCCCACCTGTTTTGCTGACTGGCTTTGGTAATCACCATTTGTGCAAGCCATAATTCCAGCACATCTTCCGCTTCCACATGATAGGGCTGATACGAAGGGTTGTCGCTTACCAGGGTAAGCTTGCTTTTAGACCGTCCATTCTTTACAATGCGTTTATAAACGATGCCTTCCTGGCGGGAAATAACAATATACGTATTGCTGCTTTTTACATGCTCGAGGCTTTCTACTTTTTCACCCACAATGACAGACCCGCTGGGAGTAGGCAGCATAGAGTCTCCGATAATCTCGAATGCACGATAGGTGCCGGGTGCCAGCATAGGCAGGGTAAAAGTATTCAGCTCATCCACAAACTCCGGATCTGCGTAACCCGCAAGATAACCCGCGGCCGCTTTTACAGGCACAAACTGTATATCCGTTGTACCAGATGCCAGCTTTGATGCACGGCGCTTGGCAAGGAAATTATTCTTACTGTCGCCCAGGTCTTTCAACAACAATTCATCCAGCGACAATTTAAAAATGCTGCCAATATTTTCCAGCACTTCTATTCTTGGCTCTGCCCTTTCCTCTTCATAAGCACCCAGCAAGGAGCGTTTAATCTTCAACTTGGTGGCAAACTCTTCCTGTGTCCAGCCACGCAGGCGACGGAGATAGCGTAGATTTTTTCCGGCGAATGTCATAACTAATTAATTTAGTGCTAAAATACTAATTTTTTTGACATTTAAAAAAATATTTTGAATCTGTTTTTTCGGGGATTGTTTTTCGCGGTATCTCCAATCATCATGTTGAGGTCGCAGGAGAATATTATTATAACTAAGGCCGAAGTCTCATGCAAATAATTTGTTGGACGGGCCTGCAAATCTGCCGTCATTTTCTTCGCGCTCCCCGCAGTGTTCCACCAAACAATTTGATTCATTGATCTGGGACGCTGCGGCGTTTTTCTTCTTAGCTTTGAATGATGGCCAAAGTAACGAGCAGGAAAAAAGATTTGCCTACTATATTAATAACCAACGACGATGGCGTTACGGCGCCCGGTATACGCAATTTAATAGAAGCGGTGAAGGACCTCGGTAGAATTGTAGTAGTGGCACCCGATAAACCCCAGAGTGGAATGGGGCATGCAATTACCATCGGCCAGCCGCTCCGGTTACATCCGGTACAGCTGATGGATGGCGTGGAAGCCTACGGTTGCAGCGGTACGCCCGTAGACTGCGTAAAGCTGGCCGTTGACAAAGTGCTGCAAAGAAAACCGGATATCTGTTTAAGCGGCATTAACCATGGCGCTAACCATTCAATAAATGTTATCTACAGCGGTACCATGAGCGCCGCCGTTGAAGCAGCGATTGAAAGCATTCCCTCCATCGGTTTTTCATTGCTCGATTACAGCCTGGACGCAGATTTTACGGCTGCCCGCAAATGTGTACGTTTACTCACCCAGAAAATCCTCGCCAAACCCCTGGATAAGCACATGATATTAAACGTGAATATTCCGGCAGTATCCGATGAACTGATAATGGGTATAAAAGTTTGCCGCCAGGCTTATGCGAAGTACGATGAAGACTTTATAGAACGTAACGATCCTACTAACCGAAAGTATTACTGGCTTACCGGCGAGTTCAAAAACATGGACAAAGGAAAGGACACCGATGTCTGGGCGTTAAAGAATAACTATATAAGTGTTGTGCCGGTACAATTTGATCTGACCAATTACGTTTTAAAAGCAAAATTGGAAAAAATTTGGAAGCTACAATAATGCTTAACAGAGACAATATACGATTTGGCCTCGTGCTCGGCTTTCTCGGCCCACTGGTGGGCATGGTGGTATACTATTTTGCCGCATTCTATTCGCACAATGTAAGTTTCACGGAATTCCTTGGCTATATGAGAAAATATAAGACGCTGCTAACGGCTGTCAGCAGCATCTCATTGGTGGCCAACGCCGTACTTTTTACCTTTTACGTAAACGCCCGTAAAGATCAAACCATTAAGGGCATTTTTGTGGCTACACTGATTTATGGAATCGGTGTGCTGCTTATTAAAGTGATTGGCTAAGCCCCTGTATTCATTACTGCTGGGCTGCTTTCTTTTTTTTCTTTGCTTTGCTCTTATCTACAATCAATCCTGTTCCGGCCCCAACGCCCGCTCCGATAATTGTTCCGATCACCGCACCCTTGGCCCGATCATTATGATTGATAATCGCGCCCGTTACGGCCCCTGTTCCAGCACCAACGATAGCACCTTTGGCGGTATGGCTCAGCCCTTTTTTCTCAGCAGCTTGTGCAGGCTGCGCAGCCGTATTTTCCATGGTAACCGTCTCCACCGTATGTGTGCTCCTTTTCTCCCGTTCCGCTGCCACCACCTTCATCGAATCAATGGCTTTTTGCTTTGCCAGCACTACGCTCAGCGAATCAATGGTTTTTGCCTTCGCGGCCTCATTGGCTGCAGCTTCGCTAGCCCCACTGTTACAAGCAGTTAGCGCACCAGCAACCATAATTACGATTAATACTTGTTTCATATAGTAGGTTTTTTAGTGAATAATACCCTGTCCTTGGTAAAACCGTGCCATCCTAATGCCGCTGGTTATCAACAGCATAAAAACAGGTAGATTTGTACTGCGTGCAGCCGTTTCCCCACTCAGCCGGTTCCACAGCAATTTTAACCTGCAATCGCGTGAAATCGTGCCAATTACCGTCAAGTCGCGGCGCTTCACTGCTGAATTATCGGCTGCAGGTGCGTGTTTATGCTGAACTGACCAATACACAAGGCTGGCTACAATATATACGAATCAAGCAAATTGTTGACACCAGCGCTGCAGAAAATTATATTGCCGCCGGACCGATGGCCAGTTACAAAAAATATGGGCATGGCCATACCTGATTTCGTTAAAAAACAAGGGCACGCCCATTGGTCTATGCGTTCTGCTTCAAAAACATATGTTGAAGAAAAGACGCTGCCTTCGCGCTACTGCCAGCCTATACCGGTTATGGATACCCGCTGGAGGCCGAAGTCGCTGTTGTCCGGAATGCGGGCAAAGGATACACATACAATCCATTGCGGCCATTACCTTGCCGGGCAACAAAAAATGCATTCACCTTATCACAAAGCCTGGATTAGTCTTTGGTAAATGGTGACAATGCCAGAAAGTACGGAAGCACTGATGTTGTTTGTAACGTCCTGATATGGAAAATCGGTTTCCAAAATTTTCAATGAAATATCTTTCAGTAGTTTGTCCTTCTTCCATAAAGGTGTATGATCTCCTGCGTAAAAATAATATAGGGGTGTTTTTATTCAAAGCCGGCTGGCCGTTGCGGAACTTCCTTAACTTTAGTTTAGTTGTAAATCAATCACTGATATGAAGAAGATTACCTGCACCTGGCTGTACCTGATTTTGTTTGTTGCCGCAGCAATAGCGCAAAAAGACGATGAGCTGCTATACCGGAAAAAAACCTACATGGTACCCATGCGCGACGGCATAAAACTTTTTACCGTTGTAATAGAACCAGTGAATGCCAAACAAGCGGTGCCATTGCTGTTGCAGCGCACACCCTATGGTGCAGATCTGAAACTGTCGGACGACACGGTGTTCCCGGTTCGTAACTGGACACAAATGGCCCTGCTCGGTAAAGACGGGTATATTTTTGTATTGCAGGATATTAGAGGCAAATACAAAAGCGAAGGAAATATGCAAATTCACCAGCCACTGTTACACGTTACAAAAAAGGGTGCCATTGATGAGAGCACCGACACCTGGGATACGGTAGACTGGCTGGTAAAGAATGTTGCCAATAACAATGGAAAGGCCGGCATCTTTGGGATATCTTACCCTGGCTGGCTGGCGCTGGTAGGCGCAGTGGATCCTCATCCCGCTTTAAAAACTTCGTCGGAACAGGCCTGCATGGCCGATCTTTTTTTGGGTGATGATTTTCACCACAACGGTGCGTTTCGCCTGAGTTACGGCATGGAATATTCTTACGAACTTGAATTTGATAAAACCACCGATACGGACTTTCCGTTTCCCAGTTTTGATTTGTTTGACTGGTACCTGCAATTAGGTTCACTTAAAAATGTAAATGAAAAATACTTTCATAATAAAATTCCTACCTGGAATAATTTCGTTCAACACCCCAACTACGATGATTTCTGGCAGGCCAATTCACCACTGAGTTATGTGCAGTCTCCGCAAATACCACAATTGCATGTAGGCGGTTACTACGACCAGGAAGACATCAACGGACCACAGCTGATGTATCGGCATATGGAGAAAAAAGACAGTTTCAACCGTAACCACATTGTACTGGGTCCCTGGAATCATGGTCAGTGGTCGAGAGCGAACGCAGACAGTCTTGGCAAAATAGATTTCGGCGGCAATACGGCGGAGTGGTTTAAAGTTCTGCAAAAAAAATGGTTTGACTACTGGCTGAAAGGCATCGGTGATGGAAAATTTGAAGAAGCCTATTGTTTTCAAACCGGCAGCAATCAATGGAAAACATACAGCACCTGGCCGCCCGCAGCAGCCGTTGTTCAAAAATTATATGCTGCACCGCATAACAAAGCTTCTTTTGCTGCGCCGGTTTCCGGAAACGGAAAACTTACTTATACCAGCGACCCGGCCAAACCGGTGCCGTACCGCTTACAGCCCATTGAAGCCACCTACGGCAAAGGCAGCCGCTGGCGCCCGTGGCAGGTAGAGGATCAGCGTTTTGTTTACTCCCGGCCGGATGTGATCAGCTTTACATTGGATTCACTAACTGATGACCTGACTGTCACCGGTCAGATTACCGCGCATTTGTTTGCCAGCACCACCGGCAGTGATGCCGACTGGATTGTAAAACTGATTGACGAATACCCGGCTATTGATCAGAAAAATCTCCTGATGAGCGGCTACCAGTTGCCGGTAGCGATGGAAGTATTCAGGGGGAGATTCAGGGAAAGCTTTACGCATCCGAAACCGCTGGTTCCCAATAAACCTGCGGAATTTGTTATTGACCTGCATGCGATAAACCATGTATTTTTAAAAGGTCATAAAATCATGATCCAGGTACAGAGCACCTGGTTCCCGGTAATAGATCGCAACCCGCAGAAATTTGTGCCCAATATTTTTGAAGCCAATAACAACGACTATATTAAAGCCGACCATACCCTTTATTTCTCGGCTCAATACCCTACCCATATTGACTTACCGGTGATGAAACAATAAAAATCGCAATAACATTCAAACAAATTATGGGATGCCGCTTCAACGCTGTGCGATGCTAACCCACGCGAATGCCGGTCAAATGAGCAAAGGTCTATTACTGAACTATTTCTTTAATGTGTATTTAACGTCTTTAATCAACCAGCTTCATTAAAGTTTGTTTCAGCACCGTAGTTTGGCTAACTTAGCCGCAAGCCTGCAAACATTTTCTCATATATATACAAACCGCTTCTCATGGGGATAATCAAGGAAAGGTTCAAGACAAAAGCTGATGCATCAAGCGCAGAAATCAAGGAATTATTGAAAGAAAACGGCAGTAAAGTAATTGGCGAAGTAACGCTGTCACAGGTCTACCAGGGAATGCGCGGCATTACAGGACTGGTTTCAGAAACTTCATTACTGGACTCACAGGAAGGTATTCGTTTCAGGGGCTATTCTATTCCCGAACTACAGGAGAAACTTCCAAAAGCAAAAGACGGTACAGAACCCCTTCCCGAAGGATTGTTTTACCTGATGCTGGTAGGTGAACTGCCAACAGATGAAGATGTAAGCCATGTAACAGCGGTATGGCAACGGCGCAGTCATGTACCCAATCATGTATTCGCTACCATCGATGCATTGCCCCTCACCACCCATCCCATGACCATGTTTACAGTCGGTATCATGGCGTTGCAAACTGAAAGTAATTTTGCAAAAGCATATGCAAAAGGTATCAATAAAAAAGATTACTGGAGCGTGATGTACGATGATGCTATGGATTTGATTGCCCGCCTGCCAAGGATCGCGGCTTATATTTATCGCAGAAAATATAAAAACAACGAGCATATCAACCCGAATGGCATGCTGGACTGGTCTGGCAATTTTGCCCACATGATGGGTTTTGAAGACGAGGCATTTAAAGAGCTGATGCGTTTGTACATGACCATTCACGCAGACCATGAAGGCGGCAATGTTTCTGCGCATGCAACCCACCTGGTAGGCTCAGCCCTCAGTGACCCATTTTTAAGCCTGGCGGCAGGTATGACTGGCCTTGCTGGCCCATTGCATGGCCTGGCCAACCAGGAGGTCATTAAGTGGATATTTGAATTGCGTGAAAATTTAAAAACGGAACTGCCTACCAATGACCAGATAGCGGAGTATGTGAAAAAGACGCTGGAAGAGGGAAAAGTAGTGCCAGGTTACGGGCATGCAGTGCTCCGCAAAACCGATCCCCGCTTCACCGCGCAGATGGCTTTCGGCAAAAAACATATGCCGGACGATCCCCTTGTACAAACAGTATGGAATGTATACGAGACGGTGCCTCCCATTCTCCAGTCGCTTGGCAAGATTAAGAACCCATGGCCCAATGTAGATGCCCACAGTGGCGCTTTATTGGTTCACTATGGCCTGGTAGAATACGAATTTTATACCGTATTGTTCGGCGTTAGCCGCGCGTTGGGTGTATTGGCGAGTCTTTGCTGGGACAGGGCCCTGAATTTTCCGCTGGAACGCCCAAAATCTGTTACTACAGAGCTTGTAAAAAGATGGTTGAAAGGAGAAGATAACATTTGGGGCGACTAAATGAATCTTTATTCATAGACTTGACCCTGGCCCTCGGCCGGGGTTTTTTGCTTTTTACACCGTTAACAAAATAAATAGGACAAAACGCTTGGCAGTTCAATGTTTAAACATTATCTTTACTTCCTAAATTAATTATTATGGCACAATGGGTAATAGATAGCGCTCACTCAGAAGTTGGTTTCAAAGTAAAACATCTCGTAATATCCAATGCATCCGGAAAATTCACCGAGTTTGAAGGAACCGTAGATGCTGAAAAAGAAGATTTCAGCGATGCAAAGATTTCTTTTTCGGCGAAAATTGCCAGCATACATACCGGCCAGGAGCAAAGAGATGCACACCTTACCTCTCCGGATTTTTTTGATGCGGCAAATTTCCCTACACTGAGTTTTGAATCTGCTTCGCTTACCCCGGCTGGTGGAAGTGACTATAAAATGAAAGGCGATTTTACCATGAAAGGCATTACAAAGCCCATTGAAATGGACGTGGATTTCGGCGGCATACAGAAAGATTTATACGGACAAACAGTAGCAGGTTTTGAAATAACCGGAAAAATAAAAAGATCAGAATTCGGTCTTACCTGGAGTGCAGTAACGGAAGCTGGTGGGCTGGTTGTGGGGGAGGACGTAAAAATCCATATCAACGCAGAACTGATAAAGAAAGCCTGATAATATTTTTAAATAAACTCCGTTGGCTGCCCAGGCAGATAACGCCACGGACGCAAATAACAAACAACTTTTAAGGCAGGAGATAAAACAACATGAGAAGACTGGATAAGTCCCGGCCCGAAACGGTCGGGACTTTGTGCGTAAGCTATTTTTTCTTTGTGCTTTTTTTTACTGCTGTTTTATATTCAATGGCGCCTGCATATAAAGGTCCTGACAACGGCAATTTATTGCCTGCATAATCCGTATCGCTGAAATCATATTTTTCCCCTGGCTTCTGCAGCCGCAACAATGGGCCTGGCACGAAATGGAAAGTATCCAAAAATACCGCTGTCGTGTATTTCGGAATAATCTTATTCTCTGCAATGTCCGATTGCAGCGCAGCCCTTGAAACGGTCGCCACCGCATACCCTCTTTTAAGACTATCGTACGGGTAATCATATTCCAGCTTACAGCCTGCATTGTATTTGCATTCAATCGTGTCCTGGTTCACTACATCACAAACAAACCCATAATAATAACCAGGTCGGTTGTGCGTCACCCGCACCGTAGCATATACGGTATTGTATACACAGATGGCTTTGCATTGGTAAAACCCATGCGCACTGTCGCGGTTGCCCACATTGTTCTGGCCAAATTCTACTGCAGAATAATTAAGTTGCCGTACAATGATATTCCTGTAAAACCTGCAAGCTGCATTGTTGCGATAGCCGGGCAGCCCCGTCCACGCCAATGGTACGGCGCGCAGCATGGCCGCGTACGAGTCCTCCTGTTTTGAACGCAATACATCAATGGTCCCATACCAGAGTATTGACTGACTATGTGCCGCATGGCCGGTGCCGGGGCCGGAAATATATTTAAAATAACAGGCCTCCACCCTGCAATTTGAACCGGTGCCGGAAATTGCGGATACGGTCGTGCCGGGCGTATTGGCAACGTTCGTAAAAGTATCCCGCAGGAAAACAAAATCAAGACATATCGATCGGTTAATTTCTTTGTTTGCGCGGTTCCAGTTAGCGCTAAGCTGTACAACTGTTACATTTAAAAACCCGTCAAACCTGCAATCAATGTAACGGTTATTATAAAATGTCTGTGCTTTATTACCAGTGAATACCATGGGCTTTGCTGCAAACTGATCGTCCCACTGAATGCAGGGTTGTGCTTTATAACTGTCTTTCGGGTTGTTCCATACACATTTTACAAAATCTATGTTGTGCATGTTATAGCTTTCCTTTCTTGTTCCGTACCAGTTAAAATGATGCATGTTCTCTATCACTACCCCTACCACATTGAAATCGTAGCATTGCTGAAAAGTAACAGGAGAAAACACCACGCTGCCCTTCAGCCAAATGATGTGGATTTTTTTTACGGTGTCGCTGGTTAAATTCTGGTACTCGACGTTTGTGTAGGCGCCTCCGCCGGGAATGTACAGGGTATCTCCATCTGCAAGGGCGGGCGTTACAATATTGTTACTGATGATGATGCTTCCCGACACAGCTTGTAATGTGTGCCGTGTTGCATGCAACCACAAAGGCATGAAAGCGAATATGGTAATAAACAATTTCATATTGCTGTTTGCAGGGTGCCCTTGTTTTATAGGCACGGGGTCAACTTACAAATTAATCTTTTAAATACTTCTTTTATAAACCGTTAAAAGCCTTTTACGGGTAAGCTGAAATCAAACCATAGTTTTCCACTGACAGGTGTATAATTCAACTGGGTGTTTTGCTGGCTTTGCGGACCCATTTTATCTGCCGCTTGAAATTTTGTTCCGATTGGTGGAATGGCACTCATGAACCCGATATTGCCTTCGGGAAAAGCCGGACTGGTATTATTGTTGGCCGCTCCTGCCGGTTTACCGGGCTTCAGCATTTGTAAAAACATGCCGTCCCGCTCATTGTATATTTTGAAAGACGCATCTCCGGTTTGAATAACAGCCCAGTACAGCGCTGCATGATAGCCTTTAAACTCCGGGTACTGCCAGCTTTCTCCGGTAACGGCATTATTGAACCTTTTTTGCCACACCCCAAATTGTTGTCCCTTCAAACGATTCTTCCACACCCGATATGGCCCGCGGCCCATCCACTTCATCCCGTTTATTTTTTCTTCCGGGTAATTGAAACTGAGACCCATAAAATCGGCAGCGCCCCTTTGCGCATAGCTATAATCGAGTTGCACCGCCCGGCCCGGCGTAAAAATCCATTTTACGGTAAACAGGCTTTCTCCTTCATATAAGGGCTCAACGATATACTGTTCCTCTTTTTGATACTGCCGTATTGTTTTTAAAACATGTTTTATTCCTGCTACTACGGGGCCATTGGATAACAGAAAAGTAGATTGCCCGTTGACTACTTTAGATAAACACCCGCTTAATTTGCTGAAGTGATACCGGATGCCATCCGCCTGTATGATAAAACTACTATCCGTTTCTGTTGATGTGATGGCAGCAGCATTTGCTGTTTTTCCAATACCAATATTTTGTTCAGCAACGGCTGCAGGCAGTTTCAGTGGCCAACTCCAGGTGAAAATTTCTTTTTTATCAGGGCCGTAAGCGGTGAAATACAAGACATCGTTTTTTTGCCATGCTGCCGGGAGGTTCAGCAACAACCAGCCTTTTTCCCCGGGCGCCAGCGCTGGTACGGCCGGCGCACCGCTGGCTGTAATTACCGCAGCAATGCCTGCATCACCAGCTTTGGGTAATACTGCAAGCTTCCATTCAAAGGAACAGGCTTTGAGATTTGTATACAGGTAACGGTTTTCAACCAGTAAGCGACCATCGAAAGAAGGCATGATAGCAGCTTGTTTTATATATACCGGCGACCATATTTCCCGAATGGAATAAAAGCTTGCTTCCTTCTCGCGGTGCGGGCCTACAATACCATCTGGTGCATGATTTCCATCGGTGTCAATACTATCATTTTTATCTTTTCTAACAATACCCTCATCATGAAAAGACCACAAAAAACCACCGGCGCCAAAGGGATGTTGCAAAATTAAATTCCAGAAATCATCAAGGCCTGCGCCATGCCCGCCATCGTACAAACCATGCATAAACTCTGTGGGGAAGAATACATCATTTCCATAAAGGCTTGAATTGACCACATAATTGTAGTCGGGGTAATGTTTGGTATCTGTTCCGTTGAATTTTTCCCAGGGATGAATGACCAGCCTTGTTTGCGGATCATACAATGCATAATCGTTATCCAGCGCGCGGTTCCAACCACCCTCGTTACCATTGTCCCATATCACGATGGATGGATGATTGACATCTCTTACCACCAGCTCTTTTACCAATGGTCTGCCGGCAATCGTGTCGTACGCGGCCTGCCAGCCGGTCAATTCATCCAGCACAAAAAGACCCATTGAATCACAGACATCCAGAAAATGCTGGTCGGGCGGATAGTGCGACATGCGCACGGCATTCATGTTCATCTCTTTCATTAAACCAACGTCCAGCAAACTGATGTCTTTGCTTAACGTCCTTCCTGTTTCGGGCCATTCACTGTGCCGGCACACGCCTTTAAAAATCACCTTCACATCATTTACGTAAAACCCGTCCTTTGGTCGTAATTCAGCTGTTCGGAAACCAAATTTTTGTATATACCGGTGAACGACCTTACCGCTGTTTTTTAACGAAACCACCACCTGGTACAGATTAGGAAATTCAGGATTCCATAAAGCAGGCTGCTTGTATTGGTTGCTTAATACTATTTTGTCCTGTTGGGCCGAAGCGGGCATCGCAAACGGAGCGCCGAAATTTTCTCCCTGCAGGTTTTGTAACTGTGCTTCTATAATTGTATTGGTAGTAATGCCTGCCGCGAATACTTCCATGTTGAACGATCCATCTGCTTTTGCATTAATTGCAACCCGGTCAATAAATGATTGCGGAACAATCTCTAAGTATACCGGCCTGTAAATGCCGCCCAGGGTCCAGAAATCACCATTTCGTTCGGCCTTATTGACCGATGCCTGTGCCGACATTTTACTAACGGTGGCTTCCAGTAAATTAGAAGATCCATATTTTACCAGGCTGGTAATGTCATATTTAAAACGATAAAATCCTCCCTGGTGCACGGCGCCTGCGTGCCGGCCATTTATCTTCACTTCCGTGTCCGTCATAGCGCCTTCAAATACAATGAATATTTTTTTACCGATCGATGCTTTTGTTATATTGAAACGGTATTTATACAATCCCTGCTCATCGGTTTTCACTTTATCATGTCCATAGCTATAGCCACCGAAATTTTGCTGCTCCCAGTTTGACGGAACAGCAATTTTTGTCCATCTGCCACTGTTCGCTCCTTTTGTGCAAAAGAAATCCCACAGTACGGTATGGTCTTTATCAATGCCCGACAAATATTGGACAATGGTTGTTTGTGCCCGTATAGCCGGCATAAGCCCTGCCTGTAATACCAACAACATCACTATTTTTTTCATGACTTTTTATTTGAATCATCAAATGAGGTGCACAAAATACAGCATCGGCAGGTGTAGGTTTGCCAGCAGGTAATTTATTTTTATCAGGAAGCCGGTTTGCTGATGAAGTGGCGCCAGCCAGGAAACATCAGAAATGCTACCGGGCGGCCAAACCCTCTAAATTATATCTCCGGGGCGACACTATTGTCATTTGCTACTGATCCCCGTAAGGGTGCCAATGTTTTCAATGGCTTCTTTCAAAAGCGTGTTCAACGTTTCCGGATGCTCCAGCATCGGATAGTGACAGGTACCGTCCATATGAAACAATTGATAACCGCTGCCCGCATACTCCCGTAAGGCGTTTTCATCCGCCGGTGTGTAATCAACATTGATGAGGTACAATTTAAAAGCTAGTTTTGGCAACAGCTCCCGCTCTACCTGAAACATGGTAAAAATTTCCGGTGTTGTCGCAATCGCCATTGGTGCCCATGCATTCCGGTAGGCCTGCACAACCCGCTCTGCAATTATAGCAGGGGTAGCCGGGGTAAGCAATGCCATTCTTGCATACGCTTCGTTGGTAGGAGCAAAATCCGTTTCAAGTTTAGCTTTTATCCCCGCGGCCTGCTGCTGGTAGTCTTCCGATAAAGGCATTGCTGCATTTTTGAAAATATCAATCGCAATAAAGCCGATGATCGGACCAGCATATTGGTTTGCCGCCATGAGGTTTATGTCAGCGCCTATAGAATGCCCAATCAGAATTACATTCTTCAAATCCAATTTTTTTATCAGCGCTACTACGTCCTCTGCGAAACCCTGCATCGACCAGTGCTGCCTTTCTCTACCAGACACTCCGTGACCAGGAAGATCAAAAGTAACAACCGTATAATCCCTGTTAAAAAAAGCGACCTGATCTTTCCAATAGGATTGATCAATATAAGAGCCATGCACAAATAACAATGTGATCGCCCCGTTACCAGTAATCACGTAACGGATAGTTGCGTCTCCGTGTTTGATTTCGTTCATGATGTGGTTTTTAGTGTATAATATTGGTTAACGCAAAAATAAACAAGTGCTGTAAACTTCTGTCAGCAACCACTTGATGATTTTCCGGCGGATCTAAACAACTACATGAGAATTAAAATGACACAGGTTTGAATAAGCTGTCAGGCTATTTTACTGGGCGCTGACTATAATTGGTCTTAAATTGCAATGCTTCGATGGCATTTGCCAGGTAGACGAGCGGTGCATTCCAATTAATGGCAATTTCGTTGGAAGCATAAGAGCAGTCAACATCCGTGTACGCTGTTTCCGCTTCCGTAAAATCATAGTGACATTTGTCCTGCATACCAGGGTTTGGTCCGCCGGCCAGCAACCCGGGCACAGGTTCTTCAATACCATCTGCCACGGATGGCCGGTGGTGAGGGTGCAAGGTAGATAGGGTACCCATACCTGTTACGAAACAATACCCGGTGGCATTTCTTCCTAGAATGTAATCCAGGTTTGTCAGTGCACCGTCCATGTATTTTTTTTCTTTTGTAATAAAGTACGCGTTTACCAATACAATTCCCTGGTTGGCGGCATTTGAATTGCTGCCCCAGTTAAAATCCCTTTTTGAGCGCCCCATCACCGTCTGAAATGCATTTTCCTTTGCAGGCTGCAGGTAACCGTCAGCAAATGCCAATAGTCTTTCTTTTGTATGTTGCATGTCGGGTAGCAATTTGATTGGCACATCAGCAGCGTTACGCAGCAGCGAATAAAAACCCAGCATTCGCACATTACCCCATGAAGGCAGCACCATGCTGTCATTTATTCTTTCCAGTACCGGTTTTTTATATTGTATGTCCTTTGTAGTTATAAATAATTCGGTTGCTGCCCAAAACCATTCGTCGGAAAATGAACGATCACCATAGCCACCGGTGGTAATTTTTATTTCGTATTGTTTGTTGATGGCTGCCTGGTTATACTCCAGTGCAGGATTTTTTATTGCCCATTGCCAGGCTTTTGTGGCGGCCTGCAAACAACTATCGGACAGGCCGGGCAATTGCCTTTTCATTTTTTTTGTAAGCCTGCTGCACTGCGCCATTACCGCTGCAAAATCCAATGTGGCAGCAGTACCCTTCTGCACAACATACCGTGACAATTTAGTTACGCCAGGCATCACCATACCATCAAAAGCAGCATTGGTGCATTTATTATAGACGCCGCCATCAAACGGATCCTGCATGGTAAACATCCAGCGCAGGTTGTACAGCGTTTCGTTCAGCATATCGGGCACCGCGTCTTTGCTTTCGGGGATATTAGTATGAAGCGTATCAAAATAGCTGCGGAAATCCTCATAAGCAGCCAGCAGCGTGCCCATCGTAATACCGGCATTCACCATGTACTTATTGTAGTCGCCCGCATCGTACCATCCGCCCGGGGTTGCGATAGCCGCACCTGCAGGCCGTTCTGCAGTTGCTGCAGATGCATGAATTAAAACAACCGTATCCGGATGTCCTTCGGGCCTCGCCCATTTACCTGCAAATGTATTTTCAAGTGGCATAGAGGCACGCAGGTAATAGTATCCTTTTAGCGATCCAACCGCAACAGCGCGATTCGCATTAACACCAATGGTAAAAAGATAGGATGGCGGTAAACCAGGAATAATTATCCTGAATTGGCCTGCTGCGTGGCAGGCACTAAAATCCAGAACATGGGTTTGCAGCGATGAATTGGACGACTGGATGCTATTACCCGGCACGCCTGAAAACACGGTGTCGTTCTGCGACGCCGCAACAACATAAAACCTGGTTGCAGCAACATTGCCTGCAACAATGGCTATTTTAGGCGCGTTGGTATAATACCCCAGCTGGTTAATGCGTATAGCATTACCGGTTGTTTGTGCAAATGCATAAACAGTAAATAGTAAGCCGCAAAGTAGAATGCTATATCTCATTGAGTGTTGTTTCTTATTTTTCCTGAAGAACACGTTGCAGGAAGATTGAGTTGATAGGCGGTTGCGTGTTCCGGGAATCTAAGCTGAATCAGTGTGTTTTTTATTTTGCGTTGATGATGATAGAAGCTGGCAAAAGGCTGCCGGCCGTTGCCTTTAACGATATACTTCCTGGTCTTCCGCTGGATTGTATAACGGCAAGGCACATACCATTATATGCCTTTCGGTCAGATGATTTGAAAGACTCCATGCTTACGGGATTTCCATTGTCAGTACCTGCCACAAAACCATTTCCGCTTATTTCAAATTTTACGAGGTTGTCTGCATCGGGAACAAGGTTGCCGTTTTTATCTACCACTTTAGCAGTTATAAAAGAGAGGTCTGCGTTGCCGGCACCAATCGTATTTCTATCGGCCGACAAAACAATCGCTGCCGGGGCGCCGGCCGTATTAATAACCTGTTCCATTACTTTTTTTCCGTTCTTCCTGGATATGGCTTTTAATGTACCCGGCGCATAGGTTACCCGCCACATCACATGCAGGTCCTCTGCTTCTTTTTTCCTGGTGCCCAGTGATTTACCATTTAAAAAAAGCTCAACATCGTCTGCATTGTTGAAATACGCCCATACGTCAATTGTTTTACCTGGTGCCCAGTTCCAGTGCGGAAAAATATGGAGCATTGTTTTTTTAGTAAATAAACTTTGATAGAGATAATAAACGTCTTTAGGAAAACCCGCAAGATCTATGATGCCAAAATACGAACTGCGGGCCGGCCACGGGTAAGGCGTTGGTTCACCGATATAATCAAAACCGGTCCAGATATACATGCCACTGACAAAATTATATTTCATCACTTCTTTCAAAGTTTCTTCATGCGTGGATCCCCACGGAGCGGAACAATTGTCGTACGCAGAGCAGGTCAGATCTGCATTGGCGTTAACAACAGGTATATCCCAGCGTAATGGCCAGCGGCGGATACTGTCAGATGGCATATCATAATGACCGCGTGTTTGCAGCGCTGAAACAGTTTCCGTCGCAATAAACTTCTGACCCGGAAACTTCTGTGGAAATGTTTTATAATCCTGGTGATGGTAGTTAAACCCTACGAGGTCCAGCACGCCTGACTTATAAATCGCATTGTCCGGTGTAGCGTTGTTCAACGCAGAAGTAATTGGCCTGGTTGAATCAAGGGCCCTGACGATGGCTGCCAACGATCTGGCGATGGTGGTGCCGGAAGAATCTTTACCGTCTTTACCCGACCACTGCTCTTGTATCTCGTTGCCGATGCTCCAGATAAATACCGACGGGTGGTTGCGATCCCGCTTTACCTGGTCAATCAAATCCTGTTTGTGCCATTCATCCCAGTTGAGGTGGTAATCAAATTTGTTTTTTTGTTTCTTCCAGATGTCAAACGCCTCGTCCATTACAATAAAGCCCATCCTGTCGCAGAGATCTAGCAACTCAGGCGCCGGCGGATTGTGCGCCGTGCGAATGCCATTGCACCCCATTCCCTTTAATATTTCCAGCTTGCGTTCCAGCGCCCTGGTATTAAGGGCTGCACCCAGGCAACCCAGGTCATGGTGATCACAAACGCCGATAATTTTAAGTGGTTTACCGTTCAGTGTGAAGCCGCTGTCAACACTAAAATTGAAATAACGTATTCCAAAACGTGTGCTGTACTCGTCCATCACCTTCCCGTTTACCAGCAACTGCGTAACGGCACTGTATAAATACGGACGTTCCACTGACCACAAATTTGGTTTTGCCACCGTGAAATGCTGGGCCATTTCCTTTATTCCGGGTACATTAAATTCAATGGGGACTGTCCTGGTTTGCACGGGTGTTCGCAGCTCGTCAAACACTGTTGTTTTTATGACAACGTTTGTGTATTTGTCGATCGTACTGTTCACCGCAATTTTTATGGCAACGGATGCGGATTGTTCGTTAACGGAAGGCGTGGTGATACTGGTACCCCAATGATCAACATACACATTGTTTTCTGTTACCAGCCAAACATTGCGGTAGATACCAGAGCCACTGTACCAGCGCGAATTGGGCTGCTGGCTGTTATCAACCTTAACGACTATTGCATTAATCTGTTTATTAAATTTTAACCAGGGTGTCAAATCATACCGGAATGAGATATATCCATTGGGTCGGATACCGAGGGAATGGCCATTGATAAAAACCTCGCTGTTACAGTATACTCCATCAAAGTCTATGAAAACATGCTTGCCATCTGTACCGGCCGGTAATATAAATTTTTTTCGGTACCAGCCCAGGCCGCCACGCAATGCGCCGCCACCCGTGCCGGTTGGACTAGCTGAGTCGAACGGCAATTCAATACTCCAATCGTGCGGCAACAACTGGTTGCGCCAGGACGCATCGTTAAAGTTTTCGTTCTGAACATCATTGGCTTCACCCAGGAAAAACTTCCACCCGGTATTGAACGAAATTTTTTCGGCATTGCCCTGCGCATTTATACTTAACACATTTACAATCGTTATCAGCAGGGCTATCACCGCCAGCAAAGTTTTTTTCATAATTTATATCCTTGTAAAATAATGCAGTATGGCGCTACTTGCCCCGCTAAAATTAACCAAGTGTATGGATTAATACCTTTTCGCCCCGCATTTTAATTACCGTTTGCTGTAAAAAAGAATACCATCATTGTTGCGCGCAACCAAAATCAATTTCTTGTTGCCAATTGTAGTAATTTCTTTGATATCACGGACTTCGCCGCCAGGCATAAAACCGGTCTGCAATGGTGGAACTACGACAAGCCTGGATGCATTACTCAGTAACACTGAACCATAGGATGCATCGTAACGGCCTTCATAAGGTAGTACACCGTAAAAATTGCCGGCGGCCAGTATGGTGGTATTATGGTCGTTGCCAAATTTATTGGTATAAAATGCAAAGACTGGCGACCATTGAGCCTGGGCCGGCAATTTTGCAACGCTGTATTTTCCTGCACCCTTGCTGGTTAGCAATATGGAGGAAAGTGTGCTGGCTGTTAACTTTTTTGACTGTTGCAGTTTATCACCGAAAATTTCATCCACCGTTTTACCTGCAAGGCTGGCATAATTTGCATACTGCTTGCGCATCAGTGCAGGCAATTGTTTCTCAATATCTTCTTTTCCGAGGAATGTATAATATTTCCCTTCTTTTTCAACTGCCATCACCTGGTCAAGCGCGCCATTGTTATCCCAGTCGCCAATAAACATTTCCAACGGGTATTGCTCACTTGCATGCAATTTTCCATTCTCGCCCCAGTTGCCTACCAGCAAATCATCTATTCCGTCATTATTGAGGTCCGTGGCGTGTATCGTTGTCCACCACCCGGTTGTCTGTTGCAAGCCGGTCTCGGCGGTGCGGTTGACCAGTATTCCTTTTTCGTTTTTAAAAACACTGATGGGCATCCACTCTCCAACCAGTATAAGATCGGGCCAGTCATCTTTGTCGGTATCGGTCCACACCGCATCGGTTACCATACCGGCTTTGCGAAGACCCGGTGCCACGCGATCATCGGCCACCGAGAATTTTCCTTTGCCGTCGTTTAACAGCAGGTAAGAAGCTGGAATATCGCCGTACCTGCCTGCTACCACCCTTCCACCCACAAACAAATCCAGGTCGCCATCGCGATCAAAATCCATTGCGATGGCTACTGATTTATTTCCGTATAACATCGGCAGGCCAATGGATTTTATAAAATTTCCCTTTCCATCATTGACGTATAACCGATCCAATATTGATTGATCCCGGCCTTCGGATTCATTGCCCCCGCTTACCACATACAAATCCTGATCGCCATCTCCATCGGCATCAAAGAAAAGCGCGTTTACATCTTCACAACCAGCATCTGCTGCAAATAGTGGTTGATTGGTAGCCAAAAATTTGCCCGCAGCTGTTTGCTGAAACAGGGCACCTGCCTGCCCTTTGGCGCCACATATATAAAAGTCTCCAAGACCATCCGCATTGATATCTGCTACAGCCAGCCGCGGCCCCTGTGTAGATACCATGTGCGGAATGAAAGCCTGCGTATTGAAATCAGTAAAATTATTTTCACGGTGTTTGTAGGGAAGTGCTATACTACCGGTTACATCAATAAAACTGGCGGCCGTGTCATTGTTTGCTTCGATGGGAAACAGGGAATGACCACTAATAACTGCATTTTTATAAAAGACGGTTATGCGCTGATCGGCTTTTACGTCATTAAAAAATTGCGATTTGCCATCTGGCCAGCATACCTGCATTTGATCAATTACAGAATCTTTGCCGGTACCAAAATGTATGTATTGCAGGGAGGCACTTTCAAATCCCTTGCTGGCATTGAGATAATCAACCTGTATTTTTCCAGAACCATTTCGGTTGTTATCCATACCGTTTTGCCGGATGATCACTTTTGCCCCGATGGCAAATTTGTTTGAGGAATCACCTTTTAACTGCAGTTCCAGGAAATGATTGTTGAGTTGCTGAACGGTATTGTTCCGGTAGATGCTGGCTGGTTCATTTAAATTATTAATGATGATATCGAGGTCGCCGTCATTGTCCAAATCGGCACAGGCGGCACCGTTAGATAAACCCGCGTTACCAAAACCCCATTTTACAGACAAATCTGTAAAATGCAGGCTATCGCTCCCTTGAAAAATATAATTGCTGCGTTTTCCTTCTGGCATTTTACTGATGGCGGTAAGATCTGCAGAACGCCCGGTATCCGCTGCGCCCCTGCTGGAATAAAATTTTATAAAGTCCAGATCATTGGGTCTCCTTAGAATGCCATTGCTCACAAATAAATCTTTATTGCCGTCGTTGTCGAAATCTACCGCCAGGGGGCTCCAGCTCCAGTCAGTGGCAGCGATGCCGGCGTACAAGGCAAGATCGCTGAATTTTTTTCCACCGCCGGTGTTCAGCTGCAGGCAGTTCCGCGCATACTGGTGATAGTAACCGAACCCAAATTTGAAATTGTAAATATCCAATGGATCATCACCCCCGGATGATTTCAATACCTGCTCACTGGCTGGAAGCATGTCCAGCGTAATAATATCCTGCCAGCCATCATTGTTCATGTCTGCAATAGCGCTGCCCATGGAGAAGCGGCTCTCGTGCCCAAAAGCCGTGCGGTTGATTTCAGAGAAGCTGCCATTGCGGTTATTGATATAGTAATAATCATTCTCGTGAAAGTCGTTACTTACATAGATATCTTCCCAGCCATCATTGTTTACATCGGCTATGGCAACATTGAGCCCATAGCCTATTACGCTGCTGTAGATACCTGCTGCTTCCGTTACCGCTGTAAATTTTCTACCAGTTGCTGTATTATCGTTCCTGAATAATTTGTCGCCGCTTTTGTCGTCTCGCACATGCCGCATCGACGAATCACCATAACTTTTATTGGAATGAACAGAATGGTTTACAAGAAACATATCCAGGTCTCCATCGTGATCGTAATCAAAAAAAGCGGCCTGGGTATTGAATCCTTCAATGTCCAGACCGTAAGCCTGTGCCTTTTCCGTAAAACTGATATCGCCGGAAGGCATGCTGCCATTGTTAATGAAGAGTTCGTTTCTGCCGCGGAAATTTTTATAGCCACCCACTTCTGATACATATATATCCAGCAGTCCATCGTCGTTTACATCTGCCAGGGTCACCCCGGTTTTCCAGTTGCCCGCGCCCTGCACGCCGGCCTTTAACGTGATGTCCTCAAATTGAAAATTACCTTTATTAAGATACAGTTTATTGCTGCCCTGGTTAGAAATAAAATAGATATCGGGTAGCCCGTCATTGTTAAGATCGCCAACTGCCACGCCTCCGCCATTGTAGTAATAGAGATAATCTAAAATGTTAAGTGTGTCGGTATCTGCAATGTTATTGGTAAAATTAATGCCGGTATGGCTCGTGGGTAGGGGTGTAAAAAGAGTTGGCGTATTGCCTGTTTTACTTGTGCAGGATGAAAATAATATAAAAATCCATAACCAGTATAGTAGGCGTGTGCAATTCATGTTAGTGATGAATAATTTGGAACAAGCATTCTACCGGCAAAGGCTGTACGACTATTTTCAGCGCGGGCCCTGCATCTGATACAGTTGCATGTAGCAAGGACCGCGTGGGAACGTTGTTTTTTAATATCAGCCACAGCTGGTCCGTCACACAAAAATATTTTATTGCACGAACACCCTACTTTGCAGCTCAAACTTTTTATTACAGGTTTCCTTTTTTCAATTCGCTTACTGCAAAGTCCGCCGCTCTTGCTGTTAAAGCCATGTATGTGAGTGATGGGTTCTGGCAGGCACTGGAAACCATTGCCGCGCCATCCGTTACAAAAACGTTTTGTGCGTCCCATACCTGGTTGTGGGCATTCAGCACAGATGTTTTAGGATCTTTACCCATGCGGGCGCTGCCCATTTCATGAATGCCCTGGCCAATATTATAATCTTTGTCCCACGTAGAAATATTTTTTACACCTGCCGCTTCAAACATGGCGACGAGTTCTTTAATAATGTCTTTGCGCATTTTTAATTCGTTCTCCTTTAACCCTGCATCCATAGTAAGCACCGGAAGACCCCACTTATCTTTCACCGTTTTGTTCAGCGAAATTTTGTTTTCATGGTACGGTAATATTTCCCCGAAACCAGTGGCACCAATGCTCCATCCACCCGGCTCTGTGAGTGCGTCTTTAAAGTTTCCGCCAATATTCATTTCTGCCACATCACGGCTCCAGCCATCGCGGCTGGCACTGCCCTGGTAACCGTACCCACGGAGAAAGTCGCGCTTGTCTCCGTAAAGATTAGCAAACCGGGTAATGTAAAATCCATTTGCCCTGCGACCATAATAATATTTGTCTTCATACCCCTCTACCGTTCCCTGCGCACCCAGCATGTAATGATGGTCCATAATATTGTGGCCGAGTTCACCACTGCTGCTACCGAGGCCATCGGGCCAGACATCAGTGGCAGAATTCATAAGTACCCACGCACTGTTTAAAGCGGATGCATTCAGAAAAAGAATCTTTGAATGAAAAACGTACGTCTTATTGTTTTCTGCATCCAGCACTTCCACACCGGTTGCGTTCTTCGTATTCTTATCGTAAATAATTTTTGTAACGATGCTCCATGGGCGCACGGTAAGATTACCGGTAGCAAGGGCAGCCGGCAAAGTAGACGACTGGGTGCTGAAGTAACCCCCAAAAGGACAGCCCTCCCAGCAACGGTTCCTGAACTGGCATTTTGTTCTGCCTGGTATGGCGGCCGTTAAATTGGCAACGCGGCCGATAAACATACGACGTTGATCTTTGTACGCAGATTTAATCCTGGCGGCTACATCTTTTTCAACACAATTCAAATCCATGGGAGGGAGAAAGTGTCCGTCGGGCAAATGCGCAAGACCTTCCATTGAGCCGCTGATACCTGCGAACTTTTCTACATAATCATACCACGGCGCCATTTCTTTATAGCGAATAGGCCAGTCAACAGCAACCCCATCTTTCGCATTGGCTTCAAAATCAATATCACTTAAACGATAGCTCTGGCGGCCCCATAACAATGAACGCCCACCGAGCTGGTAACTGCGCCACCACGCAAATGGCTGGGTTTGTACATAAGGAGATTCCTTTTCGTTTACCCAGGCATCCATGATTGCTTCCTGCGCGGCGGTACCATACATGGCCCAGTCCCTCGATATTACCGGGTTATCCGTTTTATATTTCAATGGAGCTCTTCCACGGTGGGTAAAATCCCATGGATCTTTATTGGCAGACGCATAGTCCTTTATGTGTTCATGCGGCCGGCCACGCTCCAGCATCAATACCTTCAAACCTTTTTCCGTTAGTTCCTTTGCTGCCCAGCCACCGCTGATACCAGATCCAATCACTATTGCATCAAAAGTATTCTCTGCTGCTGCTTTGTTGTTGAGATGTAATGAATCGCCTGGCATATGTTTCTGTTAAAATGAACAATATATGATACGGGCACTATAGCAAATGTTTATAATGCCCCGCTTTACAAGTAGCCGCTATAATACAGACAACGCTATTTTCCGATAGTAAATTTCTGCACCTTCCGACTGAATAATTATCCTGCCATTGGTAAGACTGGCATCTGTGGCTTCGTTTACCACTTTACCGTTAACGATGTGCGTTAGTTTGCCATGGTCTGCAATTACTTCCACCCTGTTCCACTCCCCCACTGGCTTTTCAGCGTCCAGCTTCTTTTTAGAACTGGCAAAGTTTTTTGGAACCGTGCGCATGCCATCCACCACAATTGTGGCACTATCAATCATCCAAAAATCGCCAATGTCTGTTTCCTGTATCTGGCACTCAATACTTTTTGGCCATACCGTATCCTTTTTCAGCTGCACAAAATATAAAATTCCATTGTCCCTTTTAGTAGTGTCTGCGTCTCTGGGCGGCCATTTCTTAGTGCCCCAGCGGCATTCTACCACCAGGTGAAAATTGTTATACTCCTTATCCGTGCAGATGTACCCAAATTCTTTTCCGGAAATATGCAGTATACCATCCTCCACCGAAAATATCTTATCAGGATCATTGTTTATCCCTTTCGATGTCAGAAAACTATGCCAGCCGCTTAAATCTTTGCCATTGAACAATGGCGTCATATTTTTTGACTGTTGTGCGCTTGCATCCAGGCAAACCAGCAAACAACACCAGGCGATTATTTGTTTCATGCAGCAATCGTTTTTATCAAACTTACTTATTTCAACAGGTTATAAAATTTTGGTGCTTCGTTGTTCATCGCAAAAATGGTAAGCTTCTTTTTTCCTGTTTTAATTTCCAGGATATCGCGTACCTGTCCTTTGACCAATATACCACTTTGCTTTTCATTTACGGCGTTAAAGTTTCCGTTGCCGTCGCCTTTTAGCAGCAGGCCATAACTTGCATCGTATATACCGGCCTCCGGTTTGCTCTGGTAAAAATTACCACCCAGCAAAATGTCCTGCTTCCCGTC
>JBDSEV010000028.1:0-28166 GCA_039919885.1 Chitinophagaceae bacterium
GATACTGTCGCCTGCTTCTGAGGCATTAAAACGTTGCTGGTAATAAAAATTACTGGTGTTGCGCAGGTTTTTAAAATGATGTTGCTGTTCTACCAGCTCAATGCGGGCGTTGGTGGCGTCGGCAAAATAACGGGTAAGATCGCCACTAAAAGAAACAGATCCGTTCAGTACATGGGCCAGCGTTGTTTTGCCGCTGCCAGCATCGCCGGTAATGGCCCACTGCTGCCCCCGCTGAATGGTAAGATTGATATTGCTTAACACCTGGGCACTGCCAATAGTCACGGAAACACTGTTAAGGATTATCAATCCTGGATCCTGCTTTTTAAAACTGTGCATTGTTAAATGTAAATAATATAAAGGGCGATACAAACCTCGCAAGAAGAGCCACTAACATCCGGCCATCATCGCCGATAAGCGGCGTACACCCTTCCTGATTTGTAACGGGTTAATTCGCCGGGGCAGCAGCCAGTTCAGCCAGTTTAAAACGAATTTCTTTCACGCCCATTTCCGGGTCAGGATCGGAAAATTCACAAAGGGCCTCGTCGCCTTCGATTTGCAGTACATTAAACGTGATTCCCGAATGCGGGCCGCCTTGCGTATGGTGTACCACTATGTCGCCTGGTTGTATTGATTTCATCTTGGTTATTTTACATTAAATACTGCTATTGCCTGATTAGAATTTTAAACTTACTGCAGGATGTTTACTACTGTACAAATAAAAAGCCGGAATCTTTGCAAGATTCCGGCCTGTGTCCCCGCACGGGCTCGAACCGTGGACCCGCTGATTAAGAGTCAGCTGCTCTACCAACTGAGCTACGAAGACTGATCCCGTTAAATTCCGGGCTGCAAATATAAATGTTTGGTGCTAATCTGCCAGCCTATTAATGAATGAACACAAAAAAGGCAGCATCCGTAGATACTGCCCTTGTTTCGTTAACAGTAATTTGCTACTCTGGTAGCGCGTTGTTTATTAGTTTTCTTTACTATTACTGGTTCAATTTAATTTCTCCAACGTTCGTCGGCTGACCGTCCGCAACGGCAATATTATCCTTAGCTGTATTTTTGTACGGTGGCTTTGCCTCTATAATCAACCGGTAATTTCCTGCTTTTGCACCAGTAATTTCAAAACTTCCGGCCTGAATAGCCGCTTGTAATGTATCTGTGGGTGAAAGCGCCCACGCTTTTGTTGCACCGTCAGAAGGTGTTATGGTACCTTTAATAGAACCCGTATCAATACCTCTAAACGCGAACAATCCTGCTACTGCAATGCTTCCAGCAACAAGTCCTGTTTTAATTCTGATCATAATAGTAAATTTTAGGTTTTAACATTCCCGCTCGTTTTACACTTTTCTTCCGCCAATCGCGAGCAAGATTACCAACCGAGCGACAAGGACTGTGCCACAACCAAACAATATAAATTGCATTCATAAAGCTTAAAAATGTGCTGGTTATAATGTTCCAATTGGTTTTAAACCAGGTTAGGGTTATTTTTTCCACATAGGGTGAATAAGTCAACCAAAATAGCTGCCACGCCGTTTCCTTATATTTGCCTGCGCCGATTTTACTAAAAGTTTTAGTGATTGTGTTTACGTAGAGTCATATCCCACTTTTGCACATGCAATAGTGGCGGGAACCGGCCGTTGTACATTTATAATTGAGAATTTCGCGAATTATGGCAGAAAAAGATAAAAACCTGTTCGATTATACCGAAGACAGTATAAAAAGCCTCGACTGGAAAGAGCATATCCGGCTGCGCCCGGGCATGTATATCGGTAAATTGGGTGATGGCAGCAGCCCGGACGATGGCATTTATGTATTATTAAAAGAAGTGCTGGACAACTGTATCGACGAGCATACAATGGGTTATGGCAAACATGTAGACGTTAGCATTGAAAAAGGCACCGTCACCATTCGTGATTTTGGACGCGGTATACCATTGGGAAAGGTGGTTGATGTGGTAAGCAAGATAAATACCGGCGCCAAATACGACAGCAAAGCGTTCCAGAAAAGTGTGGGCCTCAATGGCGTAGGTACAAAAGCCGTAAACGCCCTGAGCGGTTATTTTAAAGTAACGGCTTTCCGGGAAGGGAAAGAAAAAACAGCCGAATTTGAAAAAGGTGTGCTGATAAAAGAACACAAAGAAGCTAAAAGCACCGAAGACAATGGTACGCTGGTCAGTTTTATTCCCGACGAAACGGTTTTTAAAAAATACCATTATATACACGAATACCTGGATAACCAGTTCTGGAATTATTGTTACCTCAATGCGGGCCTGGTAATTAACTACAACGGCAAACGATACATTTCAAAAAACGGGCTGCTGGATTTGCTGCAACGCAAAACCAATGAAGATGAATTGAGGTACCCCATTATTCATTTAAAAGGAGAAGATATTGAATTGGCCATTACCCATGAAAATCAATATGGGGAAGAATATTACGCATTTGTAAACGGCCAGTTTACTACGCAGGGCGGCACGCACCTCGCAGCTTTTAAAGAAACCTACGTAAAAACCATCCGCGATTTTTATAAAAAAGACTACGACGCATCAGACATACGGGGAAGCATCAGTGCAGCCATTTCCATACGTGTACAGGAGCCGGTGTTTGAAAGCCAGACAAAAACAAAGTTGGGTTCTCAGGTCGTGTATGAAGGCGGGCCATCCATGAAAAGTTTTATTGGCGATTTTCTTGCGCGCGATTTGGATCTCTACCTGCACCGAAATCCTGCCGTTGCAGAGGCGCTTAAAAAACGCATCGAACAAAATGAAAGAGAAAGAAAGGAACTCGCTGGTATTAAAAAATTGGCCAACGAGAGGGCCAAAAAAGCCAATCTTCACAATAAAAAATTGCGGGATTGCCGCTTCCATTACAACGATGAGCCGACCGGCAAAGAAAAAGGCAGCATCCTGGAGAAACAAAACGAAAGCACCATATTTATTACGGAGGGCGATAGCGCCAGCGGTTCCATAACAAAAGCCAGAAGCGTGGAAACCCAGGCCGTGTTCAGCCTGCGCGGTAAACCGCTGAATTGTTTTGGGCTAACTAAAAAAGTGGTGTATGAAAATGAGGAATTTAACTTATTGCAGCACGCGTTGAATATTGAAGAAGGTTACGAAGGCCTGCGCTACAATAATATTGTGGTGGCCACCGATGCAGATGTAGACGGCATGCACATCCGGCTACTTTTAATGACGTTTTTTTTACAGTTCTTCCCGGATATTGTCAAGAATGGCCATGTTTACATACTGGATACGCCCCTGTTCCGGGTGCGCAACAAACAGGAAACCATTTACTGTTACGATGAAACAGAAAAAAAAGCTGCCGTAAAAAAATTGGGTAACAAACCAGAAATAACCCGGTTCAAAGGATTGGGAGAGATTAGTCCCGACGAATTTGCCCGTTTTATAGGTGCCGACATGCGCAAGCAACCGGTATTAATTATGCCCGACACACATATACAGGACATCCTTGATTATTACATGGGCAAAAACACGCCGGACAGGCAGGAGTTTATTATTGACAACCTGAAAGTGGAAGTAGACCTGGTAGAGGAAACAGTTGGCCCGGTAAAACTGAGCAACGCTTAGTGCAATCCTATTTCTTAATGACAAATCAGCGATTATACCATGATACACATCGTTTTTAATGAAGCAGATACTACAGTTTTAACACAGGCCATTGAAATGGATGCGGCACTTGCGGGTGAAGTGTTGCAGGTAAAAGATGATTATGCAGTTGGTCCGTTGGTCAATATTTACACGGAAGAAGGCATCGCGGCCCGCAACCAATGGTGGAAAGAAGTGCTGGCAGGCGGCGACTACGACGGCAAAGCAGATTCGGCCGGTATAGATGACAATAAATTAGTGGCAGATTTAATTGAAAGGCTACAAAACAATCCTGAAGAACAAATGTGGATATGGGCCGCCCAGAATAAACACGATGTAAGCGGTTATTATTGGTTAATGAGCCAGCTAAAAGAATTCCAGGGGCGCGTTTTTATTCTCTATCTCAATAACCTGCCGTTTATAAATGAAAAAGGGAATATTTTTTATCCTGAATGGCTGCACGTAATTCCGCCGAAAGAATTTATAAAAGCAAAACGACTGGCAAGGCCCGTTACTTTAAGTGAGTTTGAAGTGGATCCTGACGAGTGGATGAAAATATGCAACGAAGACAAAGGCGTTCGCCTACTGGAAGGTGGTAAGAAATTAACACAAAATAACTACGATTTTTATGACGAAGAGCTGAAAAAATTCATCACCGGCGACTGGCAAAAAGCCAGTAAGCTGATCCACCAGTTTTTATCAAAAGCCAAAAATACTACCGGGGATGCCTATTTGCTCTGGCGACTGAAAGGATTGATAAATGAAGGCCTACTGGATATACAGGGCGAACCAAAAAAAATGAAGGATTTTGAAGTAAAGGTCAAATCCGCTGCGCTGCAGTCGGCCGGATAACCTTCAAAACATCCGTGAACAGGGTCGAGAATAATTTTACAAGGTGATGGCCGTGGTTGACCGGCACAAAAAAATTAAACCGTTTTTACAGCAATGAGTGCAGCAAAAAATAAACAGACTGATTTTTTGAACAATGACAGTGGTTTGCAGGGCCAGTACAAAACCTGGTTCCTCGATTACGCATCGTATGTAATCCTGGAACGGGCAGTACCCGCCATAGAAGACGGATTGAAACCGGTGCAGCGGCGTATTCTCCATGCAATGAAAGAAATGGATGATGGTCGTTTTAATAAAGTAGCCAATATCATCGGGCAGTCGATGCAGTATCACCCGCATGGAGATGCCAGCATCGGCGATGCGCTGGTAAATATGGGACAAAAAGATTTGATGATTGAGACGCAGGGTAACTGGGGTGATGTACGCACCGGCGATGATGCAGCAGCCGCCCGTTATATTGAAGCGCGTCTCTCCAAATTTGCGCTGGAAGTTGCCTTTAACGCAAAAACAACCGACTGGCAACTTAGCTACGACGGCAGAAAAAATGAACCGATTACCCTGCCCATGAAGTTTCCGTTGCTGCTTGCGCAGGGTGCAGAAGGCATTGCAGTAGGGCTGTCTACTAAAATACTGCCGCACAATTTCTGTGAACTTTGTGAAGCGGCCATTAAATACCTGCGGGGAAAACGTTTCGAATTATTCCCCGATTTTCTTACCGCAGGAATGATTGATACAGACAATTACAATGAAGGAAAACGTGGTGGCAAAGTACGCGTGCGCGCGAGGATTGAAGAATCGGACAAAAAAACACTCCTGATAAAAGACGTGCCGTATGGTGTTACAACAGCTACGCTCATGGATAGCATTGTAAAAGCGAATGATCAGGGCAAAATAAAAATCAAAAAAGTAACCGATAATACGGCTGCAGATGTGGAAATTCAGGTGGACCTGGCGCCGGGCATCTCGCCCGATATTACCATTGACGCGCTCTACGCATTCACAGATTGCGAAGTGAGCATCTCCCCCAATGCCTGTGTAATCATAGACAATAAACCAAAATTCCTGGGTGTACACGAACTCTTAAAAGTAAGTACCGACAATACGAAAAATTTATTGCAGCGGGAACTAGAAATACGCCTGGCAGAATTGCAGGAAAAATGGCATTACACCTCGCTTGAAAAAATATTTTTTGAGGAAAAGATTTACAAGGAATTAGAAAAGAAGCACGCAACCTGGGAGAAAGTGCTGGAAGCCATTGCCGCAGCATTTGGCCCTTTTCGCAAACAACTGCGCAGGGATATTACCAGGGAAGACGTGGTGAAACTAACGGAAAAGCCTGTACGCCGTATCTATAAACTGGACATTGATGAGCTGAATGAGCAAATAAAGGGGCTGGAGGGAGACATCAAAAAAGTGAAGCACGACCTGGCCAACCTGGTCGACTATGCCGTTGCTTACTACGAAGGTCTTTTACAGAAATACGGAAAGAACCGCCAGCGAAAAACTGAAATCAAACAATTCGACACCATACAGGCAAAACAGGTGGCTATTGCCAATGCAAAACTTTACATGAACCGCGAAGACGGTTTCATTGGTACCAGCCTGAAGAAAGATGAGTTTGTACTAGATTGCTCCAGCCTGGACGATATCATTGTATTTACCAAGCGCGGTATCATGAAAGTGGTAAAAGTGGCCGACAAAAGCTACATCGGCAAGGATATCCTCCACGCCGCTATTTTTACAAAGAATGATGAACGGACCACCTATAATATGGTCTACCTGGATGGCGCTTCCGGCACCAGTTACGCGAAACGATTTAATGTAACCGGCATTACCAGAGACAAAGAATATGATCTTACGCGGGGCCACGAAAAAAGTAAAGTGCATTATCTTTCTGTAAATGCAAATGGAGAGGCAGAAGTCGTAAAAATATTACTGACTCCGGGAAGCTCTGCGCGCATCAAAGAGCTGGATTTTTATTTTGAGGAGATGGAAATAAAAGCCCGGGCAAGTATGGGCAACCAGGTGACGAAATACCCGGTAAAATCCGTGAAGTTTAAAGAAGCGGGCAAATCAACGCTCAGCGCAAAGAAATTGTGGTTTGATGATAAATTCGGCCGTTTAACCGCTGAAGAAAAAGGTATTTACCTGGGCAGTTTTGAAGCCGAAGACCGAATCGTTATTTTTTACAGGGATGGCACGTATCAAATTACCGACCAGGAGTTGACGCAGCGGATTGACCCCGAAAAAGTATTGGAAATACAAAAATTTAATGCAGAGAAAATTGTAACTGCGGTATATCTCGACAAGGAAAAAATACAGTTCAATGTGAAGCGTTTTAAAATAGAGACCACCACCCTGCACAATAAATTTAGTTTTATAAAAGAAGGCGATGGCAATTACCTGGAAGCCGTTTCTACAGATGAAGAACCGTTGCTGGCTGTGCAAACCGGCAGGGGCGACCAGGTGCGCAAAGCAAAGTTTAAGGTGACGAAAATGGTAGAAATTATGGGCTGGAAAGCCGTGGGCGCCAAACTCGTTGATTTCAGTAAAAGTGTAAAAATGGAATGGGAAAAAAAGAAGGGCGACAAAAAAGATCAACCTGAACTTTTCTAGCCAGTAAAATAAACATAAATGGGTAGCGCCTTCCTGCAACGGAAGGCGCTTTTATGTTGTCAGAAAAAGAAACGCTTATGAAAAATTATTTAATAGCGGGGTTGCTGGGTCTTCTACTAATATCCTGCAAAAAAGACAATGAAGATGCCCGGCAAATACTCGCCGGACAGTGGGAACTCCGGCAGTCGGCCGGTGGTATTGCAGGTGTTATTGATTACCCGGCGGGAAATGGATTTATCATAGAATTTAGTCTGAATAACAAGTTCCGCTACATTTATCCGGCCAATGCAAACGCCATTGAGAGATCAGGCATGTATGAAATTAAAAAGTCGTCCAGTGCAGGCAACTGGTTGCTCACCCTGCAATACAATTTAAATAATGCCCCGGTTAGCGAAACAAGCGCCGTTCAACTCGACAACAAGAAACTGGTTTTTCTACCCAAAGAAAGCTGCTGCGATGTGCCCAGCATTGCTTACGAGCATTTGCCCTAAAACGTTATCGTTTTCTTTTTTTAAGTATTACTGACGAATTCTGTGTAAGGCTGCTGGATAAGAAGACTTCTTTCCTTTTTGCACCATCGGTGATGACCATCAATGCAGTATTTGGCGGGTATTTTCCAAGGTTTTCTGCATACATAGAAATTTCTGTAGTAAGGTGGTCGTTATCCATCGCCAGGTACATATTCAGGGCTTTTTCTGACAGGGGCTGATGGGTTAATACAGGAACTTTATTGATAAAAATGGTGATGCTATCCCCGTCAATATCTCCATTATCATAAAAGCTGATGCGCACGGAGTCGCTTTCAATATCCACTACGGTACTAAGTATGGTTTTTCGCTGATCAAAAGCTACCACCAGTTGCGCAAGCTCTTTTTTCTTTTCCGCCTCTGCTAATTTAAACGCCGAGGAATCTATATGGGTAACAGCCAAGGTATCCGGTTGCCCTTTGGCGGAAATTACTTTTTCAGCAGTAACAGCCCTATCGGCCATCGCAGTTTCGGTGATGTCTTTTGTATTAATCACAAGTTCTTCGTTGCGGGGTTTCCAATACTTTTTTACATTGGCTGTACTTGCGTGTATCAGGCTGTCCTGGTTTTTTTCGTTAATGTCAAGCGTGTATACAAAATTTAGTTGCGGACAGGTGTATTTGTATTTCTCGTGGCTGGAAAACGATCCACTCAGCGTACTCTGCAGCCTGGAGGTAAACAAGGTAGCTGCAAAATCCATGGGGCAATCAATGCCGTCTATGTCGCGACTTTTATAATAGGTGACTGGTACATTCTTAATTGTCAGCAACCTCGTTTTTGGATTATACTTGCCCCTTATGTAATAGCTCTGGTACCCACTACGGAAATAATAGCCAAATATACCCTCCACGTCAACGCCTTTTTGTTTGATCACCAGTTCGGTAAGGTAATTGTTGTTGTTGGCTCCTTTGGCGCTCGCTTCCGCCAGTCCATACCAGCTTCCGGTAACAGTTTGTGCAAGCGCTACGTTGACCGTGCCCAGCAATATGAAGAGGATGAATACACGCATGGTATGAAGGTAAGAGAAAATGATTTCCTGATGGGTCGATTCGGCTATTTTATGATTTTTGTAGCAATCCTGCCATTGCTATTAAAATGCGGGCGATGGATCTACTTCTGTGGATAGCACGTTTATGGGAATTTTGAATTTACCAACCAACTTAAAACAGAAGTCCCTTTTAACTGTATTTATTCAGGTAGCGTTTTATTTCGCGGTCGGTCTCGCGCCCCTTAATGGTTTCCCTTTTGTCGTGCTGTTTTTTACCCTTGCCAATGCCAATTTCAATCTTGGCAATATTTTTTTCATTAAAAAATATTTTCAATGGAACGATGGTATAGCCTTTTTCCGTTGTCTTTGCTTCCAGTTTTTTCAGCTCTCTTTTTGTAAGGAGCAGTTTTCTTTCCTGCGTAGGTTCATGTTTTTGGGTGGTGCCAAACGCATACTCAGAAATATGCAGGCTTTTTACAAACAGTTCCCCATCTACAAAATAACAATAGCTGTCGTTGAAGCTTGCTTTGCCTGCGCGCAATGCTTTTACTTCAGTTCCTACCAATACCATTCCAGCTACATAGGTGTCTTCTATGAAATATTCATGAAAAGCGGATCTGTTTCTTAATTCTGCCATAAATAATTCCAGGTCAACAATGAAAATTAAAAACCGAAGCCGGTTAGCTGGCAATTTTTTGCGGAAATAATTTTTGCCCGCTACGATTCAATTTTATTTTTTACACTTACCCTAGTTTTTAAAAAGCATCAGCAGGGTGGCGAGCTTTTCTTTCAATTCTTTTCTGTCTACAATAAAATCAAGAAATCCATGGTCCAGCAAAAACTCGCTGCGTTGGAAACCTTCGGGTAAATCTTTTTTTATGGTTTCCTTGATAACGCGTGGTCCTGCAAAACCGATCAGGGCACCTGGTTCAGCAATGTTTAAATCGCCCAGCATACCAAAAGAAGCTGAGATACCTCCAAATGAGGGATCGGTTAATAGGGAAATATAGGGAATTTTGGCATCGGTTAACTGTGACAATTTACCTGACACTTTTGCCAACTGCATTAGTGAAAAAGCACTTTCCATCATACGTGCGCCGCCACTCTTACAAATAATCATCAGCGGAGTCCGGTGCGCCAGGCAATAATCGGCTGCCCTGGCAATACGCTCTCCCATCACACTCCCCAGCGATCCGCCGATGAACTCAAAATCCATACAGGCAATGACCATATCGTGGTCCTTTATTTTACCCGCTGCCACACGGATTGAATCAGTGATATCTGTTTTTGCCCAGGTTTCTTCCAATCGTTTTTGATACGACTTCAAATCAGTAAAATGCAGGAAATCTTTCGACCGGATATTTTCAAACATTACCTCGTAGGCATTATTGTCGAAAAGGATTTCAAAATATTCATCACTTCCAATGCGGTGGTGGTGATTGCATTTTGGACAAGTAAATAGATGCTCGCGCAATTCATTTACGGTACATATGTAATTGCATTCCGGGCATTTAACCCATAAGCCTTCGGGCGTTTCCTTTTTTTCTGCCGTAGTGGTGAGAATGCCTTTTTTGATCCTTTTAAACCAACTGGTTTTGGCCTCTTCATTTTGCCCCTCCTCACCTGCCAGGTTCGCATCAAAATCCTCCACTTTTTTTGACATGCCATTAATAGTTTAGGGCGGCTAAGATAAGAAACTACAGCCATTTACCATGCAGCGCACGACACGCCGCAACCTGCTGCAAAAAAATACGGTAATTGTTATTAAACTAAGCGTTCCTGTGCTATTTTTGCAACATTCGCTTTCTCAATACGCTTATCTTCAAGTAACAAAGAAAGCTTGCGTTTGTTTTTAATAAATACTTCTCAAATGAAATGGTCCGATTTTTTTACTTCTTCCATAGGCAAAAAGTTGGTTATGGCGCTCACGGGGGTTTCGCTGATCCTGTTCCTGGTGGTACATGTAGGACTAAATGCATGCATCTGGGCGGCAGACGGCGGCGAAATGTTTAATAAAGCCGCTCATTTCATGGGAGCCACCGTTGTTGTCCGCATCCTGGAGGTAGGTCTTTTTGCAGGGATTATTCTTCATATCGTACAGGGGTACGTGCTTACCGCAAAAAATAACAGCCGCCGCACCGTAAAATATGCGGTTAATTACGGCCAGGGCAGCAAATGGTACAGTCGAACAATGGGTTTGCTGGGCACCTTATTGCTGTTGTTCTTGATCATGCACATTTATCATTTCTGGACGCCAAGCCGCCTGGGCGGAATCGGAAATATTCATTCTTTGGAACCGGTAACGTATATGGACGGAAAAGAAATTCATAATCTCTACGCCGAAATGCTGAAAGTTTTCCAGGACAACCTGCTGATTGTAGCACTTTATGTGCTCGGCTGTATTTCGCTCGCCTACCACCTGCTGCACGGGTTTCAAAGCTCGTTCAGAACCCTGGGCGTACACAACAAAAGATATATTGTTTTGATAAAAGGTCTGGGCATCGTTTTTTCAATTGTGGTGTCGCTCGGTTTTGCGATGATGCCCATCAGCATCTACATGGGTTGGGTGAGCTAGTAGTTCCTAAGTAGCACGGCACACAAGGAAGCAGCGTTGAGAATACCGGAAATTAATAAAACATTATCCAGGCATACCTGTTAAAGTGAGGAACGCGTTTTTCCGCATTTTTATATTTCTACATCGTCACATTTTATTTTATGCTGAACTCAAAAATACCTTCCGGCCCGCTTGACGCAAAATGGACAGATTATAAAGGTCATGTCAAACTCGTCAATCCTGCCAACAAAAGAAAGATTGAAGTTATCGTAGTGGGTACCGGCCTCGCTGGCGCGGCTGCCGCGGCTTCTTTGGGTGAACTCGGCTATAAGGTGAAGGCGTATTGCTTTCAGGATTCCCCGCGCCGGGCACATTCCATTGCCGCGCAGGGAGGAATTAACGCGGCTAAAAATTACCAAAATGACGGCGACTCTGTTTTCCGTTTGTTCTACGATACTATTAAAGGCGGCGATTACCGGTCGCGTGAAGCCAATGTGCACCGCTTGTCCGAAGTGAGTGGCAATATTATTGACCAGTGTGTTGCGCAAGGCGTTCCTTTTGCACGGGAATATGGCGGGCTGCTGAGCAACCGTAGTTTTGGCGGCACCCAGGTTCAGCGTACTTTTTATGCGGCGGGACAAACCGGTCAGCAGTTGCTGATTGGCGCTTACCAGGCACTCGAACGCCAGGTGGCTTTGGGAAATGTAAAAATGTATTCCCGTCATGAAATGCTGGACGTGGTTACAATAGATGGCAAAGCGCGTGGCATTATCACCCGAAACCTTATCAGCGGTGAGCTGGAAAGGCATTTCGGCCATGCCGTATTGTTGTGTACGGGTGGCTACGGCAACGTATTCTATCTCAGTACAAACGCAATGGGTAGTAATGTAACGGCCGCCTGGAAAGCGCATAAAAAAGGCGCCTTGTTCGCAAATCCATGCTTTACACAAATTCACCCCACCTGCATACCCGTTAGTGGCGACCACCAGAGTAAACTCACCCTGATGAGTGAAAGTTTGCGCAATGATGGCAGGATATGGGTTCCAAAAAAACAAGGTGACACCAGAAAAGGCAACGAAATACCCGATGCAGAAAGGGATTATTACCTTGAAAGAAAATATCCAGCATTCGGTAACCTGGTGCCACGGGATGTTGCATCGCGTGCAGCCAAGGAAAGATGCGATGCCGGCTATGGCGTAGGATCTTCCAAGCAAGCCGTATTTCTTGATTTTGCGGCTGCCATTATCCGTTATGGTAAAATTGAATGTGGCATCCACGGAAAAGAAAATGCTGCGGAAGACGAAGTAATTCGGCTCGGCAAAGAAGTAGTAAAAGAGAAATATGGCAACCTGTTTGACATGTACCAGAAAATAACCGGCGAAGACCCCTATGAACAGCCGATGCGGATTTATCCGGCAGTACACTATACCATGGGCGGCCTTTGGGTGGATTATGAATTGCAAACCACCGTGCAAGGACTTTATTCTCTGGGCGAAGCGAATTTCAGTGATCATGGTGCTAACCGCCTTGGTGCTTCTGCGCTGATGCAGGGGTTGGCCGATGGCTATTTTGTGATACCTTACACAATGGGCAACTACCTTGCGGATGAGATACGCACGAATGCTATCCCCACGGATCACCCTGCCTTTGCCGCAACCGAAAAAGCGGTGGCAGAGCGAATTGAAAAACTGATGAACATCAAAGGTTCACAAACAGCAGAAAGTTTTCATAAGCGCCTGGGAAAGATTATGTGGGACAAATGTGGAATGGCACGCAATGCTGCCGGCCTGCAGGAAGCCATCACTGAAATACAAGAACTGAAAAAAGAATTCTGGCGCGACCTTAAGATACCAGGGGAAGTGCTGGGGATGAATCCCGAACTGGACAAAGCCAACCGGGTGGCAGATTTTATTGAGCTGGGTGAGTTGATGTGCAAGGATGCGCTGAACAGGAATGAAAGTTGCGGCGGACATTTCCGGGAAGAAAGCCAGACGGAAGATGGAGAAGCAAAACGCGATGATGCCGATTACGCTTACGTAGCGGCATGGGAATTAAAAGGTGAGAGCGACTGGCAGTTGCACAAAGAACAGCTGGAATTTGAAGTGGCAAAACCAAGCCAGCGAAGCTACAAATAATGAATGTGGAAATGTGACGAATATGAAAATGTGTAAATGAGGTTCAAATTATTTTAACGATCTTTTAGATATGCAAATGTGACGACAATGGAAAAATAATAGATTCATTTGATTTTATTATTTCACTAACGCGTATTATGCCAATTAAAAATATAATTGTAGAAAAGTCCCTGAATTTTTCAATTGAAGTTATTATTTTTTGTGAATTATTGGAAAGTCAAAAGAAATTTGTCGTTGCCAAACAACTAATGCGTTCAGGCACTTCAATAGGTGCGAATATTTTTGAAGCGCAGCATGCGGAAAGCAAAGCCGATTTTATTCACAAAATGAAAATCGCTATCAAGGAGGCAAATGAAACGCTATACTGGTTGTTAGTTTGTGAGCAGAGCATAAGCTACCCAACAAATTTGGTTTTACAAGAGTTAACTGAAGAATTAATAAGAATAATATCAAAAATTATCCTGTCATCGAAAAGATGACGAAGTTATAGGTTGAGTAGCTAATTTTTAGTGAATTTAATAAAACCCACCGCTATTAAATTTAACGATTTTCGAGTTTAATAATGATGGCGTGGCAAATATTTTCACATTAATCACATTTCCACATTATCACATTTTCTTATGGAACATTACAACATGAATCTTACGTTAAAAATCTGGCGCCAGAAAAACAGTAAAGACAAAGGCGGCTTTGTTACTTACCAGGTAAGTGATATTTCTTCTGAAATGTCTTTTCTTGAAATGATCGATGTGCTGAATGAAAGATTAATAACGGAAGGACAGGATCCGGTAGCTTTTGATCACGATTGCCGGGAAGGTATTTGTGGCAGCTGCTCCATGTATATTAACGGTAAACCCCATGGCCCATGGAAAGCCAACACCGTTTGCCAGCTGCACATGCGGGCATACAAAGACGGTGATACCATTGTAGTGGAACCCTGGAGAGCAGACCCTTTCCCGGTTATTAAGGACTTGGTGGTAGATCGGTCTGCATTCGATCGCATCATACAAGCCGGCGGCTTTGTTAGCGTTAATACCGGCAACGCGGTAGACGGTAATTCTATTCCTATCAATAAAGATGACGCAGATACTTCTTTTGCTAACGCGATGTGCATTGGTTGTGGGGCGTGTGTGGCGGCCTGTAAAAATAGCTCTGCGCTGCTTTTTGTATCCGCCAAAGTATCACACCTGGCATTGCTGCCACAAGGCGGCCCGGAAAGAAAAAGCCGCGTACTCAACATGGTAGCGCAAATGGACAAAGAAGGTTTCGGCAGTTGTACTAATACTGGTGCGTGTGAAGCTACCTGTCCCAAAGAAATTTCAATTACCAATATTGCCCGATTAAATGCAGAATATTTCGCAGCTGGTTTAACCGTAGAAAAATAAATAAAAATCAGCGGCGTAACTTTTTTCTTGATAGATGATGCCGGCGCAACGCAGGTGATAGTTTCAATATTAACGTAAGGGCAAAGTGGATGCACCGGTGATACCGGAATCTTCTTTTTCTATCTCCCCCGCGTCCATTCCGCTGCAGGCAGCTGGTGGGCGGCCGCCCGATGCCGGTAGAACCAAAATTTGTTTTTCTCTTCTATACGCTTGGCGTACATTCAGTACTTAATCATCTTGTATGTTCCAAAAACTATTGGCAGGCGTCATTGTTATAAGTATGCTATCATCCTGTCTTTTAAACAACAACGAAGTGAAAACAAAAGAAACGTACAAGTGGCCCGACAATATAAGCGCCCCGATTGCTGAAATAAAACCGCACAACCGCATCATCCATGGAGATACGGTAATGGACAATTATTTCTGGATGATTGACTACTTTAAAAAAGGGCCGGATAGTACCAAGGTGGTAGACTATCTTAAATCCGAAAATAAATACCTTGATACCATGATGAGTGGTAGCAAGGATTTTCAGAAAAATCTATTTGAAGAGATGAAGGGCCGCATTAAAGAGAAAGATGAATCGGTGCCCACGCTAAAAAATGGTTATTACTATTACACCAGGAACGAGGAAGGCAAACAATACTATAAATATTGCCGGAAAAAAGGTTCACTGGATGCCAAAGAAGAAATATTACTGGACGTTGATGCGATGGCGGAGGGCCACGCTTATTTTGGAGCCAGCGGGTTCAGCGTTAGTGAGGATAACAAACTACTTGCCTATGGAATTGATACAGTATCACGCAGGCAATACATCATACATATCAAAAACCTGGAAACAGGTGAAATCTATCCCGATGCCATCCACCACACCGGCGGCAGTGCTGCCTGGGCAAACGATAACAAGACATTCTTCTACACTGAAAACAACCAGGAGACATTGTTATCAGAAAATATAAAGCGCCATAAGTTGGGCACTGACCCGGCGACAGACGCTGTTGTCTATACAGAAAAAGACCACAGCAACTATATTGGCGTGGGTAAAAGTAAATCTGGCAGCTATATTTTTATTGTTTCGCAGGCAACCATGTCATCCGAGTACCGCATACTGGAGGCCAGCAAACCGGAAGGTGCTTTCGTTGTATTTCAACCCCGCATGAAAGACGTTTTGTACGATGTAACAGATGATGGAAAGAAATTCCTGGTGGTTACTAACTGGAATGCAAAAAATTTCCGCCTGATGGAATGTAGTTACGGGAAAACCGATAGCAACAGCTGGAAGGAAGTACTACCCAACAGGCCAGACGTGCTGCTGGAAGGCGTTGATGAATTCAAAAATTTCCTGGTAGTGATAGAACGCAAAAATGGTTTGCGGCAGATGAATATTATGAACGTTACCAACGGTCAGCATCATTATCTAGATTTTGGAGAGCCTGCTTATTCGGCCAACCCGGCAGCGAACCCGGAATTTACTACCACCACGCTGCGGTACAATTATACCTCTTTAACTACGCCGGTTTCCGTATTTGATTATAATATGGAAAGCGGTGAAAAAAAATTGATGAAAGAGCAGGAAGTAGTGGGCGGTTACGACAGCAAAGAATATGTGACAGAAAGGATTTATGCAACGGCCAAAGACAGCACTAAAATACCTGTTTCGATAGTCTATAAAAAAGGTGTTGTAAGAGATGGCAACGCACCATTGTTACTGTATGCGTATGGATCTTACGGCAATAGCATTGATGCCAGTTTCAGCAGCGCCAGGCTAAGCCTCTTGAACAGGGGTTTTGTTTATGCCATTGCGCATATCCGCGGCGGACAGGAGATGGGCAGGCAGTGGTATGAAGATGGCAAACTGATGAAAAAGAAAAACAGCTTCACCGATTTTATCGATTGTGGCGAATACCTGGTGGCACAGAAATATACCAGTAAAGCACACCTGTATGCGCAGGGAGGAAGCGCGGGCGGATTGCTGATGGGCGCGGTGGTTACCCTCCGGCCAGACTTATGGAACGGTGTAATTGCACAGGTACCTTTTGTAGACGTTATCAATACCATGCTGGATGAAAGTATACCATTAACGACCAACGAATTTGATGAATGGGGCAATCCCAAAAATAAGGAAGCGTATGACTACATGAAGTCATACTCACCGTACGAAAATGTATCAAAAAACGGGTATCCAAATATGCTGGTCACTACCGGTCTGCATGATAGCCAGGTACAATATTTTGAGCCGGCGAAATGGGTAGCGAAAATAAGATCATTAAAAACAGACGATAAATTGTTGCTTTTGTACATCAATATGGAAGCCGGTCATGGTGGCGCTTCCGGTAGATTTAATTACCTGAAAGAAGTAGCCATGCAGTATTCATTTTTGTTTGCGCTGGAAGGCACAAAGAAATAAATTGCGGCGCACCGATAAAACCTATGTGCAACGCGGTGCATTTGACGTGCCGCTTCTGGTGCAAAAAGAAAGTGCGTACATGGCCATTACGCAAGGCAGCAGCAAGCACTGGCTATTCCTGACGAATAAAATCACAACCGGTAATTAATGCCAAATTGCGCATTGGCAGTGTGGGATGAAATGTTGAACTGCACGTAGGCCGTTGCCTTTTGAATGGTGAAGTGGTAGGTGTTAGAGAAATACAGGAGTTTATCACGCGAATGATATGGGCTGTTTGCATAACCATTGTAATAATGCAGGCTCCTGAGATAGGAACCAAATGCGAATTTCATTCCGAATTTATTTTGCGACCGCCCTTTAAAAATCAGTTCCGTACTGATGCCCAGCGCACCCAGGTATCGTTTTTTATCTATTGTGGTGGCTGCAGTGTCTGGCAGATTTTTCCGAAAATTGAAATAATCGCCAAACTCATTAAACAAACTGCCCTCAATACCAATATATCGCCACTCCCCCCTCCTGCCCAATCTTACCGCAGCGCTTACGCCACCATAGACACCGTATGCCCCAAAAGATTTAGTGCCGGCACTTTTATTAATGGAGACCGTGTCTACATAAGAAATATTGTAAAAAACATAAGGTTTCACATGGTACGATCCCAGCGTGGCGGAAGCACCGTAATTAATTCGGAAATGATCAAGTATATGGCTCCTGTGCAGCCCGCCCTGGAATGAAAACACATTGTCGCGCAGGCGTTGATTCATACCGCCGATGGTAAACACGCCGGTTGCGTATATAGCTGATTTTACAGAATCGGAAGCCACCGGCATGGCATGAAAGGACGTGCTTCCAAGAATCGGACTTTGATAATAGGCCCTTTGTAAACATGAGCTGCACAACGAGCAAATAAGTAAGGCGAAAAGCAGTTGGCAGGCAGGGTTCATTTGCACATGACAGGCTGGAAAATTAAAAAGCTGCTCATACCAGCTAAAATGATTGTAAATGCGCTTTCCCGTTGAAAAACAATAGCTTCGGACAATAAATAGCGGGTTTGCACGCTAATAAATAAACCATTTCCGGGTTGTGGGGAAGCTGCTTATTTTATGTTTGATCTGCGCTGGTATAACCATCTCTTTACGGGCACAAACGCCCCGTACAGGCCGGCCTTTATCAAACCTGCGCAGTAAGTCCATCAGCACAAAAACCGAAAAAATTCAACTTGACACCCTCAGCATACTGCCCAACAGTTTTTCGCTGCCGGGGATTAACAAAGACTGGTACAGCATCGACTACATTAATGCCAGCATTACCTGGAAGCAACCCGTTCCTGTTGACAGCGTATGGGTAAAATACCGGGTTTTTGATGCAAAACTAAATGCCGTGACCAAGCACCTGAATTACGACAGCATCATGAACAATTTCCTTGGGCAGCCTTATGTCTTCAATGATAATTCGTTTCACCAGAGCGATCGCTTTTTCGATTTTGGTACAATAAACTATACCGGCAGCTTTGGCCGCGGCATCGCTTTCGGTAACAGCCAGGATGCAGTGGTAACTTCCAGTCTCAACTTGCAGTTAAATGGCTTTCTTGCCGACAGTATTGAAATTGTGGCTGCTATCACTGACAATAATATACCCATACAGCCGGACGGCACCACGCAGCAACTGAATGAATTTGACCGTATCTTCCTGCAATTCAAAAAGAAAACATGGAGCCTGAGCCTGGGGGACATTGACATCAGGCAAAACAAAAGTTATTTCCTCAATTTCTATAAGCGGCTGCAGGGCGTTGCGTTTGAAACTACTACCAAAATTGCACCCGCGGTTACCAACACAAGTCTGCTAAGCGGTTCGATTGCAAAAGGAAAATTTACGCGAAATGTTTTCCAGGGACAGGAGGGCAACCAGGGGCCCTACCGGCTGCAGGGTGCAAATAACGAATTCTATTTTGTGCTGCTGGCCAATACAGAAAGGGTTTATATTGACGGGGAACTGCTGCAGCGCGGAGAAGACCGGGATTATGTAATTAATTATAATACCGCCGAGGTGACCTTTACGCCAAAGAGGATGATTACCAAAGACAGTCGCATCCAAATTGAATTTGAATATGCAGATCGAAATTACTTAAATGCCAATTTGTATTTTACCAACCTCACAAACTTCAATGATAAACTGAGGGTAACCGTCAGTGCATTTAACAACAGTGATTCAAAAGCCTCTCCCATCAATCAATCGCTCGACCCCAACCAGAAAATTTTTCTTAGAAATATTGGCGATAGCATCAACAATGCCTTTTATAAAATTGCCACACTTGATACTTTTGCCGCCGGTAAAATCTTGTATAAGAAAACCGATTCCGCCTATAACAATGGCGCCAGCCGTGATTCGATTTTCGTTTATTCTACCGATCCGGACAGAGCAATTTATTCGCTCTCTTTTGCTGACGTGGGCGTTGGAAAGGGCGATTACCTGCCAGATTTTAACGGCGCCAATGGAAAAGTATTCCGGTGGATGGCGCCCGTGGGTGGCGTGAAGCAAGGCCAGTATGAAGCAGCGATATTCCTGGTTACTCCAAAGAAACAGCAATTGGTGAGTGTGCAGGTAGATTACGATATATCGAAAAAAACAAATGTCACCACAGAACTGGCGTACAGCAACTATGATATAAATACGTTTTCCGGTATAGACAAAAGTGATAACAAGGGCTACGCGGCAAAGTTTAAATTTGTAAACGCCAAAGATTTTACCGGCACAAAAAAATTACGGTTGCTGAGCGATGCTGGATTTGAATATGTGGATGCAAGATTTCGTCCACTGGAACGCTTAAGAAACGTTGAGTTTTTAAGGGACTGGGGATTGCCCTATATTTTACCACAAGCCACTGAAACCATCGTAACTGCAGGCGCACAATTAACTGATAGTCTCAAAAACAGTGTACGTTACCAATTTACCGATTACAAGCGTGGTACCGATTTTAACGGCGTCCGCAATAGTATTCTCCAGGCGCAAAGCATCAGGGGATGGCAGTTCAACAACCAATTTACCATCTCTAATACAAACAGTACCACAGACAGGGGATATTTTCTTCGCCCGGTGATAGACATATCGAAAATATTTAAACAACTGCGCAATTACCGGATCGGCGCAAACTATTCGGTAGAACACAACGAAGTACGCAACAAGTCAGTAGATTCTGTGAGCAGTACCAGCTTTTCGTTTCAAACAATACAGTTGTCCATCAAATCCGCCGAAAACAAACCCAACAGATGGGGCATTACTTATCTTACGCGGAAAAACAAGTATCCTTATGGAAAAAGTTTGATAACGAGTGATATCAGTCACAATTTCAATCTTACCGGAGAACTTTTAAAAAATCAACACCACCAGTTCAGGTGGAACGTTACCTATCGGAAACTGGAAATACTCAATACTGCTGTCACCACCCAAAAGGCCGATCAAAGCGTACTGGGCCGCGGCGAATACCAGGTAAATGAATGGAAAGGTTTATTAACCGGTAACCTGTTGTATGAAGCCGGCTCCGGGCAGGAGCAAAAAAGAGACTATGCATTTCTTGAAGTGCCACCGGGCCGTGGTGAATATACCTGGATTGATTACAACAGTGATGGCATACAGCAGCTGAACGAATTTGAAGTGGCGCTTTTCCAGGATCAGGCAAAATACATTCGCATTTTCACGCCCACCAACCAGTTTATAAAAGCAAATTACAATACATTTAATTACAGCATCAACATCAATCCCCGTGCAGTCATTGACAGCCGTTCTGCCGGCAAAGCAAAAAGATTCATTGGTAAAATTAACCTGCAATCTTCATTACAAATAGCCAAAAAGGAAACGGCGAGTGGCATTGTACAACTCAATCCTTTTAAAACACCGCTTAGTGATACATCGCTGATCAACCTCACGTCAATATTTATCAATAGCTTCTCCTTTAACCGGTTCAGCACAAAATGGGGACTGGATTTAACCAACTCCCGTAACAGCAATAAATCTTTACTCACGTACGGGCTAGAAAGCCGGCGGCTGAATGAATGGAGTACACGGGCAAGGGCTAACATAACCAAATCGGTGCAGCTGGATGTTACAGGTAAAACGGGCGACAACCAGCTGGCTACTGCCAATGCGAAGTTTGATAATCGAAACTATGATATAAGCCAGTATTCTATTGAACCACGCATCAGCTTCACAAAGGGAACATTGCTTCGTGTGATTACCGGCTATAAGTATAGCAACAAAAGAAACAGGTCAGGCGACCAGGAGAAGTATTCATCACAATCTGTCAATACAGAAATCAAATACAATATCCTGCAATCAGGTTCTATACTTACTAAATTTACGTACTCTAATATATTATTTGCCCCATTGGCGAATGCAAACAGTACTGTAGGATACAATATGCTGGACGGCTTGTTACCAGGTAAGAATTTTTTATGGAATATAGAATTAACAAAGCGGCTTGCCAATAATTTAGAAATTAATATCCAGTACGAGGGGCGCAAACCCGGAGAAGCGAAGGTGGTTCATATCGGGCGGGCGTCGGTGAGGGCGATTTTTTAGGGGCTTCCAATGGTATTGAATACCTTTCTTACAACGGATTTGCTGAATGTGCGCTTTTACCGACCGATCATTTAGCGTTGTAAGCGTTTAAGAACTTGTAAGAATAGTTAGCAAGCAATCAAATGCGTTCATGCGTTCGCGCATAAAAAAAACCGCCCTGGGCAGGGGGGCTTTTTTTATATAGGGATTGAATCGAATAACTATTATCCAAACAAACCACCTTTCTTCAATTCACGTGTGCCTTCGCCAATTTTAAAACCATTGTGGTATATTTCAATCTTGTAATTCCCACGCTGAAAATCGCTGTTTTGCTTCCATGCAAATTGTACATTCTTCCTTTTACCAGCTTCAAATTCTACTGGAATTTTCGCTGTAAATAATTTGTCGCCTTCATCCCTTGTAGTAAATGTTCCTGAACCAAGCGCTTCTACTGCAACAGGTTTGCCATCAGGACCAGTGATAGACACATAAATGTCTGCTGAACCAGATTGGACGATACGATTGTCAACATCAAACCCGATAACCAGTTTGTCTACGCGTTTAGCAGTTGTAGTAACTTTTTCACGACCATTTTTCTTTTCATTGATGGGCGTAACGGTTATGTTAGATGCATTAAACGTAGAGGCAATTTCAACCTTTTTATCAGCTTCAGCTTTTGCGGCCGAGGTTGTCTGCAAATCTGTGGACAGTTGCGTTGTCTTACCTTTTTCTGAAGTTAAATCCGTATTTAATTGGGTGTTCTGCGCAGTAAGCTCAGTAACTTTTTGCTCCAGGCCTGCAATTTTTTCATTCAACTGGCCAACCAATTCTTTAGCCCTTGTAAGTTCTGCTGCTGTAGCATTTTTCTTAGCGAGAATGGTGCGGATTTCCGCCTTGCGTTTTGTAATGTCATTCGTTGCCTCAGTCAATTTACCTTGCAACTGGCTGTTATTTCCTGTTACCGAATCAAGTCTCGCAAGTGACGCTTCAAAACTACGTTGAATCTCTCCTTTTTCATCAGTCACTTTTGCTATCTGTGTGTCTTTAGTAAGGATGCTCTGCTCATTCTTATTGTTGTTCCAAAGCAGGTAACCCCAGGTACCTAAAAGTGCTACAGCAAGCAGGCCAATAATAAGACCTCTGTAATCTTTTTTTGGTGCCTCGTTTTGTGATGTGGCGGATGGATAATTTGTTGTGCTCATATTAGATTGATTTTTTTTCAGAAAGTTATAAAATGTGATCCGTGCAGAAGGCCGATTTTTTCAGCTATTTACCCTTTGGACTAAAACCATGCCAAAATACATTTTTAGCATCCGCAGGTTAAGGATAACAGCCACCAGACTGCTTTACAGCGAAATTTCTTTTAAAGTGAAATATTTTCTCCGCCGTAATAATATAGCAAAAATAATCCTTTTTATATTTGGTAATATTGCAAAACATGTCTGTAGAAAAAATTTTAGCTGACTGGAAAAAGAAAAGCTTCAAGCCCGTGTACTGGCTGGAGGGTGATGAGGATTATTATATTGACCAGGTGATGCACTATGCCGAACACCATATTCTTAGCGATGCGGAAGCTGGTTTCAACCTCACCGTCTTTTATGGCAAGGATGCAGTTTGGGCAGATATTGTAAATGCATGTATGCGCTACCCTATGTTCTCCGAGCGGCAGGTGGTTTTGCTAAAGGAAGGGCAGCAGATGCGTGACATAGACCGGCTGGAAAATTACATCGCCAATCCGCTAAAGTCAACCATATTTGTCGTTTCGTACAAAGAAAAAAAAGTGGATGGCCGCAGCAAACTGGCTAAAATTCTAAAGGAAAAGGGTGAGTTGCTGTCCACAAAAAAGATGTACGATAATCAGCTGCCCGACTGGGTACGCAACCTTGCCGAAACAAAAGGATACAGCCTCTCGCAAAAAGCACTGATGCTACTGGTGGAACATATTGGCAATGATTTGGCGCGGATAAATAATGAAATAGATAAGCTGGCTGTAAACCTGGGAGAACGCAAGTCAATTACTGAAGATGATATTGAGAAATACATCGGTGTAAGCAAAGAATACAATGTATTTGAACTGCAGGATGCACTGGCAAAAAAAGATTTGCCCCGCGCAATACGGATAATCCGATATTTTGAAAGCAATCCCAAGGCAGCGCCCATTCAACTGGTTTTGCCGGCCATTTACAACTATTTTTCAAAAGTATTTGCTGTATTTGGGATGGCCGACAAAAGCGAAAACGCCCTTAAACCTCTTTTTTATAATAATATTTTCGCGGCGCGCCAGGCACTGGAAACCTTAAAAAATTATGGTTACGAAGGGGTAGAAAACTCCATTGTGCTTTTACACGCCTACAACCTTAAAAGCATCGGCGTAAATGATTTGGGCACTTCAGATGCCGCTTTGCTGAAAGAGTTAGCCGTTAAAATGGTCATGTAACCGGTAATTTGAGGTTTTTACAAAACCGAAATGGCGTGCAGCCTGTCTGCTGCAAGTTGCTGCTTCAGCTCGTCGAGGCCATTAAACTTTTGTTCTCCGCGAAGGTATTTTCTGAGATGAACGCGAAGGGCTGATCCATATATGCTGGCATCAAAATCAAAAATGTTTACTTCAATCACCATGTTACTTCCTCCTATGGTTGGCCGTATGCCAATATTCATCATTCCTTTCGCGGGAGATTGAAAAGCGGGCAACAACGAATCGGATTTTGAAGAAGGCTGTTGTTTGTCTATTTCCAAGTACACTGCATATACTCCGTTGCCTGGTACCAGTTTGTCGGATACCGGGGCTTGCAGGTTTGCGGTGGGGTAACCAATCGTTCTGCCCAGTTTATTGCCCTCAATTACCAAGCCTTCGAAAAAATAGTCGTAGCCCAGGAAATGCCTGGCCAGTTCAATCTTTCCCTGCAGGAGGGCCTCGCGTATTTTGGTTGAACTGATGGACGCTTCGTCAATCACATGCACTGGAATTTCAATGAGCTCAAAAGCTTGCTGGCGGGCATATTGCTCTAAAAGATGAAAGTCGCCGCTACGATCTTTACCAAACCGGTGATCATAGCCGATGATAACGGTATGCGGATGAAAACGACTAATTAAAAAGTCTTCAATGTAGCCCCTGGCAGACTGCTCCGCAAAAGCAGCTGTAAAAGGCACTACCACCAGGTTGTCGATCCCCTGCTGCTCCAACAGTTCAATTTTTTCTGCGAGGATATTAATTAGCTGCAGCGGTTTGGAACTTACAATTTTACGGGGATGCGGGTCAAAGGTGACCAGCACCGTTTCTCCATTAATGCGCATTGCCTCTTTTTTTAACTGTGCAATGATTTGCTGGTGCCCGAGGTGCACCCCGTCGAAAGTCCCGATGGTTACCACTGCTTTTGTAAAAGCCGGCAATTGGTCTATGTTGCTGAAAACTTTCATTTTTGAAGTGGTGCAAAACTAATTGATAATTGAAATTGATAATTGAAATTTGAATATTTAGTTTTGCCGCTTAAACCGCAATATGAGCTTGTATTCAAAACGGGGTGTCTCGGCACAAAAAGAAGAAGTACACCAGGCAACAGAAAAACTGGACAAGGGACTGTACCCCCACGCCTTTAGCAAACTGTACGCTGACTACCTGGGCGGGGATGCTGATTGGGTGAACGTAATGCACGCAGACGGCGCCGGCACTAAAAGTATCCTGGCTTATTTATATTGGAAAGAGACCGGCGATATTTCAGTTTGGAAAGGAATAGCGCAGGATGCCGTGGTCATGAACCTGGACGATCTGCTTTGCGTGGGTATCCACGACAACCTCTTGTTTTCCTCCACTATTGATCGGAATAAAAGATTGATACCGGGCGCGGTGCTGGAAACCATCATCAATGGTACGCAGGAATTATTTGAAGATTTGCGGAAATTTGGCGTAAACATCCATTACCTGGGAGGAGAGACAGCCGATGTAGGCGACGTGGTAAGAACAATTGCTGTGAATGGCACGATGGCTGCCCGGTGGCCTAAAAATAAAGTCATCAGTAACGACAGGATAAAGGCGGGTGACGTAATTGTGGGTTTCGCCAGTTATGGGCAGGCTTCATATGAATCCGTTTATAATAGTGGGATCGGTAGCAACGGACTCACCAGCGCGCGGCACGATGTGCTGCATAAAAGTTATGGCGCCACCCACCCGGAATCTTTTGATACCGGGTTGGACGAAGCAGTGGTGTATATTGGGCCGCATTTTTTTAAAGAACCAGTACCGCCAGGGCATTTCAATGGTACAGCAAATGCGGTACCAGCAGGAATAACCATTGGCCAGCTATTATTATCGCCCACCAGGACTTATGCGCCAATGTTGAAACTGATCCTGGAGCATCATTTCGAAAAAGTACATGGCCTGGTGCATTGCAGTGGCGGCGGGCAGACCAAATGCATGAAGTACCTGCCGGGAGATTTCAAAATTGTAAAAGATAACATGTTCAGTGTGCCGCCAGTGTTTTCCATCATCCAGCAATCTTCGCATTCAGATAACCGCGAGATGTACGAAGTTTTTAACATGGGTTGCCGGCTGGAAATATTTACGGACCAGCAATCTGCGGCTGAGCTGATAGCCATTGGCGAACAATTTGGCATTGAGGCAAGGGTTACAGGCAGGGTTGAGGCAGCCGATAAAAAAGAGTTGCAGCTAAAAGTGGGGACGGAAACCATTGTATATTGATGGATAATCCGGAGCGCTTGCCGGACCGGTTAAATTGGATGGCAATTTCTCGCGCGTGGCTATAACCGCGTAAATATAATATCAGCGCTTGCGCAGCTCAAGCAACATGTCGCTGTAGGATACATCAATCAAATCTGCCTCCCCTATTTCAAACGCCTTGATATAAAAATCGCATTGTTCGCTTAGCTGATGGGTTGTCAGCGGGGCATACTTGTTACTGGCCTCAATCTCCACAAAGCTGCCGAGGTGCGGCAGCGTGTCCAGGTGGAATTTTACATTGTCAATAAAATAGATTTCCCTTTTTTTCTCAACGGCAACCAATAACCCAATCGCGGCGGACAAAACTGACTTCAGCCCTGCTGCATCAGCCACTTCCACCAGGGTGAAGTCGGATTGTTTGGGCCCCGCCTGGTTTTCTCTTTCATAATAAATCAGGTTGTTTTCAATATTGCCCTCCCGCAGTTTTAGCCGCCCTTTGATTGAATTAAAATACGTGTCGGTCTGATTATCCGTACCCTTAAACACGGCATTATTTGCTAACAGGAATGAACGGATACGTGCTGCATTGGCTGTTTTCGCTTTTATTTCTATATTGATAAATGACATTGTTTATTTTTTGGTAAAAATAAAACGGTCCCGGTTGATTTTAAAATCTACCGGGACCGTAATACTATCTTTTGTAAGGTTATACCTTTTCAACCTGGCGAACCCGCGCTTTTCCGGAAACCGGGGCGATGGTTTGTTTCGCTTTTTTAAACCGGCTGGCTACCCAAACGTTGTCCAGCTCCACTTTATCCAGATCTTCAAAACAAGCACCGTAACCTGCATCTTTCGTACACTCCCATGTACAGTTACGGTTTAAATTCGTCACAATCTTGGAAGAAGCTTTAGGATAAGCTATCCACAATTTTGCATCAGTTTTTAATGCAGGTAAAACTTCGCACAGGATACCACTTAACTGGCTCTCACTGACTGCAAAAACAAGCGCAAAATCGATCTTGCGGCTTTTTAACAAGGGTGTCACATTTTTTGAGAAAGACAATTTGATAAATTGTTTTTCAATCGAAGATGGTAGCCCTTGAATCAGCAAATTTCTCTCGTCCTGGATCAGGAGTTTTTCAAACAGTGTTTGAGACATATTTAGAAATTTTTGTTTTAGGGTGGTTTTTGGTTGGGGAACAGCAAAGGTAACCCTAAAGTGGGGAATAATACCATATTTTCGATAAAAAATACCGTCAGAATCGCCTGACGGTACTCGATTTAACTTGATTTAAATCATTATTCCATAATATCTTATCTCGCCATGGGCTTGTAGAACGTAAGCGCTTCGGGCATCTGTTCTTTCAGACGTACAATGCGGTTACCTTCCGAAGGGTGGGTACTCATAAATTCCGGAGGCTTGTTACCGCCGCCTGCCTTTTCCATTCTTTCCCAGAGCGGAATGGCTTCCTGGGGATTATATCCTGCCATGGCGGCGAAATTAAGCCCGAATTTATCGGCCTCATATTCGTCTTTGCGTGAAAATGGCAACATGGCGCCTACCTGGCTTCCCACTCCATATGCATTCATAAACATTGATTGTGTTTCTGCTGGTTTATTGGCGAGGGCCACTGACAGCGCTACACCACCCAGCTGTTGTACCAGCCCTAAACTCATGCGCTCGTTGCCATGCTGCGCAAGTGCGTGGGTAATTTCATGGCCCATAACAACGGCCAGCGCAGCTTCATTCTGCGTAAGGGGCAGCAATCCGGTGTACACCACAATTTTTCCACCAGGCATACACCAGGCGTTCACCTCCTTAGAATCTACCAGGTTGTACTCCCACTGGTAGCCATCCAGTACGCTGGCCTT
>JBDSEV010000025.1:0-111591 GCA_039919885.1 Chitinophagaceae bacterium
ATTCCAAAATTTATCCGCGATGGAATCTATAATCTGGTTGCAAAAAACCGTTATAAATGGTTCGGAAAAAAAGATGCATGCTGGATACCAACGCCTGCGTTAAAAGCGAAGTTCCTGGATTAGCAACCTGAGACGACAGGTGACACTCGTGAGAAATCCAGGCAAGCGCACTCATGTCTCACAAATCTGGATTGACGACTATCATTCCGCCATCATTTCACTAATCACTTCTACAATATCTTCTGCATTGGGTTTGCTGAAATAATCGCCATCGCTGGCATAGGCAGGACGATGATCCTTTGCAGTAATAGTTCTTGGGGCAGTATCCAGCCAGCGATAACCACCCTGCTCTTCCATTACTTTATTAAACATGTAAGCAGCACCGCCTCCGGGCACATCTTCATCTACAAAAACAATACGGCTTGTTTTTTTAAGTGACTCAATAATAAGATGGTTTGTATCAAAAGGTAATAAAGTTTGTACATCTATCACTTCACAACTAATACCAAGACTTTCCAGTGTTTGTACAGCATCATCAACAATGCGCAGCGTAGAACCATAAGAAACAATGGTAATATCCGTGCCTTTATGCAATACCTCCGGTATACCCAGGGCCACCCTGAATTCGCCCAGGTTGGCAGGCAGTTTTTCTTTTAACCTGTACCCATTTAAACTTTCAATTACCAAACCGGGATCATTGCCCTGCAATAAAGTATTGTACATACCGGCTGCCTGCACCATATTACGCGGTACGCATACATGCATGCCGCGCAAAGAATTAATGATCATACCCATCGGCGAACCACTGTGCCAGATGCCCTCTAAACGATGTCCGCGGGTCCTTACAATTAATGGGGCAATCTGTCTGCCTGCCGTTCTGTAATGCATCGTGGCTACATCATCCGTTAAGGGCTGCAGCCCGTATACCAGGTAATCCAGGTATTGAATTTCTGCAATGGGCCTTAATCCGCGCAAAGCAAGTCCAATACCGCGGCCCATTATACTAAGCTCCCGGATACCTGCATCGGATATACGCTGCTCTCCATGTTTGGCCTGCAGTCCTGCAAAACCCTGGTTAACATCCCCGATAAAACCAAGATCTTCTCCAAAGGCAAGCACTTTGGGATTGGTAGTAAACAACTGGTCAAAATATTTATTTAATATTTCATAGCCATTTATCAGTGGTGCATCGTAATCGTATACAGGTGGTACGCCAGCCACTTTTAATGTACTTTTTGCTCCTTCTGTGTACAGGTATGAACTGTATAAACTTTTATTTTCCTTTTTAAGATCATTGTAATAATCTTTTATCCAGAATACAGCCTCCTCTTTACCCGACAGCACAATACACTGGTAAAGGGCCTTCATTACATCACGGCGGTTGGGTTCACGGTTACCAAGAAGCTCTTTAACTATTTTTTTTAATGCATCTGCGCGTTGCGGCAATGCATTTATAAGATTGTTGATTAAATCTTTTGCATGCATTACCTGTTTGCGTATAGGCGCCTGGTATGCTTCCCACGCAATATTTCTTGCGCTGCGGACAGCGTCTTTTACAGCAGTTTCAATTTCATCCAGTTCTTCTTCAACAGCCAGTTGATTTTCAATAAGCCATTGTTTCATTTTTTTAATGGCATCCCACTCACGTTCCCATTCCAGCCTTTCCGGAGATTTATATCTTTCGTGGCTGCCAGAGGTTGAATGTCCCTGTGGCTGGGTTACTTCTTCTACATGAAAAAGTGCAGGAGTATGCGTTTCGCGGGTCTTTTTTATACCAGCCTCAAACACCTCGCACATGCCGGCATAATCCCAGGCTTTTACACGGTAAATATCTATGCCATTGGTACCCTCTTTTTTTTGAAACCCTTTTAACGCCTCTGAAATAGAATTCTTGGTGGTTTGCAGTTTTTTTGGAACTGATATTCCATATCCATCATCCCATACAAAAATAGCCAGTGGCACCTGCAGCACACCCACGGCATTTACAACCTCCAGAAAATGGCCTTCGCTGGTAGATGCATCCCCAATGGTACAAAAACAAACCTCGTTTCCGTTATTTGAAAGTTGCGGGAATTGCTTTAGTTCTTTAATATTTCTGAATGCTTTGGATGCGTAAGCCAGTCCCAGGGCTTTGGGCATTTGTGCCGCTGTGGGGGCCATACCCGCGGCCAGGTTTTTTCTATTGACCAGGTCTGTAAACTCGCCATCCCTGTCAACTATTTCTGTGGCAAAATGTGAGTTCATCTGCCTGCCGGCACTATGGGGATCATGACTGGTGTCCGGGTCAGCATATAGTTGGGCGAAAAATTCCTGTAGCGTAGCGGCGCCCGTGGCAAAGGCAAAAGTCTGATCGCGGTAATAACCGCTGTAAAAATCACCTGGTTTGAAAAATTTGGCCATAGCAACCTGGGGCACCTCTTTTCCATCCCCAAATATGCCAAATTTGGCCTTGCCCGTCAGTACTTCCTTACGGCCTGTAAGGCTGGCTTCCCGACTTTCGCAGGCCTGGCGAAAATCTTTCAATACTTCTTCACGAAAGTGGTCGAAAGAAAGCTCTTCGCCAGCGGAGATTTCGTTAGTAGTGTTGTATTCCATTCGACAAACGTACGGGTTTTTTTAAAGTGGTTAACAACAATAAATTAACAAAATTATCATGGCAAAATGGCTTCAACTAAAGAAGATTTTAATGCGGTTTAAGTGTTATTGGTGTTTTGAGAAAATTGGAAGGCTACCAAAAAACTTTTAAGTACAGGAAACTACTTATTTGCCGGGTTACAGGCCGGTTTTGTTAATAAAAACGCAATGGTAAAATTATCCTATGACGGATAAAGCACAATATGTAAATTTGGAAACCGTTTTATCATTTTTAAACCGAAATTTTATCATGAAAACATTGTTAACCCTTTTAGCTACAGCAGTTATGGTAAACCTGGCTATTGCGCAAGGCACACTTGCCACTGCAAAAACAGGCCCTGAACTGCTTGTTTTAAAAGAAACTTCTTTCGATTTTAGCAAAATACAACAGGGCCGCCCGGTTACACACGAATTTATCATTTCGAACCCCGCAAGTACAGATACTTTAAAAATTGAAGATGTTCGTGCCAGTTGCGGTTGTACCACTCCAGTGTGGAAACGTGACCCGGTGGCACCCAACAGCAGTACAAAAATCACCGTAGGTTATAATGCTTATAATGAAGGGCCATTTGAAAAAACAGTAACCATTACGTACAATGGCGGACAAAGCAAAGTTCTTACCATAAAAGGATCTGTGTATAAAGCACCTACCACAGCAGCTCCGGAAAACCAGGGTGTAGATCTATTAAAAAAATCAAACCAATAACAATGAAAAAATTATTTCTCTCATTTGCTGTTCTAATGATAGCAGCAACTTCTTTTGCACAAACAGCGGCTGCAACAACGCCGGCAACACCGGTAATAAAGGGTGAAGATCTTATTAAGTTTAAAGAAACCGTACACGATTTTGGAAAAATAAAACAAGGTGTGCCGGTTACTTATGATTTTGTTTTTAAGAATGTGAGTTCAAAGACTGTAGTAATTGAATCTGCCACTGCCAGCTGTGGTTGTACTACCCCGGTTAAGCCAGAGCAACCGATAGCAAAGGGAAAGTCAGATAAAATAAAAGCAGGGTTTAATGCAGCGTCACCCAGCCCTTTTGACAAAACTATTTATGTAAAAATAGCAGGTGCCGCACAGCCCATGGAAATAAAAATAAAAGGTGAAGTATTAAGTGCAGACGCCTATGCAAAATACGAAGCCGAAAAAAGTAAATCAGGCAAATAAATTTTAAATTAGTTAATACTATAACCGTCTCATTTTATGGGGCGGTTTTTTTTATACCTCATTCCCCTTCTCCACGGAGTATAGTAATGCATAACGCGGTGAGCCACCCCTACAAAAAAAGGCTGTCCTTTTCAGAACAGCCTGCTTATTATATTATAAAAAGATGATTGAGTTTATATTTTGAAATGCGCAAACGCCTTATTGGCTTCTGCCATACGGTGCGTATCTTCTTTCTTTTTGAAAGCACCACCTTCGCCTTTTGCAGCGGCTACAATTTCATTTGCTAATTTATCAGCCATGCTGCGGCCGTTTCTTTCCCGGCTAAAGCGGATAAGCCATTTCATGCTCAGAGAAATTTTCCTGTCGGCACGTACTTCAGCAGGAATTTGGAAAGTTGCACCACCAATTCTACGGCTGCGTACTTCTACAGAAGGCGTAACATTCGACAATGCCCTCTTCCAGATATCGTAGCCTTCTTCGCTGGTTTGTTTGCTAACCTTATCTATTGCATCGTAGAAAATAGTAAAGGCATCACTTTTTTTACCCTGCCACATAATGTTATTTACAAAACGGGTAACGTTTTTGTCATTATACTTAGCATCGGGCGCCAGTGGTAATTTTTTGGCTTGTGCTTTCCTCATTGTATCTAAAGTTTATATACCGCGTTATTACGCAGAAAATATTGGGATTACTTAATTATTTTTTACCGCCTTTGTCTTTCTTGGTACCATATTTAGAACGGCTCTTTTTACGGTCTTTTACACCCGCTGTATCAAGGCTGCCACGTACAATATGATAACGAACACCTGGCAAATCTTTTACCCTTCCACCACGTATCAAAACAATTGAGTGCTCCTGCAGATTGTGTCCTTCTCCAGGTATGTAGGCAATTACTTCCACTTTATTTGTCAACCTTACTTTTGCTACTTTACGTAGTGCAGAGTTCGGTTTTTTAGGTGTAGTTGTATATACACGGGTACATACTCCACGGCGTTGCGGACATGCATCCAGTGCACGGGACTTGCTCTTAGCCCTGATAATTTGTCTTCCTTTACGTACTAACTGTTGAATTGTAGGCATTCGTACCTTTTTTATTTGGGACGGCAAAGGTAGGGCTTAGCATGGAAAAAGTCAAAATTAAAAAGCAGAAAAAGAAAAAATATCCGTGCTTAATTTAAAATTGAAAAGACAAAAAGGCAAAATGTCTTAGCCAGGCAAAAAATAAACCCTAAATTTTATACAGCCACCCGTATATATCGGGCTCTTTCCCCTCTTTAATGGCGCTCATCCGGCGTTTAACTTCCGGGCTGGCGGTCCATAAATCCACGTCAAAATTCATTACAAAGTCACGGTAACGCAACTCCTTAATAAAGGAAACAGTAGCCGCTGTACCCGTTCCAAACACTTCCTTCAGCTGGCCGGCCTGGTAGGCAGCTATGATTTCATTAATATCCAGCTTTCTTTCTTCTACCGTGTAGCCAAGTTCTTTGAGCAGTACAATGGCACTGTTGCGTGTTACGCCATCCAGGATAGTACCCTGGTCAAGCCCTGGGGTAACCGCGGTATTGCCGATGATGAAAAACACGTTCATCGTGCCGATTTCCTGCACATATTTGTGTTCTGCTGCGTCTGTCCACAAAACCTGGTCGTATCCCTTCTTTTTGGCTTCTGCGGTAGGCAGCATTACTGCGCCATAGTTGCCCGCATTTTTTGCAAAACCTACGCCACCTTCCACTGCGCGAACATATTGCTCCTCCACATAGATACGCATAGGAGCCGCGTAATAAGGCCCGGTAGGGCTCAGCAATATCAGAAACTTATACGTATCAGAAGGTTTTACGCCAATCACATCATCAGATGCAAACATAAATGGCCGTATGTAGAGTGCATGATCCTTTTTGGCAGGTACCCAGCTTTTATCCAGCTCAATTAATTTGCACAAGCCATCCATAAAAATCTCCTGCGGTATTGCCGGCATTTGCATGCGGTCGGCAGACAGGTTGAAGCGCCTGAAATTGTCAAGCGGACGAAAAATAGCAATATTGCCGTTTTCATCCTTGTAAGCTTTGATACCTTCAAAGATTGCTTGTCCATAATGGAGTGCTGCACAGGAAGGGCTGATCAGCAGCGGCTGGTAGGGTTTGATTTCTACATTTTTCCACTCCCCGTTCTCGTAATCGGCCTCCAGCATGTGGTCGGTAAAATATTTGCCGAAAGGAACATTGTCAAAAGGAATATCGTTGAGTTTGCTCGTTGCTGCTTTGGTAACGTGAATATCCATGGTGCCCGTCATATTGCCGTAGATTTGCTGCAAAGAAACAAAGATTTACGCTGTACACAAAGAAAACTAACAACTGTTCAGTAAATTTCGTCCGTGTCGAAAGATTCGGCTTCCAGCCCAAAAAAAATAGCCGAAAGAATGCGTTTTTTAACCTGCCAATGAGTTGATCGCAATTTTTAACGGGTTTAATATTAAGAGTGCGAACACATTCGCGGGCAAACAATTTTTCATGAGGCAAAGGTTTGGAATTAATTTTTCCGTCCCTTTTCAACCTTTCTATAGTTGACAATTAATAAATAACTTGCCAGGCTTGTCGGGCAAATTTTAAATTTTGATTTTTATGGATTTAAACCATATTGAACTGCCACCTTCTTTACTAACTGATTTTTACAGAAAGTTGCTGGTGGAAAGTCCTGCCTCAAAACCCCCTGCGCCCGTACAGGAAAAGACCGCAACAAAAAAAGGGTTGCAATATTTAGGAAAAAACCAAAAGGGCATTTGCATACTGGTGGACTATGCTAAAGACGTGTACCTCCCCGATGAACAGTTAAATTTTCTTACTGCCATATTACAAGCCTGCCACCTAAACCTGGGTGACGTAGCCATCGTAAATCGTTCGCGCGAAAAAATTTCATTGGAGGAATTGAAAACACAACTGCCCTGCCACCAGTTGCTGGCTTTCGGTGTAAGTTCCGCAACGCTCGGATTGGGCGAATTACCCATGTTTACTGTTCATCAGGCTGGTGATTGCACCATGGTGTTCTCCCCCGCAGCTGAACAACTCAACCAGGCCCATCCTGAAAGCAAGGTCTTGAAGAGTAAATTATGGAACTGCTTAAAACAACTATTTAACGTGTAACCCCCCGGCATTCCATAAATGAAAGGCTACTGATATGAAATTAATTTTTGCAACCAACAACCAGCATAAAGTAGAAGAAATGCAGGCAGCAATCGGACAGTCGTTTGAACTAAAGAGTTTAAAAGAAGCCGGTATTGACATTGATATCCCCGAACCGCATGATACGCTTGAAGCAAACGCAGCTGCCAAATCGCACACCATTTATGATTTATACGGCAACAACTGTTTCAGCGAAGATACCGGCCTGGAAGTAGTTGCATTAAACGGTGAACCGGGCGTAAAGAGCGCCCGGTATGCAGATGGGGATCGTGCATTTCAGAATAACATTGACAAGCTCCTTTCTAAACTTGCGGTTGCTGACAACCGGACGGCGAGGTTCAGAACAGTGATATCACTAATCCTCGGCGGCAAAGCGTATTTGTTTGAGGGTATTTGCGATGGAACCATCGCAAAAAAGGCAGTAGGCAGCCAGGGTTTCGGTTACGATGCTGTGTTCATACCTGCCGGCAATACCCGTACTTTTGGTGAAATGGCACTGAAAGAAAAGGAGTTATACAGCCACCGCAAAAAGGCGGCCGACAAACTCGTTGTATTCTTGCAGCAAAACGGCATTTAACACCTGGTTAATTTTGTGCAATTAAAATAGCAGAAATTGAATGAACTAAGCAACCATAACCTTACTGAGAACGACTTAATAAATGGATGCCTTGCCGGTGACAGTCGGGTGCAGGAATTGCTGTATCACCGTTTTGCCCCTAAAATGTACGCCGTTTGTCTGCGCTATGCCAACAACAGCGATGATGCGCAGGATCTGCTACAGGAAGGGTTTATTAAGGTGTACAGGAACCTGGCAAAGTTCAGGAAAGAAGGATCATTTGAAGGTTGGGTAAGGAGGGTTTTTGTGAATACGGCCATTGAGCACTACCGTAAAAAAGTAAACCTGATAACAGTTAGCGAGAAAGAAGAAACGACCATTGAAGATGGTGCGTGGAATGTGCTTGACCAACTGGCAGAAAAAGATATCATTCTTTTGGTACAGGCGTTGTCTCCAGGTTACCGTTCAGTTTTTAATATGTATGTGATTGAGGGTTATTCACACAAGGAAATTGGCGAAATACTGAATATTAACGAGGGAACAAGTAAATCGCAACTGGCAAGAGCAAAAGTTATATTGCAGAAAAAAGTCCAGGAATTCCTGGGCAGCAAACGTACATCCATAACCCGCACGTAAAATGTCTGAGCAGCTAAGACATAAAATGAATGACTTTGAAGCGACGCCGCCAGGCGCTGCATGGAAAGCTATAGCAGCAGGCCTGGATGATGATACACAGTACGCTGCACTGGCTGCAAAAATGAATGCCTGGCAAGCGGCGCCTACACCCCTTGCATGGCAAGCGATTGCCGCGAGACTGAATGACGATAAGCAATATGCGGCGCTGGCAGCAAAAATGAACAGTTTTGACACTGTTCCACCGCCGGAGACATGGACCCGTATTGAAACTGTTTTACGCAGTCAAACAGCGGAACCGCCCGCTTTGATCAGCAACCGCCGAAATGGATACCGGGTAGCAGCCGCTGCCATTATTGCCTGCCTGCTAATTGGGGCGTGGCTGTTTACGGGCAATAAAAAAAACACCGCAGCCCTCTTCGTGAAAAACAATACTGCAAAGGCCCTGGAAAGTGCTACCCTTCGTGCAGTCATTCAAAAAACCCCTTCGATTGCCGGCAATGTCACCGCCGCTGGTACAACCAAACCCGCGCCTGACAGAGAACCTGCTCAAAACAAAATTAGCAGTCGCGTCTCTACCTATGAAGGTGCTACCATAAAATATGCCGTTGTACAAAGTTTACCCGCCTACCGGGAAGGACCGATAATAATAACAGCGTTGCCGATATTGGATAAAAAAGGCGCGATCATTCGCGCAATAGATGTGCTGGCTACCAACAGCAATTACCTTACTGTGCTGGGACCGAACGGACAGGCCACGCGGATATCGTCAAAGTTTGCGAATGTGATCGGTTATTTAAATGGCAGCGAGAACGACACGGAAGAATACATAGACAGGGTCATTCAAGAAAGTGATACGTGGAAACAACGGTTTCATGATTGGCGCAGTAAAATCAGCCAGTCTGCTTTTATCCCTTCCGCTGTAAATTTTTTTGACATCATGGCCTTTAAAGATCTCATACAGGAAAAAAAATAACCATCTCTCGTTTTCTTTAATCAAACAAATTATTTCCAGCGATTATCTAAGTTTATGGCACGCATAAAAATTGAATTACCTCCTTTGTTTCAGTTTACGACGCGTATTTCAATTCGCATCACCGACCTTAACTATGGCGGCCACGTGGGCAATGACACGGTTTTGTCGATTATCCACGAAGCAAGAATGCAGTTCCTGGGCCAGTATGGTTATACAGAAATGAATTTTGGAGGATCGGGAATGATCATGAGCGATGTGGGCATTGAATTCAAAAACGAATTATTTTACGGCGATGTGGTGAAAGCCTCGGTTGCAATCGGGCAGATTTCAAAAGTCTCCTTTGCCTTGTTCTACAAACTTGAAAAAGAAACAGCTGGTGCGCTGCTAACGGCAGCGGTTGCCCGAACAGGTATGGTTTGCTACAACTATGATACAAAAAAAATGGCACCATTTCCGGAAATAGCTAAAAGACAATTTACGCAGTAAGCCCATTCCAGATTTTCCAGCTTTCTTCCGCCTGTATCAGCAACATTCCAGCACCGTTTTTAATAACTGCACCCTGTTGTTCCCCTTTTGACAAAAACCGTGTTGTAGCAGGATTATACACCAAATCAAATAGATAGTGGCGGGTGCTAAGCGATTCATACGGCAGCAAGGGAAGGCTGTCGGTATCCGGATACATACCCAGAGGCGTGGTATTGATAATAAGTGTATAGTCGGTCATTATACCAGGCGTAACGGCCGCATAGGAAAGGTTACCGGGCGTTGGATTCCTGGATACATAACGGTAATGTATACCCAGTTTACGCAAAACGTATTCAACGGCTTTGGCGGCACCACCAGTTCCGAGAATCAGGGCTTGTGAATGATGCGGCGCGAGGTGGGTAATCAGCGAAAGTTCAAACCCGGTTACGTCTGTATTATGCCCGTATAATTTTCCGTCTTCTATTTTAATGCAATTGCAGGCGCCGGTTTCTTTTACTACGGCCGATTGATCCGACAAAAAAGGGATGACCTGTTCCTTGTAGGGTATGGTTACATTCAGTCCTTCCAGGAAGGGCGTTCCTTTTACAAGACTCGTTATGTCACCAATTTCAGCTATCGGGTAATTATCGTAGGCGCAATTATCCAATTTTTCCGCAGCAAATTTTTCTGCGAAGAATTTTTTTGAAAAAGAGTGCGACAAGGGATACCCTATTAGCCCGAACTGCCTCATTTTAAAATAGATTTGTCCAGGAACAGGTCAAAAGTATCTCCGCGCAGGCCGAGGCGCATCGTCTCTAACGGGATAACTTCTGAGGGGGCAATATTTCCGAGATTTACATTGGCGCCAATTAACTCTATAAAATACAATTGTTGTCCTTTCTGTGGCGCTTCCCAAATTATTTTTTCAGCAGGTATCTGGGTAAGTATTTCCTGTACCAGGCCTTCTCTTACTTCTCCGCTACCGCGGTAAATTCCTACGTTTCCGGATTCGCGTGCTTCGGCAATTACATAAGTAGCGCCTGCTTCCAGTTCTGCACGCATCAGTTCTATCCATTTATACGGAGGAATTATGTGCTCTGCATCCTTGCTTCCTACTTCACTTAAAACAGTGCCGTGCCTGGTGAGTTTTTCTATGTATCCGCATTTCTCTGCATGCGGAATGGTGATAGACCCATCGCTCACTTCCATATAACGAACGCCAAATTCTTTGCAAACGTTGATATAATCTTCAAACTGGTTGCGAATTAAAAATGCTTCAAAAAGTGTCCCCCCAAAATAAACCGGCAGGTCGTAGGCGCTATAAATTTTTAATTTTTCTTTTAAATCGGGGGTAACGAAGGACGTTCCAAATCCTAGTTTAACAATGTCTACATGGGGGTGAGCAACGCTTAAAAAATTCTTTGCTTCCTCTACACTCAAGCCTTTGTCCATTACCATCGTAAGCCCGTTGGCTCTTGGCTTAGGTGTTCTTTCTGGAATCTGCGAAAGATGAAAATTCATTCTGTATAATAGTTTGGTGTAAATAGCATGTTTCTGCAATGCCGCGCAAAAATAAGAAAGTAAGGGAAACATAGCTTCCCCCAGGAAAGTTAAATGAAGATGAAATTCAATTCTTCTTATTACGCCTGAACCTGGCTAGCAAATCAACCACCTGCTGATTCTGAAGAATGGACGGATTCAGTTCAACAAACTTCTTAACAAGTTTGGGGGATTTATGCAACGCGCCTTCAAGCTGTAATAAACCTTCTTTTGATTTTCCGGCTGCAAAACAGATGGCGCTTTGGTAATAAAGGAACAATGGTTTGTTGTCTGTGTGTTGTAATGCAGCCATAACCTGCGTTGCGGCGTCATCGTAAAATTCGGCGATATAAAGGCAACATATCAGGGCTTCCCAGCCGGCCACATTTTTGGGGCGGGCATTAACCACTATGGAAAAACATTGAATGGCTTCTTTTATGTCCCCCAGGTTCATTTTACATTCTCCCATCGCCAGGTTGTAATCCGGGTAATTCCGATGGATCTGCATGGCGAGGTCCAGCTGCTTAACAGCCTGCGACCATTGCTGCTCGTTAATATAGGTACGCGCCATCTTATAGTACAACTTGCTGTTGCCCTGGTTTAAGTGCGTGGCCTTCCGGTAGTAAAATCTTGCCTGGGCATAATTTTTAACGCGGTCGTAGCAATAACCAATGGCTTCGTAAATAACTTCTTCGGGCCTTGATAATTCCAGCACTTTTTCCAGCACTTCAATCGCCTCTTTATATTTGCGCAGGCGGATATATGCGTCTCCAATATTGCGGTAAGCATAATCAAATTTCTCATCAATTACCAATGCATATTTGTAGGCGTCAACAGCCTTTTCATAGAGCTTGATGCCCTGGTAAGCCGCCGCAAGGTTAAACCAGGCAAGTTCGCTATAGGGGTATTCATCAATTATTTGTTTGTGTAACCTGATGCTTTCCTCATTTCTGCCGGTGAAATCTGTCCAGAAACAAATCTTATACAATGCTTCTTCATTTACAGGCTCCTGCTCAAGAATCATTTTCAGGCAGTCGAAAATTTTATCGAACTCCTCATAATCATCGTAAACGTCTGCCAGTTCAAACAGCAGGTCGATTCGCTCCTCGCCTTCAAAATGGAGCAGCGCATTTTCCAGGATCACCACTGCTTTTTCCTGCTGATCCAATGCCAGGTAAGCATCTGTCTTAAGGATATACAAATTGATATCACTGCTGTCTAAAATTTCTGCTTTGTCAAGTATGGCGAGGGCGTCGCTGTAACGGCGCGCTGCAATCAATAAGTCAGCTTTTTTTAAATGCAATGAAGATGAATAGGGAAATTGGGTGGTGGCAAGGTCAACGGCCTCCATGGCCAGTACCATCTCTTCGGTCTCATCGTAGTGGTCAATAATCTTCTCAAAAGACTCTTCGTCCAGGAAACTATGCGATCTGCCAGATTTGAGATTGAGAAATTGCCGGAGTAAAGCGCGCATTTCTTCCTTGTCGTGCCGGGATGGATTTTCACTCATGTGTTACGGGTTATTGAAAGTTAAGCTTTTATGTAGTTATCGCCAAGTATTTAATCCCATTTTAATGAGTTAAGAGATTTGTAAAATATATGATGAACGGCTAGTTAATTACCATAATTTTCTCTTACTTTGCTATAATGTTAAAAAGTCCACCCATTTTCATCGCTTATGCTAAAAAGGCAGTAATCAGTACTACGCTGATTTGCCTGGGCGTTTTTGCGTTGGCGAGTATGGGTGGGGGTGGTAACAAGTCAAAAGACAAGCTAATACGTCCTGAATTTACGCCTATCAGGACTACAAATGGTTTTACTTTAAAAGCTGGTCCTTCTTACCGTGGCAGCGTTATTTTAAGACAAGAAAAAACCAGCAACCTGGTTTCTTATAATTCAGTGGTAACTTATCAACGGGGCAATACTACTTATATTCTTCCTTGCAAATACAAAATGCAAACAGCGGTTGCTTCACCGGCAACTGGTTCAAGCCTGCAGTTGTTTAACCTGAAGATCAAAATTCACAAATAATTTTTTAGCGCCTTTTTTATCCGCCAATGCCGAGCTTCCGGCTTTCTTCGTATGTCAGTTCACGATAGCCACTTTTGGGTATATCAAATTTTGAAGCCGGAACAGGATTCAGATTAATTTTAGAGACGGTGTATTTAATTGTCAACTTGCCCTGTGTTAATTCATATTCCAGCGGCAATCCATCCAGGTTTTTAAACTGTACATCGTAATCGCCATTCTCTGGAATAATATCTTTAGTATAATAAACGGTAAAGGCAGCACCATCCTTCATAGTTGCAACCGCCTTTATACATTTATAGCCGGCAATGGTCTTTGTCTCGGCGGTATTTGTAAAAGAGATGTCTTCATATCTTTTATTCTTATCCTTCCAGTTCTCTGGTGTCATGCGTATCAGCAATTTCTGCCCGCTGATTTCCTGCAATATTACCGCAGTACCTGCTTTTGCATCATGAATAGACGTAAATGAAGCCAGGGCACTGGTCATCTCAGAACGGCTCATCGTTCCCTTAATATACACCGTGGTAGTTGCCCCGTCAAATGCATCGGCAAGTTTCGGATTTTTATCCCCGGTACTAATGCTGGCATCGTATACCAGGGTAAGCTCAGCAACTCTTTTCTGCGCATTTGCAGCAGGGTGCAGCAATATTGCCAGCAGCGCCACTATCCATGCATATTTTATTGAAGTAATCATTGTCCTTTAATATTTTAATAAGACGCACCAACCCGGAGATTGTTTGTCTAATATAACAAAGACCCGCCAGATTACATATACCGACGGGTCTTAATTATAGATTAACAAAACAGGCGTTTGTAACTGACTATTTACCTTTTGGCTTGGATTTAACGTCCTGGACTTTCTTCTGTGTCTCCTGCATCTGCTCCAGCCGCTCCTGCCATTTTGATTTGGTTTTTGGTTTTTTCTTATTTTCTGAAAGCTTCAGCAATATCTTGTTGTGGTCAATAATATAATTCTGAATCACCCATTGTAAAATAAGCGTAATTAAGTTAGACACCGTATAATACCAGGTAAGGGCGGCGGGTAAACTGTTAAAAATAAATAACAGTACAAAAGGAAAGATATAGGGCATGTACTTGAGCGCCGGATTGCTTTGGTCGGGCGTCATGTTCATATTATAAATGGATATCAGGAAACTTGTGGCCACCGCGGTAATGGTAAAAAGGCTTACATGGTCTCCGTACGCAGGTATAGAAAATGGCAAGTGCGCAATTACATCAAACGTAGACAGATCTTTGGCCCAGAGAAAATGTTCGCCCCGTAATGCCAGGCTGGAATTAAAAAGACTGTACAAAGCAAAGAATATAGGAATTTGCAATAATGCGGGAATACATCCTCCCAGTGGATTTACACCCACCTCCCTGAATAATTTCATTTGCTCCATGCCATATTGCTGCTGGTCTGGAAACTTTTTCTTTAGTATATCCAGTTCCGGTTTCATTGCCTTCATTTTGGCACCACTGAGGTAGCTGGTATAGACTAATGGCGACGTAACCAAACGAATAAATATGGTAAGCAATGCAATCACCAATCCGTAACTGACGATAAAACTCTTGAAAAAATTAAAAACCGGTATAATTATGAACTGGTTAATCGGGCGTACAAAAGCATACATCCCCTGGCCGAGATTAATAATCTTATCCATGTCTTTAACACCGGCGTTGCGCAGGATGTTATAGTCATTAGGGCCATAATAGACCTGCAACGGTACAGTTACATTGCTGCCGGTCAATTTGGTATTAAAGCTGGCCGTTGCCTGGGTAATCAGGCTGGTAGTATCTTCCGTGTTGTGCGTCCATTGGATAAGGCCGCCATCAAATTTATTTTTTGCAATAAGTGTCGTATTAAAAAACTGCTGTTTTACGCTTACCCACAGCACCGGTTTTTCAAATTTCTTTTCGGTTTTGTTCAGCAAAGTATTGTAATCGTACCCGCCATCTTCCATGTAAATTATTTGCGACTGCTGGCGTTCGTATTTTGCAATCCTTTCATGCCCAACCACGCGCAGCTTCCATTGCACATTGAAAGCATTTTGGGTAAGGAGTTTATCAGCGCCGGTCAGCTGCACGTTCCAGTCTACCAGGTAGCTGCCTGGTTTTACTATATACTGGTGCAGGATGGTTTCGCCCGGCGCAACTTCTGCGAAAAAACTCACTACCTGGCTGCCATCCGGCTTTTTTTCTACGGTGCCTTCAGAAAAAAAGAGCTCTGATGTATACGCAGATTTTTTATCCTGGCCAACTGTATTGACTGCATAAGACAGATAGTCGGTTGCATCGTTTTCCAGTTCTACAAAACTGCTGTCAACAGATTTATATTTTTTCAAACGGACAGACTTGGCCTGTCCGCCTTTGCTCGTAAAAACAATTTTCAATACTTCGTTTTCAACAGCCAGGGTTTTCTCTGCACCGTTGAATAAACCGGTAACTGCTGTATCATGTACGGCTACTGTTTTAATACTGTCTTTTTTTGCCGCTATCACCTGTGTTTGCGCCCGCACAATGGCAACTGAATCGTCATAATGCTTTTTCTGTACCTCCAGTTCCCTGCTGTTCTTGGTAGAGATAAACATATAAGCGAACAATAAAAGCGCCAGCAACACAAAACCGATCACTGTATTTCTATCCATGCTTTGCATGAGGAATTATTTTTTTTGAGGCTGCAAAGATAGGGGTTTGCAGGAGTAACCCACGGAATGGATATCGCAGAAGGATGGAAGGCAACTGTTTGCCGGCGCCAGATAAATACCGGCGCCAGCGTACAAGATTCACCTGCATAAAGGCTTAAACGCCTTATTAAAAGTCAGTTAGAGAATGTTCACGCCGTATGCGCGCTTACGGTAGGATCAGCTCCTTTTGCAGCGAAGGCAATTTGAGCGATTCTTTTCTTTCAGCGAACTCTTTTGATGCCTGTATAAAATGGACAAAGACGGGGTGCGGTGCCTCCACCGTGCTTTTTAATTCGGGGTGATATTGTACACCAATAAAGAAAGGATGATTGGTTAATTCAACAATTTCAACAAGGTTGCTTTCCGGGTTCCGGCCACTGGCAATCATGCCTGCGGTTTCAAACTGCTCAAGGTAGGCATTGTTGAATTCCCAGCGATGCCGATGACGTTCGCTGATGGTTGAAGTGTCATAAATACGGCTGGCGAGTGTGCCATCAAGGATACTGCACGGATAAGCGCCGAGGCGCATGGTACCGCCCTTCGCGGTAATCGTTTTCTGTCCATCCATCAGGTCAATGACCGGGTTGGTGGTATCGGGATTCATTTCTGTGGAATGGGCATCTTTAATGTGCAGTACGTTTCGTGCAAATTCAATTACTGCCATTTGCATGCCGAGGCAGATACCAAAAAATGGCAATCCTTTCTCCCTTGCATATTTAACCGCAATGATCTTACCTTCTATTCCGCGCAAGCCAAAACCAGGCGCCACCAGCAGCCCGTCGAGGTTGCCTAGTTTTTCTGCTACGTTCTCATCTGAAATAAATTCGCTGTGTACATTCACCACCTGCACTTTGCATTCGTTAATGGCACCTGCATGGACAAATGACTCCAGTATCGATTTGTAGGCATCCTGCAATTCAATGTATTTTCCTATTAGCCCGATAGTCACCTTGCTTTTGGGATATTTTAGTTTGTCTAGGAAAACTTTCCATTTGGACAATTCCGGTTCTTTGTACCCGGTGATATTCATCTTCCGCAAACAGATTAAATCAAGTTTTTCCCTCATCATGGCAAGTGGCACCTCGTAAATGGTAGCGGCATCTGCTGCCTCAATCACGGCTTCAGGTTTTACATTGCAGAACAAGGCAATTTTCCTGCGTATTTCAGGGGACAACGCTTCTTCGGTTCTGCAGGCAATGATATCCGGGTGAACGCCTTCCTGGCTCAGCATTCTTACGCTGTGCTGGGTAGGTTTTGTCTTTAATTCTTTTGCCGCTTTCAAATAAGGAATGAGCGTGAGATGCACCACTACAGTGTCTTCTTCCGGCAATTCCCATTGCAGCTGGCGAACCGCCTCTACAAACGGCAGGCTTTCTATATCGCCAACAGTGCCACCTATTTCGGTGATCACCACATCAAATTTATTATCGTTGCCCAGCAACAACATCCTTCTTTTTATTTCATCTGTTATATGAGGTACCACCTGCACCGTTCTGCCCAGGTAGGCACCTTCACGTTCTTTATTAATAACTGTCTGATAAATTTTCCCGGTAGTTACATTGTTCGCCTGCGAAGTAGGAATATTTAAGAAGCGCTCATAGTGACCCAGATCAAGATCTGTTTCAGCGCCATCATCCGTAACATAACATTCACCATGTTCATACGGATTCAATGTTCCCGGGTCTACATTAATATAGGGATCGAATTTCTGGATGGTAACGCGAAGTCCCCTGGCTTGCAACAGTTTCGCCAGCGAAGCCGCAATGATTCCCTTACCTAATGACGACGTTACTCCACCGGTAACAAAAATGAATTTGGCCATAAAATGGTTAGTTATATATCAATAAATTAATTGCAATTGGATGCAGGACGGGAAACGAACCACCGCTAATTCAAAAACAGCACTTAGCCGGTGTATGGCAATAATTAACCGAAAATGTAATTAAATGAAACCCGTGTCTGGTATGTGACCTTTGTAGAACTGCGAAAAAGTTCAGCGGGGTCGTGTAAAGATACAATGATTTATGGCAATACGAATGGCATGGATAAGGTGTGGACAACTAGCCGTTGCCGCCCCTAAAAAGACAATAGGCACCAGATAAATCTGAATGCCTATTGCTTCCTTTTAGTGTGTGTAATTTATTTTATGCTCAGCAGCGCCGGGTAAGCCTTTGCTACAGGAGTTGAAATTTTTGATTTTATAATATACTGATTTTTAGTAAATTCCCTCCCCGAAACCGGGGCCTGGCCCATCTTAACCGCATGCAAAACTACAATCACTGCAATTTCCAAAGTCAACACAAACACGCTAATATTTCTTTTCATACACAGTGATAATTTGTTTCCGTTCTCGTTTTTTTGGGTTTGGATCAATCGTTGCAAAACGCAAAATAAAGGGTTTTATTTCACCGGTTCAAATATGATTGACCAAAACCGTCGTTAAAGGCTGCTTTTTACACCTAGGGTTAAATAAAGCTTTGGGCTAATTTTTAGAAATATCTACGTGCTTTTCAGCGGTTTACACTTATAAATGCAGGTTAGATTACGGCAGGCATTCGGCAAAGGTTGGGTAATCAACTGCAAAAACTTAGTCTTTCGCAATCTTAAGGTAACTGGTCATAATACCTTTGATAAGGGATGAGCTGAAACCCTGGTGTTCCATTTCATTGAGGCCGGCGATGGTGCATCCTTTTGGGGTGGTCACCTTGTCTATTTCCTGTTCGGGGTGTGTGCCCTTTTTAAGCAACAAATCTGCGGCCCCTTTTACCGTTTGCGCAGCTATCAGGTTGGCGGTAGCAGCATCAAACCCAATTTCTATACCGCCCTGAATATTTGCCCTGATATAACGCATGGCGTAGGCCGTACCGCAAGCGCCCAGTACCGTGGCTGCATCCATTAATTTTTCTTCAATGGACGCCACTTTTCCCAATTGTGTGAACAGTTCCATGATATAATCAATATCGTCTTTTTCAACATCGCGGTGACTGATGCAAGTCATACTCTCCTGGATAGCAATCGCGGTGTTGGGCATCGCCCGTACCACCGGCATTTTTTTATCTACTATTTTAAGAATGTCCTGGATACTTACGCCCGTAATGACGGATATAATAATGTGCCGTGCGGTATCCAGCGAGGATTTCAACCGGGACAGTATTTCCTCTACCTGGAAAGGTTTTACAGCCAGTATAACCAGGTCTGCAACGCGAACCGCCTCTTCATTGTTATCGCTTACCAGCACACCCTTTCTTTCGAGGTGGTGCAATGTGGAAATATTTCGTTTGGTGATGATAATGTGCTTGGGCAAAATAAACCCGCTCTGGATCAGGCCTTCAGCGATAGCGGTACCAAGGTTACCGCCACCGATGATAGCAATTTTTTTATTCATAATTGTTTTTTTGAAACCCTGCAAAAATACAGTTAATCATGCGGATATGCATACGGTAAAACAACGTGAGGAACGCGCTTGCATTCACTATCCTAAAACACGGTCCCCGCCGTCCGCAGTTGTATCAATAGTACTTTTGAGTAACGAGGTAGTTCCGTACATAGTCGGCTACGCCCTGCTCTAATGAATAAAAGGGAAATTGATATCCCGCATCCGCTAATTTTTGCATCGGTGCTTCCGTAAAATACTGGTACTTGTCACGGATGTCTGCCGGCATGTCTATAAAACTGATTACAGGGCTTCTGTCAAGTGCCGCAAAAGTGGCTTTTACCAAATCTTCAAAGGAGCGGGCTTTGCCGGTTCCCAGGTTGTAGATACCCGGCGCCGGCATATTTTCCATCAGCCAATAACAAACATTCAGCACATCTTTTACGTAAACAAAATCACGCAGTTGCTGGCCATCTTTGAAATCGGGCCGGTGCGATTTAAATAATTTAACTAGTCCATCATTCTGTACCTGGTTGAAAGAATGCCATATCACACTTGCCATACGGCCCTTATGGTATTCGTTCGGGCCATAGACGTTAAAAAACTTTAAGCCATACCATGCGGGTGGCTGATCGGTTTGCAGCAAGGCCCATTTGTCGAATTCGTTCTTGGATACACCGTATGGATTGAGTGGGTGTAAGCTAAAGGGAAGGATGTGATCATCCGAATAACCGGCAGCACCGCTTCCATAGGTAGCAGCCGACGAAGCATACACCAGCGGCACTTTATTGGCGGTGCAATATTGCCAAATTTTCTGCGAGTAGTCAACGTTCAGGTGCTGGTGCACTGCATAGTCGAATTCGGTAGTATCTGTTCTTGCTCCAATATGAAAGATGAAATCAATTGCCGGCTGTTGGGTTTTTAACCAGTCAAAAAAAATCTCCCGTTCCACCTGCAGTGTAAATTGTTTGCCTGCCAGGTTGGGCACCTTATCCTGGCGCGAAAAATCATCCACCAGCACAAGGTTGGTAAATCCCGCTGCGTTCAGAAAACCTACCAGGCAGCTGCCGATAAATCCGGCAGCACCCGTAACCACTATAGTAGCATTCTTTTGCATTGCTTATCAGGTAAAGTATATGACTGGTAGCACAATCACTACCCGCTTCGCCATTTTTTGCTACAGCGATGTTACTGCATCGTCTGCCTGCACCGCCGTTAAAATATTTCCAATGGCATTATCATAACTGTCTTTCCACGTGCCGATGTTTCCCCAATCCATTCCATCTACTTCCACCGATCCGGCAGTTACAAAACCGAGTTCCTCAAACACCTGGCCGCCAATTATTTTTTTGAAGGCCGGTAATTCCGACGCACTAACGGTTACCACTACCCTGCTCTGGCTTTCTCCAAACCAGTAAGCATCCTTGCGAATGTTGAAATCGGCCGCCACCACATCCATTCCCAAGTCCCGGTTAAAGCAGGATTCCAGCAGCGTGATAAACAAACCGCCTTCACTCACATCATGCGCAGATTTAACGACCTTATTTTTAATGAGCGCCGCTACCGTCTGTTGCAGGGCAAATTCCGTATCCAAATCAAATTCAGGCGCCGGACTGTACTCTACGCCGTGTATCTTATGCAGGTATTCAGACGAATTAATATCGTTACTACCAGCACCAATTAAAAAGATGAGGTCGCCTGCATCTTTGAAATCAAGTGTCATTTTTTCATTGACATTGTCCAGCAGGCCTACCATACCAATTGTTGGGGTAGGGTAAACCGCGCCATCCGGGCCCTGGTTGTAAAAACTCACATTACCACCCGTCACCGGCGTATCGAATTTAATGCAGGCTTCGCCCATCCCTTTCAGCGCATGCACAAACTGGTAATACACTTCCGGATCATATGGATTTCCGAAGTTCAGGCAATTGGTAACGCCGAGGGGCTGCCCGCCACTGCATACAATATTTCTTGCTGCTTCCGCCACTGCAATCATCGCACCTTTGTACGGATCCGCAAACACATAACGGCTGTTGCAATCGGTGGTCAATGCCAATCCTTTGGTTGTAGGTTTTGCTACTACTATCGCAGCATCACTGGGCGCGTTGGTGGAGGCATTGCCTGCGCCGACCATGCTGTCGTACTGCGTATAAATGAATTTCTTGGACGCGATATTGGGTATTGCTACAATTTGCGCTGCAACCGCTTTCAAGTCATCCGGCACTTCAATACCCGCTGGGTCAAACGCTTTTATTTTTTGCAGGTAGGCAGGCTCTTTAATTTCGCGGGTATATTGTGGCGCACCGCCGCCGAGTACCAATTCATAAGCGGGCAAAGATGCTTCCAGGGTGCCATGCATGTAAAAATTCAGGATGCCATCGTCCGTTACTTCGCCAATGGCCGAACAGGGTAAGTCCCATTTCTCGAATACGCTGATAACGGCCGCTTCTTTTCCTTTTTCAACTACCATCAGCATTCTTTCCTGGCTTTCACTCAGCAGCAATTCCCACGCCTTCATGTTTTTTTGCCGGGTAGGAACTTTATCCAGGTCGATCCGCATGCCCGACTCTCCTTTTGCACTCATTTCCGAGGTGGAACAGATAATTCCGGCAGCGCCCATGTCCTGCATGCCCACCACTGCACCGGTCTGGATGACTTCCAGGCAGGCTTCCAGTAATTTTTTTTCCTGGAAAGGGTCGCCCACCTGTACCGCGGGCAGTTCTTCCGCACTCTCCGCCGTGATGTCTGCGGACGCAAAAGAGGCGCCGCCGATTCCATCTTTGCCGGTAGCACTGCCAACAAAGAAAACAGGGTTGCCTGCGCCTTTGGCGGTTGCCGATACGGTTTCTCCGTTCTTAAGCACCCCCACACTCATGGCATTCACCAGCGGGTTAGTATGGTAACAAGGTTCAAAATAAATTTCTCCGCCTACGGTTGGCACGCCAAAACAGTTGCCGTAATGACCAATGCCATGTACGATACCACTTAAAAGATGTTGTGTTTTTATTTCATTTATACTGCCAAACCGCAGTGAGTTCAGTGCAGCAACCGGCCTTGCACCCATGGTAAAAATATCCCTGTGTATACCGCCAACGCCGGTAGCTGCACCCTGGAAAGGTTCAATTGCGGAAGGATGGTTGTGCGATTCAATCTTAAAAACCACCCCGTAGCCGTCACCAATATCCATCAGCCCGGCATTTTCTTCCCCCGCTTTCACCAGCATATTCTTTCCATCGCGGGGAAGCGTTTTCAACCATTTTATAGAATTCTTGTAGCTGCAATGTTCACTCCACATAGCTGAGAAGCAACACAATTCAGTGAAATTGGGGGTTCTGCCCAATCTTTCCTTAATGAGATCAAATTCTTCTGCCGTGAGCCGCAGCTGTGCTGCTGTTGACGCTGTTATTTCCATAAAAAAAATTGCAACGCAAAAGTAAGTCCGTGAACCTAATTTTAATGATAAATTTATCCTTATTTAACGGAAAACAATGTTGATAGCTTTTGTTCATAGCGGCCGGTCATTCATGCCCGAAGTGAGCGCTTATATAAAATATTTTTCTGCACGGAATATTGCCTGTGTAGTAACAACACCCGGCAAATTAAAAAATATTAATTGCGATGTAGAGTGGTTTTTTTTAGGGATGGACCATTCGAAACCCAAAAAAGCTGTTGTCCGCATCCACGAATATACTTCCCTGAGTACCCCGCCTGCCGCCAGGTTAAAAGATTATATCAAACACAAAATCAATACCACGCCCGACTTCCGAATTTTCCTGAATAAGTTTGTGGCGGAAAGGATGGGTTTTAATGACGGCGTTCCATTCGGTTTTAGGGACATGGGCATTCCGCAAAATTTGCTTGTAACGCCATTTCCGCTGCGCAAAAAAACCGTTGATTTTATTTATATTGGCGATGTTGGTGCGCAACGGCAAATGGATGCCTTATTGGGGCAGTTTACCAAAGATGCCTGGAAGGACAAAAGCATCCTGATCATCAGCCAGCATTATAGCAAATTGGCGCAACGGTTCAAAAATTATCGAAACATTGTTTTCAAAGGACCGCTTAGCCACGATGCGGTGATGGATGAACTCCAGACTGCAAGGTATGCCCTTAATTATATCCCGGACATTGCGCCTTTTAACCGCCAGACTTCCACCAAACTACTGGAATATGCAGCTGGCAAAATACCCATTATTTCCACCAGCTACCAATGGATAACTGAATTCAGAGCAGCAAACGGGGGGGATTATTTTTTTCTTGAACCCTCCTTCGGCAACTTTAACTGGGAAGCCGTCAGCAATTTCAATTACTCCTTTCCTGATCTCAGCAACTGGACGTGGGACCAGCAGATTGAGCGATCGGGGGTACTGCAATTTCTGCAGACTAGGTTTCCTGCCGCCGATCCTGGATTCGGTCAATCGCCTGCTGGTACTCTGTTATGATTTTATCGACATTGAAATTTTTTGCCACCAGCTGCCGTCCCTTTTTGCCCATTGCTTTCCGCTCCTCCGCGGGCAGCTGCAGCATTTTCTCCATTTTATCTGCCAGGTCAAACGGGTTATTCATATTGCAGAGGTAGCCGGTCACATTATCAGTAACCACCTCTTTGCATCCCCTGTTATTAGAGGTAATCACGGGCAACTCCATACTGGCAGCTTCCATCAGGCAACGGGGTACGCCTTCGTTGTAAAAAGAGGGAAAAATGAAACAGTCTGCGGCCGATAAAAACCCGCGTACATCGCCGGCAAAACCACGGTACTGTATAAGGCCTTCTTTTTGCCACCGGTCCATGTCTTCGTGATGAATAGAATCGGGATGGTACTTTTCATAAAAACCTATCAGTTCAAAATCTACATCGTAATTTTTTTTCTTGAGGATGCGCGCAGCATCTGCATAAATGGCCACCCCTTTGCTTTTTAGCAGGCGTGTACTCATCAGGAACCGGAATTTTTGCCGGCCGGACAAATCGGCTGCAGGCAGGAAATGGGTGAGGTTAATGCCTTCACCATGGAGTACCCGGGTCTTTTCAACCTTTACAATATGCTGCTCAATAAAAAACTTGGCGTCGTCGTTGTTAAGGAACCAGATTTCGGTGGTTTTTTTCAGCGCGTGGGTGTAAAGAAATTTGATCAACAAATACAACCAGTTTCGTTTGGAGAATCCATAACCCATGCCGGTAATCACTGCTACGGAAGGAATACCCTGGGTTGCAGCTGCCAGTGATCCATAAATATTGGGTTTGATCACATAGTGAAATACCACATTTGGCCGGTGTATTTTGTATAGCTTTTTGAGGCAGCGGTAGAGCGCGTAATCGCTAAACGGGTTTTCCGTTCGGTTATTAAAATTAACGGGTATAAAGATGCACCCCTCCTGCTGCAACAGGGGCGTATATTCATCATCCGCCGCAAATACAAGCACTTCGTACCCCTTGCTGATAAAATAGCGAATCACATCAATCCGGAAATTGTATATTGACCATGCACTGTTGGAAACGAAACAAATTCTGAACATTTCAGGATTATTACAATTTAATAACGGGTAAGAAAGCTGGCTAAACTATTGAAATATTTGTTCAGGCACACATCCCGGATCAATTAATACAGTAAAGAAACTTAATTTTACGCATTTAACTTTAATTCTTCAGTTTAAGCAACTTCATGCCTGCAGTTTTCAGTATCATACTTTGTTGGTTGTTTCTAAGCGGGTTAATATATATGATTATCCGGAATAAAAAGATTTCGTTGTCTTCCTTCCAGGTACTGGTTTTCTTTGGCTGTAAAATAATTGCGGGTGCGGTATACGGCTATCTTTTTAAACAATACTATCATGGTGACGACACCTGGGCCCTGCACCAGGATGGGCTGCTGCAGTACCAGCGGTTGCTGCACACGCCTGCTGCATTTTTTGCGGATTTTTTAAACGAAAGCCCGGTGCTTGGTAACAATTTTAATTTTCAGCCTGCCAGCTACCTGGAAAACCTGGAATACGCCATTATTACAAAAACACTCGCATTTTTTAACCTTGTAAGCCGGGGGAACTATTATTTAAATGTTGTGTTCTTCAATTTCCTGACTTTTTGGGGCGTGTATTTTTTATATAAATTGCTGGCAACACAGTTTGATCCGGCCCACAGGCGGCTCGCCGCTGCGGTGTTATTCTTATTTCCGCCTTCTATGTTTTGGCTGAGTGGCATACGGGCAGAAGGTTTGCTGCTTTTATATACCGCTGTTTTATTGTATCAATTTTACAAGTGGCTGGGCAATAAAAAAATTATCTCCCTGATCACCTGCATCATATGTTTTACAATGGCGATGGTATTAAGAAACGGCTTTGCGCTTGCACTGGTGCCGCCGCTTATGGCCTGGGCAGTGGTCGTTTTTTTTAAAATGCGACCCGCAAAAGTGTTCGCGGGTACTTTTGTCATTTGTTTAGTGGCCGTCTGCGGCAGCGGCTTACTGCAGCCGCGTTATAATATATTGTCTGTAATTGCTGCGCGGCAGCACGATTTTCTGTTGTTAAAAGGGAATACCCGTTTCCATCTAACGGCGCTGGAGCCGCAACCACTCAGTTTTGTAAGGGTATTGCCGGAAGCACTGGTAAACACATTTGTGCGCCCTTTCATTTGGGAAGCCAGGGGATTGCTGCAGTGGTTTGCGGCAGTGGAAACCCTGGCCATATTGGTTTTGGTGACGGTAACCGTGCTGATGTATCGGAAATACAAAAAAGTTAATGCAGACACTACCCTGGTATGGGTATTGGTGATGGCCTGCCTGTACAATTATATTATTGTTGGTTACATTGTGCCGTTTCCGGGCGCTATTGTACGCTACAAAATTATTCCTGAATTGCTTTTGATTGGCGCATGCATAATTGCGGTACCTCCGGGCCTTTATTTGCGGTCTGCTCAGTCGATTACCGCATCGCGGCAAATATAAGTAGGTACTATGCCGGTGGAGCGTATGCGTATTTCGGCATCATCCGGCAGCGTATTTCCGCTGAGTACCAGCACCGTGTCCAGTCCAAATTTGTTACCACCAATGATATCTGTATGCAGGGTATCGCCCACCATCAGGATATCCCGTTTGGTAATATCCAGCCGCCAACGGATAAGATCATACGCAAACATAAAAAGCTGCGAATCGGGCTTGCCGAAACGTATAAATCTTTTACCAACAATGCTCTCTATCATGGAGGCGATTCCACCAATGGCGATGGCCACTTCATTGTTACCGGACAACGGGTAGGTGTTGTCTGTGTTGGCCACAATGGCGGGTATGGTACGTTTGCGCAGGATATTAATTGTTTTGTTGAGATCATCAAACCAGTTAAAGCCTTCGTCATCCAGTAATACCACGGCGTTTACCTGGTCCAGGTTGGCGTAATTGATAGCGCTTACAGGCAAAGTATGCAGACCGGAGCTGTCTATGTAATGCGCAGAATTATTGGTGCCGAGGTAAGCAACAATACCATTGTTTACTTTGAGATCCAGGTATTCTTTAGCGAGCATTCCGGAAGAGATAATACGATCCGGCGAAATGGCGTGGAGACCAAGTTTGTGGTATGATTCTGCGAGTTGCTGCGGACTGCGGGATGCGTCATTGGTAACAATATAATATTCTTTCTGCTGCGCTTCAATATACGCGAATGTTTTTTCGATGCCCGGCACCAGGCCGTGGTAATTTTTTAGCACACCAAATGCGTCAAAAAAAACAATTTTATACTGGTCGAGTATGGTTTTGAAATCCGATGTCTGGGTCATGATAGCTGGTTGTTTACCGGGTTCGTTACACGTCTTTTATTTTCAGCGCCTGTATCAGCTTTTCAGCGTCAAAATCGGTATCAATAGAAGGCAGGTATATCTCAAACGCTTCTGCCTGCAATTTGGAAGCATATTGTTCACTGAAAAAATAACTTCCGTTCTTAATCACGTAATTTAAAATAAAAAACCGGTATGCTTCCTTCAAAAATCTCAGTTCATTGGCGGTGAGCGGATTCACTTTATGATATTCCTGCAAAAACATGATGAAACGATCTTCCATCATGGTATTGATCAGATAGCTGAAAGCAGTTCTATCGCCCGCGTCGGACACCACCCTGCTGAAAAAGTAAAAATCAAGCATGCGGTAACTCATCCGGAACCAATCGTAATCCCAACGGGAATAGAGTTCCAGCTTCTGGGTGACGGAAAAATTACCAATGTTCCAGTCGATGAAGACTGGTATAATTTCAAAAGAACTCACATTGCATTTCAGCCTGTTTTTTATAAATAATTCGCAATGGTGCCGAAGGTAGAGGGCCTGTTCCGGTGTGAATTTTTTTTTGTCCTTGTCCAGGATTTCCAGCAGGGCATTGATGTCTGTGCGCAATGTCTTTATCGACTTTGGCAATACGTTTCTAAGACGTGAACAGGACTTGTGAAATTTGCCGGTCTGCTGCCCGAACTTGCGGATATGGTTGTCGTCCAGGCGCCGGGGCATACGTTGCATTACACGTACTGGATTGTAAAACACTACCCATATATCAGTTTTTGCGTCTTTATGACGGTACATGTAAACGCGGTTATTACGCAGCAATGATTTGGCGAGGAAATTCTCATAGGGATATAGCAGGTTATTGGACAGTGTATGAATAATCCGGTGATCTTCTTTGAAGTATTCGTATTTGCCAAAAAACGAAAGCTTTGCTATAATAATGTCTTCGTCAACAAACGTAATCCGGTACACGTAATTAGTAGATACCATGGGGCTGATGTCTACTATCTTATGTATTATTTTGGTAGCGTCATATTCTTCCCACGCTTTCCTTATAATATTTGAATAATCCATAACAAAAATTAAATGGGTAAAATGCAAGCCAGCAAAAGTAATACAGCGATGCTGTGTTTAAGCAATATCTTTCCTTTCCTGGGTCGTATTCGCGGACTGGTTTTTTGTTAAGCGTTGGTTATTGCACGTTAGAAAATCGGCAGGTGCGATCTAATCAATTGAGCTGCGCATTTTTTTTTAATCATTTAGTGAGCGATTGATAACCCCTCTGATTCAGCGAGTTACAAAAACGATGTGGATCATAACTATTTTTTATTAATATGTGACGAATGAACTTAATTGTTACATTTTTCGAAATTTTGTGACTTTTGCATAAAATGTTGACAAAATCGCTTTCATTTAGTGATTTGATTGTTACATTCGTGGCAAATAGTCCAATCCTTTAACGTAAAGCTATATATTAATAACTTTTTTAATATTTAAAAACTGCTAAAAATTATGTCTGCATCCAAACTTGAGTACATCTGGCTTGATGGTTACAAACCCACGCAAAGCTTACGTAGCAAAACGAAAATTCAAAAAAACTTCAGCGGCAAACTCGCCGATTGCGACCAGTGGACTTTTGATGGCTCGTCAACAGAACAAGCGCTCGGTGGTTCTTCAGATTGTTTGCTGAAACCTGTTTATATCGTTAAAGATCCCCAACGCAAAGATGCCTACCTGGTAATGTGTGAAGTTTTAAATTCCGATGGCACGGCACACGTGAGCAACGGACGTGCAACCATTGCCGATGACGACAATGATTTCTGGTTTGGTTTTGAGCAGGAATATTTTCTTTGGGATATAAAAACAAATAAACCCCTTGGCTTTCCAGCAGCCGGTTATCCTGCGCCTCAAGGTCCGTACTACTGTTCAGTAGGTGCCCAAAATGCCTTCGGCAGAAATATTATTGAAGAACACCTGGACGTTTGCCTCGAAGCTGGTCTTAATGTAGAAGGTATTAATGCAGAGGTAGCAGCCGGCCAGTGGGAATTCCAGATTTTTTCCAAAGGAGCAAAAGATGCCGGCGACCAGATATGGCTGGCCCGTTATTTCCTTGAGAGAATTGGCGAAAAATATGGTGTTTCAATCAACTGGCATTGTAAACCATTGGGTAACCTCGACTGGAACGGATCCGGTATGCATGCTAACTTCTCTAATACCACATTGAGAACAGCGGGAAGCAAAGAAATATTCGACAAGATATGCGAATCGTTCCGCCCTTTTGTTAAAGAACATATCGATGTATATGGTGCAGATAACCACCTTCGCCTCACTGGTAAACACGAGACTGCCAGCATCCTGGATTTTAGTTATGGTGTATCAGATCGTGGCGCTTCTATCCGTATACCGGTTGTTGTACCAGCCAAAGGATGGAAAGGTTACCTGGAAGATCGTCGTCCGAATTCCGCTGCAGATCCATATAAAGTTGCTGCAAGGATTATTGCAACCGTGAAGTCTGCCAAGTTATAAATCAAACAGTTTTTACCTAGATCATTTCTCTATAAATCCTCCGTATTACCGGGGGATTTTTTTACATAAGTAACGTATCTTAAACCTGCAGCGCAAATAGGCCATTGCAATGAAGAACCAGTAAAATAAAAAAAGGAATATCTCCAAATGTTCTTATTTTGAACATCTTATTACTCTAAAAGAATTTATCATGTCATTAAGATTCACGGCACTCAACAACATCAGTCACAACTCCCAGATCACGAACGTTGAAGCTTCGGCTAAAGTAACGGCTATTTTCAGCCAGAATGTTTTTACGCTAAAGACTGCGCGGGAATACCTGAGTGACGAAGCATATAAAAGCCTGGTAAATTCAAGTAAAGGTGGTAAAAAAATTGACCGTAGCGTGGCCAACCAGATTGCCTCCGGCGTAAGACAATGGGCCGAGGGGCGCGGTGTAACTCATTTTACACACTGGTTTCAACCGCTCACTGGTGCTACTGCAGAAAAACATGATTCTTTTTTTACTATCAAGGCAGATGGTACACCCATTGAAGAATTTGACAGTGCTGCCCTGATACAGCAGGAACCCGATGCCTCCTCATTTCCAAGTGGTGGCATCAGGGCAACCTTCGAAGCACGCGGATATACAGCCTGGGATCCTTCCTCCCCTGCCTTTATTGTAGAAATAGGCAACGGTAAAACACTGTGTATCCCAACGATTTTTGTTTCGTATACAGGTGAAAGCCTTGACAATAAAGCGCCACTCCTTAAATCGCTGGAAGCATTGAATAAAGCCGCCGTGGAAGTAGCGAATTATTTCGATAAAAACGTTACCAAGGTGAGCGCTACGCTGGGATGGGAACAGGAATATTTTGTAATTGATGAAGCATTTGTAAATGCCCGGCCCGACCTGGTAGTGAGTGGCAGAACCGTATTCGGTCATGCTTCCGCGAAAGGACAACAACTGGACGATCACTATTTTGGGTCTATCCCGGAGCGGGTATATGCTTTTATGCGGGACTTTGAGAATGAATCATATAAATTAGGCATACCTCTCCGTACCCGTCATAACGAGGTGGCACCAGCGCAGTTTGAATGTGCACCCATTTTTGAAGAAGTAAGTGTAGCGGTAGATCACAATATTCTGCTAATGGATATCATGGATCGCGTAGCACGTCGTCATAAACTGCGGGTATTGTTTCATGAAAAACCATTTGCCGGCATCAATGGCAGCGGCAAACACAACAATTGGAGCATGGCCACGGATACCGGCGTTAACCTGCTGGCACCGGGTAAAACGCCTAAGACCAATTTGATGTTCCTTACTTTTTTTGTAAACAGCATTAAAGCGGTGCACGATTACGCCGATATTCTAAGAGCGTCTATTGCCTCGGCCGGCAACGACCACCGCCTCGGCGCCAATGAAGCGCCGCCTGCCATCATTTCGGTATTCATCGGGCAATACCTGAGCAAAGTACTGCAGGATGTAAAGGAACGGGTGGGCGATAAATTTGACGAACAGGACGAAGCCATTTTAAAACTGGATCTGCACCGCAGCATACCAGAATTGTTGCTGGACAATACCGACCGCAACCGTACATCGCCGTTTGCATTTACGGGCAATAAGTTTGAGTTCCGCGCAGTAGGCTCATCTGCCAATTGTGCCACTTCCATGACCGTGCTCAACTGTATCATGGCACAGACATTAAAGAATTTTAAGGAAGACGTTGACAGGCTAATTGAAAAAGGCGAGAAAAAAGAAATCGCCATTATGCATGTAATCCGTGAGTACATTGTAAGCAGCGAAAAAGTATTGTTTGAAGGCGATGGCTACAGTGAAGAATGGCAGAAAGAAGCACACAAACGCGGCCTGGCCAATATCCGTACCACACCCCTGGCGCTCGATGCGTTGATTACTGATAAAGCCATCCAGTTGTTTGAAAACAATAATGTGCTGAGCCAGGTAGAGGTGGAAGCCCGCCATGAAATAGAACTGGAAAATTATATAAAAAAGGTGCAGATTGAAGCCCGGATCATGGGTGAACTGTGCACCAGTCATATTCTGCCCGCCGCCATTAAATACCAGAATATATTAATAGAAAATATTAAAGGCCTCAAAGAAGTTGGGCTGAAAGAAAGCAGCTACGCCAATCAAAAACAGATACTGGAAAAAATTGCTGAACACATCAGCCGCATCAGTGAGCTGGTAGAAAAAATGATTGAAACCCGGAAAGTTGTCAATGCAATGGATAATATCCGTACGAGGGCTATTGCGTATGAAAGCCAGATCAAAGAGCCTTTCTTCGATCCGATCCGTTACCATGTTGACAAACTTGAAATACTGGTAGATGATGAAACCTGGTTGTTGCCTAAATACAGGGAAATGCTTTTTTTAAGATAATTTTTTTTTGACAAAACAACAATGGCTGCCCGCGTCCCGGCAGCCATTGTTGTTAATAATCTGCAATTATATTCAACCACTACTGTAGTTTATTCTTTACCCAGCCCTTTACCAATTCCAGTTGTTCTTTAATACCAATGTTTGAATTATCCAGTTCAATGGCATCGTCTGCCTTGCGGAGTGGGCTCACCTGGCGGTGAGAATCAATATAGTCCCGCGTTTCAAGATTTGTTTTCACTTCTTCAAAAGTAACGTTGGGATTTTTTTCATACAGTTCTCTGAAGCGGCGGGCGACCCGAATGGCATTGTCTGCAGTCATAAAAATTTTCAGTTCCGCAAAAGGAAAGACCACGGTGCCAATGTCCCTTCCATCCATCACGATTGCTTTGTCTTTGCCCATCAGTTGCTGCTGCGCTACTGCAAAATCACGCACTTCCTTGATGCTAGCCACATCACTCACTTTTTCTGCTATTACCAGGTCCCGGATCACATACTCCACATTTTCTCCGTTTAAATATATTTCAGTTTGGCCACTCTTATGGTTGGACCGGAATGCCAGCAAAATATTGTTCAGTGCTTCATCCACCTGCTGCCGTTTTGTCCAGTCAATATGGTTACGGAGAAAAAACAACGTGATGGCGCGGTACATAGCGCCGCTGTCGATATAAGTGTAGCCCAATTCTTTCGACAATTGTTTTGCCAGTGTGCTCTTTCCGCAGGACGACCATCCGTCTATTGTAATAATAATTTTTTTCTGTGCTGACATGAAACAGGAAATGTTTCAGCAAAAATGCAATTTGTTGGTGAAAACACCAAAGGACAGGATGTTTTCAATAGCGGGAAAGATCGGAATCTGGCAATCGCCGACCCATCATGCCAGGCCTTCTCAATTAATCTGCCAATCATCGGCCCGGCACCCTATTATCGGATAATCAGCGAACCAGTATCCATTTTACCCGAATTAAGTTGGGATACATTGCTGCAAACTTGATGAATATACTACGAATGGACGGCTCCCTGGTAAAAAAAATGCCGGCACAATGTACCGGCATTCAAATTTCATTAACTTAATTATTCATCAGACTTCTGATTGTACTATTTCTTTTTCTTTCAGCGAAAATTTGATTTTTGAGTTTTCTTTATCCAGTTCAGCAACCAGTACATCACCGTTTTTAATACTCATATTCAAAATCTCTTCTGCCAACGGATCTTCCAGGTATTTCTGGATGGCACGGTGCAAAGGCCTTGCGCCAAATTGCGAATCATACCCTTTGTCTGCAATAAATGCCTTGGCTTCTTCGGTGAGTTCCAGGCTAAAGCCCAGTATCGCTAACCGTTTCAATACACCCTTCATCAGGATATCGATAATCTGGAAGATGTTATCTTTATCGAGTGAATTGAATACCACTACATCATCTATCCTGTTCAAAAATTCAGGTGAAAAAGTACGTTTCAGCGCTTTCTCAATAACGGCTTTGTTGTTTTCTTCCGCGTTCTGTACACGTGAAGCGGTTGCAAAACCAACGCCTTCGCCAAAATCTTTCAACTGCCGAACACCAATATTTGAAGTCATGATGATAAGGGTGTTCTTGAAATCAATCTTACGTCCCAAACCATCGGTTAACTGGCCATCATCCAATACCTGCAACAAAATATTGTAGATATCCGGATGTGCTTTTTCAATTTCATCCAGCAGAATAACGCTGTATGGCTTACGTCTTACTTTTTCAGTTAGCTGCCCGCCTTCTTCATACCCTACATATCCCGGAGGCGCACCAATAAGGCGGCTCACCGTAAATTTTTCCATGTACTCACTCATGTCGATCCGGATAAGCGAATCCTCACTGTCGAACATATATCTTGACAATGCCCTGGCCAGCTCCGTTTTACCCACACCGGTGGGACCCAGAAAAATAAACGTTCCTATAGGTTTTTTAGGATCCTTCAAGCCTACCCTGTTCCGCTGAATGGCTTTCACAACTTTTGAAATTGCTTCATCCTGTCCTACCACCATGCCCTTCATGTCCTCATTCATCTTCTTCAGCTTGTCCGTTTCGGCCTGCACCATGCGTTTCACAGGAATGCCGGTCATCATACTCACAACTTCGGCAATGGCGTCTTCGTCGATGGGATAACGTTTGTGTTTACTTTCCTCTTCCCATTGATTCTTTGCTTTCTCCAACTCTTCTGCCAGGCGTTTTTCGGTATCCCGCAATGAGGCGGCCTCTTCAAACTTCTGACTTTTTACAACCTTATTTTTTTCGTTCTTTACGTCTTCAATTTTCTTCTCCAGGTCTACTACATCCTGGGGAACGTTAATGTTTTTCAAATGTACGCGTGCCCCCACTTCGTCCAGTACGTCAATAGCCTTGTCTGGCAGCAACCGGTCGGTCATATAACGATCGCTTAGCTTAACACAGGCATCAATGGCTTCCGGAGAATACGTAACATTATGAAAATCTTCATACTTACTCTGGATGTTGGTGAGTATCTGGATGGTTTCATCCACGCTTGGCGGATCTACCATTACCTTTTGAAAACGCCTGTCTAATGCACCATCTTTTTCAATGTACATTCTGTATTCATCCAGTGTAGAAGCGCCGATACACTGCAATTCACCCCGTGCCAGGGCGGGTTTGAAGATATTGCTGGCATCCAGTGAACCGCTTGCGCCACCTGCACCAACAATGGTGTGTATTTCATCAATGAACAGGATGACGTCACGGTTTTTTTCCAGCTCATTCATGATGGCCTTCATCCGCTCTTCAAACTGGCCGCGGTATTTGGTACCAGCCACCAATGCAGCGAGGTCAAGGCTTACGACTCTTTTGTCGAACAGCACCCTGGATACTTTTCTCTGCACTATCCTAAGCGCAAGGCCTTCCACGATAGCTGTTTTACCCACGCCGGGTTCGCCGATAAGGATAGGGTTATTCTTTTTTCTTCTTGATAAAATCTGCGATACACGTTCAATCTCTTCTTCTCTTCCTACAATAGGATCGAGTGAGCCGTTTTCTGCCAAACGGGTGATATCGCGGCCGAAATTATCCAATACGGGTGTCTTGCTTTTGACTGCACCGGCAGCTTTTGATTTTTGCTGTGCGTATTTTTTTTCTTCATCAAACTCATCATCACCTTCTTCTGAATACTCACTGCGTGTGTCATTGCCTTTAGATACGCCAAGTTCATTTCTGAATAAATCGTAATCCACGTCAAATTGATTTAAAATTTGTGTAGCAATATTTTCTTTGTTCTTGAGAATAGAAAGCATGAGGTGCTCGGTTTCTACCGTCGTACTCTTCAGCGCTTTTGCCTCCAGTACGGTAACACGTATTACTTTCTCTGCCTGTTTGGTAAGTGGCAGGCTGTTAATATTAGCGATGTTTTTTCCGGTCTTGTCTTTTACCGCCAATTCGATTTCTTTGCGCAGTTCATACAAATCCACATTAAAACTTTTGAGAATGCGAATGGCTGTGTTGTCTCCTTCACGGATTAAACCCAGCAGCAGGTGCTCTGTGCCTATGAAGTCATTGCCAAGACGTAATGCTTCTTCCCTGCTGTATGAAATAATTTCCTTTACTTGTGCTGAAAAATTGTTGTCCATGTTTTCCAGGATTTGTGGGTGATACAATAATAACGAATAATTTTGATTCCTGTTGCAGCTTGTCAATCCATTAGCCCCTCAGTAGTCCTCATTCACATGTACGGGTTTTTGTGTCAAGATTTCCAGGTTGTAACGTTTTTAACAAGCTTTAAATTGTAAGAACTATTTTGTAGCACTATGAATGTCAAAACAGATACCAAAGAGAAATTCCATGTCATTACCATCGGGGAATCGTCAATTGCTGCTAATATGACAGCAGAACTGGAGCATTATCTGGTTTCCTATCTCGAAAACAATGTCAAAAATGTAATCCTTAATTGTAAGGACATTAAAAAGATGGAGGATGCTGCTGCTGAAACACTTGTAAAAATGCAACAGCAGTTTTATGAACAAAATGCTTCATTTATTGTATGCTGTCTAGACCCCGGGCTGGAGAAATATCTTGATGAAACCGGTTTGCTGGAACTCATGAACACAACGCCCACCGAATCGGAGGCCGGAGACATCATCCAAATGGAAGAAATAGAGCGCGAACTAATGGATACGGACGACCCGCAGTTTCAGCTCGATTAATCTTCCCCGTTACCCCGATTGATGATTCTGGTACCTGATGGGTTAATTTTTACTCAGGGCTGGGAAATAATTTTTAGCAACACGCACCGGTAGTTCCCTCCACTAACTGCAAGGATGCCGGGTGATTGCTCGTTCCAAATGCGTATCTTGATACAACTGCCGCCGGCATTACTTTCTGAATAACATAATAATAGTAATGAGGACCTGCACGCGTTTTAAAAATTTGTTCTGTTCTAAAAATATTAGGACCGGCAGGTCGTTATTTAAGGCGCTTTCTTAGTTTTGTTAATCGATCGTTACACCCCACAACTTTATGCTGGCTGTTACCATTCTCGGAAATAACTCTGCCTTACCGGCCTTCGATCGCCACCCTACTGCCCAGGTGGTGACGCTGGATGATCAGTTGTTTCTTGTAGACTGCGGCGAAGGCACCCAAATGCAGATGGCCAAGTACCGCATCCGCCGGAGCCGTATTAACCATATATTTATTTCGCACCTGCACGGCGATCATTATTTTGGATTGATAGGCTTGATTACCAGCATGGGCCTCCTGGGCCGCGAACACGACATGCACCTGCATGCGCCCGCGCAGCTAAAAGAACTGATTGACCTGCAGCTGAAAGTGGCCGACACCACACTTCCTTTTAAGCTTCATTTCCACGCATTGCAGGAGGGCCTCATTGCCGATGAAGATAAATTCCGTGTTCATTGTTTTAAAGTGAGTCACCGTATACCCTGCTGGGGCTTCAGGTTTGAACAGGTTCGTGCGCCAAGGCGACTACTGGCAGAAAAAGCAATCGCCGCAGGCATCCCTTCTTCTTTCTTTGACAAATTGAAATGGGGTGCGGACTATACCAGCAAGACAGGCGCGCTCATACAAAATGATACCGTTACTGTACCAGCACCGGCCCCGCTCAGTTACGCCTACAGCGCAGATACCATGTATGACGAAAACATTATTGAGCATGTAAAAGGCGTAAACCTGCTGTACCATGAAACTACCTACCTCAAGGATTTAGCGGACCGTGCTACCAAACGGTTTCATTGCACCACGGAACAGGCCGCCACCATTGCTTTAAAAGCGGCCGCTGGCAGGTTGATCATCGGGCATTTCAGCAGCAAATATGATGTATTGCATGAATTTGAGCGGGAAGCAAGAGAAGTATTTACCAATGCCGACCTGGCACTTGAAGGCGTCACTTACCGCGTCTTATGAGGAAGGCGTTCGATGCTACCACACGCTACCGGTTACCAATCCATGCATAAAATTCACGGAATGCGGCACCCCAGGCGGCTTCATTGTGCTTTGCAGCCGGATTTACCAGTACCGTCATCTCCGGGTTGGCCGCTTTTTGAATAGCAGCGGCTACGGCCTGCACGTCTGTCAACATACCCGCTGCTTCCTGCCCGCCTGCATAGAAGAAATATTTTTGGGTACCATGATGCGTTTCATTGGCCAGTTTTTTTACTTGTGCCATAATGCCCGGTTTTACCCAGAACGAAGGCGAAAATATGCCCAGCACGGCGAATACTTCCGGGTAAAATAAACCAGCATATAGTGAAATCAGTCCGCCCATAGAGCTGCCGGCCATATAGGTATGCTGTCTGCCTGCGCGCGTGCGGTATTGTTTATCAATGGCGGGTTTGAGGGTAGTTACAACAAAGGCTAAATATGCGCGGCCCTCGCCCGGGCCAAATTGCTTTGTGCTATTGGGGTTGTACTCGGCCATGCGTTGTATGCCGCCATTGTCTATACCCACCACAATACATGCATTCTTCAGCGCATCCATAGTTTCATCTACACCCCATTCACCCGCAAATGCCGTGGCGTCGTCAAACAGATTCTGCCCGTCGTGCATATACAGCACGGGGTATTTTTTTAGAGAGCCCGTATAGCCTTTTGGCAGGTATACCCATATTCTTCTTGTTCTGCCCAGTTGCGGCATTTTGAATGCTGCATCAAAAATATGCACCTGTGGCGAAGCGGTTGACGGTATGCGGTTATGCGATCCATGGTCTTTCCAGCCGGCAATGGTAAAGTTAAATATGCTGTCTGCTTCAATGTTGATGATCCGGTTAGGAAGGTAGTTGCCTTCGCAGTCTGTTTCAGTTGTGCGCCAGCTGCCCCGCGTAAATTTAAACGCATAACTGGCAGTATCAACCATCGGGATGGCTATAGAAAAAATTCCGCCGGCATCTTTTTGTAGCCGAAAATTTTCATCCTGCGCATTCCACGCATTGAAATCGCCTGCCAGGTAAATAGCATCAGTTTCGCAAAAAGCCGGTAACCCGGCTATATATATTTTTACGGTATGCATGGCGTGCGCGGGTGCGGTGGTCTTTTGCAGAGACTGCGCCCACGTGGTTTTATCTTTGTAATGTGTGTCGGAAAAAATGCGGTTATGCCTGCTGCATCCTGCAGCGAAAACGGTCTTCAGCAAACCAGTTGAAAAGGCTGTTAGGAAATTAATGAATGCTAAACTTCCAGCAACCATAATTGATAGCATTGAAGCTATTTCGCCAGGTATGCTTTTGCTTTGTTATACCATGCATCCGTTAATGGCGTTACCGGTAAACGAAAATAATTACCGATCAATCCTAGTTCAGTCATAAAAGCTTTTACACCGGCTGGATTATTCTCTGCAAACATGATTTCGTAAGCATCAATCAGTTTATCATTCAGTGCTTTGGCATTTTTAAAATCTGCTTTTAGTGCAAGTCGTACCATTTCAGAAAATGTTTTGGGAAAGCTATTGGCTGCCACGCTGATGACGCCTTCCATACCACAGGCAATCTGTGGAAGCGCCAGCGCATCGTCCCCGCTGACCACAAAAAAATCTTCCGGTTTATCACGAAGGATTTTCATGCAATGCGCCATATCACCACCCGCTTCTTTAAGTCCGGCAATATTGTCAACTTCCCGTGCAAGGCGAAGGACCGTATCTGCGTCAATGTTACGACCGGTGCGTCCGGGTACATTGTACAATAAGACCGGTTTGAGGGTAGCCGCAGCAATGGCTTTATAATGCTGGAACAATCCTTCCTGCGATGGTTTGTTGTAATACGGACTGGCACTCAGAACAGCAATGGCTTTATCTAGTGGAAGGGTTTCCAGATCTTCAATTACTTCCTGTGTATTGTTACCGCCCACACCCACCACCACGGGTACACGGCCATTTATTTTTTCGTAAGTGTAGTGTATCAGGTCAATTTTTTCTGCTTTCCGCAAAGTAGGAGTTTCACCGGTGGTACCGAGGGTTACAACATATTCTACGCCATCCCTGATAACATGGTCAATGACTGTACCGAGGGCATCATAATCAATTTCAAAACTGGATGTAAAAGGTGTAACCAATGCAACACCGGTTCCGCGTAAACGATTGCTGAGTGACATTAATGAAGAGAATTATTTTGTATGTTGAATTTTATATTTTGATTCCTTTGCGCCAAAAAAAATTGTTGGAATTGATTGCCTTGAGCGCGCAGCAAATATAATTATGTTGAACCTTAAATTGGAAACCTGGCCGATTGGGCATTTAACATTGAAAACAATTATTGTTCATCCCAAAAACCCATTTTCCCGAATTTCTCGATCCGGTTATTGATTCTTTCCTGGGGATCGATTTGTTTCAATTCCCGGATGGCATTTATTAAAACCCCTTTCAGGTTTTGTGCAGCTTCATTGTAATCCCAATGGGCGCCACCCAACGGCTCGGGTACAATGCCATCCACCAGTCCAAATTTATACATGTGATCGGAAGTCAGCCGCAGTTCTTCAGCCGCTTTTTCTTTCATTTCCCAACTACGCCACAATATGGAACTGCAGTTTTCGGGAGAAATAACCGTGTACCACGCATTCTCCATCATAAAAACTTTATCGCCAACGCCAATTCCGAGCGCGCCACCCGAAGCGCCTTCACCAATAACGGTGCAGATAACCGGTACTTTTAGCCGCATCATCTCATATATATTCCTGGCAATGGCTTCCCCCTGTCCCCGCTCTTCGGCTTCCATACCAGGGTAGGCGCCCGGTGTATCTATTAAAGTAATGACTGGCTTATTGAACTTCTCTGCCAGCCGCATCAAACGCAGGGCTTTGCGATAGCCTTCCGGGTTAGCCATACCAAAATTGCGCAACTGGCGCATTTTTGTATTGATGCCTTTTTGCTGACCAATTATCATTACCGTTTCATCGCCCAACTGCGCAAAGCCACCCACCATGGCTTTATCGTCTTTTACATTCCTGTCTCCGTGAAGCTCCACAAAATTGGTAACCATTTTCTGGATATACTTTAATGTATAGGGGCGGTCTGGGTGGCGACTTAACTGAACGCGTTGCCAGCTATTGAGGTGAAGTGTTATTTCTCTTCTTTTTTCAATAACCTGGTCCTGGTATTTTTTTATATGTTCGGTAGCATCAATTTTTGTTTTCTCGGCCGCGGCCTGCAATTTCTCAATTTCGTCAAATAGATCTTTGATGGGTTTTTCAAAATCCAGGAACTGTCTGTTTTTATCTTCAGGCATTTTTTTTTATTGAGTGCGTAAAATTAAGGGAAAATGGGTAGAATGATTTTTTATACAGACCGCGTTAGCAGATGTGCTGCAAAGGCCTTCCTGGGGAAGCCGTCCTCCACGGAGTTCAATCAATTACTGCCTGTTGATACACATATTAAATAGGTGTACCTATCCACGGATCGCTTGTGGTTATAATGCCCATCCAGTTATTTGCGCATAGAAACCGTCGTGTTTTGCCGCTTGTCAGTAAATAATTCAAAAAAAATGTTAACGACTTGATAACTATTCGTTAAAATAATTCTACATTCATAGCTTCAACCAAAAAAAGCCATCTAAAAACGACTTGCTTATGCTAAAGACACTTTCCCTTGCAGGTAAGGCCTGCCTATGTGGATTATTTCTTCTTTTTCTCCATTTTACAGCCGATGCCCAGAAAACAGTAACGGGCAAAATTTTTAACAGCAAAGACAAACAACCGCTTCAGGGCGCCACAGTGGTGGTAAAAGGTACCAGTTCCGGTACCCAGACCGACGCAGCGGGCGCTTTCAAAATTAATGTGCCTTCCGACAACAGCGTGCTGGTGGTTACTGCCATCGGTTTTGAGCGACTTGAACTTGCAACCGCAGGAAAGACAGATTTTACCGTGGAAATCACTGCTACTGCTGCCGCGCTAAATGAAATTGTGGTAACGGGTTACACGTCTCAGCGTAAAAAAGACATCATCGGCGCCGTTTCCGTAGTTAGTGCTAAAGATTTACAGGCCACACCGGCCTCCAACCTGGCTGTTCAGTTACAGGGACGGGCTGCGGGTGTAACCATCAGCTCATCCGGTGAACCCGGTGCAGGAGCCGTGGTAAGAATCCGCGGTTTTGCCTCTGCAGGCAACAATGACCCGCTCTATGTTATTGACGGGGTACCAACAGATGATCCATCAAAACTGAATCCCAATGATGTGGAATCGCTGCAAGTATTGAAAGATGCGTCTTCTGCTTCTATTTACGGTTCAAGAGCGTCCAACGGGGTAATTATTGTAACTACCAAACAAGGCAAAGCAGGCCGAGCTTCTCTTAGTTATGATGGTTATGTAGGTAAATCTGTTATTACAGACAAGATGATGCCCGACATGCTAAACACTGCCCAATACCTGGACTACCTGCAGAAAACAACTCCTTCCAGTTACGTACATCCGGTATTTGGAAAGAATGGCTCCTTTGCCATTCCTGATTTTTACATCACCAGTACCAACTTCAAAGGAGGCGTTTCCGGCAGCGACCCAAAGGCTAATCCTAATTTATATAATATTGGTGAAGGTGACCTTTACCAGATATCAAAAACAAGTCCCGGTACGCAATGGTTTAATGAACTCACCCGGCCTGCCTTGCTAACCAATCACCAAATTTCTGCTACCGGTGGAACTGATAAGGCCACTTATTCTGCAGGACTGAATTATTTTGAACAACAGGGTACTTTTGTGGAAACGAAATTTAAACGTTACACTGCCAGGGTCAATACTTCTTTCAAACCAGTAAACTTCCTGCGCATTGGTGAAAACCTCCAGGTGAGTTACGAAGACCGTTTGGGTGGAAGCAATCGCGGCGAAGGCGATGCATGGGCATCTGCTTTCCGCATGGTTCCTTATGTACCCGTATATGATATCAAAGGTGGATTCGGCGGTAATGGTGTAGGCGAATCCGGTAATGGTAGCAACCCAATTGCCAACCTGGTAAGGCAAAAAGACAATACCGACAAAGCGTACAAGATTTTCGGAAACGTTTTTGCCGAAATTCCTTTTACAAGTTACCTGAACCTGCGTTCTTCATTTGGTATTGATGCAGGCAACCAGTTTGTTAGAAACATCGCCAGAAGAACTTACGAGCGTTCCGAAAACCAGGGAAATACCCAGCTTACTGAAGAAGGCTGGTATTATACCAACTGGACATGGACCAATACCCTAACCTTTCAGAAAACATTTGCTAAAAATCACGATCTGAAACTATTGCTGGGTACAGAAGCAGTAAAAGGCAATTCACGTGGTGTACGGGCCTTCGGCCAGAACTTCGATTTTGAAACCGCTGATTTTGTGTCTTTAAATACGGCCACAGCCGGTAGTTTGAGCGATCGCACGATTTCCAATTACAACGTTGGCAGGTCTTCCCTGTCTTCTTATTTTGGCAGGCTCGACTACGCTTTCAAAGGAAAATATCTTTTATCAGGAACGTTCAGAAGAGACGGCAGTTCCCGTTTTGGACCAAATGTCCGTTATGCTAATTTCCCTTCGTTCGGTATAGCCTGGAGGTTGTCTGAAGAAGCATTTGTAAGGGACAATGTGACCTGGTTAACAGATTTAAAAATTCGTGGTGGCTGGGGACAAATGGGCAGCCAGTCGAATGTGGATCCCAACAACCAGTTCACAACGTTTACGTCTAACCCGCCACGGACCAACTATGATATCAATGGTACCAATACTTCGTCTTTCCAGGGCTATCGCCAGGACAGGGAAGGAAACCTGGACACCAAGTGGGAAACTTCGGAAACAACCAATTTAGGATTGGATGCCACAATCTTAAATGGCAAACTGGATTTCAGTATCGATGTATATAAAAAGGATACCAAAGATTTGCTGGTAGATGCGGTTAGAAACGGGCTGGAACCACAGATTACAAAACCGCGTATCAATATCGGTACCATGCGCAACACCGGTTTTGACATCGCCCTGAACTACAAGGGAACGGGCAGTAAAGACCTGACCTATGATGTTGGTGTAACGTTTTCTCATTACAAAAACACCATGACCAAGCTGAACAATGAAAATTCACCAAGGGTTATTGGCCTTGAGCGTTTGAGCAGTGCAATCAGAACTGAAGAAGGTCAGCCAATCTCTTCTTTCCATGGTTTTGTAATTGATGGTTTTTATAATTCAGCCGCAGACACCGCAGGCGCGATTATGCCGACCGCAACGATCGGAAGCTGGAAATACAAGGATATTAACGGCGACAAGAAAATTGATGACAATGACAGAACATTCCTGGGAAGCCCGCATCCTGATTTTCAGATGGGTTTAAACCTGGGTGTTAACTATAAAAATTTCAGTTTCACCGCGTTTTTCTTTTGGAACAAAGGCAATGAAATCTATAACTACACCAAGTATTACACCGATATGCGTGTATTTGTAGGCGGTGTAAGCACCAGGGTGCTGAATGACAGCTGGACACCAACACACATGGATGCATCACTTCCCGCACTGGGCGTTGACAAATCAAACGGCTTCACTTCCTTTACTTCCAGTACATCTAATTCTTATTATGTTGAAGACGGTTCTTACTTCCGTGCTAAAACAATACAGCTGGGTTATACGCTGCCAAGGAGCTTGGTGAGCAGGGTTAAACTTTCTAATGTAAAGGTGTATATCCAGGCACAAAACCTGTTCACGATTACAAAGTACACAGGGTCTGATCCAGATATCCAGCTGCTTTCACGTGATCCGTTTGGCGCACGCGATTATTACATAGGTGTAGATTTGGGCGGCTTCCCTAATCCGAAACAATTTATAGCGGGTTTAAGTGTAACCTTTTAATTTAAATCAGCCTGAAAACAAAACATATGAAAAAGAAATATTTAATAATAATAGCAGCAGTAGCGCTAACAGCCATTGTATATTCCTGTAACAAAAAATTTCTTGAAAGATTACCGCAGGGAGTATATGATTTGGCCAGTTTAACCAATAAGAAAGGTGTAGACGGCATGCTTATCAACGCGTACGCTACGCTCGATGGCATACAAGACCAGCAAAATGGCGGTGCCAGCAACTGGTTATGGGGCAGCATACGTGGCGGCGATGCGTATAAAGGAACCGAGTTTACCGACATGAACGATGCCAACCCGATTATGCGTTTTGAATTATTGCCAAGCGCCGGACAGGTGCCCAATAAATGGAACGCAATATGGGATGGCGTAGGCGGTGCCAACCAGGTGTTAAAAGTGTTACCCCTGGCCACCGACATTACACCAGCGGATGCCAAACAGATTGAAGGCGAAGCAAAATTCATCCGGGCTTTTATGCTATTTGAAGGTAAAAAAGCATTTGGCAACATCCCTTTCATAGACGAAACAGTAGTTGATTTTAAAGTGCCCAATACCGACGCCGGCGGCGCGTACGTAAACATCTGGCCGCAAATCGAAAACGATTTTAAATTTGCATACGATAACCTGGATGAGGTAAGGCCACATGTGGGAAGGGCAAACAAATGGGCTGCTGCAGCTTTCCTTGCAAAGACCTACATGTTTCAGAATAAATTTGCAGAAGCAAAGACACTGTTCGACGTCATCATTGCAAACGGAAAAACAAGCAAGGGTGTTAAGTATAATCTTACTCCAAGCTATAGCACTAATTTTCGCGCACTTACAGAACATAATGAGGAAACAATATTTTCTATTGAGGCCTCTTACGGCGATGGCGCCAACACAAATGGCAACTACGACAATACGCTCAATTACCCGCACGGCGGAAGTGCTACTACGGAAAAACCAGGCGCTTGCTGCGGTTTTTTTCAGCCTTCTCAAAACCTGGTAAATTCTTACCGGGTATCTGTGACAGGCCTGCCGTTGCCAACAACCTATGATGATGTGGATGTAACCAGCGATGAACCGTTTACCTCTACAGACGCAGGTTTTGTACCTTATGCCGGTCTGCTAGACCCAAGACTTGACTGGACTGTAGGCAGAAGAAGCATTCCTTATTATGACTGGGGTGCACATCCAGGCAGAAACTGGATCCGCGATTACCGTTATGGTGGCCCTTATAGCCCTAAAAAGAATACCTATTACAAAGCTGATATTGGAACACTTGCCGGAACCGTTGGCTGGGGATTTGCCAACAATGCGCTCAATTATACACCCATGCGTTTTGCTGATGTTTTATTACTGGCAGCTGAGGCAGAAATAGAAGTAGGAAGCCTGGCAACCGCTCAAACCTACATCAACCGGGTTAGAACAAGAGCCGCCGCAACGCCTGTCCAGAACCTGGCCGGCAATGCACCTGCTGCAAATTATCTGGTTAGCCCATATGTTTTGCCGTTTGCAGACAAACCCACCGCAAGAACTGCGGTTCGTTTCGAGAGAAAAATTGAACTGGGCATGGAAGGCCACCGTTTCTTTGACCTGGTACGCTGGGGCATTGCAGATGTGGTATTAAACACAGAATATTTTTCTAAAGAAACAGTTAGAAGATCAAGCGCCCTTGCAGGATCGGTATTTGTAAAAGGAAAACATGAGTACCTGCCCATACCTGATTTCGTGATTATCAATAGCATTAAAGAAGGCAAAGCAACATTGAAACAAAATCCAGGGTATTAATATAGCTGGTACATTTTAAATAAAAGGGGCTGTTCAGGATGCTGAACAGCCCCTTTTGTTTTTGGTAATACCAGGTAATGAACCTGTTTATCATGGTACCATTGTTCAACTGTCTTTTCTTAAATAACTATTGCAGAACATACTATAATAGCCGTAATTTGAACACGGTTTTCAATTCAGCTATATTATAATTATTGTTGCTATGAAAAGTTGGGTGGTAGCAGTTGTTCTCCTCACTGTATTTGCAAGATGTACAGGCGTCAACGATAGCCTTTTTACTTCCGTGAGCCCGGACCATTCTGGCATTCATTTTACCAATTCAATCATCGATAACGATAGCTTTAACGTCCTCGATGTAGAAAATATCTACAATGGCGGTGGCGTGGGCATTGGCGATTTTAATAATGACGGCTTACAGGATATCTACTTCACAGGAAATACCGTTTCCAATAAACTATACCTTAACAAGGGCGATTTTGTATTCAACGACGTTACGGACAGTGCCGGCGCTACCGGAGAAAACAGGTTCTGCAGGGGTGTTAGTGTAATTGATATCAACAACGATGGCCTGATGGACATTTATATCTGTGCCACCTTATCAAAAGATGTACTAAAAAGGGAAAACTTATTGTACGTAAATACCGGTATTGACAAAAAAGGCATTCCACATTTCAAAAATATGGCGCGGGAATATGGTTTGGCAGATACTGCTCACGCTACCATGGCCGCTTTTTTTGACTACGATAATGACGGCGACCTGGATATGTACCTCGTAGTAAATGAAATAAAAAAAGAAATTTTTCCCAATCAATTCCGCCCCATCTCCGTGAACGGAGAAAATCCCAATACGGATAAACTGTTTCGCAACGACTGGAACAGCCAGCTAAATCATCCGGTATACACAGACGTGTCAAAGGAGGCAGGCGTAACCATTGAAGGCTATGGCCACGGTGTTAACATTTGTGATATTAACAATGACGGATGGAAGGACATCTACGTGACCAACGACTTTCTTTCTAATAATATTCTTTACATCAACCAGCGCAATGGTCATTTTAAAGATGAAGGGCGCAGCTATTTCAAACATACTGCGGCCAATGCCATGGGCCAGGATATTGCCGACATTAACAATGATGGCTTACCGGATATTATTGAACTGGATATGAACCCCCAGGACAATTACCGGAAGAAAATGATGATGACGCCCAACAACTACCAGGTTTACCTTAATATGGACTATTACGGTTACCAGTACCAGTACGCGCGCAATACGATTCAGTTAAACCAGGGCCCGCGGGTATTACAAAACGATTCTGTTGGTGTACCTGTATTCAGCGATATTGGTTTTTTATCGGGCATTGCAGAAACGGACTGGAGCTGGACACCACTTGTAACCGATTTCGATAATAACGGATTCCGGGATATTATCATTACCAATGGATTTCCCAAAGATGTAACTGATCATGATTTCATTGCTTTCAGATCAAAGGCCTTTTCAATAGCGGGCAAAAAAGACATTCTTTCGCAAGTGCCCGAAGTAAAGATTGCTAACTACGCGTACAGTAACAATGGCAACCTTAGCTTCACCGACGTGTCAAAAAAATGGGGACTTACCACCCCCTCCTTCTCCAACGGCGCGGCTTATGCAGATTTTGACAATGATGGCGATCTTGATTGTGTAATAAACAATATTAACGACAAAGCTTTTTTATACAGGAATACGGAAACACAAATAAAAAAAGACAGCAGCCATTATATTCAGTTGCAATTTTTGGGCGATTCTTTTAACAGGAATGGCATCGGCGCCTGGGCCGGCATTTATTATGATCATGGTAAAAAACAGGTCTGGGAAAACACCCCTTACCGCGGTTACCTGTCCACCGTTCAGAACGTGGCGCATTTCGGCCTCGGTGCTGTTGGCTTAATTGATTCGCTGGTAGTGAAATGGCCTACTGGCAAGCAACAGGTCTTGCAAAACATAACAGCAGATCAACTGCTCAAAATAAATATAATAAACGCCACCGGCAGTTACAGCCATCCAAACTCGGTATTGGCTTCAAATACTTTATTTACAGAAATCACCGATTCCGTAAACATTCATTTTATACATGAAGAAAAAGATTTTATTGATTTCAATATTCAGAAATTGCTACCGCATAAATTATCCGAATACGGCCCCGCCTTGGCAGCGGGAGATATCGACGGCAACGGCCTGGACGACATCATAAGCGGCGGCGCATTCAATAAAAGTGCCCAACTGTTCCTGCAGCAGCCAAACAGCACGTTTATACAAAAAGCGTTACTGCCGGCTAACGGTCTCGACAATAAACGGGCAGAAGATACCGGGGTATTGTTATTTGATGCGGACGGCGACGGTGATCTTGACCTCTACATTGCTTCGGGTAGTTATGAAACTGCGCCTGGCAGTTCCTCTTACCAGGATCAATTATATGTAAATGACGGCAAAGGAAATTACCGGCTGGATTCACTGGCCTTACCCCCAAACCTCAGCAGCAAATTTTGTGTGAGAGCGGCTGATTATGATAAAGACGGCGACCTTGACCTCTTTGTAGCAGGACGTGTAGACCCGTGGAATTATCCAAAACCGGTATCCAGTTTTATTTACCGCAATGATTCAAAAAACGGCCAAATCCGGTTTACGGATGCAACGAAAGAAGTTGCAGGAGCTCTTGCAGACATCGGGCTTGTATGTGATGCGTTGTTTACTGATTTTGATAATGACGGATGGCCAGACCTGGTACTGGCCGGTGAATGGATGCCACCTGTTTTTTTAAAAAATGAAAAAGGAAAATTTAATAACATTACGCAGCAGACTGGGCTGGCTGGTGAAAAAGGCTGGTGGAATACAATAGCTGCGGGCGATTTCGACAACGATGGCGACATCGATTATGTTATGGGCAACCTCGGACTTAACGCACAGTACAGGGCGAGCGATGCGTTTCCTGTCTCCATATACGCAAAAGACTTCGACAACAACGGCAGCTACGATGCCTTTCCGGCTCAATTTTTTCCTGTAAGCCAGGAAGATCAGACAATGAAATCATTTCCCGCGCAAACAAGGGATGACGCGGTTAAACAAATGATCAGCCTGCGGTCTAAATTTCAAAACTATAAATTCTACGCAGGCGCCACCATCGAAGAATTATTCTCAAAAGAACAATTGCAGGGTGCCCTTATTGTGCAGGCAAACAACCTGCGTTCCTGCCTTTTCACCAATGAAGGCAGTGGCAAATTCTCCCAGCATCCGCTGCCGGTAGATGCACAATTTTCGGTACTGAACGGAATGGTGGTGGATGATTTTGATGGCGACAATAACCTGGATGTACTTATCAATGGCAATGACTATGGAACAGAGGTTACTGCTGGCCGTTATGATGCATTGAATGGCCTGTTACTGAAAGGAGATGGCACAGGCGGTTTCCACCCGCAATCAATTTTAGAAAGTGGTATTTTTATACCCGGCAACGGCAAATCACTGGTAAAACTCAAAAGAAAAAACGGCGACTACCTGCTGGCTGCAGCCCAAAACCGCGGACCATTAAAAGTGTTTAAACTAAAAAGAAATGGTATTAATTTTTTACCAGCGCCTTTGGATACCCGGGCTGTTATACAGTTTAAAAACGGTCAGTCGCAGGTACAGGAATTCTATTATGGATCTTCCTTTTTATCACAATCCGCCAGGTGGCTCTTTGTTGGCGCCAATGTGGCTTCGGTAACCGTATACGATAATAAAGGCAACGGGAGAAAACTGCAATGAAACTTTTTAAATACCCATTTCAATCAGCGGGCACAGTGTATGCATTACTAGCATGCAGCGCAATTTTTTTTTATGGATGCAAGCCGGGCCGCAGCAGGAATGATTACCTGCACGCATACGAAAATAAATTGGGCATAAAACCTTCTAAACTGGCCCAGGTAGACACCATTCATTTTACCACCATTCAATGGGAAGAACCGGTTAAAAATTTTGGTACGGTAACGGAAGGTGATAGTGTTATCCTGGTATACAAGTGCAGAAATACGGGTGACAATCCATTATTTTTATCGGAAATTTATACGCCCTGCGGATGTACCGTAGTACGTTATACCGAAAGGGTTATCCCACCCGGAGAAGAAGATGAAATAACAGTGCATTTTAATACAAGGGGCCAGGAAAAATCGGTTCACAAAAGTATTATAGTAACGAGTAACACCAGCAACCGGGCAAAACACATGCTTTCATTTACCGGAGCGATAACCAGCGCGGATACAACCACCAGCAAAGCAACGCAGTAAGTTGGTAGCATTGTAAATCAGCATCTGATCGCCCCGCAATTATTTACGTTATATGAAAAATGAAATTAGCCGTTTTATTTTTTTGGTATTCACCTGCGTTTGTGCCGCCTTGGTTTTTTCGTGCAAAGAACTAAAAAAGAATAAAACGCATAAAGATGTATCCAATGCAAGTATAGCGGAGGGAAAAGTACTGGCTTCCAAATATTGCCAGTCCTGCCATTTGCTTCCCGATCCTGCGCAACTCAATGCGGTTGCCTGGGAAAATGGCGTGTTGCCTGCCATGGGGCCACGGCTGGGTATTTTTGCGTATGGATTTCAAAAGTATCCATCTTACAGAAATGATAAAGATGCGCCCGCCGGTTACTATCCTGCAACACCCGTAATAAACACTGTGCAGTGGCAGCATATTATAGATTATTATACATCGCTGTCACCGGATACGCTTCCGGCGCAACCCATCCATGATACCATCAGGAACAACCTGCCCATTTTTGCAGCCCGTCAGGCCACCTACGGATATCCCGATGCTGCTACCTGCTTTACGAAAATTGATACGGGCAGGCACCAATTGTTTGTTTTTGATATGGTTAAAAAATCAATTTTTCGTTTTGATACTACACTGCAGTTGCTTGACTCCGTTAGAACTGACGCTACCATTACAGACATCAGTTTTCACAACGATACGATGCTGGCATGTAATGTAAATATTATCAATCCAAACAATGGAAAATTCGGGAATACGCGCCTTGTGCGAACAAATAAAGGTGGCCATCTGCAAATTGACAGCACTGCACTCTTTAATGATCTCCGCAGGCCGGTTCAGCTAAACGCATGCGATCTCAACAACGATGGTAAGACAGATTACCTGGTCTGCGAATTTGGCCATTTGGCGGGCGGCTTGTCGTGGATGGAAAATAAAGGGGCGGGAAACTATAGTGCGCATATGCTGCGTGCAGAACCAGGTGTAATTAAGGCATGGGTACAGGATGTTAACAAAGATGGCCTGGAGGATATATGGGCGTTGTTTACACAGGGAAATGAAAGCATTGTTCTCTTCGTAAACAAAGGCAATGGACAATTTGATCAACAGCAGGTACTGCGTTTCCCGGCCATCTATGGGTCTACTTATTTTGAACTCGCGGATTTTAACAATGACGGGCTGCCGGACATACTTTATACCTGCGGAGACAATGCAGATTTTTCTATTGTACTGAAACCGTATCACGGGGTGTATATTTTTTTAAACGATGGCAACAATCATTTCAAACAAAAATATTTTTATCCGATAAACGGATGCTATAAAGCGATGGCCCGGGATTTTGACGGGGATGGCGATCTTGATATTGCCTGCATCGCTTTTTCTGCTGATTTTGCAGCGCAGCCGGAAGAAGGTTTCGTATACCTGGAAAATAAAGGTGGCAACGTATTCAAACCTGCCACGTTGCCAGAAGCGCAGACCGGAAGATGGCTCACCATGGATGCGGGCGACCTGGACGGAGATGGCAAACCGGATATTGTGCTGGGAAATTTTTCTGTACGGCCGGCTGATGTACAACAGCATGCAAACTGGCAGCAAGGCCCCCCATTCTTATTGCTGAAAAACATCAGCAAGTAGTATTTGTATGAATTAATAAAACTTAGCCGGATGAAAAAAGACTTTCCTTATTTTTTGTTTTGTTTTTTGTTGCTGCTCACGGCAATAGTTGGTTGCAATGAACCGAAAGCTATGGTGATGGAAGAAACGGAAATACTGCACCAAAACCAGGATCAACTTACGCAGGTAATTATATATGACGTATTTACGCCGCCGGTGGCCAGCAGAATATATGTGTATTCATCACTGGCGTCGTATGAAGCCATTCGTTTTAGCAAACAGGGCGCTGGTTCCATTACGGGGCAATTAAAGGGTTTTGGAAAAATGCCCTTGCCGGAAAAAGGAAAAACCTACAATTATACCCTGGCTGCCACAAAGGCTTTTTTTACGGTTGCGCGAAACATAAAAGTATTTTCGGTTGATTCCTTACGCGCCTCTGAGCAAGCTGTGTACAAAAGTTTTAAAGATAATATTAACGATACCGTTTATCAGCGGTCAGTTGATTTTGGAGATGCCGTTGCCCGGCAAATTCTTATCAGGGCAAAAACGGATGGCTATATAAAATCGAGGGGTAAGCCCAAAAACATCGGAAGCAATGACCCCGGAAAATGGCGGCCCACCCCTCCCGATTACATGGATGGGGTTGAATGGTGCTGGAATGAAATGCAACCAATGCTCATGGATTCCGCAGCCCAATTTAAACCCGTGCCACCACCACCGTATAGCACGGACACTGCCAGCCTTTTTTTCAGGAGCCTGAAAGAAGTGTACAACATCGGCAAAAACCTTACGGCAGAGCAGCAGTTGATTGCGCGATACTGGGATGACAACCCTTTTGTAATGGAACATTCCGGCCACATGATGTTTGGCAATAAAAAAATCACACCGGCGGGTCATTGGATGGGCATTGCAGCCATTGCCGCAAAAACCACAAAGGCGGATCCGGTAAAGACCGCAAAAACCTACGCACTCACCTCCATCGCCTTGTACGATGCCTTTATTTCCTGTTGGGATGAAAAATACCGCAGCAACTATATCCGCCCCATTACAGTGATCAATGAAAAAATTGACAACCGGTGGGCCGCATTTTTACAAACACCCCCGTTTCCGGAATACACCAGCGGACACAGCACCATTACCGGGGCAGCTGCTACCGTGCTAACAGGATTGTATGGCGATAATTTCGCCTTCCAGGACACTAGCGATCTTCGCTATATTGGTATGCAGCGGCATTTCTCTTCTTTTATGCAGGCGGCCGATGAGGCTTCTATCAGTCGCGTGTATGGTGGCATTCACTACCGCTTCAGCGTAGACGAAGGGGCACGGGCTGGTAAAAAGCTGGGTGCCATGATCACAAAAAAAATCCTGCAGTAGCAGCCTGCAAAAACAGCCCCTGCCGGCTATGACGAGCAGCTATCTTTCAACGCCCTGCACCATGCAGAAAAATATATTTTACCGCAACAGGTAATTGGGCATTCTTTTGGTTTCCCATTATTAAGTGCTTGCCATGAGCGCCCGGCATGCCACGAAAAATTAGCAAAAATAAACCATGGAAAAAAAATTACAGGGACAGGTAGCTATCATTACAGGTGCCAGCAGTGGCATAGGAGCAGGTGTGGCAAAAGCGATGGCAGCGGAAGGTGCTACGGTGATTGTTAACCACCCCGTGCCGGCTACCCTGGCAGCAGCCAGCGCCGTACTGAAAGAAATAACCGATGCAGGTGGTGAAGGCATTACCCATGCCTGTGATGTAAGCAAAGAAGAGGAGGTGATCAAAATGTTTGCAACTGTGATAGAAAAATTCGGCACAGTAGATATTTTGGTAAACAACGCGGGCCTGCAGCGTGATGCGCCTTTTACTGAAATGACACTGGAACAGTGGAACCATGTACTGGCCGTTAATTTAACCGGCCAGTTTCTTTGCGCGCGGGAAGCTATAAAAGAATTTCTAAAAAGAGGGGTTGATGAAAAGCGCAGTAAAGCGGCCGGTAAAATAATCTGCATGAGCAGCGTGCACGAAATTATTCCGTGGGCAGGCCATGCCAACTATGCGGCCAGTAAAGGTGGTATCATGATGCTAATGAAAACCATGGCCCAGGAATTCGCACCAAAAAAAATAAGGGTCAATTCCATTGCGCCAGGCGCCATTGCCACACCCATTAATCGCGGCGCCTGGGATACACCGGAACACTTGCAGGAACTGCTGAAACTTGTTCCTGCAAAACGCATTGGAACCACAGCGGATGTTGGCAGGGCCGCTGTATTCCTGGCGAGTGACGATGCAGATTATATAACCGGCACCACCTTATTTATCGATGGCTGCATGACTTTGTACCCTGGATTTGATGGTAATGGATAAACAGGAATGATTGCCCCGTGGCAGCCGCTACCTACAATGCAGCGCACTAGGTGCCTTCATAAAAATCACCTTGCTGCGAGAGCACCTCGCGGTATTTATTAAACACCTTGGTTTTTGAAATAAAGCCGGAAAATTTATTGTCCTTGTCCAGCACCGGCAGCCACCAGCTGTGGGTGATATCGAATTGTTCCATCGCGGTGTGCATGTCCTGGGTTTCGCGCAACACAGCGGGTGGTTTTTTCATCAGGGAGCGGATGGGAATCTTTTTAAACTGATCGGGCTGAAATAGTTTTTGCTTAATATCATTTAACTCAATGATTCCTGCAAAACGATGCCTGTTATCGTGTACAGCAAAGATATTTTTCTCACTCCGCTTTATCATGTCTACCAGATCGCTGAGTGTTTTATCCATACTGATACTTTCATACGTATTCTCCAGCATATCATTCATGGTAATACTGGTAAGTATGTTTTTTTCTTTCTGGTGGGTGAATATATGTCCCAATGAGGCCAGTTTTCTTGTCTCCATGGAAAAGGGCTCACTGGTTTTTACAATAAAAAATGAAATGGAAGAAACAATCATCAATGGAATAAACAATTCATATCCGTTGGTAATCTCGGCAATCAGGAAGATAGCAGTAAGCGGGCAGTACATAACTCCACTGAGCACCCCGGCCATACCGACCAGGCTAAAATTGCCTTCCGGTATTTTTATCCAGGGTGTACTATTGAGTAATTTAGAAAAAAAGAAACCCAGGTAAGCACCGGTAAAAAGAGAAGGCGCAAAATTTCCACCGTTTCCCCCGGCGCCAATAGTAATGGCAGCCGCCACAGGTTTAATTAAAACAATCAACGCGGTGAATGTGACCAGGCCCCAGTGTTCGCCCAGGCGCGAAAATAGCGTGGTATTGTCTGTAATGTTGCCGGGGTCTGCATTCGCTACCAGTTTAACACTGTTATAGCCTTCGCCAAAAAGCGGTGGAAACACAAAACATATAACCAGTAACAACAAACCGCCCAGCCCGGCTTTCAGGTATGCATTCATTTTGCTGCTGTGCAACCGGCCTTCAACCGCTTTAAATATTTTAGCATAGTAAAGGGAAACGATGCCAGCCAGCACGCCGATCAGAATATAATACGGAACGTTGTTATAATTAAAGTTTTGCTTCAGCACGAAATTAAAAAGCGATTCCTCTTTCAGAATTATTTTTGAACAAAGGGCGCCCATCACAGATGAGATCATCAACGGTATAAAATAACTGACCACCGTTTCAGTAAGCAATATCTCAATAGCAAAAATGACACCTGCTATGGGCGCGTTGAAGACGGCCGAAATACCTGCCGCTGCACCGCAAGCGATCAATAGTGTGCGCTCCCGGTAATTTAAATCAGTAATCCGTGCCAGGTTGGAGCCGATAGCCGACCCGGTTGATACGATGGGGGATTCCAGCCCTGCGGAACCACCCAGTCCAACCGTAACAGAGCTGGTAATAACGTGCAGGTACACATGTTTCATTGGAATAAAAGAAGATCTGCGTGCAATCGATTTTAATACCATCGCAATGCCCTTTTCTATTTCTTTACCAAAGAAATGGCGGATGATGAATACGGTTAACACCAACCCAAGGCCAGGAAACAACAGGTAGGCAAACCGCGACACGGGAATTTCCTGTACCCAAACCTGCACGTAATGCACGAGTGTTTTGAGCAGGACCGCTACCAGGCCCGATACAATACCGGTGAGGGTAGCAATTAACATGATAAATTGTACCCGCGTAACCCTTACACGAAGCTGGTTAATTAAAAGCTGGTACAAAGATTTTACGGAAGCCAAATAAATCGGTTTAGTGAAAAAATTGCCAGCAGCAAATATAGCATTGTACAGGGCAACAGCCTGTCAATTAAACGGTCGTTGAAAATAGGCCCATTCGGAAAACCCACAGTGCACCATTTATAACTGTCTTATTACCCGGCAGGGATTTCCAACGGCTACCACATTAGCCGGAATATCTTTAACCACTACGCTTCCCGCGCCAATGGTGGTATTGTTTCCAATGGTAACCCCAGCGCAGACAATACTTCCACCGCCGATCCATACATTATTGCCCACATGAACGGGCTGCGCCAATTCCGGCCCTCTTATGCGATCCGCCGCCACAATGGGATGATAGGCCGCATAGACCTGCACGCCAGGGCCCAGGAAAACGTTGTTGCCCATCTTTATAAAATGGCAATCCAGGAATACACAATTGAAATTTGCAAAAAAATTATCGCCCACCTCAATATGGCATCCATAGTCACAAAAAAAAGGCGCCTGCACATCAATGTTGCTACCAGTTCTACCGAGCAGTTGCTGCAGCAAACCGGAACGCTTCCCCTTGTCATACACAGATTGATTGTACTCCTGTAATAGCGCCCGTGCCTTTACACGCAGTGCCAGCAGTTCATTGTCGCCCGCATCGTACAGTTCCCCGGCAAGCATTTTCTGGTATTCGCTTTTCATATATAATTTTCAGTTTGCGGCCACAATTGCCATGTTATGAAAATTCACCCATTTTTTAATGAGCAGGTTGATAAACCGTTTGAGGTATATTTCATTTAAGAAGCTGTTCGACCAATCATCATAACGCTCGGATTGTACCCCGAGGTAAAAAAAGTAAATACCCGCGCCTGCCGCGGGAATCAGTTGTTGCTCCTCCTGGCTGATAGCAGTAATTGACTGATAACCCTGCAAAAAACTTGCTTTTTTTAATTCAAATTCATCTGGATCTTTTTCGGTACTGTACAACTGCAAAATATAATACGCCACATCAAATAACAACCAGCCGGTACCACAGAAATCAAAATCGAACAGGGTAATCGTATCATTCTCGTCAATCACAAAATTATCAAACCAGATGTCCAGGTGAACAACTCCTTTGCGCAGACCAGCGGCAGGCGCGTTGTTAAAGAGCTCAAGTAAGTGCCCCTGCAACGCTTTCATGTATTTCATTTCAGCTGTACCTGCAGGTAAAAAGCGGCCTAATTTTTTTAAGGAATCCACCATTAAAATATCCTGATTATACTGCACCCGTGCCAATGGTAAATCCTGCGTTACCTGGTGCAGGCCAGCCATCAGACAACCTGCTTTATAATGCAACGAAGCAGAGAAATTGAGCATCTTCTCCCCTTGCGCAAAAGAAAACAGCACACCGTACCGCGTTCCTTCTGGCGCAGCCAATTGCTGAATAAATCGCGATTGCCGGTCTGCAATTGGAAAAGATACGGGTATCGCTTTGTCTTTTAAAAGCAGGAGCAGGCGTATTTCTTCTTCAATTTCAGCTTCTGTTCGCCAGTTTAGGTGGTACACACGAAAGATAAATTTCTGTGCGTCGGCGGTTATCAGGTAGGTATCATTAATGCCTGTTTTTAAAATACGTGCGGAAATAGTTACTGCCAGCAAATAGTTCTCATTTACAAATTTTGCAATGGCAGCGGGCAACAAAGTAGAATGTGAGACAGGGAAAAAATTCATTTTTGCGTTCATTTAAATTCAATTTTGCCTCACCAATTATTATAAAAAAGTTGAACCAACGATAGCTGCGTGCCTGCGTCGTAACCTTTTATATGTATTTAACTACCGGTGAATTTTGTACCAGCCTGGGCTGCCTCGGTGACCGTATTACGCAGCTTCAGTTCGCAAACAGCAATCAATGCATTCGCCTCGTGAATTTTTGCCGGCAACGCTTCCAGTTCTATTTCGCCTTCCTCCAACTGATCTACAATTTCTTCAAGTTGTGCGAAAGCCTGGTTATAGGTGATTGCCTTTTTCATCTTTTATTTTTTTTGTAACGGTGCTGTAAATAGCGGTGTCCTTTAAAAGTATTTTCAGTTCAGCGTTTTCCTTAACCAATGCCGGGTCGGTAACTATTTTTCCATTCAGGGTAAGAATGGCAAATCCCCTGTTCAATATTGCCTGCGGACCGGATATTTTTACAAGCCGTTTTGCATGGTCAAGTTTTTCGCGCGCCTTTTGTATTTGATCGTTAATTGCCACAAACAGGTTTGTTTTAAGCGCCAGGAGTTTGTTTTCAAATGCAAAATTATGTTCCACAAAAAGGGCCGCCACTTTTGTAGGCGTCTTTTGTTGCCTTGCCATCAGGTCTGCAATGCTTTGATTTCTGTCGTGCCCGATACCCGTGAATACCGGAATTTTAAAATTAGCGATGGAGCGGGCAAGTTCGTATTCATCAAAAGGCCTGAAATCCGCTTGTGAACCTCCACCCCGCACAATGGCCACCGCATCAAACGTTATCTTATGCCGTTCAATTAAACCTAATTGTTCTATGATCATAGAGTGGGCCTGGTCGCCCTGTATGGTAACCAGGAATTCTGTAACGGCAAAAGTGTACGCGTGCCGGTTTTTTAAAATCTCCTGGTTAAAATCTCGCTGCCCGTCGGAATTTGGCGCAGTAATCAAAGCAATTTGCGATATCACCGCAGGCAGCGGTAATTGGTTATTGGCGGTAACGTACCCACCATCGTGCAATTGGATCGTTGCGGAATTTTCTTTCACCAGTCGGTCGAGCGTCTGTTGTCGTTCCAATTCAAGTGTGCCAAGTGTATGGGCAACGTCAATCTGCAGTACATCTAGATTGAGGCCATACACCGGATGAAAACGAACCTTCACTTTACAAATGATCTCAATGCCATCACGAAAAACCTGCGCGGTTGACTTTTCAAATTTTTCTATTTCGATATAAGTAGTGGCCCAGAAAACACTCCGCATTTCTGCGGTTTTAATTTTATTATCATATTCCTCCAGCGTTAAATAGCAACGCCTGCTGGAAGGATATTTTTTTACGTTCATGATCCGGGCAGACACCCAGTATGCCCGTCCTTCAAAACTGGATTGCAGGGTTTCCTGTATTTGATCAACCAATGCTGAAAGCCGGAGCACATCCATCGTACAATAAGGTTAAAAATGATGTATTTCTATTGCCAATAAAAATAAGAATAAAAACGGTAGTTGCCGCAGACGCCAGTTTTCAAATCCTTCTGCAAAACACTGTTTTATCATTCATATGCCACAGCAACCAACAGACTGGCGGGTCTGTGGAGACCAGGTCCGCACATCCAGGCTGCCATCGTTTGAAATTTAAATCCTACCTTCAAATGGACATTAAGTGCATCATCCCTTGTAAAAAAAAGAATACCCCTACCGAACCGCCAATAATGAAAAAACAGTTATCGCCTTTTGCACAAATTTTCATTGGCGTTATAGCCGCTATAGGATGGTTTGCGCTATCAGCTCAGTTTTACATCAATGCTACGTTAAAAATAACACCCATCCCGGAAATGATTATCCGGTACTTTACTTATTTCACCATTCAAACGAATATTATTGTTGCTGTATGTTTTACAGCGATACTGATGAATCCCAATTCGAAAATTGGCAGCTTCTTTTGCCGGCAACAGGTTATTGCGGCAGTAACAGTTTACATTTTAATTGTTGGACTTATTTATAATACCATCCTGCGTTTTTTATGGGCTCCCACGGGATTGCAGCAACTGGTAGACGAGTTGCTCCATACAGTTATTCCGGTAATGGCGATTGTTTACTGGCTTTTGTTTGCAGCAAAAAACGCATTAAAATGGAAACACATTCTTTCCTGGCTGATTTATCCTTTTGCATATATATTCTATGTGCTTTTGCGTGGATCAGTTTCAGGATTTTACCCGTATCCATTTATTAATACTGCCCAGCTCGGCCTGAATAAGGTAGTGGCAAATTCAGTGGGTATTGCGGGCGTTTTTATTTTTTTCTCTCTTTTGCTCGTGGCAATCAGCAAAGTTCTTCCACAAAAAAAACAGATGTAATAAGGGCCGGTCTTTTATTCGGCGTTACCAGGTTTCTTATATCTGCCCATGTTGGGTATCGATTTCTACAACCCTAAAGTAATTGCTGTTAGTTTATACGTCAACTAATGATGGCACTGTTTTATCAGTTGTTTAGTCATTCATCATCAAAACCCACAGTTTATGACACAAAGTAGAAAAAGAACACTATTTGCAGGATGTCTCGGAATTGCAACAGTTGCAATAATGGCTTCATGCAGCAATGATACCACTTCGACCGACGATCGTGCCACCGCAATGGCCGATTCAACCGCAAAAATGAGTGCAGACGCTCAAAAAGCCGTCGCTAAAAAAAGGAAAGGCATGGCGTCCGCGATGGTAAGCGCAGACAACGCAGTTAAAATTGAGAAAGGAAAAGACGGCGTATACAGCAAGGCAGAAAAAATGCCTGAATATCCCGGAGGAGAGCCCGCTTTATCAAAATTTGTTGAAAATAATATCGCCTACCCGCAAGATGCGATAGATCAGAATAAAGAAGGAACCGTGAACGTGTCATTTGTTATAGACGAAAAAGGAAAAGTGACAAACCCGGTAGCAACCGGAGCAACAACCGGCAACGGGTTGGATGAAGAAGCTATTAAAATAGTTAAACAAATGCCAGATTGGACACCAGGAATGGTAAAAGGTAAAGCGGTAAAAACGCGCTTATTGCTTCCTGTTACGTTTAAGTTGTCAGACGGATAAATTGAGAAATTGACATATAAAAAAACCAGCGGAAAATTTCCGCTGGTTTTTTTTATGTTATCCCAGGAACTTAATTGATGCAATTATGGATTGCGTAAAATCTGCAATCAGAACAATTGTTTAGTTCACATTACCTGAAACGCTGCAGCATGTGCTTGCAGTATTCATGCTGCCCCTTAACATACTTTGTTTCAAATTTGGTGCTGTTTACTTTTTTATGGAAAAAAAAGCAAAATAGCTAATCAACACAGCATTTTTATTCCAACTATCCTGGACTTGACGAGCTTTACTTATTTATTATAACATCTGCGCCCAGAGCATTCACGCCTGTTCCGTTAACAGTTCCTTTAGCGAAAACGGTATATATCTGTCCGTTAGTAAAAGAAATATTATTAAGGGTAATTAAAGGCGGAATATTGGCCGGGCTTCCTGCCAGTTTAACTTTCACGGTATACACTCCCGCGTTTACGCTCATAAACGCGGCTTTACCACCATCCGTTACATTGTCGGCGAAAGAACGGTTTGAAAAAACAACCGTGTCGTTGGCGAGTATGTCGACTGCCAGGCTAACCGGGCTCAGGTGGAAAAAACGAACTTTTGCTTTGCCTGCTGCAGGTGCAGTCAGATCATCTTCCACAGCAAATAATTTTATTTTACCAGCAAGGAGTGTATCGTATGCAAAAACAGAGTAAGACTTACCGGCACTAATGCCATAATTGCCTTCAGCCAGGGCATTAATGGTGTTTGTTTTAGCCACTTTAACATTGTAACTACCGGGCTTTATTGAAACATAGCCTGAACTAGCAGGATAATTTAACGCGGTTGCATTCAGCTTTGCATCATTGAAATAAAAATCATACGGGTCGCTGCTTCCCGGGGAAGTATTGACCATCAATACACGCGGATCCTCCTGCGGAACATTGTTGTCATTCTTACTGCAGGCAACGGAAAAAATACTAACAAGGGCGATACCGGCCATAGCGGCTACAAGCTGTTTCTTCATAATCTCTAATTATTAAAATGGTGATGAGTAAGATGCGCATATTTCACTCTCGCTGATTTACAAGTAATATGCCAACAGCCATTTGATCTCGCCTGCTTTTGTTGCAGCTTTCATAAAAAAAAACAGGCTTCACCCGGAAGCCTGTTTGTTTTTTTATGAGAATTATTTTAATTGCATCATTGTCTACCTACCTCCTCTATTACATGGCCAACACAGCCATTGGGCATTTGTATGTGCAGCAGCCCTGCCAGCGTAGCTGCAATATCAGTCATATGGGTTTCACGGTTTGTTTTCCCGGGTTTGATATTCCAACCATAAAATAACAACGGAATATGGGTATCGTAAGGGTTCCAAGTGCCATGGGTGGTGCCTGTTTTACTATACCCTTCAAACCACCCCGCCATTAACACTATCTGTACGCCACCGCTGCGTTTAAAATTGTATCCATTTGCAATCATTGATTTAATGGGTTCAGGAACCGGAGAATTGCCCAGTTCCGCTACATCTACAGCGTAACTAACGCCAGGCTGCCGCTGCACAAATTCCACCACCGTCTTTTTTATTGCACCATAATCAAGCTGTTCTTCGGTTATTTTTGAAAGGTTAAAATTAACCTGGTAGTTCATAATGGATCGAACCAGGCCGGGAACTTTAAATTTGGCGGCCAGGAGTTTATTCAGGGTGTCCGCCAGCGGCTTAGTATACCAGAAATCTGCGGGCAGCTTGTGTTCCTGCATAAAGCCAATCGAATGTGCAGCGCCATGGTCAGCTGAAAGAAATACCAGGTATTGCCCCTTGCCGACTTTCTTATCCAGCAATTCTAAAAAAGCGGCTAGTTCCTGGTCGAGCCGCAGGTAGGTATCTTCAACCTCAATTGAATTGGGACCAAACATATGTCCTACGTAATCTGTAGAGGCACAGTTGATGGTCAGGAAGTCAGTGGCAGTTCCCCGGCCGAGCTGATACGCATCCAGCGCAGCTTTGGCAAAATCAATGGTGAGGGCATTCCCAAAAGGTGTATACCGAATACTCCCTTTATTTTGCTTGTATATTTGATTAATGGCGTGGGGAAACATACCTGTGGTCTCACCGCCGAATTTTCCCTGCCACGGTTTGCCGCCTGAATCACTATTGACATAGCTGTTGATCGGATATAAGGTGTTCCAGTCTTTCTCTATCAGCCTGGCAATTTTTCCATTGTTGTTATATGCGGTTACCCAGGCAGGCAACTGCTGCATGTAATAGCTACTGGTGATGAAATGTCCACTCGCGTCATCAAACCAGTAGGCCGCGTTGGCCAGGTGACCTGCCGGTAAAATGGACGCCCTGTCCTTTAATGAAACGCCCACCACCCTGGATTGGAAATTGGTAGCCAGTCGCAACTCATCCGTAATGGTAGAAACAAGCAGGTTGCGCGGGGACATTTTGCCGTCTTCCGATTCGTTGCCTACGCTCTGCACGGTACTGTCGCTGGTACAATACATCGATTTACCGGTTAGTTGCTCTGTCCAGTCGTTGCCGGCAATACCATGCAATGCTGGTACGGAGCCCGTGAAAATAGTTGAATGACCCACCGCTGTGTAAGAAGGCAAGTAGTTAATGAAAGTATTTTCGCAGGAAAAACCCTGGTTAATGAGTCGTTTAAAACCCCCGTTTCCGTACCGGTTGTAATACCTGTACAGGTAGTCCCAGCGCATCTGGTCCACCACAATACCCACTACCAATTTTGGCCGCTGCAGCAACTGACTGGTACCCACGGCTGGCTTTGCCTGTGCACCTGCGCCAACGCTAATAAGAAACAGCCCAAAAAGAAGAAGCAGACACTTTTGCATGGTTGTAAGTATTTGCACAAAAATAACCGAATGGCAGGTACACACATATTAAAACAAGATGAATTTAGTGCAGTCTGCCTGCCGGTTAAAAAGTCTCTTTTTGTATAGTCCGGTTTTTATTTTACCTGGGCTATATGGTTTACACGGAATGGTTAACAGGGATGTTGCTGCCCGGCTTTTTTTCAATGAATACTTTATCTTTGGCGCATTCCAAAAAATTTACCAAACACAGACCTATGGCAGATGTTTTTGAAAAGTTAGTAAAAGACGGCGGACCGATTGGCCAGCACATGAAAAGAGCGCATGGATATTTTACTTTTCCCAAATTGGAAGGAGAACTGGGCAGCCGGATGATGTTCAGGGGCAAAGAACGAATTGTATGGAGCCTGAACAATTACCTTGGACTGGTAAATCATCCGGAAGTAAGAAAAATTGATACGGAAGCGGCAGCCCGCTGGGGAATGGGCAATCCAATGGGCGCACGTATGATGAGTGGCAACACCAGTTACCATGAAGAACTGGAAAAAGTGGTGGCCAAATTCGTGCACCGCGAAGATGCCATGCTGCTTAATTTTGGTTACCAGGGTATCATGAGTTGTATAGACGCGCTGGTAAACCGCCGCGATGTTGTTGTGTATGATGCGGAATCGCATGCGTGTATCGTGGACGGCGTACGGCTGCACATGGGCTACAGCTATAAATATAAACACAACGATATTGCCGATTTTGAAAAGCAAATGGAACGTGCCACGCGAATGATTGAAAAAACAGGTGGTGGCATCCTGGTTATTACAGAAGGGGTATTTGGCATGAGCGGCAACCAGGGGAAGCTAAAAGAAATTGTTGCGCTGAAAGACAAATATGAATTCCGGCTGCTGATTGACGATGCCCATGGTTTTGGAGTAATGGGACCAACCGGTGCCGGCGCGGATGAAGCGCAGGGATGCCAGGAAGGCGTTGACCTCTATTTTTCGACTTTTGTGAAGTCGATGGGCAGCATTGGCGCTTTTATAGCCGGCCGCAAAGATGTGCTGGCTTACCTGCGGTACAATACCCGTTCGCAGATATTTGCCAAAAGCCTCCCCCTGATAATTGTAGAGGGTATGCTGAAAAGAATGGAAATGTTGCAATCGATGCCAGAACTCAGGAGCAAATTATGGTACAACGCCAATAAACTGCAAAAAGGCCTTACGGCAAATGGTTTTGATATTGGCACCACCAATTCTATGGTAACCCCAGTTTATATGAAAGGGGATATACCAGAGGCCACTGCGATGGTGCTGGATTTAAGGGAAAACTATGGCATTTTTTGTTCCATCGTGGTGTACCCGGTAATACCAAGGGGACAAATCATTTACCGGCTGATCCCCACCGCGGCACACACGGATGCGGATATTGAAGATACCCTACGCGCCTTTACAGAAACAAAAAAGAAATTGGATGAAGGCAGCTACCGCGCAGCAGATATTCCTGACATGGCAGAGGTGCATTAAGCCTGGTGGTGCGCATTAATTAATTATTTTTGTTTAAACCCCTTATGTAAAGAGGGGTTTTTTATTAGACAAAATAGGCGACGGGCAATAAAATCCCGCCTTTCGGCGGGATGCACTAATCAAATACCATTAACCATTAAACCTTATCCTATGAAAATTCAAATATAAGATGTTGAAACAACAAAACTAGTTGCGCAACTAAATATTTTTTACTGCACTCCTTTTTTTGATTGATGTCAACTGAGCATGAGATGTAGGGGGAAGGCCGTAATGGCGCGCTAAAAAACAACCGGGGAAGACGGTAAAAAAACTAAGGCCCTGATACACAATCAGGGCCGTTTCAATCCAATAATTTTATGGAAATCAGGTTGGAAGTTTCAAATAATTTGCAAACCCTTACCATTCACTTTTAAAAGCTTTCTGATAATCCTGAAAGGGCTGCTTTCCGTATTTGCCATCGCCAAAATAACGAACAATCACCTCTAAGTCTTTGGGTTCTAAATAGCCGGGAATGGGCTGTGGGCCGCTGTTGTCTGCAGGTATAATGACGGTAGTGGGATAAGACAACCTTCCATAGGTTAAAAAAATTGCAAAATCATTGGTGCGGTTGGCGCTGTTAAAATTATAGGTCTTCGCATTCCAGCTGATTGTTTCTTTTGTTTCAGCATTGAGTTTTACCGGGTAGAAGTTTTGCTGGAGGTAGGCTATCACTTTTGCATTCGTATAGGTTTTTTTATCCATCACTTTACACCAGCCACACCAGTCGGTATACAAATCAATGAGCATCGGTCTTTTTTCTTTTAGCATGGCTGCCTGCGCTTCCTGCAAAGTCATCCATTTCATTTTTTCTGTAACAGCCGCAGGTTTACCGGCAGACGAGAAAAACAGCACAAAACTGATTATTATGGCAACTGTAAACTTATGCATGGTATTTTTGTTTATCGTTCAAATTTAAACGCGGTAGCATGAACAAAATTGTTATTGCTGTAACAGGCGCCAGTGGATCGGTATACGCTAAACTGGTTTTAGATAAATTGCTTGCCATCAAAGATCAGTGGGCAGCGCTCTCGGTAATCATGACAGCCAATGCCAAAGAAGTGTGGAAAACAGAGCTGGACAACGAAAGCTATGCCGGTTACCCATTGCAGTTTTACACCCAGCAGGATTTTTCCGCGCCTTTTGCCTCCGGGTCGGGCCAGTATAATACGATGATTATAATACCCTGTTCAATGGGAACGTTGGGTCGTATCGCTACTGGTATCTCCAACGATCTGATAACGCGCAGTGCGGATGTCATTTTAAAAGAACGGAGAAAGCTGATTTGCGTTGTGCGCGAAACACCTTACAACCTAATCCATATCCGCAATATGGAGACGGTTACACTTGCGGGTGGTATTATTTGCCCCGCCACACCGTCATTTTACAGCAAACCAACTACGGTTGAAGCGGTAGCAGCCACGGTAGCAGACCGTGTGCTCGATCTCGCCGGGCTGGATATTAAAACATATCGCTGGGGGAAATCTTAACCGTAACGCACAATTACTCCATTGCGCGCCAGGCTTCAACATGTAAGAAAAGGCATTAGTGCTAACCCGGCACCAATTAGCGCAGATCCACTTCCTCTACCCCAGGATAATTCTTTTTATCAAAAACAAACAATGGATCGGATACAACTGCAGAGCCGTTAAGCGAATTGACCGTATAAGTGTATTTGTTGCCATTTTTATCCAACACTTTTGTACTGTAAATGCCTTGCTTGGCTTTGTCAACATATACATACACCTTATGGAAAGTCTTGCTTTTATCGGTGGGCGTCATCTCAATTTCCTGGATTACACGCGATCCTTCTTTATGCTCACCATTTAGTTTATACAGGAAATCTTTGTCGTAGAAATTGGTCATTAAATTTTGTGGGGTGATGGTCTTGGCGCTAGGGTCAACTTTTGTAATGGTTACTTCGTTTGCACCTTTATCATAAGTCCAGGTATTGGTGCCGTCAGAAAAAACTTCTTTATTTTCTTTACCGGCAAGACTAACGCGGTACTTACTGTTTTTCATGTATACGGTGCCTTTTTGCGTACCCTGCACTTTCCCGTTGCCATCCTCTACTTTTAAGGTGAACTGCACTTGTACGGCTTTATATGTTTTAAATTTAGCGCTCACGCCATCCAGTATTTTTTTTGCAGCCGGATCGCTGCTGGTCTGTGCCATCGTAACTGTTACCAAAGCTATCAGTAAGCCTGTCGTTAAAAATTTTTTCATTATAGGTTATTTATTATCAATAAAAATTTATGCATTCCGGCGTTTCGTGGGTCATCAAGTAAGACCAGCTCAAACCAACAAAACGAAACCCGGGTAACAAATATATGCTTTCACGCTGCTGGTTCTGACAATCAGCATTAAAATGCGTTTAAACAGGTATTGTTAAATCTACAGGGGAACCCGTGTTTCCACTCCAACTAATCTTAAACTGTGCCAATTCATGGTTAATCCAGATTATCCGAGCGCATTGAGTAGTTGGTGCAAATCTGCTTCCGTTTTTATGAGTACGTCCCGCACTTTGCTGCCCTGGTTGGGTCCTACAATACCCGCTGCTTCCAGTTGATCCATCAGCCGGCCGGCGCGGTTATACCCCAGTTTCATCCGGCGTTGCAACAAAGAAGTGGAGCCGCTCTGGCTTTGCACAATCAGCCTGGCTGCATCATCAAACAAAGAGTCCCGATCACTTAAATCAAAATCCTTGCCTTCCATCTCTTTTTCATCCACGTATTCGGGCAATAAAAATGCTTGTGTGTAGCCGCGCTGGTCACCAATAAAATTGGTAATTTCTTCCACTTCAGGCGTGTCCACAAAAGCACACTGCAGGCGCGTGAGTTCTCCGTTATAAGAAATCAGCATATCACCTTTTCCGATCAGTTGTTCTGCACCGCCTGTGTCCAGAATGGTCCTGGAGTCAATTTTGGAGGAAACTTTGAAAGCAATGCGCGCGGGAAAATTTGCTTTAATGGTACCAGTAATGATATTTACGGAAGGCCGCTGTGTGGCAATGATAAGATGTATGCCAATGGCACGGGCCAGCTGTGCCAGGCGCGCAATGGGCATTTCAACTTCTTTGCCGGCCGTCATAATCAAATCCGCAAACTCGTCTATTACCAGCACAATAAAAGGCAGGTACTGGTGACCTTTTTCAGGATTCAGCCGCCGGCGAACAAATTTATCGTTGTACTCTTTAATATTCCTGGCACCTGCTTCTTTCAGCAGATCATAACGGTTGTCCATTTCAATACAGAGTGCATTGAGGGTATGGATTACCTTTTTGGTATCGGTAATAATTGCATCTTCCTCGCCCGGTAGTTTTGCAAGGAAATGTTTTTCGATCGTGCGATAAATACTGAGTTCCACTTTTTTGGGATCTATCAGCACCAGCTTGAGGTGGGAAGGGTGTTTTTTGTATAGCAATGATACGAGGATAGCATTCAGGCCAACAGATTTTCCCTGGCCGGTTGCACCTGCCATTAAAAGGTGGGGCATGGTGGTAAGATCCACAATGAAATTTTCATTGTCAATTTTCTTACCAATGGCAATTGGCAGGCTGTACGCGCTATTCTGAAATTTTTCGGAATTCAGCAAAGTTTTCATACTCACCACGGTCTTCTTCACATTCGGCACTTCAATACCAATGGTACCCTTTCCTGGTATGGGTGCAATGATGCGGATGCCCAGCGCAGCAAGACTCAAGGCAATATCATCTTCCAGGTTTTTGATACGCGAAATGCGCACACCTGCTGCGGGAACAATTTCGTACAAGGTAACGGTAGGGCCAACGGTAGCAGATATTTTCTGGATCGCAATATCATAATTCTTGAGGGTTTCAATAATCCTGTTTTTATTGGTCTCCAGTTCACCGGGATCCTGGATAATTTTTTCACTACCGTGGGTTTCCAGCAGATCAAGCGAAGGATATTTGTAATCACGCAGATCAAGTGTAGGCTCGTACAAATCGGTTTCCACCGCAGCCTTTCTTTCACTTTCAATTTCAAGCGTAGTATCGTTGGCAGCTTCTTTTATTTCAAAGGAAACATCCGGCACCTGTTGCTTTTTTTCTTTTTTTGCAGTGGGCAAAATTACAGGAGGTTCCAACTGTGCACGTGCAGGATCATTAAACACACTTGTTCCATCTGTATCGCTTTCCTCTTTTTCAGTAAGTTTCAGTTCAAACACAGGTTCATTGTCAAGTGGCGGCGATACCAGCACCGATCCCTTCTTCAGCGAATTGCCATTGACAGCAGGTGTTTCAATAAACAAAGCGGCTTCCTGATCCCCTGCGTCCAACCCGCTAACAGGTGCCAGTTTACGTTCTGGTAATTTAGGTACTTTAAAAACCGGGTTGAAGCGCCAGATGAAATAAGCCACCCCTACTACCAATAACAAAGCCGCCGTACCAAGCGAACCAATGGCCTGTACCAGGAACCGGCTGATATTATCCCCAAAACCACCACCCCACGGAAAGCCGTTGCCCTTCATAATAAACGATAGGCTCACACTAAAAAAAACCAGTCCGGTTACCACGTACTTCGTGTTCCGCCAAACAGAAAAAAGTTTTTTTCCAAATAATAAATTAACGCCGGACACGAAGAAAAACGTACAAAGTAAAAATGAGGCAATGCCAAACCCGTAATAAAAAAAGAAATGCGCAACCACTGCACCCAGGTTGCCCAAGAGGTTAACTGTTTTAATATTGCCGGAAGCAAATAAGGGCGACAATCCCTTATTCAAAACATTTGCCTGGTCGGTCTGCCACGTAAACAGGTAAGAAGCAAAAGCGACAAAAAGAAAGAAAGCAAGTAAAATCAGCACCGCCCCGGTGATCTTATGGGTGCGTTCATCTTTCACAAGGTTTTTAAGGGGCAATGGCGCATCTTTTTCAGCTTTCAGCTTCCCCGTATCCGCCACCTTTCCCTTCTTTGTTTTTGACTTTTCTGGCATGGCCGCAAAGATACGCATATAACCAAATCATCCGCTTACAATGCGCGCAGGCATTACTAAAAGAAAGTTGTAATTTTCTGCTTTTATTACCATCCCTGCCCGCCAGTTTAAAACACCCGGACACAATGAAGTTTTTTTCATCACCTTCGAGAAAAAATATTTTTTTTCTGCTGCTGTTGCTGAGTTTATGCGGTACCCGGCAAATGCTGGCACAGCAAAAACCACCGCTGATTGATATCGCAAAAATACTATTGGCGGATACCATCGATTACCGAAGCGTTTGCTTACAGGACAGTTTTAGCAAAGTAAACTTGCAACAGTTACCCACCCTCAATTTTACCCGGGCTCCGAAAAATATTTTCCGGCACCTCAGCACCGCACAAACTGCAAAAGACTGGTGGGTCTGCTTCCGGCTGCAAAACAGTGCAGACAGTGTTGTTACCGTGTATTTCTTTCCCGGCGTTTTTGCCAGCACCATTGATGTATTCGAATTCAGCGACTCCTTAAAAAATGTGGTACCCGTGCCGGTGTTGCTGCCGAATATAGGTGACTCCATCGGATACAGGGGTATCCGGCTGGCACCCGGCCAGGCAGCCCTTTATTACGCCCACTTGAAATTTGTGCATACCTCCGTAAACGCAATGGACATGCACATCATCCGGGACTACTACCTGCCATCATTTTCGCGCACACTAAAATTACCCATCAACAACAATACGATGTACAATTACATCATTACAGGTATCCTGCTAATGATGGTATTTTATTCAATGGCGGTATTCATCCTCAATGGCAGCATCGAATTCATGTATTATTCCTGTTTCGCGTTTTTAACGGCACTGCTTTTCTTTTTGAAATCTTTTTACATGAAAAGTACGGTTCCTTTCAATTATTATTTTGAAAGCTATCTTGATTTTGTTATCCAAAGCCTCGGCATTTTTTTTTATTTTATTTTCCTGAGAAAATTCCTGGACACCAGAAAAAGATTTCCATTTATCAACAAACTATTTATAACCGGCCAGGTAGTTATTATTCTCAGCCTGCTGTGTTTTTCCGCCATCTATTATTCTCATACTAATTACCCGGCGCAGGAAACCATTGAAACCATCACAAAATACCAATGGTTTGCAACCACCATCATATTCATCGTATATGCAGTTACACAAAAAGATAAAATGCTCAATTTTTTGGCCGCCGGGCATTTCTTCCTGGTGGCACTGTCCGTTATTTCACAGTTACTGATCCAGCGTCCCGGTATACTAAACCTCTCCGGTTCGTCCATTTGGAACGACGCACTGTTTTTTTACGAGCTGGGAATGACGGTGGAATTAATTTTCTTTTTGATGGCACTGGCTTTTAAAAACCGGCACGACATCATTGACCGTACCAGGGAGCGGGAAAGATTGCTGCTGGAAAATGAAAGAAAAGAGTTTGAAAAACAATTGGCAGTGGTAGAAGCCAAGCAGGAAGAACGCAACCGAATCTCTACAGATATGCATGATGAGCTGGGGTCTGGCGTTACCGCTATCCGCCTGATGAGCGAAATTGTAAAAACCAAAATGAAAGACAATACCCTGCCCGAGATTGAAAAGATATCCAACAATGCCAACGACCTGCTGAGTAAGATGAATACAATTATCTGGACCATGAGCAGCAGCAACGACCGGTTAGACAATATGATTGCCTATACCCGCTCCTATGCACTGGAATTTTTTGAGAGCACCAATATCGATTGTCATTTTATTACAGCAGAAAATATTCCTTCCACTGAAATGAGCGGCGAGAAAAGAAGAAATGTTTTTCTCTGTGTAAAGGAGTCGCTCAATAACATTGTAAAACATGCCAAAGCCAGGGATGTCTGGGTACAAGTAACCGTGTTACCCGGCACGCTCGAAATACAAATACGGGACAATGGCGTAGGCATCAATCTTCAGAAACTCCGGGAGTTTGGCAATGGATTGAAGAACATGAAAAAAAGAATAGAAAGTATTGACGGCAGTTATTCAATTACAAACAATGAGGGAACGGTTACCACCATTATTGTGCCGATGTAGACAACCCGATTGTACTTTCATCATCCGCATACACTTTTCAGTTTCGACTTAATTTCCTATAACATCGCTCAGGCATTCCATTGTATGAACCAGTAATTGTTGTGCAGCACGGTTGCATAGCCGGGCAACGCGAGTGGCTGGCTGAAAAGCGGGCAGTCGATGACAACTGTGTGAAATTCGCCGTTCTCTCCGCAAACGTCCACCTCTTTTTCCTCCAGGCGGATTATCAATGCTGGCGTGAGGAAGGCACCCAAAAATTCTTCGCCGAGTACAGTATTACAGGAAACAATCATTGATACAATGCCGGCTGAAAGCATTTCCAGCACCAGTGTTTTACGACCTTGCTGCCACAGCGGCAGGATGGCCTGCAACCCGGTCTTTTCGCACACCATTTCTTCCCAATCCCGGTGCGCCTGCAAATCGATATCGCCAAAAACCACTGCGTTTATCGCATGATTGGTTTTGCCTTCGGTAAGCACGTCAATAAAATTCTGTTCATAATCTTTCCAGCTGGTGGCCCTGGTGAGCAAGGGAAGGCCCATTGCTGCGGCCTGTTGTTGTAATATATTTAGGGGCAGCCCATGAGACCGGGAAATCATTCCGTTTTCATTCATCATGTTGATAAGCACGGAAGGTGCGTAACCCTGTTCGGCTGCTTTCATCAGCGCGAAGCAACTGTCTTTTCCGCCGCTCCAGGAACAGCCAATCCGATTATCCATTGACCGGTCCTTTTTTAATAAATGCAACCACCATTAGTATCCAGCCCGCAATAAAGAATAAACCGCCAAAGGGCGTAAGTATACCAATTTTAGAAACGCCCACCGTATCAGTCGCTTTTAAAGCCGTTAACAGGTACAAAGAACCCGAGAACAATACAATGCCAATCTGGAAGCAGTAGCCTGCCCACTGCAACAATGGCCCCGGGTATTTCTCAAACAAAATAGCTACCGCCAGTAGCGCAAAAGCATGGTAAAACTGGTATCGGACGCCTGTTTCAAATGTGGCCACGGTTTCGGCCGGCACCACCTGCTTTAATCCATGCGCGGCAAATGCGCCAAGGGCTACTGACAATGCGCCTATCAATGAAGCTGTAATTAAAAACCATCTATGCATCCTGTATTAATTTTAATATTGATTCTGCATTTACTACTTCTTCGTGCAGCATCACATGCGCCTGCTCGTAATACATTTTCCGGTCCTGCAATTTTTTAATAATAAATGCTTTTAGTTCACTGTCTGAAATGTTCTTTATCAGGGGCCGGCTGTGTTTTTGTTTTAGCAAACGCTCCAGCAAAATATCCACCGCCGTATTCAGCCATACCACTTTTCCCTGTTGTTTCATGAAATCGATATTGTTAAAAAAACACGGTGTGCCACCGCCGGTAGAGATAATAACATTGGCATGATCTTCGGCCAGTGCTTCCAGTACTTCCTGTTCTTTTATCCGGAAATATTCTTCACCCTTATCGTGAAACAGCTGTTGTACGGACATTTTTTCAGCCGCTACAATTACTTCATCGAGATCGAAATAAGGCAATCCGGTCTGCTGCGATAATATTTTACCCCAGTGCGTTTTGCCCGAACCCATAAAGCCGATAAGGAATATTTTCATGAATCAGATTAAGGTCAACATTAAAAAGTCTACCGCTGTTGCTTCGCGATCGAGCCTGTTGACTTTTACTTTTTTTAATCTTATTTAAACGCATTCAATCCGGTTATATCCATACCGGTTATCAGCAGGTGAATGTCGTGCGTTCCCTCATAAGTTACCACGCTTTCAATGTTCATCATGTGCCGCATAATACTATACTCACCGGTAATGCCCATACCGCCCAGCATCTGCCTGGCCTCGCGGCTGATTTGCTGTGCAATCTCGCAACCATTGCGTTTGGCCATGCTAACCTGGGCAGCCGTCACCTTGTTTTCATTCATCAACACCCCCATCCGCCAGTTCAGTAGTTGTGCTTTGGTAATCTCGGTAATCATTTCCGCCAGCTTTTTCTGCTGCAATTGGAAGGCGCCAATTGGTTTATCAAACTGTATTCTTTCCTTAGCATAGCGCAGCGCTGTATCATAGCAATCCATTGCCGCGCCCACGGTACCCCAGGCAATCCCATACCGTGCTTTGGTTAGGCAACTCAGCGGCCCTTTCAACCCCTGCACGTTAGGCAATATATTTTCTTTTGGAACCTTTACATTGTCGAACACCAACTCGCCGGTGGCACTGGCCCGAAGACTCCATTTGCCATGCGTGGTAGGCGTTGTAAAACCTTCCATACCCCGCTCAACAATAACACCCCGTACAATACCCTGTTCATCCTTTGCCCAAACCACGGCCACCTGTGCAAAGGGCGCATTGCTGATCCACATTTTAGCACCGTTCAGTATTACATGGCTGCCGGCATCTTTTATAGTGGTAAGCATGCCGCTGGGGTCGCTGCCGTGGTTAGGCTCTGTTAAACCAAAACAACCAAGCCACTCACCACTGGCCAGTTTCGGCAGGTATTTATTGCGCTGGGCCTCATCGCCATAGGCATATATGGGAAACATTACCAGCGAACCCTGCACCGATGCAGTAGAGCGCACCCCACTATCTCCCCGTTCCAGTTCCTGCATCATCAACCCGTAACTGATATAATCCAGCCCGCCACCGCCATATTCAACCGGCACGGTGGGACCAAAACATCCCAGTTCGCCGAGCTGGCGCACAATCTGCTGGGGGAATTCGGCCCGTTGCGCGTAATCTTCTATAATGGGGGAAATTTCTTTTTTAACGTAGGCCCGTACACTTTCACGAACCAGTTTTTGTTCCTCCGTCAACAATTCATCCAACTGAAAGTAATCCGGGCTTTGAAACAAATCTTTAGACATGTTGACAAATTTTAAATCGCTGTAAGGAAACCGTGAATACCAGCCAGCATCGTTCGGCCGGGGTAGTCATCCGTTCCCTTGAAATGGTGCTGGTGAACGAACGGTAAATTGAACACAGGCACGATAGCGAAAGTAAGAAAAGTTTTCTTGGCTGCAGTTGGTGCGTTGCCTGTATGATCCGAGGGGGCTTGTGCGAATTTGCTGCCAATATTTGCCACGCAGGATAAAATTTTAGCTTTTCATGCAACATGTTATTTATTATTACGACCTTATAGCAAACACACATAAATTATCGCTTTGGAACTGACGGCAAATGTAGCATATGACGAGTTAGTAGAACGCTGTAAGAAAGGTGACAACCTGGGTTACAGTGAGTTATACAACAAATACGCAAAAGCGATGTTCAACACCAGCCTGCGCATCGTAAACAATGCAGGTGATGCGGAAGACGTACTGCAGGAAGCCTTTGTGGACGCTTTTAAACACCTCAACGATTTCCGGTACAACAGCACTTTCGGAGCATGGCTTAAAAGAATTGTCATCAATAAATCCATTTCGATGCTGCGGAAAAAGAAGTTACAACTCGTGGATATAGACAGTACTGAAGTTGCCGATACGAGCGATTACGAAAGCGTGGATGAAGTGGCATTTCAGTATAAGGTGAATGAAGTGAGGAATGCGATTCAAAAATTGCCCGATGGATACAGGGCAGTAGTGAGCCTGTATTTGCTGGAGGAAATTCCGCAGGAAGAAATCGGGAAGATGTTGGGCATATCTCACAATACGGTGCGCACACAATACCACCGGGCAAAGCAAAAATTAATGGTTATCCTAAAAGAAGGAGGCATATCATGAGCAATGAATTTGAAGATTTTGTAAAAAATAACCGTGATGCGTTCGACAAGTTTGAGCCCGGACCGGTAGTATGGCATAATATTCAGCAGGAGATGAAAAAACCTGCAGCAAAAAAAGGCATTTTGGTTAGCATGCAGGTGTTGCGCTGGAGCGCTGCAGCGGCCATCATTGTTACGCTTGGAGCGGGTGCCTGGTACTTAATGGGTGATAATAAAAAAACGCCCGGCCTTGCTGGTACAGACCATCCGGTAACAAATGATCAGCCGGCTGTTCCTAAAAACAATGCAGTAAAAGACAGCCCTGCCACGGAGCAATACAACGTCCCCGGTAAAGTAAGTGAAGACCCCCAGCTGGCAAGTGTAGAGGATGCAGATTTTAAAGAAGAGCTTGTCCATTATACAAGGCTGGTAGAGCTGAAACAAAACCAGATTAAAAGAATTACAAAAGATGAACCGCTGCTGTACCAGCAATTCGCCGGCGATTTCAACAAGCTGGACAGCACATTTCATCTGCTGAAAAAACAACTTCCCGTAAATCCTAACCGCGAACAGATTTTGGAAGCGATGATTCAGAACCTGCAGTACCAGGAAGCGCTACTCAATCAACAATTAAACATCATTAAAAAAATCAGCAATTCAAAAAAAGAAGCATATGAAAAAGCATACAAAACTATATAAGCATATTTTAAGCGGCGCACTTTTACTGGCTACTTGCAGCACGTTGTTTGCAGCTCCTGGCCCCGACGTCGAAAAGACAAAGACTTATTCCAAGTCGTACAGCATCAGTAACAATGATAAAGTGAATATCAATAACCAGTTTGGAGAAGTAAAAATTACCACCTGGAACAAAAACGAAGTAAAGGTGGATGTTACCATTACCGCCAAATCATCCAGCGATGAGCGGGCACAAGCTATTTTGGACAATATTACCATAGAAGACAGTAAAAATGGCGATGGTGTTTCTTTCAAAACAACCATGGGTAAACAGGAATTTAAGGGCGATAAAAAGGGGAACAATAACCAGGGCATGGAAATCAACTACGAAGTTAGCATGCCTGCTTCCAGTGCACTGAACCTCCAAAACCAGTTTGGTAAATCATTTGTGCCTGACATGAGTGGTTCGGTTGAAATAGTACAAAAATTCGGTGAGCTGGTAGCAGGCAACCTGCCCAATGCAAAAGACCTGCATGTAGAATTTGGCAGCGCCGTGGTAGAAAGTATTGGTAACTGTAAAATCGTTATTAAATTTTCCAAGGCCGAAATCAAAAAAATGAATGGATCCATCAAATCAAACTTCGAGTTCTGTGATAAAATAAAATTGACGCTCGATAACAACGTCACTGATTTTACGATGAACAATTCCTATTCAAAAATAGAAATAGCGGTGGCGGGAAGTTTTGGTGGGGACTTCGAGATACATACCAGCTTTGGTGATTTTAAAAACAGCAGTTCTTTGTCACTGAAAGAAGAAAAAGACGATGATGAAAACCATGGTCCCCGTTTCGACAAAGATTATTCAGGCAAAGTGGGCAACGGTGCCTGCAAAGTAAAAATCAAATCCAGTTTCGGCACAGTAAGGTTTATCTGAGTTAAATAAAGCCTATTGCACTTTTTTAAGGAACCGGCATAACAAGTCAGCTTGTTTTGCCGGTTTTTTTTGCTGATAAAAACAAAGACCCCGCAGCAGGGCAGCGCGTTGTAGAATTATCCACCCAACGAAACGTGCTGGTAGCATCCCAACACAAGAAGTAGCAGTTCCCGGCGCAGCCGTCAAAGCGGTCTTCCGGAAAAAAGAATTAAAACCGGCTATCCCTTTTTTATGGTAAGTAAGCATTCATTTCTTGTTGGTATTGCTGCGCAACTACGCGTGCGGCGGCAGCAAAATCTTCATTGGGCGAGGCATAAATAATAGCGCGGCTGGCGTTTACCAGCAGGCCAATATCCGTATTCATGGCTAGTTTGGAAATTTCCTGCAAACTACCGCCCTGCGCGCCTACACCCGGCACCAGAAAGAAATGATCAGGAAGTATTTTCCGGATATTTATAAATTCATTTGCTTGCGTAGCACCGATAACAAACATCAGGTTACCAGGATGGCCCCAGGTGGCAACGGAACGCAATACCCGCTCATATAATTTTTCAACGCCCTGGTTCCTATCTTCACGAACCATCCCCTGCAATTCAAAATCTTCCGCCCCTTTATTGGAAGTCAGTCCCAACACAATGGCCCATTTATCTTCATACTGTAAAAAAGGCTGCACGCTGTCCTGCCCCATATAAGGCGCTACTGTAATGGAGTCAAAAGGAAGGGCTTCAAAAAAAGCTTTTGCATATTGGTCAGAGGTATTACCGATATCGCCCCGCTTCGCATCTGCAATGGTAAAAATACCCGGAGGAATATAGTCAAGCGTTTTTTGCATCGACGCCCACCCTTTTAACCCACGGGCTTCATAAAATGCGGTATTTATTTTATAGCTCACACACAGTGCATGCGTAGCGTCAATGATGGCTTTATTAAAAGCAAAAACCGGGTCGGGTTCTGCAAGCAGGTGCCCTGGTATTTTAGTGATATCGGTATCCAGTCCCACACAGAGGTAAGAACGTTTGCTGCGTATCTGTTCAATCAGTTGCTGCCTTGTCATGGGCAAATGTAATTTTTTATCCATCATAAACCACCCCGGCAGGGCTGTCTTTATTTGTAGGAAGATGCCCGAAATATTTTTACCAGACAATAAAATTGCCCTACTTTGTGGTACTGTAGTATGGCTACCCTTTAACTCTTATTCTATTTTTAGCTTATGAAAAAAATCTTCCCTGGATGCGTTGCATTCCTTATGCTAAGCAGCTGCGCATCGCTTACCAAATCGCAGGTGGAGGCGGTTCACCAGTTTGCGAACACCAGCAAAAATTTTTCTGCTTATCCCAGCGAAATCCTTACTGCAATGGCTGAATTGCGCGTTGAACGAGGTGTCTATTATACAAATTCGCTGGCAGATGTATATGAGATAAACGCAGCTGATTCAAATGAGGAATCTGACGAGATTGATTCGCTGCGCGAAGTAACGGTAACAGCCCATGTAAAAGAATTGAACGATGTATACCTGGCAAAAAAACGCGACTACAAAACTTCAGAAAAAGCCAATATTACTTTTAAAATAATTGATAAATACGCGCAGTCGCTCCTGTTGCTGTCGTCAGATAAACATGTAACTGATATGGGAGCGCAAGCCGCCAATTTTGGTGTTAGCCTGGATTCTTTAATCAGCAAATACAATGCTATGGAGGGCACAACCAGGGTAACACCGGGTATCGGCGGTCTTATCGGCAGCCTTATAATGGCGGGTGGCAAACAATGGATACGCGCTAAGCAGGCCACAGAAATACAAAGGTTTGTACCTGCAGCGGACCGGATGATTGGTGTGATGAGCCGCAATTTGCTGGATTTCCTGCAATCGGGCAGTATCGAAAGTTTGATTACCAATGAAGCGCAACAAATTCAAAGCAACTACAGGAGTTTTCTCCGGTACAGGCGGCCGGTAATTCAAAATGAATGGGATTACCTGGCCCTGCTGGCGCACCTGGATCATATAAAGGCGCTCCGCGATCAAACCATCGCAGCGACAAAAAGTTTACGTTCTGCACACAGCGAATTGCTCACCGCCATCAAACAAAAGAAAACCCTGACGGAGGCAGTTGCCGGCGTACAGTTGTTATACGAGGACGTCGCTGAGATAAAATCGACTATGCATGCACTTCATTCCGATAAAAATTAACCATCATGGATTCCAGTCAATTTAAACCAAAGACCTTAGAACAGGTGAGCGCAGCAATTGAAGCCGTGGAAATAGCGAGGGGCAAAAAAGGGCTGTCTGCCAGTGACAGGATGGCGTTGCAGGAAACTTCACTGCGGCTCAGGAGTATTGAACGATCCCTTATTGCCAGTGTGCAGGATGAACTGGTAGCCTCGCTGGAAGCCGATACCCTCGCCTTGCAAGTTCTGATTGATGCCATCAACAAATCATCGAAAAAACTCGGTAAGCTGGCAGTGATACTGGAAAAAACTGCTCAAGTGGTAGACGCCCTTGTAAAAATAGTAGTTACCGCAGTGGGTGCCGGATTGTTGTAATTTTTCGCACACATTGAAGTTGGTATTGCAGGGCATTTTGAGAGCGACACGAAACCAATAAATTTTATTTAAGTTTATACAATGAGCAAAAGACGGGTAGAAAATTCAATAAAGATAAACGCGCCGATGGCCAAAGTGTGGGATACCCTGGTAAATCCGGAAGCGACAAAGAAATATATGTTTGGCTGCGAAACCGTGTCTGACTGGAAGCCGGGTAGCCCCCTGCTCTGGCGTGCGGTGTATGAGGGTACGGAAACGGTTTTTGTAAAGGGCAATGTGATTGCCATTCAGCCTCCTGTGCTGCTTACCTATACCGTAATCGATCCCAATGCAGACATGCCGGATATCCCAGATAATTATTTAAACGTTTACTACCAGTTGACCGAACAGGACGGTATCACCACGTTGACGGTTAGCCAGGATGGTTTTGAGAAAGCCGCGGACGGTGAAAAACGCTACAATGATGTTTACAATAATGGCGATGGATGGAATCCTGTACTGGTAGAGATTAAAAAAGTTGCCGAAGCATAACGGCACAGCAAGCAGCTAATGAAATCACTATTTATTAAAAAAAATAATTTATGGATCAGCAGCAATTGATAATACAGATGATTATAGCAGAATGGCAAAAACAAAATGCCCGGGTAGACAAACTTCTTGAAACACTATCAGATGACCAGTGGGCGGCAGATACAGCACCGAAAAGAAACAGTGGCCTATACCTAATCGGTCACCTTGCTGCGGTAAGCGATGGAATGTTGCCGCTTTTAGGATTTGGGCCAAAATTATATCCGGCGTTGGAAAGTATTTTTCTAACCAGCCCGGATAAGAGCGGGCTTGCCCAGACCAGCCTGTCGGCATTAAAAACGTATTGGAGCGCAATTAACGCAGCGCTTACAAAACACATGGCAGCAATGACACCGGCAGACTGGCTAACGCGGCATACCGCAGTTTCGGAGGCAGATTTTGCCAAAGAGCCCCATAGAAATAAACTGAATATTGTTATTAACCGCACCAATCACCAGAGTTATCATTTGGGGCAGCTCGTTTATTTAAAGTAAAAAGATAACAAGCTCGTTTTGGAAACAGGTCAGGGCACAATAAACACAATGCCGAATAAGTGATTGGCGGCGCTCAGCAAAACGGTATGATTTTCCACCTGATGCGATGCGTTAAAATTCAAACTGCATCGTTGATTCCGGGTTGTTAACGCGGGTGCTTTTTTTACTGCTGCCTACCTGGGCATGTACGATGCTTATCTGGCTATCGTACATTTCATACAACAATGTGTTGGTTACGTCTATTTTCTGCACCGTGCTGATATTCTTTACCTGGTAATAGCTCCACAAAGAAGCACCCTCTACTTCAAAACCCACGAACTCCATTATAACCGGTTTGCCATCTATTTTAATTGAAAGGTGTTTTCTAACATAGTCACTTACCTGCTGTTGCGCTTTTTTAGGATCTTTTGGCGCTGTTAGTTCCACCACGGTATTTAATTGCTTTTTAATGGCCTTCTCTGTATCATCCAGAAAAAGTTTACAGGATATTTCCAGCGTCTTTTCCTTTGCATTGTGGTTAATCTCTGTAACACTTACATAAAAAGGGTGAAAGATCCAGAAGACGCCCACCAGCAGCCATTTATAAAAAGATACACCCATTGGTAAATAAAATTTTTCTGCTACAAATCTCTTGATTATTTTCCATCTTACATAGGCTTAAAACAAACGCAAGCGGAAATTTAAAAGACAGGCCTGATTATGAATGATTTTACATTGTACTTCGGGCTGGGGACAGACCACATTCTCACCTGGGAAGCCATGGACCATATTCTTTTTGTGGCCGCGCTCTGCCTGCGTTACCTGTGGAAAGACTGGAGGAAAGTTGCCGTGATGGTGACCGCCTTTACCATTGGGCATTCTGTTACGCTGGCGCTGAGTGCGTTAAACTATGTAAGTGTTTCGCGCGACTGGATAGAATTCCTTGTTCCAATTACTATTGCGGTAACGGCGGTTAACAATCTGCTGCTGAAGGGATCGGAACAACAAAAAAAGTTGCCGGTTATCTATTTTTTCGCGTTGTTTTTTGGGCTGATTCATGGCCTCGCCTATGCCAGCTCTTTTCTTGACCTGGAAGGAAAAGAAGGCCTGGTGGCCCACTTGTTTGCATTTAACCTCGGTATTGAGCTTGCACAGCTGCTTGTGGTAGCGCTGGTTTTACTGGCCTCCTTTATATTGGTTGACTTGTTAAAAATTTCAAGGTTAGGCTGGATTCGGGTAGCTTCGCTCCTCATTCTTGCCATTTCGCTATACTTAGCCTTTCAAAGATTTCCCCATAAAAAAACAAACAATGATCAGAAAACAGCTTTCGTCTCTTTTAACCATGCTTTGTACTTGCGGTCTGCTGACGGCACAAGATATTCAAAACAATCAGGGCTCTAACCACGGCAATAAATTTGAGCAATTGGGTACGCTGTTGCCTACGCCAAATGAATACCGTACTGCAAGTGGTGCACCCGGCCCAAAATACTGGCAGCAGCGCTGCGATTACGACATAAAAGCAGAATTGGACGAAACTAATTTGAAACTGAATGGTAGCGAAACACTTACCTATTTCAATAATTCTCCGAACCAGCTCACGTATTTGTGGTTGCAGTTAGACGAAAACGAACATAGCGGAAAAGACAATGCGAATTACCAGGATGAGAGCACCATGCCAAATGAAATGTCTGATAACAGCCTGAAAAAAATGGAGACGGCTATCAACGGTGATGGCGGTGGTGTTAACCTCCTGAAAGTAACGGATGCATTGGGAAAACCCCTGAAATATACTGTCAATAAAACAATGATGCGGCTGGAACTGCCGGTGGTGCTAAAACCCGGACAGCAATTCATATTCAAGATTGACTGGAATTATAAAATAACTGACCGCATGAGTGTAGGTGGCCGTGGAGGTTATGAGCATTTTGCAGAAGACGGAAACGATCTCTTTACTATCACACAATGGTACCCGCGCCTCTGTGTGTACAGCGATTTCCAGGGCTGGCAAAACCACCAGTTCACCGGCCGGGGCGAATTTGCCCTCACGTTTGGTAATTTCAAAGTGCAAATGACGGTGCCCGCAGATCACGTTGTCTGTGCCACAGGAGAATGCCAGAACTACCAGCAGGTGTTATCGCCCACGCAATATACACGCTGGCAAAAAGCGCAAACTACCAAAGAACCAGTTGAAGTTGTAACACTTGCAGAAGCCAAAGCAAGTGAGCAACAAAAGAGCAAGGGCAAAAAAACATGGATATACAAAGCAGACAATGTACGTGATTTTGCCTGGGGCTCATCGCGCAAGTTTGTGATGGATGCCATGCCCGCCTATGTAGAAGGAAAGAAAATAATGTGCATGAGCTTTTATGCAAAGGAGGCGTATAACCTATATCGCAAATTTTCCACAAAGGCGGTGGCACACACCATTAAATCCTATTCAAAATTTACAATACCATATCCTTATCCGGTTGCGCAAAGTATAGAAGCTGCTAACGGTATGGAGTATCCCATGATTTGCTTTAACTACGGGCGCACTGAAAAAGACGGCAGTTATAGCGAAGCCACAAAATATGGTATGCTGGGTGTGGTTATTCACGAAGTTGGGCATAATTTCTTTCCCATGATCATCAACAGTGATGAAAGACAATGGAGCTGGATGGATGAAGGATTGAATACGTTTGTTCAATACCTTACCGAAGAATTGTTTGATGATAAATTTCCATCGCGCCGCGGACCTGCTTATGCCATTACGGATTATATGCAGTTGCCCAAAAGCCAGCTGGAGCCCATTATGGCGAACAGCGAAAATATTATAGGTTTTGGTAACAATGCCTACGCTAAACCCGCCACCGGTCTTAACATTCTCCGGGAAACCATTATGGGCCGTGATTTGTTTGACTATGCCTTTAAAGAATATGCAAGGCGCTGGGCGTTCAAACATCCTGAGCCTGCGGATCTTTTTCGCACACTGGAAGATGCCAGCGGTGAAGATCTGGACTGGTTCTGGAGAGGTTGGTTTTACGGAACAGATGCATGCGACATTTCCCTGGATACAGTGATATATTTTAAAGCTGATCTAAACGCCGTACCAATAAGCAAAGATTCAGTAGAACGGCGCACCGTGGCGGTACCGGGCGGCAGTACCTACGAAGACATTTCCAAGATCAGGAACCGCAATGATAAAAACATCAAATTTGAAACAGATACAGATTCCAGCCTGCAGGATTTTTACTGGAGGTACAACCGCGGACTGGAGCCTTATGATTCCAGTACCTACACGGTAAATGTAAGAACCAATGCAGCACCCATGGACGATGCCATGAAACAAAAACTGGCTGGCAGATTTTTTTATGAATTAACCTTTAGTAACAAAGGCGGATTGGTGATGCCGGTAATACTGGAATGGACTTATGCAGACGGCACCACCGAAATTGAACGGATACCAGCGCAGGTTTGGAGAAAAAATGAGGCCAGGATTGTGAAAACCTTTATGAAAAACAAGCAGGTAACAAAAGTGCAGTTAGACCCAATGAGGGAAACCGCAGATATTAACACCGCCAATAACAGCTGGCCGAAAATTGCTGAGGAGCCAACGAAATTCCAGGCGTACAAAGCAAAACAAGCCGTCCTCCGCGCTACCAACAATTCAAACAACCCGATGCAGAAAGCAGCAGAGAAAAAAACAGGCAAGAAGGCATTTTAATTGCGTATACAATCACAACAAAAAAACCGCTTCATAAGAGCGGTTTTTTTGTTGTGACCAGCACATTACATCGTCCTGTAACAGGCAGATTAATCGCATTTATATTCGAAACTGGAATTGTCTATCGGACGCAGCAAAAAGTAAATAGCAGGATTAACAACTCCCGGCGAGCTGATGGTGGATGGAAGGTTGTAGCCATTGTAAGTGGCCGCCGTAAACGGGTTGTTCATACTGTAATCCCTGTCTACAAACATGAAGATTTTATTGGTCCGGTGAATATTCACTTTACTGTCGTACGTCACCCCAGGGCGCACCAGGTTGCCGCTGGCGTTATATGAATATTCCTGCACAAAAGGCACGCCATCACCTCCTATTTCCACAGAACTTGTTTTTATAACCCGGCAGGTACCGTCATACGTGTAAGTGGTAAGCCTGGCGCCATAATAATCGGTAGGGCCTGCCGGCGTAACCGTACCCAGTGCAAAAGTGGTATCAAAAACTATCCTGCCACTTCCATCATATATATACTTTGACCAGGTCTCAAATAAACCATTGGTATAGGGCCGGTAAAATTCTGTGAGTTTGTGGGCGGCATTGTATTTAAAAACCAGGTTTGGGTAACCGGTAGAAACCGTGGTGTTGGTAACTGTTAGTGGATTGCCCAGTGCATCATATGTAAAAATGGCTGTATTGGCCGGGTAGCTGGAACCAATACCGGCAAATGTGTACGATTGCACATTGCAGAATTTAATGTCTGAACAAGGGTCTTTTACTATTTCTTCCGCAACTTTTTTACAGCTGCTAATGGTTGCTAAAACTGCAAGGCAAAGCAAAATTGAACAATAAAACTGATTTTTTTTCATGCTGAAAATTTTTAAATGATTTATTAAAATAGAGGGTTACCGGCTGTAGCATTACAGTCTAAAAAAGATGGCTGTCCTACAGCGGTTTGGTGCTAACAATCAGAACATGATACCCGGGGTAGCTACGTGTTGAAATAATAGAAAGCAAAACTAGCCTTCACCAATATACCGGCCTATACCACTTTGTGGTAATTTATGCTACGGCACCGAAAGGCTACACAACCGTTCATTGCTTCATTACTGTATTATTTCAGGTCGCTTAATGTGGTCTGTTTTAAATGCCGGCGCGCAAGGCACTGCTGCAGTCCCCGTGTTTCTGGTTGCGTTTAATGCAGTACTTACCGCTGCCGTAAGCTTGCCTGTGAGCAGTATTTACATAGCAGCTACCTCTTGCAACCGGCTCACCGCAATGAGATACAAATAATCAATGAACGAAAAACCACCATTGAGGAAATGCCTGAAAATAAAATAGCCGTCCGTAATGGACAGCCGTTTTAAATTACTTAATGCGCTTAACTAATATTTTCTTAATTACAACCCAGCAACTCGCATAACTTTTCTTTCAGCGCCGGTCCGCGTAAATTTTTGGCAATAATTTTTCCATTGGGATCAATCAGAAAATTCTGTGGGATTGACTGTATATGATATTTTACGGCCGCCTCATTGTTCCAGAATTTCAGATCGCTTACCTGGGTCCACGCCAGTTTATCATCGCTGATAGCTTTCACCCAGGGATCTTTTGATTTATCGAGCGAAACACCCAGCACAGTAAAGTTTTTCTCCCTGAATTGCGCATAGGTATTTACGACATTGGGGTTTTCCATCCGGCAGGGACCGCACCAGCTCGCCCAGAAATCCACCAGGACATACTTTCCCTTGAAAGAAGAAAGCGACACTTGTTTACCATCCACATCGGCCTGCGTAAACTCAATGGCGTCTGAGCCGATGGCGCCTATCTTTGTATCGCCAATCATTTGCGTGAGGTACTTGCCGTAATAATTGGTCTGCGCACTTGTGGCCAGGCTTTTGAATCTTTTTTCCAAGATATTTATATCATCAGAAAGTTGCGCTGTAACAAGTAATAAAAAGGGGCTAACCGGCGAAGCATTGTGGTGCTGCAAAAATATTTCGATCTGCTCCTGGATACTGGTAAAAGTCCGGGCCGCGGCAATCTGCAGGGTATCGGACTTACCTTCTGCCTTCATGCGTTGCGAAAGATTGGAATATGTTTCAAACAATGGGTTAAACGCCTGCTGGAATGCCTGGAAATCTTCCTGCGCGGGCGAGCCTGCTACCACAATTTTCTGCAAATCATTTATATCACCGGTGATGGTTATTTTATTGTTGTCCAGGAATAATACCGTCCTTTTTTTTGCTTCCTCAAAACCCAAGCTCAATAATAGCGGTTCGCGCAGGCTTCCTTTTAATTCAAAAACACCTTTTTTGGCGATGGCCCGTGCAATGGTATCTTTCGGATCGTTTGCATCCGTAAGATATACCAGCGACTTATCTGCAAGTCCGGTTATTTTTCCATTAACCAATATTTGTTTTTGAGCAAATGCCAGCACGGGTATGCAACAAAAAATACATAGCAATAACTTCATACAATCACTTTAAAGTTCATTACGAATGAGGATGATTTTTTTATTCCGAATGTCTTTTTGACAACACTTCAATTACATCCTGCAAATTATGCCCTTTGGCGTTAAGCAAAAGCAAATAATGGAAAAGCAGGTCGGCCGATTCTTCCAGGAATAACTCGTCATTGTTGTCTTTGGCTTCTATGACCATTTCCACCGCTTCTTCTCCTACTTTCTGCGCAATTTTATTAATTCCTTTTTTAAATATTTTCCGCACGTAAGATTTTTCATCAACACTGTTTTTCCGGAGGTTGATGATATCTTCCAGGTAAAATAAGAAATTATCACTGTGGTTTTTTTCACTCCAGCACGTGTCTGCGCCGGTATGGCAAACGGGGCCTAATGGCTCGGCTTTTATCAATAACGTATCATCATCACAATCGCTCAACACCTGTTTTACAAGCAGGTGATGTCCGCTCGCTTCGCCTTTTGTCCAGAGCCGTTTTTTACTGCGACTATAAAATGTAACTTTCCCTTCCGCCATGGTTTTACTAAAAGCGGCTTCGTCCATAAAACCCAGCATCAATACTTTATTGGTTTTATAATCCTGCACAATTGCAGGCGCAAGGCCATCTGCGTATTTTTTAAAGTCAATTTTCATAAAAAAGCTAATTATTACAATGCAACCCGGCTGTCTGATTCCAGTTGACCTTTTACATTCTTACCACAATTTGTTCGGCCTGCAAATATCCTTTTAATTCCGGAATTGCTATTTCTTTAAAGTGAAAAATGCTGGCCGCCAACGCCGCATCGGCCCACCCCTCTTCAAATACAGTTTTAAAATGCTGCAAAGTACCGCCACCACCGCTGGCTATAACGGGCACCGGAAGCGATTGCGATAATTTACGGGTAATATCAATCGCAAATCCCTGTTTTGTGCCATCGTGATTCATTGATGTGAGCAGTATTTCGCCTGCACCTGCTTCCACTCCCTGTTTTGCCCAGTCATAACACCTGCTACCGGTCCTGGTTCGCCCGCCGTTCAGATACACGTACCATTCACCATCCGCTTCCTGCTTGGTATCAATGGCAAGCACTACACACTGGCTGCCAAATTCCCGGGCCAGTTCATTGATCAACCCGGGCCGGTTAAAAGCGGAAGTATTAACCGAAATTTTATCAGCACCGTTTTGCAATAATACACTTACATCCGCTACACTGCTGATGCCACCACCCACGGTAAACGGAATATTGATATTTTGTGAAATGCGGTTCACCAGTTCGCGCAGTGTTTTTCTTTTCTCTACTGTTGCTGTAATGTCCAGAAAAACCAATTCATCGGCGCCTTCTTTTGCATACAACGCACCGAGCTCAACAGGATCACCCGCATCACGGATGTTCTCGAAATTGATGCCTTTCACGGTACGACCGTCTTTTATATCCAGGCAGGGTATGATGCGCTTTGTGAGCATAATTTAAGTAAGTATTCGGTTATTCATCCATTTTTCCACTTCAATCGCTGCTACCATGTTATGCATTTACCGCTCGCGCATTTTCACCAAATCTTTCAGGTGTATTCTGCCCTCGTAAATTGCTTTTCCAATAATTACTGCCTTGCAGCCAATGGCGTGCAAATCTTCCAGATCTTTCATAGAACTTACGCCGCCACTCGCAATAAAATGCAGTGATGGAAATTCGCTGATGATATTTTTATACAAGTTTATGGATGGGCCTTCCAGTTTTCCATCTTTGCTTACATCTGTACAAAACACCTGGTGTATGCCGTGGTCAATGTATTTTTTTATAAAATCATACACCCATATATCGGTCGTTTCAAGCCAGCCGCCCACTGCAATTTTTTCATCTTTTACATCTGCCCCCAGCAAAAATTGATTTGCGCCAAACCTATGTAACCACTCTACAAAAGTAAGTTCGTCTTTCACAGCGAGGCTTCCAATGGTGGCGTAAGCAGCGCCCGAGTCAAACACAATCTGCACATCTGCCGCTGTTTTTATGCCTCCTCCAAAATCAACTACCAGTGATGTTTTTCCGGCAATGGTTTCCAATACCTTCCAATTTTTTACGGCACCGGCTTTGGCGCCGTCCAGGTCAACCAGGTGTAAACGCAGCAGGCCTGCGGCCTCAAACTCCTTTGCAACTTCCAGTGGACGTTCATTATAAATTTTCTTTTGCGCATAGTCGCCCTGTGTTAAACGAACACATTTGCCATCTATAATATCAATAGCCGGGATCAGTTCCATGCCCCCGGTACCTTTTTCCGGAGTGGATTGCCGGGAATCGGGGTGGTTAACCTGCGCATTATTATTTCTCGAAATGCTCATATTGTGTAAATGGTTTTCATGGATAATTTTATACAACGCTGATAAAATTCCGAAGTATTTGTTCACCCACGGCTGCGCTTTTTTCAGGATGAAATTGTACACCGTAAAAATTATTCTTGTGCAAACCGGCACTGTATGGCAACGTGTAATCCGTTGTGGCAATGGTATGCTGGCCCAATGCAGCATAGTAGCCATGCACAAAATAACAATAGCTGTTCTCTGGCAGCGCTGCAAACAACCCGGTCTTCAAATCATAAATATTATTCCAGCCGATTTGCGGAACTTTCAGGTTGGCTCCAGCATTACCATACACACCTGGAATAAAATGTTTTACCTTTTCTTCAAAGATGCCCAGGCAGGTGGTCGCATTTTCTTCTGAATAGGCACACATCAGTTGCATGCCCAGGCAGATGCCCAACACCGGTTGCTGCAAGCTGGTTATTACCTCATCCAGCTTGCGTTCTTTAAGGTAAGCCATTGCAGTACTTGCCTCTCCCACACCCGGGAAAATCACCTTATCGGCTTTTTGGATAAGTTCTACCTCATCCGTAACGGTTGCCTGCATACCAATTCTTTCCAATGCGTACAGCACTGATTGAATATTACCGGCATTGTATTTTATAATAACGAGGTTCACTTTTTACGGGTTACAAGATTATCAGGAAAGAATGCTTTTTATAAAAACAGCGGTAGCCCCGGCAACATCTGCACTATTTTCCAGTGCTTTAATAAATGCCGTTCCGATAATGGCGCCGTTGGCATACGTGCAGGCGTCATCGAAACTCTGCTTGTCCTTTATACCAAAGCCCACCAGCACCGGGTTCTTCAGGTTATAGCTTTGTAAACGTTTCAGGTAGGCATTGACATCGGTCATATTCTTCTCACTGCCGGTAGTAGAAGAAGAAGACACCGCGTATAAAAAACCAGTACTTAACTGGTCCAGCTTTTTCACTCTTTCTTCGGATGTTTCCGGGGTAACAAGGAATATGAAATCCAGTCCGTACCGCTGCATCACAGGTCCGTATTCGGTTTCAAACTCGTGTTCGGGCAAATCTGGCAATATCAGTGCATCAATCGGCAAAGCTGCTGCATGCTGACAAAATTTTTCAAATCCGTATTGCAATACCGGGTTCATGTAACCCATTAATATAACAGGAACGTATACCTGTTTTCTAAAGTCCTGCAACTGGCCAAACAATTTTTCAATGGTCATTCCATTTGCAAGGGCAGTACTGCCGCTGTGTTGTATCACTGGTCCGTCTGCCAGCGGGTCACTGTAAGGCATGCCCAGTTCAATAATGTCTGCGCCGCTTTCCTGCAGGGCTTTCATCACTTCAAGCGTTGAGTGGAGCTGTGGATAACCTGCGGTACAATACACATTCAGTATTTTATTCTTCTTGCGCAGGAATAACTCGTCTAATCTGTTCATAATTATATTTTCGGTGGAACGGGTTGCACATCAAGGTCCAGTTCCATTTTTATATCACTTCTTTTGTACTCCGTATTTCCAACCGGTATTTCTTTGAATCCATACTTGCGGTACAAATGGATGGCATTTTCTAACCGCGTGCTGGAATACAACACCAATTTACGTGCCCCTAATGTACGTGCTTTACGGAGGCAGAAATCAAGCAGTTGATTTCCGATTTTCATACCCCTGAATTTTTCATACACGGCCATCTTAGACAATTCATACACAGCATCTGTAACTTTTAATAAAGCGAAAGTGCCGGCGATCTCTTCACCGATCGCAGCAAAAAAAATAAACCCGCCTTTGTCGATAAAGAAAGCCTGTGGGTTGGACAACATTTCTTCATCAATCGGCTCCACATAAAAATATTGTTTCAACCATTGCACATTTAATTCTTTAAAATGAATGGCTAAAGAAGGATCAAATTCTATAAAATTTATTGGGTTCATGTGCTGATTAGTCCATTGCTTTCATATAGGTGGCCATGTCTTTGTCTCCACGGCCGCTAAGGCATATCACTACGCGGTCTGTTTGTTTAAAACGTATTTGCTGTAAGGCAGATAATGCATGCGCAGTTTCCAACGCCGGAATAATACCTTCGGTTTTAGCGAGGTGAAATGCTGCTGTTAATGCATCCTCATCGGTAACGCTCAAAAAACTGGCCCTGCCCGTTTCAAACAAGTGAGCATGTAAGGGTCCGATGCCCGGATAATCGAGCCCCGCCGAAATACTGTGCGGTTCCGTTACCTGGCCATCCGCTGTCTGCATTACCAGGCTTTTGCTTCCATGCAATACGCCGGTTTTACCAAGCTGCGTGGTAGCTGCACTCATGCCGCTCTTAATACCCAGTCCTGCGGCTTCCACTGCTATTAATTGTACCGTTTGTTCTTCCAGGAAATGATAGAATGCACCGGCTGCATTACTGCCACCACCTACACAAGCAATTACATGTGAGGGCAGTTCCGTTCCGGTTTTCTCATTTAACTGTCGGCGCATTTCTTCGCTGATAACACTTTGAAAACGGGCCACCATATCCGGGTAAGGATGCGGACCTACCACGCTGCCGATAATGTAATGCGTATCATTGGGGTTATTGATCCAGTCGCGGATAGCTTCATTGGTGGCATCCTTCAATGTTTTACTACCGCTCAACGCAGGAATAACAGTTGCGCCCAGCATTTTCATTCTTGCTACATTGGGTGCCTGCCGCTCAATGTCTTTTTCTCCCATGTAAACAATACATTCAATCCCCTTCAGCGCACATACGGTTGCAGTGGCCACACCGTGCTGGCCGGCACCGGTCTCTGCAATAATTCTTTTCTTTCCGAGCCGTTGCGCCAGCAATATCTGGCCAATGGTATTATTAATTTTATGAGCGCCTGTATGACAAAGGTCCTCCCGTTTTAAATAAATTGTTGTGTTGAATTCTTTGCTTAGCCTTTCTGCCAGATAGAGCGGTGTAGGACGGCCAACGTAATCTTTTAAAAGTGCCTGGAATTCCTGTTGAAACACAGGGTCGTACATAATCTGGAGGTAGCGGCTTTTTAATTCTTCTACATTGCGGTGCAGCATTTCCGGAATATAAGCACCGCCGAAATTTCCGTAGTAGCCAAAAATATTGGGTTGCTGGTAAGTACCCTTGTATTGCCCCATCGGTATCGTTCTGTTAATCATTGTTCCTGCTTTTTTGAAATTCATTTTTTGTTCCAGCCCCTTTGTTCAAAAACGTCCAGCATGCGTACTAAAATGCAATGCTTTCAAATATTATCTTTGAACAACCAGCTTGAAAAACACATTATCTACCTGCATCAATGGAAAACTGGCAGGCAATGATTGCTTCGTTACCTGCACAAATCCATTCTTTATGTAAAACCGCTGTGCTGCCAGCAGCGTTTCAAACGTTCCCAGGTAAATTTCGTCTATTCCGTGTGCATGGCACCACGCTATAATATGATCCATCAGTTGCTGCCCGGTGCGTGTTTCTTTTCCGCGATAATCGGCATGAACGAACATCTTGCGCAACGCCGCCTGCCGGTTGCCAATATCTATTAACGCGCTACTACCAATTAGTTTTTTATCATCAAGCGCCAGCCAAAAATTGCCGTACCCTTTACAATAAAAATTCCTGACGTCCAGCAAGTCAGGCTGATCCGCAATGGTAACTGGCACGCCAAATTCATGCTGCTGAATGTTTAGAATAAGCTGTATTACGGCTTGTTCATAGGTTGCATTGTATTCGATAATCTCCATACCTACTTTTTCAGCGCCAGTTTAAATTGCAGTATTTTGGCCATGTCCTTAATACCTGGCTCTTTTTCAAAACGACTATTGATATCTACCCCGTAGAAATCAGGATGTTTAATGGCTTTCAATTTTAGAGCATCATCCAGTTCAATACCACCACTCAGGAAAAAAGGTTTTTCAATTTTGCTTTTGCTTAGTTTTTTCCAGTCGAACTTTTTACCGGTGCCACCCTTCGCCCCGCTACTCACCGATGTATCAAACAGGTAATAGTCGCAAACTTCATCGTATTCAGCAATTAGTTCGTCAATGTCCTTATCTGCCGCTCCTATGCTGAAAACTTTGATCACTTCGGTATGCTCAGACAATTCTTCACACTGGTAAGGGGTTTCATTGCCATGCAGCTGCACAACATCCAGCGCGTAATCATCAATGGCCTGTTTTACCTCTTTAAATTCGGCATCTACAAATACACCCACTTTTTTCAAATCAAGGTCGGATCCCTGAATTTCCTTTTGAGATAATTTGTCACCCACATACCGCGGGGATCCCTTGTAAAAAATTAAACCGGCAAAATCGATGTCCATGCCATCCAGTTGTTGCAACTGCTTAAGTTGTGTAATGCCACATACTTTTATATTCATATCTCAGTCTTTTAAATGAACCCACTTTTTTATTACAGATAAATCACTAGTCCTTTAAATTGTCGGCAAATCGCCGAACCTTGTCAAGGTCCTTTATTCCGGGTGCCACTTCAAATTTGCTATTGATGTCAATGGCAAACAATGCTTTTGCAACTGGTTCCGCGGTAAACAATTTTAATTTTTCTTCATCCCCCGGCTCAATACCGCCACTCAAAAAAAATGGTTTGCCAATGGTTTGACCTTGCAGCAGGGTCCAGTCGAATTTTTTTCCTGTTCCGCCATAGCCGGCGCCCATCGTGTCAAACATAAACATGTCACATACATCCATAAACGGCCTGATCATCCACTCAACGCTGTCATTTTCGCTCAGGCGGAAAGCTTTTACTACCGATACATAATCTGCTATCTTCTCGCAGTATTTTGGGCTTTCGTCGCCATGCAACTGCACCATGTGCAGCCTGCACTCGTCAACCATGTGCAACACCTCTTCTACTGCCGCATTTACAAATACCCCTACTTTATTAATATTATTTTCTTTCCGAATCTGGGTGGTGGTCATGTGCTTGAAAACATACCTGGGACTTTTAGGGTAAAAAATAAATCCCGCAAACGTTACACCCAGATCTGCCAGCCGATCAACCTGTTCAATTTGTGTCATGCCGCATACTTTAATTCTCATGCATAAAAATTTTAAGGTTCAGCATATACGGCAAACAATCGTCACCAACCCATTGTCCCGGTTCCTCCCATCAGACCGGAGGCAAGGATGCATTCAATTCCTGCGCAAATTTCGCGAAAGCTTCTCCAGGATCCGCTTCTTTCATAAAATTTTCCCCCATGAGGAAGCCCCGAAAGCCATTTTCTTTGAATAACCGCACCATGGCGACCGAGCCAATCCCGCTTTCGGCAATTTTAACTTTTCCTGAAGGTATTTGCTCCGCCATTCTCAAACTGCGGTTAATGTCTACCTCAAAAGTTTTCAGGTTGCGATTGTTGATTCCAATAAGCGCAGTATTATCGCAAATATGGCCTAATTCCTCTGCAGTGTGCAATTCAAGTAATACTTCCAGTCCCAGGTTGACTGCAAAACCGGCCAGCTGCTTCACCTGCTGTACGGTTAGACAAGCCGCAATGAGTAAGATAACATCTGCACCCATGCTTTTGGATTCTACCAGCTGGTATTCGTCTATCATAAAATCTTTTCGCAACAAGGGCACCTGGTTTACGCGGGCTTTTACGAAATCTTCCGTGCTGCCGCCAAAAAAATCCTGATCGGTCAGGACCGACAACCCGGAAGCTCCGTTTCGGGCATATGCCGCGGTTACTGCTACTACATCGGCGTTGCCATTTATAACACCCCTGGATGGCGACCTGCGTTTAAATTCCGCAATGATGCCGTTCCTGTCATCAGCCAGCAAAAATTCTTTTAACGAGCGCGTAGCGTTCGAAAAAAAACTTGTTTTTTCCAACGCGCCGATGGGCGTCGCCAGCTTTCGCTGTACCACTTCCAACTTTTTCTGTTCAATTATTTTTTCAAGAATATTCATTACAAGTTATGATTGTTGCAAACCGCGGACTTCTTAATTATACCGGCTGCATGACTTATTGCAAAGCAATTAATTTGGTCAGTACTTCATTGGCTTTTCCGCTTTCCAGGCTTTCTACCGCCGCGGCGTATGCGTCATTGTAGATTGTATAGGTACCGGTGCATTGCAGTGCCATCGCCGCGTTGGCAATTACCACCGCATTCTGTGCCCAGGTACCTTCTCCTTTCAAAATCTTTGCAAACAACGCAGCCGCTTCTTCCACTGAATTGCCTCCGTAAATATCCGCTGCGTTTACGGAACGTTTGCCCAATTGCTGCGGCGTCATTATTTTTTCACCCTTGTTGGTAATTACTTTGGTGTCATTGGTCAGTGAAATTTCATCATAGCCGTCCAGGCTGTGAATAATCGTAAAGGCGTTGCCGGTTTGTTGCAACAGGTAATTATAAATTCTTGCCATCTCCAGGTTGTACACGCCTACCAACTGAAACTGCGGGAAAGCAGGATTAACCATCGGTCCGAGCATATTAAAAAAAGTGCGGATGCCCAGGTTTTTTCGGATGGGTCCAACCGCTTTCAGGGCCGGGTGAAACAACGGTGCATGCAAAAAGCAAATATTTGCACTCGCCACTTCCTTCTTCAGTAAACCGGCATCATTTTTAAATTTGTAACCGAGCTGTTCCATTACATTGCTGGCACCGCTCACGGATGTTGCGCCGTAATTACCATGCTTGGTAACCTTTTGGCCGGTACCCGCTACAATAAAACAAGCAAGCGTGGATATGTTGAAAGTGTTTTTGCCATCTCCACCCGTGCCCACAATATCTATGGTATTGAATTCTTTCATGTCTACCGGAACGCAAAGTTCCAGCAAGGCATCCCGGAAACCCTGCAGCTCTTCAATGGTAATACTACGCATAAGGAAGACCGTCATAAAGGAGGTCACCTCATATTCGTTGTACAAATTCCGGCTGATGTTAAGCAGTACCTCTTTGGCCGTTTCACGACTCAATGTTTTATGCTCAAAAAGAAATTGTAATATTTTTTTCATGTTAAATCAACTTTCTTATCGCCTGGTTATTTTTTTCTTCTATTGCCCGGTGCTGTTGCACTCCATAAACATTGCTGCCGCTTAACCACTTTCCGGATTAGCTTAGCCAGTTGCGCATGATCTTTTCGCCCATTGGTGTAAGCACACTTTCCGGGTGAAACTGAACGCCTTGTACATCGTATTTTTTATGCTGTAATGCCATGATATAATTGTGCGCATCCCGCGCAGTGACTTCCAGTTCTGCGGGGAAATCTTTTTCCTCCACTACCCAGGAATGATAACGACCAACGTCAAACGTGTCGGGCAGTCCCTTAAATAACGGGCTGCGGGGACCTGCTGCTTCACTATTAATTTTTACCGGCATTGCTACGCCGTGATATACGGTACTAAGGTTAGCGAGCCCGCCGCCGAAGGCCTGCCCGATGGCCTGGTGGCCGAGGCAAACGCCCAGGATTGATTTTGTTGCAGCATATTCTTTTATCAATGGCAACAGCAAACCCGCTTCTTCCGGAATGCCCGGCCCGGGCGACAAAATTATTTTATCATACTGCTTTACTTTTTCCAGGGGCAATTTATCATTGCGGTGCACGTCCACTTTGTAATGCAATATTTTTTCTACCAGGTGCACCAGGTTATAAGTAAACGAATCGTAATTATCAAATACTAATATTTTCATTATGCTGTTATTATTCGAGAACTGCGTTAAATGCTTTCTGCAAACACAATTGCTTTCTTCAATGCGCCCAGTTTATTGTTTACCTCCTGCAGTTCGCTTTCCGGGTTGCTGGCAGCCACTACCCCGGCGCCCGCCTGGTAAATGAGCGTATTCTGTTTGCTTAAGAATGTGCGGATCATGATGGCATGATTGCAACTCCCATCAAACCCCATAAAACCAATGCCACCGCCATAGCTGCCCCGAGCGGTAGGTTCAAAATTATCGATCAACTGCATCGCCTTTATTTTTGGCGCCCCGCTCAACGTGCCCGCAGGAAAAGTTTTTGCCAGCAGGTCAAAAGGATTTGTTCCACTGCGCACCTCACCGGTTACTTCACTCACCAGGTGTATCACATGACTGAAATATTGCACTTCGCGGTAATGCTCCACTTTTACATCATCGCAAAGGCGGCTGAGATCATTTCTTGCCAGGTCCACCAGCATTACGTGTTCAGCATTTTCTTTTGCGTCGGTCAGCAGTCGTGCCGCTTCTTTTTTATCAGTTTCATCATCGCCAGTTCTTTTAAAAGTGCCTGCAATCGGATGTACAGTCGCTTTTCCGTTTTTTATGATAATCTGCGCTTCGGGTGATGAGCCCATCAATTTATAATCGCCGTAGTCAAAGAAAAAAAGGTAAGGAGAAGGGTTGATGCTTCGCAACGCGCGGTAAACATTCAGTTCATCGCCGGTAAAAGGTTGTTCAAACCGACGGCTCAATACAATTTGGAAAACGTCACCCCGGTAGCAGGAAGCAATGCCTTTTTTAACCATGTCTGTGTAGGCTTCGTTGGTCATGTTACTTGTTTCAGCGCCGGCTGTTTTGAAAGGATAGACCGGAACATCCTTACTTTTAATAAGGCTCTCCACTACAGCCAGTTCAGAGGCAATACCGCCGATCAGATTTTCGCAGATGTACAATTCATCTTTGTAGTGATTGATGGCAATCACATACTGGTACAAACGGTAACGCATCAGCGGAATAGTAGTATGTTGTTCCGGAAGTGCCGCATTATCCCGGTTGCGAAAATTAACTGTATCAAAAAACTGTACAGCGTCAAAGCTGGTATAACCATACAAACCCTGTGCACAGGCAGTATCCTTATCATTGTTGGTTACCTCAAAACGCTGCATAAAATCCCAGAGCATACCAGGTACGTCATTCACATTTTTGATGGCGCTCCGTTCCGGTTCCCGGCCCGGCAATTTAAATTCGATGCTACTGGTAGAAGTAATCTCAATGCCGGCAATGGCGTTGATGCCAATATAAGAGAAACTATTATCAGCCGCGTGGTTATCGGTACTCTCCAGTAACACAGTATCCCTGAACCGATCGCGCAGCCGCAGGTAAATGCCGACCGGTGTATATACGTCGGCGAGCATTTTTTTACAGGTGGTTGCTAACTTTATTCTTTTCATTGTTTGCTTCTAAAATTTGTCAGTAGTTGCCACGCCCAGGGTCCTTTTCCAGCAAACTATTTTGTCTGAATTTTTGGCGGTTGGCCATTAAAAAAGCCCCGAATATATCGGGGCCTGAATATAGTAGTATACCAATGGTTATAACACTACTTGCCCCTGTTGAGGTTTGTATGCCACCACCATTGAATATTTTGAATGCTTTTTGTCATTGAAGTGCAAATATGGGTGAGAAAGTTCGATTGTGCAAATATTTTTTATTCATTGGTAACAAGGCAGAACAGCCCCCGTTACCCAGCGTGAGCAAACTGTGTAAAAAACAAAATTTTACCTGTAGCGCAGGCCATTTTTAATTTTTTTTATTTCCGCCTATAAACCCGGTTTCCCTGTTTACCAGGTCTTTTTAGTATTTCCGGTCGCTTAAATTGTGCTATTGCAATTAACGAGAACCTTTTACCGGTTGTTATTGCTTCGGCCATGTTTTTGCCAGCTCCATCAAATCATCATGAGATATCCAGTCTTCATCTTTTGATTGCTGCAAAGCGTCACTGTAATTGTCTATGTGTGGAGAAGGCAACGCATCAGCACGCTTCCCAAGACGCCTGTATTCAATAGCGGCTTCAAGCAATTGCTGCAGGCAGGAAGCATCCCCGATGGCATCAATTTGCAGATGCAAATTTTTTTTCAACAATTCTAAATCCATCCGCGTTTATTTTGTTTAAAATTAGGAATTTTAACCCATGGGTGCAAAGAGCTACTTTATCCTGCCCGGGCTCAACAATTCAGGCCCGGGGCACTGGCAAACACATTGGGAAAACGAATATGGTTTCACCCGCATTCAGCAGGCGGACTGGAACCACCCCGTAGCCGAGGACTGGATACAAACAATGGATGCAGCAATTGTTACCTACCCTTTAAAAGAGGTGGTGCTAATTGGCCACAGCCTGGCCTGCAACACCATCGTGCAATGGGCAGCGCGGTACAACCATATTATCAAAGCCGCATTACTGGTAGCCCCCAGCGATACCGAGGCTCCCTCCTACCCGCAGGGAACCAGCGGATTTGCGCCGATGCCGTTGAACCGTTTGCCGTTTCCATCTGTTATAGTTACCAGCAGCAATGATGAATATGTGACGCCCAGGCGCGCACAATTTTTTGCCGCAAACTGGGGAAGTGATTGCATTGATGCCGGCATTTTGGGACATATTAATGCAGCTTCGGGTATTGGCAACTGGCCGCAGGGCTTCGCCATTTTAGAACAACTTGTAAATCGCTGATATGGATATTCAACACAAACTAATTGATGGCAAAGAAATATTTTATGTGCAAAAGGAAGACGCCATCCTCGCGGAACTGCTGTACACAATTTCACCGGAAAATAAAATGGTCATTGAGCATACGGAAGTAGACGATACGCTTACCGGCAAAGGCATCGGGCTTCAATTGGTAACCACCGCAATTGATTACGCCCGCCAGCATAACATGAAAATAGTTCCGCTTTGCTCGTTTGCCAGGTCGGTTTTTAAAAGAAAACCGGAGTTCGCGGATATGCTTGCATGAAAACCGGCGCCGTGTTAGCTGTTGGTACCGGGGCAATCAGAAAGTTTATAAGACGCCTTTTGTACTGGGCAGGTAATTGCTTAAAGGGTCGCGCTTTACCGCCATGCGAATGGCTTTGGCAAACGCTTTAAAGATGGCTTCTATTTTATGGTGCTCATTGTCTCCATGGCATTCAATATTAAGGTTACATTTTGCCGCATCTGAAAACGATTTGAAGAAATGAAAAAACATCTCCGTTGGCATCTCTCCGATTCTTTCTCTTTTAAATGAAGCGTTCCAGACGGTCCAGTTGCGTCCGCCAAAATCGATCAGCACTTTTGCATCTGCTTCATCCATCGGTAACGCAAACCCATAGCGTTCCATACCGCGTTTATCCGCCAGCGCTTTGCCAAACGCCTCGCCCAATGCAATGCCGGTATCTTCTATGGTATGGTGTTCGTCAATGTGCAAATCTCCATTGACCCTAACCGTGAGATCCATTTTTCCGTGCCGGGCAATTTGCTCCAGCATGTGATCAAAAAATCCCAGCCCGGTAATAATATTGGCCTTGCCGTGCCCGTCAATATTCAAATCAATTTTAATCTGCGTTTCGTTGGTGTTCCGCTCATGTACTACCTGGCGCAAGCCCATCCGCAGGTATTCGTATATTTCACTCCACTTTTTTGTTTCCAGCGCTATGGTACCGTCTTTATACAGCCCGGCTACCTTGTCTTCAATTTCGCTGGCACCCAGGCCAGGGTCACTGTTCAACCAGATACCCCGGCATCCGAGGTTTTTCGCCAGCTGAATATCCGTAATGCGATCCCCGATAACATAAGAATGCTCAATATCATATTTGTCATTTTGCAAATAGTCTGTTAGCATGCCGATACCCGGCTTGCGCGTAGGCGCGTTGTCTTTTGCATACGTAGGGTCAATGTGTACCGCGCTGAAATGTATTCCCTCCCCCTCAAGGCTTTTCATCACCAGGTTTTGCAAAGGCCAGAAACTGTCTTCTGGAAAAGCCGCTGTTCCCAGGCCATCCTGGTTGGTTACCATCACCAATTCATAATCAAATTCACGCGCTATCCTTCCCATGTATTCAAACATATTGGGGTAAAAACGGAGTTTGTCAAAAGAATCCAGTTGATAACTAGGGGGCGCTTCATCAATCAATGTTCCATCGCGGTCAATAAATAATATTCTTTTCATTGGTGTTTTACGGGGGCTTTGTTAACCGGTATTGTTACTTTGGTAGTTTTTATAACAGGTGCGGCATTCCGCATTGCTTTTACATCCGCCGCGCTTACGGCACTTGCTTTGTTTCCAAAACTATTTCTTACATAAGTTAATGCGTCGGCTATCTGCTGATCATCCAATTGCGCAGCAAGGGGTGGCATGGGATTATGAAACTCATCACCATCGATCACTATCTCCCCACCCTTCAGTCCATTCAACACAATTTTAGCAAGGGCCTTTTTATCGCCCAACACCCATTTTGTTTTTACCAGAGGCGGGTTCATTCGCTGTACACCCAAACCATCTGCCTGGTGGCAGGCCAGGCACGTTGCAGCATACACTTTCTGGCCCCGTTCTACAGCTGCCCTGGTGCCGGCTGCGGGTTTTGTTTGAAACGTACCAGCTGCAAGAAGAAAACCAACCGTGCAAATGAGAATATGCTTCATATAAATTTCAATCTGTGATGGTGTTCCATTACTGTATTAAGCTGGCCAAATAGCCGGTTCTGATTAATGTTGAAATTAACCAAATTACCTTCCTATTTACCACCGTAAGATATCTTCCATACCGTGCCATTGTTATCGTCTGATACATACAGCGCCCCATCCTTGTCCTGTGCAAGCCCGCAGGGTTTATAAGCAGCCCTGTTGATGTTTGCACCTGCGAAGCCGTCTGCAAATACTTCCCATTTGCCGGTGGGCATGCCATCTTTAAATGGTACAAAAACTACATAATAGCCTGCCTGCGGTTCAGGACTGCGGTTCCAGGATCCGTGGAAGGCTATGAATGCACCGTTTTTATATTTTGCCGGAAATTGTGACCCGGTATAGAACAGCAAGCCATTGGGTGCCAGGTGTCCGGGAAACTGTACAATGGATTTTGTTTTGTCTTCGCAACGGCCCGCTTTGTTTCGGTCTCCGCCATATTCAGGATTGAGTAACTTGGCTTTTTTGTCATTGTCAAAATAGCAATAGGGCCAGCCGCAATCGGCGCCTTTTTTTATGCGAAACATTTCCTCAGCAGGATTTTCTGCGCCCGCTTTCTGATCAAATAATTCCGGGTAAAACTGGAATAACATATCGCGTCCGTGCTGCATCACGTATAAATCGTTTACTTCATTGTTCCAGTCGAGCCCCACCACATTGCGCAAGCCCGTGGCATAACGTACCCCATCCGCGTAGGTCTGGTTCAGCTTGTCTGCTTTAAACTGCCAGATGCCGCCGGCGGAGTCCAGTATCGGACAGGGATCTTGCCCGGGTGATCCTTTTGTTCTGTCCTGTACCTGGCAGGCGTTAGAAGGCGCACCAATGTTAACATAGATATTGCCTTCATTGTCCAGCGTAATCGACTTTCCCTCGTGCTGGTGCTTATCCCACAAACCTGTGATGATTTTTTGTTCTGAAGCTTCATTTGGCTGACCAGTTTTTTCATCCATTTTATACCGGTATACGGCTGTATTGGAGGAAGCGTACAAATAACCATTTTTAATGGTGATGCCGGTGCCAATGTAATTGCCAAAGCCGGTTACCAATTCTGCTTTGCCGTCGCCGTCCGCATCGTGCAGCCGGTAAATACCTTTTCCATCTTTTAATTTGTCGAGCTTTACAAAAACATCACCATTGGCGCCCACTACAAGGTGTCTTGCGCGCCCCAGGTCAGTTATCATTGTTGCCGTAGTAAAACCGGCAGGTAATGTGATGGTGGGCGTTGCGGTAAGCGGCGTGGCGCGTTTCGCAATTTTGGTGGTATCGGCGCCGTATCCGGTAAGCGAGATCAAAACAATGCACTGCAACACAACGAACAAAATTTTTAAACGATACATATGGCTGGTTTATAATTTAAAATTACCTAATTCTGCAGGAAGCTTTCCAGGCTTTCAACTAATTCTTTATTTTCCTTTTCCGTACCCACGGTAATGCGGAGGCAGCCCTCACACAATTGTACCCGGCTCCGGTCACGCACTACGATGCCTTTCTCAAGCAAATGATTGTACACGGCAGCAGCATCGGTAACTTTTACCAACAGAAAATTTGCATCGCTGCTGTATACCCGCTGCACCACCGGCAACTTGATAAGCGCGGGTATTAAATCATCGCGCATTTTCACGATCATTTTGATCATTTCGTTTACCTGTCCCACTTCCTCCAGCGCCTTTAGTACCAGTTCCTGTGCAGCCTGGCTGATATTATATGGCGGTTTTACGCGGTTGTATATTTCAATGATGCCTTCACTTGCAAAAGCCATTCCCAGGCGGAGGCCGGCCAGACCCCAGGCTTTGCTCAGCGTCTGCAGCACCACCAGGTTCGGATACTCCTGTAACGACGGAATAAAAGACCGGTGACGGCTGAAATTAATGTAGGCCTCATCTATTACCACCAACCCGTTAAAATTGTTCAGCACTGTTTCAATATCTTCCGCATGCATTGCATTGCCGGTAGGATTATTGGGCGAGCACAGCCATATAATTTTGGTATTGGCATCCACCAGTTGTTCCAGGTGAATTAGATCCAGTTGAAAATTATCGAGCAGACGGGCCTGGCGCACCTCAATATCGTTGATGTGGGCGCTTACTTCGTACATGCCATAGGTAGGCGGACAAATGATAATATTGTCTTTACCCGGTACGCAAAAAGCGCGGTACAAAATATCGATGCATTCGTCGCTGCCGTTGCCCAGGAAAATATGTTTCGGTGGCACGCCTTTAATAGCAGATAATTTTTCCTTCACCTTCCATTGCAGCGGATCCGGATAGCGGTTGTACCATTTAATGAGTGGCGAACCGAGGCTGTTTTCATTGGCATCAAGAAAAACATTTGCCGCGCCTTTAAACTCATCACGTGCGGATGAATAAGGCACCAGGTTTTTAATATTGGGCCGCAAAAGATTATTGATATCGAAATTCATAACTAAGATTGAAAGAGAAAAGAATGTTTACAGGTAGTTCGTTTTTTTTGATCCCGGCCGGCTTAATCCTCCCGTTGATTCAGCCGTATGCTAACCGCATTTTTATGGGCCAGCAACCCTTCCGCTGCGGCCAGCACTTCTACGGTGTTCGCAATATTCTTCAACCCGGTTGCCGTTAAGTGCTGGTACGTTATTTTCTTTACAAAACTATCCACACTTACCCCGCTGTACGCTCTTGCATAACCGTTAGTAGGCAGGGTGTGGTTGGTACCACTGGCATAGTCGCCCACGCTTTCCGGGGAATAATTACCGAGGAAAACGGACCCGGCGTTGATTATTTTTTCTGCGACCGCATCGGCCCCGGCACAACTTAGTATCAGGTGTTCGGCGGCATATTTATTCAAAAAATCAAGTGCTGCTGCTACTTCTTTCAGTACAATTATTTTGCTGTTGTCCAGGGCTTTCGCCGCGATCTGTTTCCGTGGCAGGTTTTCCAGCTGTAATGCAATTTCCTTTTGTACGGCCGCTCCTATTGTTGCATCGCTGACTACCAGCAATACCTGGCTGTCCGGCCCATGTTCTGCCTGCGATAAAAGATCAGCCGCCACAAATGCAGGGCGGGCAGTTTTGTCGGCATAAACCGCCACCTCGCTGGGTCCGGCAGGCATATCAATGGCGACGCCCTCCTGCTGTACCAACTGTTTCGCGCAGGTAACGTATTGGTTACCCGGTCCAAAAATTTTGTACACCTGCGGAATGCTTTCGGTGCCATAAGCCATTGCTGCAATGGCTTGTACGCCCCCGGCTTTAAAAATTCTGGTGACGCCAACGGTCTTTGCCGCAAATAAAATGGCCGGGTGGATATTTGCTGTGTTGGTGTTGCTGCCGTCAGCTGCGGCCGATGGCGGTGTGCACAGGATTATTTCTTTGCAACCGGCAATGGTTGCAGGTATGGCCAGCATTAATAAAGTAGAAAACAACGGTGCCGAACCACCGGGAATGTACAAGCCCACTTTTTCAATACCAACGCTTTTGCGCCAGCACTGCACGCCTGGCATGGTTTCAATTATTTCTACCGGCGTTACTTGTTTTTCGTGAAACAACCTGATATTGGCAGCTGCCTGCTGAATGGCCTGTTGCAGCGCTTGCGGAATTTTTTCTGCTGCAGCATCAATCGCTGCCGCGCTCACCAGCAGGTTGTCCGCAGCTATCCCGTCGAATTGTTTTGAATATCGTTTTACCGCATCATCCCCGCCGGTTTTAACCGCCTCAAGAATTGTTTTGACCTGCTGCTCCAGCAATGCAGCATTGATTACAGGCCTGGCCAGTAATTTTTTCCACTCGCTCCTTTTTGGTTCGTTAAACGTTTGCATGACCAACTACAATCTGTCCTTTTTGATTTGATAAATTCATTCTTATAAAAGAACCCCGGTCATTTTCACATTTTTATTTGATTGCGATATGTACACAGGAACTTTTCTCCTGGCGTACAACGGATTTTTTGTGCAGCGCCGTTTCGGGTCAGATGATCATGTTTTCTATCGGTATCACCAGTATTCCCTGTGCACCTGCTCCTTTCAATTGTTCAATTTTATCCCAAAATTCATCTTCATTCAATACACTGTGCACACTGCTCCAGCCGGTTTCCGCCAGTGGCAGCACGGTTGGACTTTTCATACCAGGTAACAAAGCAATTATCTCGCTGATATTTTCGTTGGGTGCATTCAATAAAATGTACTTGTTCCGCTTTGCTTTTTTAACCGATCGAATGCGGAATAATAACTTCTCCAGCAGATCCAACTGCGGTTTACCCAGTCCGTTATTTTTTATTAGCACCGCCTGCGATTGCAAAATAGTTTCCACTTCCTTGAGGCCGTTCATAAATAAAGTAGACCCACTGCTTACCAGGTCGGCCACTACATCTGCCAGCCCTATACCAGGGGCAATTTCTACTGAGCCGCTGATTTCATGAATATCTGCTGTTACGTTGTGCTGCTTCAGGTAACGGTCTACCAGGAAAGGGTAACTCGTTGCAATCCTTTTTCCTTTTAGCGTAGCCACGCCACCATATTGCTCACTGCGCGGTACCGCGATGGATAGCCGGCATTTACTGAACCCGAGTTGCTCAACCACCACTGCTTTTTTGTTTTTTTCGAACAGCACGTTCTCGCCAACGATGCCGATATCCGCCACGCCATCTTCTACATACTGCGGTATATCGTCATCGCGCAGAAAAAAAACCTCCAGCGGAAAATTATCACTTTCTGTTTTTAACCTGTCTTTTACATTGCGCAAATCAATACCGCATTCTTTCAACAATTTTACAGAATCTTCATAAAGACGACCTGATTTCTGAACGGCTATGCGGATTTTTGTCTGAACCATGATCTTTAAATATTTTAGCTTTTCTTCCGGAACAAAAAAAGGGCCTACTTACGTAAGCCCTTTCAATGTTTTATAATTGCACACAAACATCACTGGCTTACCGGCTGGGTAAGTTGGTATGATGATGGGTATGTGTAAACTGTTTCATTTAATGCCGCAAAAATAGGATTTACCGGCTGATAGCAAAAAAAAATTTACAAGTGCGTAATTTCCGGACATTTTATAGACGCCGGCGCTGTTTAATAACGTCGGAAATTGAATTATAACTACCTTAGGCAGTGCCAAACAGGTTGATATGAAAAAGTATCCATGGATAATGATCGCGCTGCTGCTACTGCTAATCGCGGCATGCGCATCCTCCTATATTAAGTTGCCCGGGAAATCGCTCAAACTGGTTTGGGCCGATGAGTTTAACTACGACGGGTTGCCAGACAGCAGCAAATGGAGCTACGATACAGGCGGTGGCGGATGGGGCAACCACGAGCTGGAATTTTACACCAGCAAACGTGCGGAAAATGCCCGCGTAGAAAATGGCAACCTTATCATTGAAGCACGGAAAGAAAAATGGCAAAACAATGATTATACGTCTGCAAGGCTGGTTACCAAAGGCAAAGCAGACTGGCAGGATGGAAAAATTGAAGTAAGGGCGCGCCTGCCCAAAGGCGTGGGAACCTGGCCGGCTATCTGGACACTTGCATCAAAAGACACGATGAAATGGCCCGATGACGGTGAAATAGACATTATGGAACATGTTGGATTCAATCATGGATATATTCATGGCTCTGTGCACTGCAAAAAATACAATCATGTGATTCATACGCAGCGGACAGATACCGTTGTTGTAAAAGACTGTTCAGAAAAATTTCACGTCTACAGCCTGGAATGGACGGCCGACAGTATAAATGTGGGCGTAGACGGTGCTGTATTTTTTCGTTTTGCCAACCAACACAGCGGTTATGCCGCGTGGCCCTTCGACAATAAAATGCATTTGCTGCTAAACCTTGCCGTGGGCGGCGATTGGGGCGGCGCAAAAGGCATTGCACAGGATATCTGGCCGCAACGTATGGAAGTTGATTATGTAAGGGTGTATCAATAAGCAAAAACCAGCGATCCGATGAGTATCTTAAAATTTGGGATATGAGTAAAGAAGCAATAGCAGCAGTACACCTGATCGGGTTATCACTACCAGGAAAAACTATCAATAAAAATGGACAATCCAGCATTGATTGTAAAAAGCTGTGGCACCAGTTTGATGACGGTAATTATGCCGCTTCCATCACGCATAAATTAAGCAACGATATTTATGGTGTCTATCATCAGTACGATGGCGATAGCGGCCAGCCGTTTTCTTATTTCATTGGCTGTAAAGTAGCAAAAGATACCGCCCCTCCGGAGGGATTGGTTGGGCTCACCATTCCCGCGGGCACTTATGAGAAGATTAGTGCCACAGGTAAAATGCCTGACTGCGTAATAAAAGCCTGGAAAGATATCTGGACCGCTGGTTTAAACAGAACCTACCATACTGATTTTGAAGTATATGACGACAGGAGCAAAGACTGGAACAATGCGGAAGTAGATGTATATGTGTCGGTAAGCGACTTCCCGCTCCCACAATAAAATGTTAATGCTGCTTCCATTGGTAATTTTGGCTGAATTTCCTGGTCATAGTTGCACAAACCGCGTACATGAAATCATTTTTACTGTCAATATTTTTTCTTGTTTGCGTCTGCAGTGCCAAAGCGCAGACCGTTGACAGCATCTTTTTCCATCTCTATACTGACAGCCTCAAGAAGGGCACTTACAATTACATCAATGTAGATGGCAGGCTTAACAATGGGCGGTGGTTGCCGCTTACTGCAAAGGAAATAATCTTTACGGCAAGCGCGGGCAAATTTGATGGTAACAGTCTTTTTATAGCACCCGATTTTGAAGGTGAAAAAATAACGGTGAAAGCGGTGCTGCGCGCTAATGCTGCCATGTTTAAAGAAAGCAGCATTTATATAAAAAAAGCAGCCGATACCGCACGTTTAAAAACGAGTGAAGAGGTAATGCGGCCACTGCGTAAAGGAAACCGCCATTAACCACCCGCGTTCACGCAAGCTGCTAATCCCAATGCCGGATTCGTACAATCATCCCGCAACAATACAATCAACTTATTATTAATGCGCCGACGCCAGCCAACTCAAACCGCGTTAAAAAACAAATGCGCCCTTAAAAAAAGGCGCATTGTTATAATAAGTACAAACTGTAAAAAAAGAGACTACATTTTTTTGGCGTCTTCCAGGAATTTGGCAAGGCCGATATCCGTTAAAGGATGTTTCAACAAACCAAGAATCGGCTCCAGGGGACAAGTACATACGTCCGCGCCTGCCTCTGCGCATTTTACGATATGCAAGGCCGTACGAATAGAAGCCGCAAGAATTTCTGTTTCAAAGCCTTGCACAGAATAGATATGCGCAATTTGCGCAATCAATTCTACCCCATCCCAACCGCTATCGTCTATACGACCGATAAAAGGTGACACATAAGTAGCACCCGCTTTTGCCGCCAGTATAGCCTGCCCTGCGGAAAACACCAGTGTACAATTGGTTTTGATACCATTGTCGGTAAACCATTTAAGCGCTTTTACACCATCCTTTATCATTGGCACTTTTACAATAATATTGGGATGAATCGCTGCTAATATCTTTCCTTCTTCCACGATGGTAGCGAAATCAGTAGACAACACTTCTGCGCTGATATCGCCATCAACCATTTCGCAAATTGTTTTGTAATGGGCTGCAATGGCATCCGTTCCTTTGATGCCCTCTTTGGCCATCAGTGAAGGATTCGTTGTTACGCCGTCCAGGATTCCCAACTCATTTGCTTCTTTAATTTGCGCAAGATTTGCTGTGTCAATAAAAAATTTCATGTAACAAAAATTTATGTGATACCCTTAGAAAAACAGGGTCAGAAAAATAAAAAAAAGGCAGGCTTATTACATCGCACCGCTACAACCACTTACTCTTGCTGCGTTCCCGCCCTGGGAGGTTCAGCAGGAGCTGGTCGTGTAAGACCTGCCGGCCGCGAAGATACGAAACCGCAAACAATAAAAATTGTCAATTTCAAAGAATTAATTATCTCTTTTCTGCTGAACGATGCCAGCGAGTTTAATTATCTTTTATTAACGACTGTTGTGCCAAAGGCTGGCAATTGTTAATTTCTGCCGGTATAAGAATTAACACGCGTAATACCGATAAGTTCATCTACCCGGCCGTTTATGCCGCGGTAGTAAATGAGAATGGTATAAGTATTTTCGGTATCCCACAAATTGCCTTCTGTAACATCATTACTGGCCACGCCTTTTTTATCGATGGTGATGTAATCATAGTTGTAATACCCGTTTTTTAAAAGAATACTTGTTTCATAAATGCCCTTGTCCGCATTATAAGTCATTTTCGCCTTATCGTCCATGCCGTAATTGGTCAGCTCACCAAACAGGTAAACGTCTTTATCTGCTATCGCGAGGTTGCCTGCAGGTACAAAAGTAAAATGCGTTTCTGCGAAATCTGACTGCCATAAATAATTAACGTTTTCACTTATTTCATTATAATACATGCCGTTGTAATCTTTGTAATATACCAGTCGCTGTGGCGTTCTGTCCAAATCGGCTTTTACATATATATCGGTGGAAGCGGGATTGTATTTTGCTGTTGCTACCCGATCGCTTTGCAAACGAAAACTGCGGAGATCGAGCCAGCGCCACTCGCGCCCGCCCGCAAAAACAATGTCTTCCGAATTGTACTCGAGCGATGACTGGCGTATAAAAGTTGGTTTGAGTTGCGTCAGCGCATTGTCCCAGCGATTGTTTTGCAACACTGCACATTTTACCTGCTGCAATGGGTTAATAATATTCACATTCCCCAGGTTGACCGTAAAAATAATTTTCTGGTGTGTTTTAAAAATCTGCCCGTTAAAAGGCTGCTGTATTTGTGCGCCTACTGTTGCCTTTTCTTCTATTACCAATACGCGCCGGGTAAAGATCAATTTCGAAGTATCGCCATCTGCAAAAACTTTCAGCAGGTAATTGCCAGACCGGGACGGCACACAGCTTCTTTCTGGCAGCGTGGCCATATAATGCGTGTATTTTACCAGTGCAATGGAAGAATTTCGGTAGTTGGTGAGGCGATTTTGCGTAAAGCCTTTTATATAATCGAGTTCGCTTAAAATGGTTTTGGTCCAGTCCGCATTGCACAGCTGCCAGGTATAGGAATAATTACGTACCCCGGCATTCAGATCATCAAAATTTAGTTCCAGCTGGTCTGTTCCGTTTAGTTTTATCATCGGGTAGCCAAGCTGGTTGCCACTCATGTTCAATTTAACATTATGGATATTGTCCGCGTATACTTTATCTGCCACCTGGGTAAAAGACAAAAATGATGAAAACAACAGCGGTAAGAGTACAGAAAAGGACTTTATCATACTTGGTAAGATGAGATTGAAAAGAATAAAGTTGTACAAATTTGGCTAAAAAACCCATAAAAAGATTCTGCGTTACCCAACACAACCTATTTTTGATCACCTAAACAGTAATATTTGAATATAGCAGGGTTTATTGCCAAACGCATTGCCTTTACACAGGAAAAATCATTTAGCCGGTTTATCATTCGACTGGCCACTGCCGCCACCGTTTTGAGCGTTGCAATAATGATTGTGGCCCTTGCTATTACCAACGGGTTTCAATATACCATCAGCCAGAAGATATTTAGTTTCTGGGGACACATCCGCGTGCAGCATTTTGAAGCCGGTAAAATCTCCAATGCTGAAGAAACGGCCATTGAAAAAAATGACACCATTGCACAGCTGCTGCGTGCTAACCCGGCCGTTCAATCAGTAAATAGCTTTGTTACTAAAAACGCCATCCTTAAAACCAGTGAGACCATTG
>JBDSEV010000023.1:0-65764 GCA_039919885.1 Chitinophagaceae bacterium
GCTCCCAAAGGTGCGCAGGGTTTACTTGAACCGGTTATTATCTTCGTACGGGATGAAGTGGCCAAGCCTAACCTGGGCAAAAAACACGAGAAATTTCTACCGTTCCTGCTTACTATTTTCTTCTTTATCCTTATAAATAACCTGTTCGGTCTGATACCGGGTTCTGCAAATGTTTCGGGAAACATTGCCTTCACCGCTGTACTGGGGGTGATTGCGTTCATCGTCATTATGTTCAGTACAAACGGTCATTATTGGATGCATATTTTTAATCCGCCCGGCGTACCGCTTGGGGTTAAATTCATCCTTGTTCCGGTAGAATTTATCAGTGTATTTATTAAGCCCTTTGCCCTTATCATCCGTTTATTTGCAAACATGGTGGCAGGCCACATCATCATCATCTGCCTTATTTCATTGATATTTATTTTCGGCAATATGAGCGCGGCAGCCGGCTGGGCCACCGCACCTTTTTCGCTGGCTTTTACCATATTTATTTATTTTATTGAAGTGCTGGTCGCTTTTCTGCAGGCATTCATTTTTACGATGCTTACCGCCGTATTTATTGGTCAGGCCATGGAAGGAGACCACGACCATAACGATCATGAGCACGAAAATGGGTTACCCAATGTGCCGGTAATGGTATAATGTGTTTTTTTTTCACTTAATATAAAGTCGCAATTATGGATTTAATGACTGTTATTCTTAGCACGCCCCTGGGTAATGCCGGTGGTGCCATTGGCGCCGGACTGGCAGCTGTTGGTGCAGGTATTGGTATTGGCCAAATTGGTAAAGGTGCAGTAGAAGCTATTGCCCGTCAGCCAGAGGCATCGAACGACATCAGGGCCAACATGATTCTTACAGCAGCGCTTGTAGAAGGTGCTGCCCTGTTTGCTATCATCGTGGGCTTTTTGGCGATGGTATTGTAATATCATTGTCTAAACGAACAACTGCATCCAATGCAAAGGGCGGAGGATGCAGTTTATTTCCGCCTTCGGACAGTATGCATGAGATACCGGAAACGCTCAAACTTAAATAGGTTATGAAATTACTTCTCCCAGAATTTGGATTACTGATATGGACATTGCTTGCTTTCCTGGTGGTGTTCTTTGTTTTGAAAAAATTTGCCTGGCCGGCTATTGTTAAAGGCCTGGCCGACAGGGAAAAATCAATTGCAGATGCTTTGTCTACCGCAGAGAAAGTGAAACTGGAAATGATGCAGTTGAAAAGTGATAATGAAGAATTACTGGTAAAAGCACGTGAAGAAAGAGCTGCGCTTATTAAAGACGCAAAAGAAATGTCTGATAAAATGGTTACCGAAGCGAAGGAGAAAGCCCGCACCGAGTACGACCGCATTGTGGCAGATGCACAATCGGCCATCACCCAGCAGAAAATGGCTGCTATTACAGATCTGAAAAACCAGGTAGGCAACCTCGTTATAGAAGTGGCCGAAAAAGTATTGCGCAGGGAACTGGGCAACAAAACGGAACAGCAAAAATATATCAAAGATCTGGCAGACGAAATAAAACTTAATTAATGCGTAAGTGTGAAAATGTGAAAATCACCTAATTCCATCATTTCCATATTTCCACATTTTCAAATTTAAAATATGCCCAATCCACGTTTAGCAGGCAGGTATGCAAAAAGTTTGGTTGATTTAGCCGTTGAGCAAAATCAGCTGGAGACCGTATACAAAGACATGCAATATTTACAATCGATTTGTAAGGAGAGTGCCGAGTTTGTAAATATCATGCGCAGTCCTGTTATTAAAGGTGATAAAAAACAGCGTATCCTTGATGCGCTGACCGGTGGAAAAATCAGCGACCTCACTTCGCTGTTTAATAAATTGCTGATTAGTAAAGCGCGTGAAGAATACATTCCTGAAATTATTACCGCGTTCATTGAGCAGTACAATGAAATGAAAGGCATTCATACGGTGAAACTTACTACCGCCACCGCCATCAGCGAAGAATTGAAACAGGCTATTGTTGCAAAAATGAAAACAGAAACAAGTTTGCAGAACATAGAGCTGGAGACTGCAGTTAAGGAATCACTCATTGGTGGTTTTGTGCTGGAGTTTAATAACAATCTTGTAGACGCCAGCATCGAAAGGGATTTGAGGGATATTAAAAAACAGTTTAGCAATAATATTTACATACGGCAGATACGCTAAACACCACTTTACTTGCAATTAGCGATTGCCACGGAACAGGAGTACAATTCGTTTCATTATATTTTTTAAACATTCCGGCTGAAGCCGGCGATAAATAAAACATCATGGCAGAAATTAAACCAGATGAAATATCTGCGATACTGCGCCAGCAACTGGGCAACTTCAATGCAGGTGCCGAACTGGAAGAAGTAGGTACGGTATTACAGGTGGGCGATGGTATTGCCCGCGTCTATGGCCTCAACAATGTACGTTCGGGTGAACTGGTTGAGTTTGAAACCGGTGTTAAAGCAATTGCGCTTAACCTGGAAGAAGACAATGTGGGTGTGGTATTGATGGGTGATAGCGCTGGCATTAAAGAAGGTGCCAAAGTACGCCGTACCGGTAAAATTGCGTCTATCCTTGTAGGCGATGGTCTTGCCGGACGTGTTATCAATATGCTGGGTGACCCGATTGACGGTAAGGGACCCATTGCAGGCGAATTGTATGAAATGCCGCTGGAGCGCAAGGCCCCGGGCGTTATCTTCCGTGAGCCGGTGAAAGAACCTTTACAAACTGGTATCAAAGCGATTGATGCAATGATTCCGATTGGCCGCGGGCAGCGGGAATTGGTAATTGGTGATCGCCAGACCGGTAAAACTGCTATTTGCGTAGATACCATCATCAACCAGAAAGAATTTCATGCAGCAGGTAAAACTGTTTATTGTATATATGTAGCCATCGGCCAGAAAGCGTCCACAATTGCGGGTGTAATGAAAACGCTGGAAGAAAACGGCGCTATGGCATACACTACTATTGTTGCCGCCTCCGCGTCTGACCCTGCACCACAGCAGTTCTATGCGCCATTTGCGGGAGCTGCCATTGGCGAATTCTTCCGTGATACCGGCCGTCCTGCGTTGATTATTTATGATGATTTGTCGAAACAGGCGGTGGCTTACCGTGAAGTGTCATTGTTATTGCGCCGTCCGCCCGGACGCGAAGCTTACCCTGGTGATGTATTTTATCTCCACAGCCGTTTGCTGGAGCGTGCGGCCAAGGTAATTGCCAAAGATGATGTGGCCAGGAAAATGAATGACCTGCCCGAGTCTATTAAACACCTGGTTAAAGGCGGTGGTTCATTAACAGCTTTGCCCATCATTGAAACACAGGCAGGCGACGTATCTGCCTACATACCTACCAACGTTATTTCTATTACAGACGGGCAGATATTCCTGGAGGGTAACTTGTTTAACGCCGGTATCCGCCCCGCAATTAACGTAGGTATCTCCGTTAGTAGGGTGGGTGGTAATGCGCAGATTAAATCTATGAAGAAAGTGGCTGGTACACTTAAACTCGACCAGGCCCTTTACCGGGAGCTGGAAGCATTTTCCAAATTCGGTGGCGACCTGGATGCTGCTACCAAAAATGTAATTGATAAAGGTGCACGCAACGTAGAAATATTAAAACAGCTGCAATACTCACCGATGTCGGTGGAAAAACAAGTGGCTATTATATACCTGGGTACACAAGGGTTACTGAGAGATGTAGCAGTAAAAAATGTGAAAGCCTTTGAAGAGCATTTTTTGGTGGAGATGGAAAATAAACTGCCCGATGTATTGGCGGATTTTAAGAAAGGCAACCTGGGTGACGATAATATTAAACGTATGGTTGATCTTGCAAAAAATGTTATACCAGCTTATAAATAAGTAAGTTATATGAATTTTTCAGAAAAGCGAACCCCCTGTGGTTCGCTTTTTTTTGTTCCGTTAAACGATGATGTAGTGCCACTTATCGAAAGAAACGGATGACCCGGCGAAAAAAAAAACGATAATTTTTTTGAAACACTTGCATCTTCGGAATTTACGGTTAATCTTTGTGTCACCGGGTAACGCACCCGAACAACCCTAGCCAATTCCTCCAGATTACCGTACCCCAATCTCCTCCAACTAAATTTTATTTGAGTTTTATAGCATCTTCCAATTTCCTGGAAAAGTCATCCTGATTTTCTTCCAATCCTGTGCCCGTACAACACAATTACCCTCCCCTTTAAAATGTACTTTATGAAACTTTTGTACCCCACGCTTACCTTGAATGCTTTTATTAACCGGTTGATCAAAGCAGGTGTAGCAATATTATTACTGGTTACTGCTTTTTCTTCTGCAGCCCGTGCACAGACAACACAGGAACTGGTGTTTAAAAACGCCACCCTGCAAGCTGGCTTACCCGGCGCAGATGGTTCCGTTTACCGCTTCCCAGGTGTAATTGCGGGTATGGATGCCCTGGTAACAATTAATGGTCGTTCTTCTGAAATGGTGCAACTGCTTTCTATAGATTTAACCACTACCGGCTTCGAAAAATCTTTTCAACCCCAAGTTACTTATGGCAACAACACAAGTCCTGCTGGCGATACAGATTGGTGGATGGAATTCCAGGTATCTTTTGTACATGCGCTCACAAATACACCTGCCAATGTTAGCGCATTCGACGTTACAGGGCTTGATATTGATGGTAACAATGATAAAATACATGAATACCAGACTTACTATGGTATGAAAGCATATACCCTCGAAAATAATTCTGTTTTGAATATTTCAAATATGCAGGAAGCGGTGGATGGTAAGATGACAACCATGGGTAAAATTTTTGAAGGGCCGGTTGCCAATTACACTAATATAGATACGAATGCTACTACAGTAATGGCGACCAGTTCTTATGTAAATACAAATTCATTCAGGATTCGTACGGGCGCAAAAAGTACCGGCGTCAGTGGTGCAGCAGACCGCATGTATTCTCTTTGGTTTAAAGCTTTTGCCTATCAGACAGGAGTGACCAGTTTTCTGCCGGTAACACTGGTTAACTGGAGTGCCGTGTATACCAATAATAATATCGCGTTAAGGTGGACAACTACCTCAGAAAAAAATGCCAGCCATTTTATAATTGAAAGAAGTTTTGATGGTGTAGAATATTCAGACGCTGCCATGTTATTTGCTGTAGGTAACAGCGCTATCAGCAATGATTATTCATTCAATGACAAGGTGCCCGCCGGGAACAGGGGTGTTATTTATTACCGGCTTAAAATGACGGATATGGACGGACGTACAAAAACATCTGCAGTACGGATTGTACGCATCGGAAAGCCGGTTGACGGAGTGAAAATACTGGCCTATCCCAACCCGGTTGTAAACGATGTGCGGATTACGGTGCCGCAAAGCTGGCAGGGCAAAACTATCAGTTACCAGTTAACCAATGCCAGTGGCCAGGTGGTAAAATCATACACAGTGCAGTTTGCCGGCCAAACAGAAACAATGGCCATGGCGCAGGTACCCGCCGGCATCTATGTAGTGCGTGTTATCAATGGAAATGAAACAGCTGTTCAATCTATAGTGAAGTCGAACAAGTAAGAATTTAGTTTTAAAGGGTACGATCAACAACGCCCTGTTTTTCTAAACGGGGCTCATTTTAACAGATTGCTGGTTACCGGCATCAACATATTCGGAACGATTTATTTTAAAGGGTACGATCAACAACGCCGGGCATTTCTATGCCTGGCTTTTGTTTTTTATACCCGTGCTTTGTCGGTTGGGTTTGGGCAAGGTCCGGAATTGTTTAAGCCCATTTTTTTGAGCTTGTAATTGCATAACCTTTAAGAAGCCTGAAGCCTTTGCCTTCGCGGTTTATTACTTTTTTCTTTTTTAAAAAAAGGGGGATGACGAACGAGCATCGGATATGATTTGTGCAACAAGGAAGCACCATTAGACAGTATAATGGGCGCAAAATAGGCAGGTTCCCCAGCGCCTTCAAGTGGCGCTGTTTACATGCAACAAACCCCTTACGGGTGGGTGACCGGCACCCGGGGTTGCTTACCAGCCGAGAAAGGCAGGATTAGCAACTCCTTAAAAGTTTTTGGTTTATAAAATAAACTACTTTACATTTATATAAATTTACGGTCGTGAAACAGCTATTCTTTATATTTAACCTTATCCTTTTATCCAGGCTTACGATGGCCCAGGTGCTTATTTCAGGAAAAATAAAGGACGCCAAAGGCCGGCCGGTACAAGGGGCCAGCATTGCCTTAAAAGACTCCTATGACGGTGCTACGTCCGACTCAACAGGTCATTTTAATTTTAAAACAACTGAAAAAGGCGCCCGGCTGCTTACTGTTAGTTCCATTGGTTTTAGGGCTTTTGAACAGGCTATTACCATTGCGGATGGCCCCATCCTGGTGGATGTGCCGCTGAAGGAAGAACCCAACGAGTTGAAAGCCGTCATAATCACAGCTGGTTCGTTTGCTGCCGGCGATTCTAAAAGAGGTGCCGTAATGAGTTCGCTGGATATTGCTACTACCGCGGGGTCTAATGCAGACATTACGGCCGCTTTAAAAACCCTTCCGGGTGCACAACAAGTGGGGGAACAGGAAGGCTTGTTTGTACGTGGCGGAGCTGGTTATGAGGCGAAGCAATACATAGACGGAACGCTTGTAAACAATCCCTATAATACCAGTGTGCCCGACATTGCACAGCGTGGCCGGTTTTCGCCCTTTTTGTTTAAGGGAACGGTATTTAGCACGGGTGGTTATTCAGCTTTGTACGGCCAGGCCCTCTCTTCTGTTTTACTGCTTGAGTCGATTGACTTGCCTGAAAAATCAGAAGTGGATGCAACACTCTCTCCTTTATTTGTTGGCCTGGGTACGCAACAATTGGCGAAAGACAAAAAGTCTTCCTGGGGCATAAACTACGGCTATACAAACGTGGGCTTATATTTTAATGCAGTAAAACAGACGCCTGATTATTTTAAAGTACCCCAGTTTCATTCGGGCGATGCCAACTTCCGGTTTAAAACCAAACGGGGCGGTATGGTTAAATACTATACTACATTCGCCCACAGTACACTTGGTTTACGCAGGCCGGATATTGACAGCAGCTATTTGAAAAATGCGTTTGATGTACGAAACAATAACTGGTACAATAACCTTAGCTGGAGAGAGTATCTGGGTAAAGGATGGAAGATGACGCTGGGTACTGGGTACAGTACCAATAAAGACAATCTCCTGTTGCAGGTGCAGGATGCCGGCAATAAGCAAAAAGTATTTAGCAATGCAGTGTACTGGATGAACGGAAAAAATGTTTCCCTGGTAAACCGACAAGATTTAGCGCAGGTAAAAGCGGTGTTTGATAAAAAACTTGGCGCCATTAGCTCCATTCGTTTTGGCGGCGAATACCAGCACGCTTACAACACAACACGCTATAATGATACGCTGCGTAAATTAATTGATAATTATAGTGCGGCATTTGCAGAATCAGATATTTTTATCACCAATGCGTTGGCGGCTAAAATAGGCCTCCGGGCAGAATACACTTCAGTCATCAATAAAGCTGCTATTGCACCGCGTCTTTCACTCGCATACAAAACAGGCAAAGACGGCCAGGTGTCTGTTGCATACGGCGTATTTTATCAGAAGCCCGAAAACCAGCAACTTTTTTATACAAATCAACTGGGTTTTACCAAAGCCACCCATTACATCATCAACTACCAGAAGATGACAATAGAACGGGTATTCAGGGTAGAAGCGTATTACAAAAAGTACGATGATTTAATAAAAACAATTCCCAATAATTACTATTATTCTAACTACAATAATGCTGGCAGCGGTTATGCCAGGGGCATTGAAATTTTCTGGCGGGATAAAAAATCAATTCAAAACTTTGACTACTGGATAAGTTATTCTTTCCTGGATACCAAACGTGATTACCTCAATTTTACGGAACAGCTGACACCCAATTTTGCCGCCAAACACACTGCTTCGCTGGTAATGAAACGATTTTTTACGAAAATAAAAACGGGATTTAATTTCACCTACAGTTACGCAACCGGCAGGCCCTATTATAATTTTCTTATCAGCAACGGCAACAAATATTATATCGCCGACCAGGGCAAGGCAAAAGATTTTAATTCGCTCAACTTTAGTATGGAGTATGTGCCGTCCGTAGGTAAAACCAATGCCAAATCTTTTGTTGTCTGGTTTGCCAGCATCAGTAATATACTTGGCTACAATGCGGTGTACGGGTATAATTATTCATACAATGGCATGATAAAACAACCCATAATACCCACCGCAAACCGTTTTTATTTTATCGGGTGTTTTATTAGCTGGGGTGTAGACAGAACACAGGATGCCATTAATAATAATTTATAAAACCTATTCAATAAAAAATTTTACGTCTCAAATAATATCAAACAATCATTCTAAATCATCATTTATGAAAAGTTTCATGCTTTCTCTTTTTTTATGCAGCTTGCTGTTTGCCGGTTTTTCACAGGGCGATAAATATACTGCTGTAATGCAAAAAAATATTGCTTCCCTGGATGCGGCCAAAACCGTGGGTGCGTTGCAGGATGTAGCTGCTTCTTTTGAACGTGTAGGCGATGCAGAAAAAACCCAATGGCTGCCCTACTATTATGCCGCACTTGCGCAAACACGGATTGGCTGGCTGCCGGAAGTAAAAGACAAAGATGCCAACGCAGTGCAAATAAAAAAATACCTCGCAAAAGCAGAAGCCATTGAAAAAAATGCCGAATTGTATGCCGTAGAAAATATGGTAGCAACGCAGCAAATGCTGGTAGATCCGCAAACGCGCTGGCAGACCAATGGGCAGGAGGCCGCTGCAGCATTGCAGGCCGGGTTAAAGCTGGATCCCAATAATCCCCGCCTGTACTATTTGCAGGGCGAAAGTTTGTTTGGAACCCCGGCACAGTTTGGTGGCGGCAAAGACAAAGCAAAACCTGTTTTCGAAAAATCGGTTGCATTGTTTAAATCCGCGCAACCCAAACCACTGTACCCAACATGGGGCCAGCAGCAGGCAGAAGATAAACTGGCCAAATGCCAGTAATAGAATAAATAAATACCGGTAGAATTTTGGGCCGGTATGGTTGAAATGTCATTGTGTTACCGTTAATAGCGGTAACACAATGCTATATTTGATCGTAAACCAATTCGTTATGCAGGAAGAAAATATTAGCCGGCAACAAAGCCTCGCCATTATTGAGTCTATGATCAATAAGGCCAAAAACCAGTTCAGCGAGAATGGCTTTGCTTACCTGCTTTGGGGTTGGGTAATACTTTTTTGCAGTGTCTCGCAGTATGTGCTGCAGTATGTTATGCATCAGCCCAAACATTACCTTGTGTGGATGCTCACCTGGGTAGCAGCCATTGTGCAGGTGATTGATGCAACAAAACGTAAAAAAAGGAAAGCGGTAAAAACATATACTGATGAAATCATAGGTTATGTTTGGATGACCTTTGTTGTCATGCTGTTATTGTGCGGAATACTGGTAGGCAAAGTTCTCGAGCCCGGCCAGTTTTATGTGGCAAATATTATTATTCTTGTTCTCTACGGTATGCCTACTTTGCTGTCGGGCGTTATCTTAAAATTCCGCCCGTTGGTAACAGGCGGCATTTGCTGCTGGATCCTTGCGGTACTGGCAAGTTTTGTGGCACCGCAATTTATTATCCTGCTCATAGCTGCAGCGGTAGTTGCCGCGTGGATTATACCTGGTTATTTGTTGCGCAGCAGGTATAGAAGAGAAAACCTGGCGATACAACCCCAATAATCTGTCGTGCAATCCATGCTGCGCGTGTTAGCAGCGATCATACAATCACAATGCTTAGTAGTGTTTAAAGAATTAGACCCCATATTACATTCCCAGTTACGGCTTGCCGTTATATCGCTGCTCATAAGCGTAAAAGAAGCTGATTTTACATTTATAAAGGAGAAAACCAATGCTACTGCCGGCAACCTGAGTGTACAGGTAAATAAGCTGAAAGAGGCCGGTTATATTGATGTTACCAAACAGTTTAGAGACAATTATCCGCTGACGGTTTGTAAAATAACACCCGCGGGTATCATTGCGTTCGATCAATATGTAAAAAACCTGCAAACCTATTTCAGGCAATAAATATGCTCACGATTTGTGCGTGGTGAACGGCGCTAGTTATCTACCGGGCCAACTCAGGGATAAGTAAATTTCGCCCCAGGTCCGGCGCCTGCTGCCGCACGATAAAAAATAATCCCCCCCGTTACCGGAGGGGATATTTTGTTACCTCTGTAGAAACCTTATGTTTTAATTTTTAATCAGTTTTACCATCATTCTTTCATTGCTGTTTACAATGACTTCCAGGAAATAAACGCCTGCCTGCAACCTGCTCGTTCCTTCCAGGCGGAGGCTATTGGTGCCATTGGCGCCGCGTGTTGTTTTGCGCATTACTTCTGTACCAGTGCTGTTGGCTACTTTCAGTACGATGTATGCGTTTTCATTCAACTGTATATTTACCTTAATATCATTGATGGCAGGGTTGGGCGTTACGCTCAGCGACTGCAGGGTTTTTGTGCGGTACACACGCACTACCAGCACCTTGGTAAATGAAGATCTGCCATCCAGGTCAACCTGCTTCAGGCGATAATACATGTCATTTCTATTGAGCACATTTTTGCTTACGTCATCATTAAACTGGTATTCGTGTTTAATGGAGGAGTTACCCATTCCCTTTACACTGCCCACAGATTTAAAGTTTATACCATCTGTGCTGCGCTCCACTTCATAACGGTCGTTGTTTAATTCAAACGTGGAGGTCCATTTAACGTTTACTTTATCATTCGCATATATTGCTCCAAAATCGGTAAGGGTAACAGGCAAAGCGCCCTGGCCCTGGAATGTAATCAGCACTGTTGCAATATCAGAACAAAGCGAAGGTGTGCCATTATCACAGATCATATAGGTGAAGCTGGTGGTGAGTCCCTTAAAGCCTGGATTTGGTGTAAACGTGAACATGCCATAATCAGTCAGGTTTACATTGCCATCCGGCGAATTGGTCACCAGCGTGGATGTTAATGCACCATGTTCAGGGTCAGAATCGTTCGGTAAAACGTCGCCGCTCGCTGTATAATCGCCGCCACCGCCCATGTAGTCGTTTACAGCCACGGGAGGTTGGTTACAGCCACCGCTAAAACACGTGTTTGCACCAAGGATAAGTTCATCTATCGCAATCCGATTTTCACCGTCAATACCTGCGTACTTAATATAAATTTTATAACATCCAGAAACATTTGGGTGCAACGTTTTGTTATAGGTATACACGCTGGTGTTGTTGTTTCCGGTAAGCTCGATGCTGTCCAGGGTGCGCGCAATTGTATTATCACCGTAGGTTGATGAAATGGTCAGCCAGCGGCGGTCTGTAACATTTGCGCTGAATTTATACTTGAAAGAAACTTGTATAGTTCCGTTGAGGGACAGCTGAGGAGATAAAATGCCGGTATTTTGGGTGCTTGTTGCACCCGGCCCTGAGATCATGGCACCATCGCCTTCAATAGCCGGGTCCCAGCCGCCATTGTTGATGTCAAAATCGCGAAATTGCCAGCAATGAGCGGTCAGGTTATTTTTGACTTCGGTTAGCGCCGCTTCCGGGCGGCTGTTAAAGTTTTCGGTAAATTGAGAGAAAGCCCCGGTTACTGCAAAAACTGTTGCAATGAGAGTAATGATACGTTTCATTTTTGTACGTTTCAGAAGGTTAACAATAAAAAATCTGGCACAGGTTCGATGCGTAGCACAGCATCAGGGGTATTTCGCAGGAGGGGACAAACTTATAATGAAAATATTGTATTCGTTGTTGGGGTTTTTGCAGGAGCGGGTGCAGGGCACAGCCATTGGAAATAGCGGCGTTTTTTTATAGGCAGATTGGTAAAATTTGAAGTCTTAAAGGGAATTGGGTTGCAGTCTGGGAATTTGCTGCACGGTGGACTTTCTAAGGATGCGGGAGTAAATGTAGGCAGTGGAATTGAAGGATGCAAGCAATTGGACGAAATTTTTTTTATTGGCGCCTGCAGGCCACATTTCGGGTATTTGCTGTCTAAAACACAAGAAGTTATGGTGTAAAAGCCCATACCGGCGTAGTTTTCAACGGGTTTAACAGCAAATAATTTTACGGATTATCATTAGCCGGTAACTTGCATATACTATAATATGGATGTAATAAATGTATCCCATCTCAGTAAACATTTTAATGGTGTCCACGCAGTAAACGATCTCTCCTTTACCGTGCAGGAGGCAGATGTGTATGGTTTCCTGGGTCAAAACGGTGCTGGTAAATCTACCACCATCCGGATGTTGCTTACTTTAATCACGCCTTCTTCCGGGGAAATTGAACTGTTTGGGATGAACCTGCGCAGCCACCGTAAAGCAATTTTGCGGCAGGTTGGCGCAGTCATTGAGCGCCCTGACCTGTACAAATATTTGTCTGCCTATGAAAATTTGCTGCTGTTCGCCAAAATGAGTGGTTTGCGGGTACAACGCAAACAACTCATGGATCAGCTGGAAATGGTTGGCCTGGCAGAAAGAGCCACCAGTAAAGTGCACGCCTATTCCCAGGGTATGAAGCAGCGACTGGGTATTGCCATAGCCCTAATTCATAACCCGCAACTGGTTATTCTTGATGAACCGGTAAACGGACTGGATCCGCAGGGTATCGCAGACATGCGCAACCTTATTATGCATCTAAGCAGGCATTTGAAAAAAACAGTGGTGGTATCTTCTCATTTATTGAATGAAATGGAACAAATAGCCACCCGCATGCTCATCATAGATAAAGGGAGCAAAGTAGTGGAGGGAAGTGTAGCGGAATTGTTTGACCCCGCTAAAACAATTGTAGAGATAGATGCAAATAACACCGCTGCCGCCGCGGAAAAAATAAAACAAAGCAAATGGGCGGCCAGTTTGCAACAGGTTACGGAACGTGCGCTGGTATTACAATTACACAAAGACCAACTGGCACAATTAAATAAGGATTTAGTGCAGATGGATATTGAGATAACCGGCTTTAGACCCGGCAATTCACTGGAAAAATATTTTTTATCCTTAACCGGTACCAATCAGCATGTGGCAGCTTTTACAAATTGAATTATTTAAAATATTCCGTAAACCCAGGACGTATATCAGTTTTGGCGCCATCGCAGCCATGGTACTGATTGTGCAGGTGGCACTCAAGTTTGACGGACAGTCTTACATTGAATTTATACTAGGCAGCCTGAAGGACACGCTGGACATACCGTACGGCACCATTTTAAACGGCTATTTTGTTTGTTTCGTGATTCTTAACCTGCTGCTTATACATATTCCATTGCTGATAGCTTTGGTAGCGGGCGATGAGATTGCCGGCGAAGCAAATATGGGTACGCTGCGTTTACTGGTGTCAAAACCCGTAAGCCGTACAGAACTGATGCTGGCCAAGTTTACGGCTACCGTAATCTACACTGGCTTATTGCTGGCGTGGATGGCGTTCCTTTCGCTGGCGCTTAGCATTGCCCTGTTTGGAACAAATGACCTGATAGTAGCCCGCAGCAATGCCATTGAGATCATCAGCCGCAGCGACGTGATGTGGCGCTACTTTGCCGCCTTTGCGTACGCCACAGTTGCCCTGACTACGGTTGCGTCACTGGCATTTTTATTGTCCGTATTTGCCGATAATTCCATTGGCCCCATTGTTTCCACCATCAGTATTGTTATTGTATTTACTATTTTGTCTGAGTTGCAGATACCGTTGTACGACCGCACCGTGAAGCCCTACCTGTTTACTTCACACATGCTGGGGTGGAAAGGCTTTTTCTACCTGAAGACCGATGCAGAAGGCATCAGCATACCCCGCACCATAGAAAATTTGCCGGCCGTATTAAAAAGCATGAGCATCTTGCTGGCCTATATTGTTTTATTCACGGGCTCGGCCATTATCATATTTAAACGAAAAGACATTCTAAGCTAATACGCATTTGGTATGAAACGAATTATACTATTCTCACTACTATTTCCACTGGCATTTATTAATTCTTATGCACAGGATGCCGCGGCACTGGTACAAAGAGTAAAAACAAAACTGGAAAAGGTAAACGATTATGAAGCCAGCGGAGAGATGAAAACCAATGTGAGTTTTATGAAGGTGCCTGCCGCGCAGGTAAAAGTATATTTTAAAAAGCCGGGTAAAATAAAAATAAAAAACGAAAAAGGTATTTCGCTGGTACCAAAAGGAACCGTTAGCATCAGCCTCAATAACTTACTCAGTGGGCAATTTCAGGCACTTGATGGCGGCAGCGATAACATCAACGGGTTGCCGGTGAAAGTAGTAAAACTGTTGCCTTTGGATGAAAATGGGGAAGTAGTGCTTTCCAAACTATACATTGACGAAAAAAACGCGCTCATCCTCCGTGCAAAAACAACAACGCGTGAGAGCGGTACCAATGAACTGGAAATGAGTTATGGAAAATATGCTTCGTACGCGCTGCCTGATAAAATCATTTTTTCTTTCAATACCCAGGATTATAAGTTGCCCAAAGGCGTAACGTTTGATTATGATGACGGCAGTGAAAAAAAGAAAGAACCATCCGGAAAAGAAACACAACGTGGCAAAATAGAAATAAGTTACAGTGGTTATATCATTAACAAGGGCGTACCGGATTCAGTATTTAAATAGCCTGCAACTGCCGGTGAAATTCTTGAAATATTGCAAGTACCGATTTATCCCTCCAGTTCAATGTCAATCTTCTCATCTTCCGCACCGGCAAGAATTTTATCTTTCATTCTTTTCAACGGGTTTTTGTGGTATTCTGCAAACTCGCTGCGTTGTTTAATAATTTCAACACAAGCAAAAATGGCGGCAATAAATGACGCGGTGTCTGCTTTATTTTTACCTGCTATATCAAACGCCGTTCCGTGGTCAGGAGATGTTCTTATACCGCTAAGGCCAGCCGTATAATTAACGCCCTCACCCAATGCCAGCGATTTAAAAGGAATTAGGCCCTGGTCGTGGTACATCGCCAGTACCGCATCAAACTTTTCATGCTGACCGCGCGCAAAAAACGCGTCGGCGCTGTACGGTCCGAATACAATGACATTGCTGTGGCTTTGTTTAAAATCTTTGATGGCGGGTTTTATAATTTCCTCTTCTTCTTTACCCACGAGTCCTTCATCGCCTGCATGGGGGTTTAACCCAAGTACAGCAATTTTCGGTTTGTCAATGCCAAAATCCTTCTGCAGGCTTTCTTTTAATATGGCCAGTTTGGAAATGATAGCTTCCCTGGTGATGTGTTTTGCCACTTCACTAACCGGAATGTGTTCGGTTACCAGGCCTACCCGCATATTGTCTGCCACCATCAGCATCAGTACGTCTTTGGCATTGAACAGATTTTTCAGGTAGGGGGTGTGGCCGGTATAATTAAATTCTGCCGTTTGTGAATTCTTTTTGTGAATGGGTGCGGTAACCAATCCGTCAATTTTCTTTTCTTTTAAAGCGAGCCCTGCGGCGGTAAGTGATTTAATGGCATAGATACCACCGGTATCATTGAGGGTGCCGGGGTTGATGGCAATTTCCTCTTCCCAGCAGTTCACCACGGTTACCTGTTTGGGGCTGATGCGGCTGATCTCTTTGATGTTCTGGTAATTAAAATTCATTTCCGGAACAGATTTCCGGTAGAAATTAATGACCTTATTGGACGCAAAAACCACGGGCGTGCATAACTCAAGCAGGCGGATGTCCGTCAGTGCTTTTATAATAAGCTCAATGCCAATACCATTAATGTCTCCGCAGGAAATGCCAATGATGGGCCTTGTGTGTACTGGTGCTGGTTGCTGCATAATTATATTTTTGCAATGTTGCCAAAGTTACAATAAGCCGGGAGGAAAAAGCGTAAAAAGGCAAAAAGGTTGTAGTACCAGGTCCAGCACTGGTGCAGCTGGAACAAAAGCATTCACCAAGGGGAAAATTGCGGCCCATTCCGCTGCTTTGAACGGGGTGTGCTGCTGTTGCATCCCACCTGCTTTTAAACCGGGGTAAGATTCTATCGCATCCCGCCCGCAGTAATGCCGATAGGTGTACTTGCCGCCTGTATCACCGGGTTGTCGTTCCACACCGTGCTGATACCTACCTCGGTACGCGCGTTGTTTTTATCAATTGCGCTTAACCGGTAGTAACTGGCTCCCGGCAGCGGATGCTTGTCAATAAATTCGTACATGGCAGCGATTCCTGACTTATTTTCCGCGTCCATCACCATCAGGGTTTCAAAATCAACCCCATTTATAGATCGGTCAATACTGAAATATTCACTGTTTTCCTGGCGTGTACTGGTCCACCGTACCAACACATTTTCCTTTATGAGCAGCGCCTTGTATTGGCGCACGCTTGCCGCCATGCTGGAAATGACCTGCAATTTAAACGTATCTGCGAGGCAGGTTGTTTTTGTACCGATGCTATCGCTTACGTAATAGGTGTAGTTGCCGGCGGCAGGAGGTTTAACAGATAACGTGCGCAGGTTGCCTGCGATGATGGCCGGTGCACCGGCATCTGCCAGCCAGTTGTAGCCGCCAATCCACGAGGCGGCGAGCACCGCAGGTTTATTGATCGTTGTGGTGATAACGGTGTTCCTGTTTACACCCTTCATAATGGTAAACTGGTCGCGCACAGTGCCGCTGCTGCCAATGAATTTCGCGTCCAGCCTGTTGTCTTCTATCTCCAGGTAAAGGGCGCCTGTTTCGCCGCCATTGCTTTTACTTTGGTTGCGTGTATAGAAAACCGGGTAGGTATTGGTGTTGTTGGCATTTACCTGCCCCGCAGAGCCCGCAACAACGTATACCGTGCCGTGCTTATAAATGCTGTCTATGGTAAAATACGGGCAGGATGAGGTGGAAGCACTGGTGTCTGCACTCGCTTTATTGCCTGCAGAGCCGTCGTACCGTGCATTGGAAAGACTAACGGCAACGCCCCCCGGCACACTGCCTTTATTAAATGCATCTGAAAATCCTATATGATCTTTTACCAGGAAACTTCTTTCATATACATGGCTGTGGCCCGCCAGTACCACGTCAACGCCGTATCGTTCCAGTATCGGGGTTATTTTTCTCCTGATGGCAATCAGGTCCTGCTCTGCATCGGATACATGCGATCCATTTGTATAAGGGGGATGGTGCAAACAGGCAATCGTCCATTTGTGTTTGCCTGAGTTGGCCGCCAGGTCTGCTTTTAGCCACACGGCCTGTTGACCGCTGGTCGTATCATCATACAGGTGATTACCGGCGTCTATTCCATAAGAGTCCAGCATGATGAAATGAATATTACCGTAGTCATACGAATAATAATGTTCAGTGCCGGAGGGCAGCCCACCAGATTCTCCTTTTGTTGGCACGGTAAAGATGTTGTAGTAAGGAATATTGTGATCCAGCGCGCGTTCCCGGTTATTCGCATATTCATGATTGCCGGGGACGGGAAAAATTACATTGTTATCAAAAACGTTGTTATTATAGATATTAAAAAACCTGCCGTTGTGCTCTTCCTCGGTTCCATTGTTGTACGCATTGTCGCCCAGCATGATTACCATTTCTGCATTGTTGTAACCACCTTTTATTTTAAGGTAATTGTCCCGTGAACTTTTTTGCAACGCGTTACCAGTACCCGGATCCCCAAAAACACCAATACGTATTTTTCTTTTGGTAGTCGCAGGCGGCGCCGTAGTGAAATAATTGCGGTAGCTGCCTTTTACAATTGAATTGCGTGAACCAACCGCATAGTAATATTTAATATCCGGTTTCAGTCCGGTGATACGCATCTCATGTTCGGTAACAGTTTTACGATCTGTAATAACCGCGCCCAGATTGTTTTCTGAATTACCATATTTGATCCGCGATGTAGTGGGGGCTGCGGTGGTCCATTTTATTGTAACCGCATTGCCGCTTACCATTTGTAAAAAAGGTCCCCGGGTAATGGCAGGCTCGGCTGGTGGTTGGCCATTGCCGGCAACAGCCGCCGGCAGGGCTATCACCTCAAGGTCAAAACTCAGGTCGGAACTTCCGGCAGCCGATTGGTGCACTTCTACAGCAATTATATTTTTACCGTTGGTAAAACTTGCAGCGGGTATTTCAAAAACCGATAAGGTATTGCCGTTATCTTCTGCCGCTGCCGCCAGGGTGGCATAGCCTGGTTTACCGTTTATATTCATTCGGGCAACCTCGGTTCCGTTTACATAGATAATGGCACCATCATCAATATAGGCATTGAGCCTGATGCTGCCGTAAGCGGTTACATCTGCAATGCTGATGGCACGCCTGAAATAGGTGGTAATATATTTAGCGTTGGGGTTGTTACCGAAATTTACCGTTGTTCGTTCGCGGTTGGTGCCATAACCGAATTCTGCCAACCCGTTTTTCCAATTTCCATCATTAAAAGAAAGTTCCCGCCAGTCTGCAGGTGGAGCGCTGCCTTTGTCAAGGAATTTCCATAATGCGCCAAACTTTACATAGGTGGTATCTGCACGCAGCTGGCTGGCGATTGTTAGAAAAAATAACAGCGCGGTAACCCGGCAGGTTATAAAAGTTGCTTTCATCTGCAATAAATATTTAAACAATTGAACAAGCGACAAACCGATGCATTCAATTTAAAAATATGCAAGGTTTGTATCATGGCAAATTATATTATTGCGCGGGTGCATGCGAAGAAAGGCTGGCGGTAACAACAGTCAACGCCGGTTGCCGGCCGGTACGCTACAGCGATGGCCCATTTATTGGGCCGTTGCTGACTTTTTATTTATTGGAACAAGTTGTGGTGCGCCGCTGGTATCTGTTAAAGCCAGTAAAAAAGCCTTGAGTTGTATCTTCTCTTTTTGTGTGAGCTGCAATTTATCTCCAGGCAGTGTTTGATTGGGAATGGGGATGCCCAATCCCAGGCCGCCACCCCGGTCATAGAAATCGATTACTTCCTCCAGGGTTTTGTAAATGCCATTGTGCATATACGGCGCACTGAGGGCAATATTACGCAGCGTCGGTGTTTTAAAAGCATGGTTCATGAAATCAAGGTTTAAGACAGGCCCCCGCCCCGGGTCGGCATCCAGCACGGCATGCGCTGTATCTGTGGTGGCCGGCACGCCCAACACTTCAGATTCCTGGTAATAATAAGTGGGTGGTTTAGACCCATTGAATAGCGGTACATAGTGGCAGGTAGCACATTTGGCTTTGCCCATAAATAGATTGAAACCTTTTATTTCGCCTGCACGCATGGCAGTTTTTTCTCCGCGCATGTATTTATCAAACCGGGAATTATAGCTAATGAGCGACCTGATGTACATGGCAATGGCATTTCCAATTTTCCTTTCGGTTACAATGCTGTCGTGTGTAGGATAGGCGACCTTGAACAAACTAACATAGGCTGCGTTTGCATTCAATTTTTCAGCGGCCTTATCGGCCCCCATGTTCATTTCTTTATCGTTGCTTAAAACCTCCATTACAACATCGTCCAATCGTTTCTGACGGCTATCGTAAAAAAGGTTCATTTGCAAAGCAGCATTCCATAAGGAGGGGGTATTGCGCGGAAGTGTACCATGCTCATCTGCCTGCAATGCTTTTGGTAAGCCATCTGTAAACGATTTGCCGGGCTGGTGGCAGCCGGCGCAGGCGCGCTTTCCATTTGCCGAAAGCAGCGGATCGTAAAATATTTTTTTTCCGAGTTGTATGCGTACGTCATTGATGGTGTCATCATACAGGTACCTATCCCTGTTAAGGCTTGATGCTTTAAAAAGCTGCCCGGTCTTGCGTATCAGCGAATAACGCATCGGGTTATCGCTAAAGCCACTCATTGTTTTTGCAGCGCCGATACGGGTACACAACGGGTTTAGAAAATTGGTAATAAATGCAGCCCTGTCAAATGCGTTAAAGTTATTGTGTTTGCGGAGATAGTTTTTCGCGCCTGTTAATAGCAGCATTATCGTATCGTAGTCTTTGACGCCTGCCGCGGTAAGTGATTCGCGGTAGGTTTCCATTACAAACTGAACGCTGGTAAGCGAAGCGCCGGCCTCCTGTACCGAAAGCTGCGCAATGGGCGAATCGAAACCGGTGATGCCGAGTGCCAGCACCCGGTACAGTTCTTCCATTACCGCATCCAGCGCAAAATTTTCCGGGTTAAATAGTATGTTGTTGTTGGAAAGGCCGTTGGTGATGGTTAGCAACTGATCGATGTAGCGCAGAAGTTCTTTTTTCTTTTCTTTGTTATACGTGGGGTAAATAAAGGTTTCTATCATCTGGAACCCCTGGGGCTCCTGGTAAGCCGTCGGGTCTTCTTCTTCAATAAAATTAATGGCGAGGCCGTTGAATTTAGCTACATCCAATTCAAAGTAATACTCAAGAAATAGCTCCAGTCCTTTGTATGAAAGTCTTGCCGCTAAGAAATTTTGCTGTATTTTTTTTTCGGATGCATCCTGCTCAACGGACTTTTTGAGAACCACCAATTGTTGTGAAAGATCAACGAAGTGGCTATTGTAATACGATTTTAATTTTTCGTGGGGCGTCAGCGCCGGCGAGGCAAAAAAAGAAAGCAGTAAAATACTGCAACAAACAATTAATATAACGTTTATCTTTTTTTTCATGCCGTTGGAAGCTGCACCGTAAAGATACTGGTATTGAAACCGCCCGACCGGGTAAAACAACACATCCCTCTTAAGTAAATAAAAGGGATGCATTGCTTGATCATACAGGCACTTATTTCACTAATATTTTTTCATTCGTTTTTGTACCGTCCTGTGCTGCTGCACTCACAATATAAACACCTGTGGGTAGCGTAAACCGGAAGGGGTTGGTGCCGGGTTGTACCTGCAGTTGTTTGCTGTACACTGTTGTTCCGCTGCTGGCAAATACTTTTATATTGACCGTTTGCCTTTTTGCACTTTGTATAATCGTATTTACTTCATTATTGACGGCCGGGTTGGGCTGTATGGCAATGCTGAACGTTTTTACCGTATTGTTGTTGACGGACCGGGTACCCGCTATTTTTTTATCGCCGTCTTTATCGGTTGCTACCAGGCGGTAGTAGCTGGTGGCTTCCAGCGGATGATTGTCGGTAAACTCGTAATTGGTAGCGGTATTTGAGTTGCCTTTTCCATCAATGACCATCAGCATTTCATAATCAATGCCATTAGCAGATCTTTCAATGGTAAAATAATCACTGTTTACTTCCTGGGTGGTGGTCCAGGAAACCCATACTTTTTTATTTTTCAGTAATGCATTGTAATTAATAACGGAGACGGCCAGTGCGGAAGTTACCTGCAGCATAAAAGTATCGGCAATGCAGGTTGTTTTAGGGGCAAGGCTGTCGTTTACATAATAAGTAAACGTTCCGGTGCTGGAGGGTGTCACTGCCAGGGCCCTTGAAGTGGCAGTGGTAGTAGCTGGTATGGTATACCAGTTGTAACCACCCACCCACGACGCGTTTAAGGTAGCTGGGGTATTAACGGTCGTATTCACTACCGTTTTTTTATTGACGCCTTTCATGATGGTAAACCGGTCGCGCACGGTGCCGCTGTTGCCCGCAAATTTTGCATCTAGTCGGTTGTCCTGTATTTCCAGGTACAGCGAACCGGTTTCACCACCGATGCTGCCACTTTGGTTGCGGGTATAGAAAACCGGGTAGGTGTTGCCGCTGCCTGAACCAATTTGTCCGGCAGACCCGGCCACCACGTACACGGTGCCATGTTTGTAAACACTATCAATAGTAAAATAAGGGCAGGAGGAATTGGCTGCGCTGGTATCTGCCGAAGCTACGTTGGATGGCGTAGATCCGTCGTACCGGGCATTGGAACTGCTTATCTTGGTTCCGGCTCCTGCGGCCGCGGTATTAAATGGCGTTGATAAACCGGTATGGTCTTTTACCAAAAAACTTCTTTCATACACGTGGCTATGACCGGCCAATACAACGTCTACCCCAAACCGCTCTAGTATGGGAAGAATTTTTTGGCGGATGGCGAGCAAATCAGTTTCCCCGCCTGTATTATCTGTTCTGTGTGAACCGTTGGTATACGGTGGATGGTGCATACAAACAATGGTCCATTTATGTGTACCTGCATTAGCTGCAAGGTCTGCCTTTAACCAAAGTGCCTGTAGGCCGGTGGTGGTATCATCATAGAGTCGTTTGCCGCCATCGTATCCATAAGAATCCAGCATTACAAAATGGATATTGCCATAGTTAAATGAATAATAGTGTTCTGTACCAGAAGCCAGTCCGCCCGATTCTGCTGCCGTAGGCACAGAAAAGATACTGTAGTAGGGTATGTTGTGATCAACCGCACGGGTACCATTGTTAGCGTATTCATGGTTGCCGGGAACAGAAAATACGGCGTGGTTATCAAAAAGATTGTTGTTATAAATATTGAAGAAGCCTGTGTTGTGCTCTGCTTCCGTTCCGGTATTGTAGGCATTGTCACCGAGCATGATGGCCAGTTCGGAATTGTTGTACCCGTTTTTGACGCGGAGATAACTATCACGCGATCCTTTTTGCATGGCGCTGCCGGTACCCGGATCCCCAAATACACCAATGCGGATTGCACGTTTGGTAGAAGCCAGCGGGGCAGTTGTAAAATAATTTCGATAACTGCCCTTTAATATTGAAGTAGCAGAACCTACGCCATAATAATATTTTGTATCGGATGTTAGCCCGGTAATACGCAATTCATGGTCAATTACATTAGCGCCATCTGAAATAACCGACGTGAGTGTACTTTCGCTGTTGCCCCATAAAACCCTGGATGTGTTTGCTGTGGTTGTGGACCATCTTATTGAAACGGCATCGGTACTGAGCATTTGCAGGAACGGACCGCGGGTAATATCGGGTTCTGCACCTGCCAGGGTAAAATTACCCACCAGTTGCATATCAAAAGTAACATCAGTACTGGAGGCATTGTTCTGGTGAACCTCTACTGCTATAATATTTGAACCTTCCACAAAAGCGGTGGTGGGTACGGAGTAAGTAACAATGGTTTGCCCGTCATCCGCTGGTGCACTGGTAGCAAGCGTTGTATAGGTTACGGCGCCTGCTGCCATAAAATCCCTGGTAACTTCTGTTCCGTTTACATAGATAACAACACCATCATCGCGGTACGCATTGATGGTAAAAGAGGTATAGCCACTGAGGCTGGTAATGGTGAAAGGTTTTCTAAAATAAGTGGTGATGAATTTAGTAGCGCAGCCGGGTGTCGCATTTTCAGCCGCCGGGTAGTTGGATGTGCCGCAACCTGAAAACACCAGGGTATTCACTGGGTCGCCGTAACCAAATTTACCATTGCCGGTTTTCCAGGAGGGTTCTGCAAAGGCAATATTGCGCCAGTCTGCCGCACCGGATCCCGTAGGCGCTGCCAGGCCATTGTCGATGTATTTCCACGCAGCTGAAAAATTAAATATCGCCGTGCTGCTAACTGGTTTTGCTATCAATTCAAGATCAAAAGTTAAATCGGAACTGTTGACGGACGACTGGTGCACCTCCACTGCAATGATGTTATTGCCACTCACAAAATTGGTGGCTGGTATATCGTAGGTAGCAATGGCATTACCGTTTTCGGCAGCTGCACCCGAAGCAAGCGTGGCATAAACGGGAGATGCCGCGATATTATCGTTCCGGACCGCGTTGCCGTTTACATAGATAACGATGCCATCGTCAAAATAATAGTTAAGGCGTATGGTACCGTACAAACTGATATCCGCAATATTCAGCACCCTTCGGAAATAAGTAGTAATGTATTTATTGGAAGGGTTACTGCCATAGTTGATGGTAGTGCGTTCTTTTCCTTCGCCGTAACCGAATTCAGCAGGACCGCTGCTCCAGGCGGCATCATTAAAAGCAATATTGCGCCAGTCTGCACCGCCTGAGCCGGTTGGTGCCGCGGTACCGGCATCAAGGTATTTCCAGGTTGAGCCAAATTTTACAAAAGTAGTATCAGCCAGGGCTGCCGTAGTTGAAAAACAGATAAGACATACAACTGCCAGGGAATGGAAGCGTGTTTTTGCTTTCATGAATATTGGTGTTAAGTGTTTAAAAGCAAGCCGATATGCTTACAAAATACATCATTGATATAATAATTACAATTCAATATAATATATAACCGCTACAATAAACACGGTCGTCAAATAACCTGCATGGCAAGCCGCTTTTATTAAACTAAGTATATAAATGTATAACGCAATTAAATAATGTTTAGTAGCGTTTAATGAAATAATATTTGTTCTAAGTGTTTTTACAGCACTCATGAAGCGAAGAAGGTTTGCTAAATTTCGAATAAGGGCCCTGATAATCCTAAATTGTATGAAAAAACTATACTACTTACTCCTGGCGGGTGGATTTTTTGTGCATCAAGCAATTGTGGCCCAGGTGATAAGGCCTTTCACCCCCCGGTATACCAATACTTCTGTAAGGGGCAATATCCGTTTTGTTTCCAATAACATCATTACTACCGCCGGGGCTATTACCACTGAAATGCCACCCGCAGGCACTGCTACCAACAACAACGGAGCGGGCGTAAACATTGACGTAGACAATGCGCCGAATACCACCCTCTTTACGTATAACGATGCATGGAAATACCTGGATAATGGTACCGACCAGGGAACTGCCTGGACGCCGTCCGCATTCAGCGATGCTTCCTGGAAAACCAACAACGGCAAATTTGGATACGGTGACGCCGTGAACACCGTTGTCTTTTCAGGTTGCGGTACCAGCGCTTATCCTGGCCTGGAAAATGCCACACCCGGCAGTTGCGGCGGTAAATACATCACTACTTATTTCCGCAAAACAATTAATATTCCTAACCCGGCTTTATTTGCCGGTTTCTTAATGAATGTATACCGTGATGACGGCATTGTTGTATATATAAACGGTGTAGAAGTGGTGAGGGACAATATGCCCGCGGGCGCCATTGCTTACAACACCCTCGCACCCGCGGCGGCCTCGGACGATGGCCAGTTGGTTAACGCTTTTCCGGTAAGCAGCGCTGCATTTATTGCAGGAAATAACACAATAGCTGTTGAAATGCATCAAAACGGTGCCACCAGTACCGATCTTACTTTCGGGATGGAATTAATGGGCGTGCCCATCAACAACAATACATATAATTCATCCAGCGGTGACCTGCTGCTGACAAGTTGCAGCGAAGTATTGTGGGCCGGGCTTTACTGGGGTGCTTCGCTGGGTAACAGTGGCGATGTAAGCTGGAAAGTTGGTTATGATACCATTTTGCTGAAAGTGCCTGGTGCACCGGCTTATACCAAAGTGGTGGCTGCGCAAACGGATTTACATCATTTTAATGTTGGCTCTAATCATAATGGCTACAGTTCATTTGCCAATGTAACATCGCTTGTAAATGCTATAAATGCAAATGGTACCTATACCATTGCCAACGAGGTGGTGCCGGTAGCTACCGGGCTAAAAAACCAGGCAGCAGGATGGACGCTGGTCATTGTTTATAAAAATAATATTGAGATACCCCGCAACCTGGTGGTGTTTGATGGATTTAGTATTGTAGGTACCGGTACACAAAATGACATAAAAATCGGCGGGTTTGTAACGCCCCTGACCGGTCCCGTTAGTTGTGAACTCGGCGCGGTGTGTTATGACGGTGACCGCGGCAGCAGCGACGGTTTCTTTTTTAAACAGGACTCTGTTGCCGCCGGCGTTTATACTGATCTTACGCCCAACGGAACAAGCAATACAAGCGATATGTGGAACAGCACCATTTCGTTTATGGGTGCCAATGTTACCTCACGCAATCCCGCCCATGCCAATACCCTTGGGTATGATGCAGATATGGTACAGCTTCCAAACCCGGGCAACGCTGCGCTGGGTAATAATATGACGAGTGCACGCATCAGGATAAGTTCACCGTCTTCCGGAGGAGAGAATTTTTTTCTCCAGGTGGTAACTTCGGCGATCTCCGTAGCCAACCCAAGTTTTTACATGGTGAAGACTTCAACCGATCTGAGTGGTGGTAGCTGGCTTCCGGGCGACAGCCTTCAATACAAAGTATACACATTAAACAATGCAACAGATACCAGCACCAATACCGTTATTACGGATACGTTGCCGGCCAACGTAAATTATAAGCCGGGTAGTCTTGCCATTAACAATATTGCCAAAACAGACGCCGCCGGTGATGATGAGGCGGAATACGATCCTATTTCCAGAAGCGTAATTTTCAGGATTGGTACTGGCGCAAATGCAGTTAACGGGGGGCTTGTAATTATGAACAAGCTGGATTCAGTTAGCTTTAAAGTGAATGCTACCGATATCTGTCAAATCATCGCATGTAATGCAGTGGCTGCTAACCAGGCCCGCATAGACTATACGGGAAAAAATTCACTGCAGTCATTGTTTGACCACAGCGGTTACCTGTCCGGCGGCTGCTTTGTAGAAGGTCCTATCACCAATACTATTGCAGGCACCTGCGTATCCAGGGGCGATACGTCCTTAGTAAACCAATGCCCGTCTTTATCTGTTACACTGCCTTTTGCTTTGTATACTGGCTATACTTTTTACCATGGTGTTCCTTTTATAACCGCCAACCAGATTAATCCTGCTACCCCGATTACTGCGGGCAGTACCTATTATGCTTTCTGGAGCTCTGGTAGCGGTTGCTATGATACGGTTCGTTTTAATGTATTGGTGCAGCCGTGTCCGGATATTGATGATGATAATGATGGTATACCAGACTATATCGAAAGCAATGGAGCGGATGCATTTGCGGATGATGACAACAACGGTATACCCAACTTTACCGATGCCGGCTATCCTGGTTTTATTGACAGCAACAACGATGGTGTGAATGATCATTTTGATGCCGACCTCGATGGAATTCCGAACCAGCTGGATCTGGACAGTGACAATGACGGTATTCCGGATGTGGTGGAAGCAGGCGGCGTTGATGCAGATGGGGACGGCCGGATAGATAATTATACGGATACCGATAACGATGGCTTATCACAAAATGTAGACGCTAATAATACAGGCCAAATCGGATCAGGCAACGGGCTTGGCCTGCGCGACACCGATGGCGATGGCGTTCCGGATTATTTGGATTTGGACAGTGATAATGACGGCATACCGGATGTAACGGAAGCAGGTGGAATCGACGTTAACAATGATGGCAAAATTGATAACTACACAGATAGCGACGCAGATGGATATGCGGATGCAGTTGATGGTGATGTAGGCAACGATGGGGTTTCAGAAAACAGTGCCAATGCACTATTAAAAACCGGTGCGGATACCAATAACGACGGCAGGGCAGACAGTTATCCAAACAAAAATATGGACAACGACAGCAAGCCCAACCCGTATGATCTTGACAGCGATGGTGACGGTATCACAGATACACGTGAGGCCGGATTTATAGATGCCGACAGCAATGGGCAGGTGGATGGAGCAATTGGAATAAATGGATGGAATGCAGGCATTGATGCAATGCCATCCCTGGCATTGCTGAATACCGATGCAGCTGGCAAACCCGATTACCTGGATATAGATGCAGACGATGATGGCATACCGGATAATGTGGAAGGAATCGCCACGTCCAGTTATTTATTTCCTTCTTATACAGATAGTGACGGAGATGGAATAGATGATGCCTACGATTCCTTTGCCGGTTTTGGTGGCAATGGCATTACGCCCAACGACCAGGATGGCGATGGCATCCCTGATTACCGCGATTTAGACACAGATGCGGACGGGTCGCCGGATATCATTGAAGGAAATGATTTCAACGGAGACTGTAAAGCCAATGACAATACTGTACTGACCGGCATGGATACCGATGGAGATGGACTGGATGATCGGTTCGACAGCAACAACGCATCACCACGGGCTACTTCGGCTTATATGGGAACAGGAGGCAGTCTGACCGGCGATCCTACGCCAGGTTCTGTTACCGTGGTGCAAAAATGTAACCTGACATTTGAGAGAGACTGGCGTTACCAGCCTTATGTGCTTGTAGTAAATTTTCTGCAGGTGACGGGGGTTTTGGCCAACCAGTCAGTAAAGCTACAATGGACCGTTACCGCGGACCACGCAATAGATCGGTTCGATGTAGAAAGAAGTGCAGACGGAATTAGCTTCGGTAAAATTGCTGAAGCAGCCGGATCAGCGGCGGCCTGCACCGCAAAGGTATTTACTGCCACGGATAACCATATCAGTGAGATACAAGGCACTGTTTGGTATTATCGTATACGCGCCGTTAGTAAAAACACGGCAGGTAAATGGAGTAACCTGGTGGTAATAAGAGTCAGACCAAAAAATACGGCTACCATAACACCCAACCCGGCAAATGATGTTGCGCGCATTAGCCTTGCCGTTAAAGCGCCATCGTCAGCAAAAATATTTGTACTGGATGCAGCTGGTAAACAGGTATTGCAGCAAACGCAGCAATTATACAACGGCGTCAATGCTTTTGAAATAGTTGGTATCAGCAAATTGCAGAACGGGGTATACATGGTACAGGTTATCCTGAACCAGGAAGTCATCAACCACCGATTGATCATTCAGCGATAGCCGCTGCGGGGCAGAATGAGTGGATCGACTTCCGTGGCAGCCAAACTATTCGTTCAAAAGCATGATAACGTCTGTGAGTGTCTGCTGGTATTATTGCGGATGACAGAAATAAGTGCAAATTTTGCAGTGCCACAGTGTAAAACCTTATAACTATGAAAAACCTGATTAAATGGAAATACATACAATTTGCAGGACTTACTTTTAAATTGCCGGTATGCTCCGGTGGTAGTCCTGTTTTTGATTATTCAGAACAGAAAATCCGCGTAAATAATAGCGCCAAAAATATCATCGGCTGTAAGCTATCAGGTTCCCCTGCATGTATGGTAATAATGTAACACATGCCTGAATTAATAAGGAATTGGTTGTTGCAATTAAACGCGTTGCGTTTAATACTTTTCTTAATCCAAGCATTTATGAAAACGTTCTGCCTCGGTTTAATTGTGCTGTTGTTGATGGTAACAGCTCCAAACACAAACGCCCAAATCATTCGCCCTTTTACGGCGCGGTACAGTAATTCTTCTGTAAGAGGAAAAATTGTTTTTGTATCCAACAGCATTATTTCTTCCGCAGGTGTTTCAGCAGGAAGTCCGGGTACCGGCGAAGGCTACCTGGGTACAACCAATAACAGCAGCAAGGCTGGTATTAACCTTGATATAGACAATGCGGCTGACGTAAGCAAGATAGCTTTCCTGAGCAAATGGGATTATTTTGGCAACAATGCAGCTCCGCCGAATGACGGATCTGGCAACACCTGGAAATTGCCTGCTTATATTTTAACTGGCTCACCCTGGAATAATGGTGCCAGCGGAACGGGCAACGGAAAATATGGTTTCAATGCCGCGCAGGCAACTTGTATTCCAAACGGGGGTTCTGATGTATGCGCGCCTTCCGCGGCCAGCAGTAAATACACCGCTTATTATTTTAGATCAACCGTAAACTTTACCGCCACTGAGCTGGCTGCCTATACCAACATTCAATTGAACATGAGAAGGGATGATGGTATCGTGGTATATGTAAACGGCGTTGAAGTACTCCGCAACACAATGCCTGCAGGTGCTGTAAACTATGCCACGCTGGCTTCTGCAGATATTGCTACGGGAACAACTGAAAATCTTACTGCCAACCTAAGCCCTTCGTTATTTAGCACGGGTGTAAATACAATAGCGGTAGAAGTGCACCTGCGGGCTGCTACGTCTGCTGATATGTCTTTTGATATGGAGATGCTGGGTCAGAATAACAATGGAACTTTTAATGCTACTACATCTGATCTGTCGATAGCAACTGCCTGCAACAAAGTATTGTTTGCCGGTCTGTACTGGGGTGCAGGGCAGGGTGCAAGTGGTAGCAACATTGCGTGGATAACCGGCGAAACCACCTGCAAACTTAAAATTCCAGGGGCATCCGCTTATACCACTATTACCTCATCACAAACAGATTATCACAGTGCAGCGATATTCGCCGGGTTGGTGCATACGGGTTTTAAATGCTTTGCAGATATCACTTCAATCGTGAATACTTCCAGTCCCAATGGCACCTATACAGTCGGCAACGTTGCATCTCCCGCAGGTATCAACGATGCATATGGCGGATGGACCATTGTTTTTGTGTATTCCAACGAAGCGTTGCCTACAAAAAACCTCACGGTATTTGATGGTAATGCAGTAATTAAATCTGGCGCGGCTCCGGCAGACGTTGCGATCAGCGGATTTTTAACACCGCCATCCGGCGCGGTCAATTGTGAATTGGGTGCAGTTGTGTTTGATGGTGACCGGAGTTCACTCGATTCTTTTTCTTTCAAACAAAATGGCGCTTCGGGCTTTTACAATCTTACACCGATTGTGGGGATGGCAAAGCTCAACGACATGTGGAACAGTACGATTGGTTACCTCGGATCCCCCGTTACCACCCGTAATCCTTCATTCTTGAATACCCTTGGCTACGATGCTAGTATTATCACGCTGCCGAACGCTTCAAATGCCCAGTTAGGAAACAGTAAAACTGCTGCAACAGTACGATTTGCCTCTCCATCAGAAAATTATTTTGTCCAATTACTGACTACCTCCATATCACAGTTCAGCCCTTCTTTTTCCTTGCAGAAAACATCCCTGGATGTAAACGGCGGACCGTTAGTAGCAGGTGACATTGTTCGTTATACCGTTGACTATTCCAATCTTGGCAATGATACCAGTCTGAACTCCGTTATTTCCGACCAGCTTCCGGTTAATGTTGGCTATGTTCCTGGCAGCATTAAAATAAATGGGGTTGCAAAAACCGATCTGCTGGCAGATGATCAGGCGGAGTATGACATTGCCAACCGAAAACTAATTTTTAGAATTGGTACGGGCGCCAATGCAGTAAACGGTGGTAAAGTGCTGGTAAACGGAAGTGGATCTATTACGTTCGATGTAAAAGTGGCATCTTCCTGCACCATCTTATCGTGCAGCCCCGTAATCATGAACAGCGCAAGAATTGACTACGTTGGATTTACCTCTGCACAAAACCTTGCTGACTCCAGTACGTTTGATGCTGGCGGCAGTTGCTTTACACCCGGTCCGGTTACCAATACGCTTATCAATCCCAGCTGTTATACCCCTTCTGATACAACGCTTGTAAACAGTTGTCCTTCCTTGTCAATTACATTGCCTTGGGCATCATACGCCGGTTATACATTTTATAAAGCGAAGCCGTTTATTGCGGCAAACGTTTTTAATCCGGCAACGCCGATCACAGCATCCGGTAGTTACTGGGCCTATGTAAACAACGGCCCTGGCTGCTCAGACACGGTGCGCATTAATGTATTGCACCAGAACTGCCCCGACCTGGATGAAGACAATGATGGAATTCCTGATTATGTGGAATCAAAAATTCCTTTTTCATTGGGCGATGTGGACCTTGACGGTGTTCCCAACTGGATTGACACGGACTACCCGGGATGGGTCGACAATAACATAGACGGACTGAACGATAATTTTGATCCGGGCGCAGACAGTGATAATGATGGCATAGTAAATTTTATTGATAAGGATTGGCCCGGTTATACTGACAGCAACGGCGACGGCGTAAACGATCATTTTGATACTGACCTTGACGGCATACCGGATTACCTGGACCTTGACAGCGACAATGATGGCATACCGGATGTAGTGGAAGCAGGCGGGGTTGATGCAAACGGCGACGGTAAGATTGATAATTATACCGACCCGGATAATGACGGACTTTCACAGAATGTGGACGCCAGTACGGGTGTTGCAGGCTCAGGCAATGGTTTGGCCGGAACCGCTATACGTGATACGGATGGAGATGGCGTACCTGATTATATTGATTTGGACAGTGACAATGACGGTATACCCGATGTGCTGGAAGTGGGTGGTGCCGACGCGGACAACGATGGCCACCTTGACAATTTTACAGACAGTGACGCCGATGGTTTTAATGATGCAGCAGATGGTGATGTGGGCAACGATGGTATTGCAGAAAACAGCGCCAATGCATTATTAAGAACCGGTGCTGATACCAATAACGACGGCAGGGCAGACAGTTATCCATATAAAAATATGGATGGTGGCGCACAGCCCAATCCTTACGACCTGGACAGCGATGGTGATGGTATAACCGATGTGCGCGAAGCAGGTTTTACTGACGCTGATAGCAATGGACAGGCAGACGGAAGTATCGGTGCCAATGGCTGGAGTACTGCAATTGATGCATTGCCTTCAATTACTTTGCTAAATTCTGATGGCAGCGGTAACCCCGATTTTATTGATATCGACTCAGATGATGATGGTATTCCCGATGAAGTAGAAGGCATCGCTACGTCCAGTTATATATTTCCAACTTATATTGACAGCGACGGCGATGGCATAGACGATGCGTACGATTCCTTTGCCGGTTTCGGTGGCAATGGCATTACGCCCAATGACCAGGATGGCGATGGTATACCAGACTACCGCGATACCGACACGGATGGCGACGGCGTCGCCGATATTATAGAAGGCAATGACCTGAATGGTAATTGTAAGGCCGATGATTTGGTAACACTTACCGGTATTGATTCGGATGGCGACGGACTCGATGATCGCTTTGATGCCGACAACGCCGGTCCCCGGGCCACTTCTGGCAAGATGGGACTGTCTGGCAGTACAGCAGGAGACCCAACGCCGGGTTCCATTACTACCGTACAAAAATGCAGTTCTGGTACTGAAAGAGACTGGCGTTACCAGCCTTACCTGCTGGCCCTCAACTTTCTTAATGTAACAGGCGTGTTAATAAACCAGTCGGTGAAATTAGACTGGACCGTTACGTGTGACAGAACGATAGATCATTTTGACATTGAGCGCAGCACCGATGGAATCAATTTCAGCAAAATAACAGAAGTAGCAGGTGTATACGGACCAAGCAACACAAAGTCTTTTACTGTTATGGATCACCAGGTGAGCAGCTTGTCCGGCGCCTGGTACTACCGTATACGTGCCATCGCCAAAAATACGCCGGGCAAACTGAGCGCGGTAGTCGTCATTCGCAGCCATCCAAAAAATAAAATAACGGTAACGCCTAACCCGGCAACCGCATACGTTGTTGTGACGATTAAGTTAGCAAAAGCCAGCCAGGCAGAAATTCGCATACTGGATGCAAGCGGTAAAACTGTGCTGTCGAAACAAAGGCTACTAAGTACTGGTATCAATAGTTTCAGGATAGATGATATTGCCAGGTTTGCGGACGGTTTGTACACCATACAGATTATCGATGGCCAGGACGTGTTTAATGAAAGAATCGTAATCAAAAAATAACCCACCCCTAATTGCTATTATACAGGCAACGACGAAACCTAAACAGTTTTGTCGTTGCTTTTTTTGTTTAAATTGCTGAAACAATTGTGCGATCGGGAATATGGCACACGTCTTTTAATTTATTTGATTTAATACTATCATGAATTTTCGGCCTTCAATACAAAAGCTGGTGGCCTGCGCAATACTGTTATTTGTAACAACGCTATTGCTGAAAGCCCAGGCGCCCACACACACCAGGCGATTTGCGCCTGTCCTTGATGCCAACATCAACGGATTTTACGAGTACCTGCCAGGAAATTATGCTGCTGATATAACAACAAGGTATCCATTGATTATTTTTTTTCACGGGGTAGGCGAAAGTGGATCCGTACAGGACAATGCAACCCTTGATAAAGTGATGGCCTGGGGACCTCCGCAACTGATCAATAATAAAATGCTTAATAAGCCCGCCCCTGCGGTGCAGTTTCCCGACAGCTTTTTTGTTGGCGGGCAATGGTTTAAATTCATTGTGTTGTCTCCGCAGATCAAAGAAGGTTTGGACGGCCCGACAGTTACGGATACCATCCGACCTGCAGCGGTGGATGCGGTCATTGAATTCGCAAAAGCCAATTACCGGGTTGATCTTACCCGTGTTTACCTTTGTGGGCTGAGCATGGGCGGTGGTGCCACGTGGGACTATGCAGGCAGCAGCGCAGCCGCGGTAAAAAAGCTGGCTGCTATCGTCGTCGCATGCGGAGCCGGTGACCTTACTACAGCAGAAGCAAATATAATAGCGGCCGGTAAGTTGCCGGTACTGGCTACGCACAACAAAGGAGATGGTACGGTAAACTATCTCCGAACCGATGCGAACGCTGCAAAAATAAACGCCTACTTACCGCTTATTGTTCCGGCGCCTGTAATTGTGAAATGGAATGGTGGCGGGCACAATGTTTGGTCGAGGACGTATGAAGACATTAACCCCGGTGTTACAAGCCAGGGCCTCACCGGCAACCTCCGTGATTCAATTGGCATGAATGTGTATGAATGGATGCTGCAGTTTACCCGATTAAGCGTCACCCTGCCGTTGAATTGGGAAAGTTTCACGGTAAAAGAATCAAGAGCCGGTGCGGTGCTTCGCTGGTCTACCGCGCAGCAAATTAATACAACCTCCTATACCATTGAAAGAAGTGATGACGGCACCCGTTGGATTGCGGTTGCAACAATCGCTGCGCAGGACAATGCAGGCCTCGCGCAGCAATACCAATTTACAGATACCACCGTGCAGGCGTTTCCCTGCTATTACCGCATCCGCCAAACCGATTTGGACGGGGCATTTACGTTTTCAGCTGTTCAAAAATATATGGCAGCCCTAAAAAAAATGTCCGCTACCGTTTTCCCAAATCCTTTTAGCCAGCAAATACAGGTGCATTGCTCCGGTATCACACAAAAAAGTATTACCATACAGCTGGTCAATCAGCGCGGCCAGGTGTTATTGCAACAGCAACACACTATGATATCCGCCAATGATATTGTTACATTGAATCATTCAAAAAAGCTCAGCCAGGGTATTTACCATGTCATTGTATCTGGTGCTAAGGGCGAAGTGGTTGCACACTCCCGTTTGGTGAAAGAATAATTCCTTACGCCATTCCATGATGTTTTTGTTTCAGGGATGGTATACCTGTATTTTTGTGGGGATGTATACGTTGAAAAAATCATTGGGCCAGCATTTTTTAAAAGATGAAGAGATCTGCCGGCAGGTAGTGCGTGCCCTGCAGCAGCAGCCTTTCGCGCAATTGCTGGAAGTGGGGCCTGGTGGCGGAGCCCTAACCAAATATTTGTTGCCGCTGCAGCAAGTTGATTTTAAATGTGTGGAAGTAGACGATGAAAAAGTACAATTCCTGTTGCAAACCTACCCGGTGATCAAAGATAAAATTATTCACAAGAGTTTCCTGGACATGGATGCGCCTTTTGAAGGAATGTTTACTGTGGTGGGGAATTTCCCGTATAATATCTCTTCCCAAATTGTATTTAAAATACTGGAATGGAAAACGCAGGTGGAATGTATGATAGGAATGTTTCAAAAGGAAGTGGCGCAGCGGATTGTTGCAAAAGAAGGAAGCAAAATATATGGCGTTACCAGTGTGCTGGTACAAGCATTTTTTGATACCGACTATTTATTTGAGGTAGCGGAAACAGCTTTTACACCGCCGCCCAAAGTAAAAAGTGCAGTCATACAATTGCGGCCGGTAAAAACAGCACTGGCCATGAAAAGCGAAAAACATTTGTTTTTACTGGTCAAAACTGCTTTTAACCAACGCAGGAAAACATTGCGCAATGGCGTTCGCGGTTTGTTTGAACCTGACGTGCTGGAAGATGCCGTTTTTGATAAACGGGCAGAACAATTAAGTGTGGAAGCATTTGCAGCACTAACATTCAGAATGAGATGAATACATGCGATATGAAAAAGGTGATTGTCACGGCAAAGGTTCATGAGTACCTGAAGGATCGACTGCAAAAAGCGGGATTTGATATTGTGTATGATCCACAATTGACCTATGCTCAATTGGAAAACATGATTCATGAAGCAACAGGATTGATTGTAACCACCCGCCTTACAATAGATAAAGCGATCATAGATAAGGCACCCCTGCTGCAATGGATCGGAAGACTGGGAAGCGGTATGGAGCTGATTGATACAGTCTACGCGGAAAGCAAAGGCATCCGGTGCGTCAGCAGCCCGGAAGGCAACCGCAATGCAGTGGGGGAACAGGTACTGGGTATGTTATTGAGCCTGATGAATAATATTAACAAAGGCATGCAGGAGATAGGACAGGGAAAGTGGGTTCGTGATGAAAACCGGGGTACAGAACTGAGCGGAAAAACAGTTGGTATAATTGGGTTTGGGAATGCCGGTGCGGCATTTGCAAAACTTTTATCATCTTTCGATGTAACCGTGCTGGCCTATGATAAATACAAAAGCAATTTTGGCAAAGACTACGTAAAGGAAGCCAGCCTGGAAGAAGTTTGTGCTGGCGCAGACGTCATCAGTTTTCATGTACCGTTAACTGCAGAGACTTTGCACATGGCCAATGACAATTTTTTTAATTCATTGAAAAAACGTCCTTATTTTATCAACGCATCGCGCGGTAAAGTGCATAACACGGCGGCAGTAATAAGCGCGCTTCAACAAAACAAGATTGCCGGTGCAGCATTGGATGTACTGGAAAATGAAAAGCTGCAAACTTATACGCCGGAAGAAAATGAACAGCTGCAATGGCTGCTGGTGCAACGCAATGTTATTGTTACCCCCCATATAGCCGGGTACACCCATGAGGCATTTTATAAAATGGCAAAAGTGGTACTCGATAAGTTATCTCTTTAAAAAGTGAACCGCTTCCGCAGGTATTTTTAAATCATGATAATTACGGGGCGCTCCTGAAATACTGGCCGCTGCTTTGCGCAAAACAAATTTGTGGGCCGGTTTAGCTATCATACAGCCCGGCCGCAGGTAACGGGAAAATGCCCCTGAAACAGCCGGTTTGTGCTTAAAAAGCCTGCATTTTTCAGGTTAAAATTTCAGTATCTTTGTTTATATGGCAACGCCTCGGTAATACATCTGGGGCGTTGTTATTTTTTTCTGTTCACTAATCAAAGAAGACTATGAGTGATGTAATTTATGTTACAAAGGAAACGCTGGAGCAACTCAAGGCTGAGCTGCACCACATGAAAACAGTTGACCGGCCGGCTGCTTCCAAAGCTATTGGCGAAGCCCGCGAAAAAGGAGATCTAAAAGAGAACGCAGAATATGATGCGGCCAAAGAGGCGCAGGGCTTGCTGGAAGCGAGGATGAAGAAAATGGAAACGGATCTTGCCAACGTACGTATCCTGGATACCGCTGAAATTGACACCAGTAAAGTAAGCATTCTTACAAGGGTTGTATTGACCAACCTGAACCTGAAAAAACAAGTCAGTTACCAGATTGTTTCTGAAAAAGAAGCGGATTTGAAACTGGGAAAGATCTCGGTTACTTCACCTATTGGAAAGTCATTGCTCGGTAAAGTGGTGGGCGAAGAAGTAGATGTAAACGTACCTGCCGGTGTGCTCAAATTTAAAGTGGAAAGTATATCTGCATAACGAAAGTATTGCATCGCTTAATGATATGGGCAGGAGTTATCCGGCCCATTTGCTTTTTTAATACCGGGATGCAGCTGCGCAAATACGGAAACAAAAGGGCTGCAGATTGAATAGTTGTTGCGGTCCTGGTGTTTTAACAGCGGCTTTACAATTAAAATAATCACCATGACTATTTTTTCAAAAATCATTGCCGGCCAGATTCCGGCTTTTAAGATTGCAGAAGATGATCTTTTCTTTGCCTTTCTTGATATATCACCGTTGCGTGAAGGGCATACCCTGGTTATTCCAAAAATAGAAACGGATAAATTTTTTGATTTGCCGGATGATTACCTCGCCAGAATCCTGGTATTTGCTAAACCCATCGCACATGCCATAGAAAACGCATTTCATTGCAAGCGCTGCGGCCTCACGGTTGTGGGACTGGAAGTGCCCCATGCCCACCTTCATCTGATACCACTTGACGCTGCGGACGACATGGATTTCAAAAAACAGCATTTACAACTTTCGCAGGAAGAACTAAAAGCCACACAGGAAAAACTGCTCGCTCATTTGCTTTAGCGGCAAGGGTAATGTAGCAATATAAACGAGCAATCTATGCTTGTCACCAAACAACTACCTGGTTTTTATCCTGCCTGGGTTTTGCACGATAAAATCATTCCAGCCTTTTGTTGTTTTGGCAGTTGCCTTTAAGGGTGAAACCGTTTGATAATGGTGACAGAGCGCCACGGCCAATGCATCAGAAGCATCATAGTATTTAAGATCAGTTTCGGACAGTTGCAGGATGTGCTGCAGCATTTTCCAAACCTGGAGTTTATCTGCATTGCCATTGCCCGTTATGGACTGCTTTATTTTTTTTGGTGAATATTCGGTAACCGGTATGGATGATTGCATGGCTGCTGCAATAGCTACTCCCTGGGCCCGCCCCAGCTTCAGCATGCTTTGAACGTTTTTTCCAAAGAAAGGTGCTTCAATTGCAAACAGCTGTGGCCGATGGGCTATAATGAGCTTACACACTTTTGTATGGATCATTTCAAGCCGTTCATAAATATCTTTTTGTCCGCCCAGTTTTAAAACATCCATTTCCAACAGCCGTATGCTATTGCCCTGTATGGCTATCAGGCCAAAACCCATTACCACGGTACCAGGGTCTATCCCCAGAATTATTTTTGGTGCTGTTTGCAAAAAGGAACTGTTATTTTTGAAAAGATGTTTGTCAAAAACAAAAATATAAAAATACTGGTCAATTACGGGGTTGGCCCGGCTTTATTCATCTGGTTTACGTATGTTATTTTTGAACAGGTGCGCACACAGGCACATTTACAGGACGCGCTTAATAATCTAAGGCTGTCCGTAACGGGTGCACAATCGTGGAAATTGTACATGGCCATATTCCTGGTGCCTGTAAACTGGGGCCTGGAAGCAAGGAAATGGCAGGTGTTGTTAAAACAGGTGGAGGGCATCCATTTCTTTAATGCATTTAAAGCGGTGCTGGCCGGTCTTGCATTTTCTATGAATACACCCAACCGCATCGGCGAATATGCGGGTAGGGTTTTGTATGTGCACGAGGGCAACCGGTGGAAGGCGTTTTCGCTGACCATCATCGGCAGTTTCAGCCAGTTAATTGTTACCATGGTAATGGGGTTGGGTGGCCTGCTGTTTTTGCTGCTGAACCCGGTAACCGCTGCAGGCGTTGCTGACTATTATATCTGGATACGGGTTTTATTGTCTGGCAGCGTACTGGTAACCGCTTTGCTGTTGCTGATATATTTCCGGCTGGGCCAACTGATAAGATGGATTGAAAAAATTCCAAAAGCAAAATCGTTTCTGCAGCATTTGATGGTGATAGCATCGCTTCCTGTTACAATTTTGTTAAGAACAATCGGTCTGTCATTTGTACGCTATATCATCTTTGTTTTTCAATATATCTTACTGCTGCAATTGTTTGGGGTAGACGTGGCGGTTTGGCATTGCTTTTGGCTGATCAGTGTGCTGTATCTTATTCTTGCAATTACCCCAACCATTGCACTGGCAGAAGTTGGCCTTCGGGGACAGGTAAGCCTGTTGTTGTTTACGTTGGTAAGTGCAAATAAGTTTGGTATTGCGGGTGCTGCCACTTCCATCTGGTTTATCAACCTGGTGGTACCGGCGCTTACGGGCAGCCTTTTATTTGTAAGCCTTAAAATATTTTCAGATAAATGAGAAGACTCTTTTTACTTACACTCCTGCTATTTGCATCGCGCTTTGCATTAAATGCAGGCGATGAATTTTGTGGTATCCGCAACTCCGCTTTTCAGACAGGTGAGCAAACTGTTTTTAAAGTGTTTTATACTTTGGGTGTATACATTGCCGCAGGTGAAGCCAGCTTCAATGTAAACCTGGAAAAATTTAACAACAAGCCGGTATACCACATTACCGGGGAGGGTAAGACCTACAGCTTTTATGACAGCTTCTTCCGCGTGCGCGATAAATATGAAAGTTTTGTAGACACCAGCACCCTGCTACCCATGAAATTTCTCCGCAACGTAGATGAAGGCGGGTATAAAAAATATGAAAATGTAACCTTTAACCATCAAACCAATACAGCCGTTACCAACAACGGGGTTTTTAAAGTGGCGAATTGTGTGCAGGATGTAGTGAGTGCAATTTTTTATGCGCGCAATATCGATTTCAATAAGTATAAGCCGGAAGATAAAATTCCGTTTACCATGTTCCTCGACAACGAAAATTATAATTTATACATCCGTTACCTGGGCAAAGAAATTATAAAAACGAAGTATGGTAAATTCAGGGCAATTAAATTTAAACCCTTGCTGGTAAAAGGAACCATCTTTGAAGGTGGCGAAAAAATGATGGTTTGGGTGAGTGATGATGCCAACCATTTGCCCCTGCGCGTTGAAAGCCCCATTAGCGTAGGCAGCATCAAGGTAGACATGATGTCTTACCGCAACCTGCGCTATCCGCTTACTTCACTGGTGTCTGTAAGATAACCCGCTTTACAATTATTGATTGGCCAGCACGTAACGTTTTTGCTGGTTGCACTGCCCTATGCTACTGGCTGCTATGGATTAATTTGCTTTGCAGCAAACTTAGTAATTCCTGAAATACCTTCATTATTGTGCCATTGTTTGCAGTTTATAACAACCGATTTCGGAAAATACTAAACCAGTTAACCGCGGGGATTTACTGTAAATAGCATGCGTGTTTTACAGTAAATACTTTTTCAAAAAATAAGCGCTTCAAATTTAGCCACTGAAGTCCATGGTAACCCTTATCCCCGAATTAATGCCTTTCTTATATTGCATTTATTAATTTATCCTGATATCTTGCCTTTCCAATCATCTTATGAAAAAAGCATTGCTCTGTTTACTATTAATACCTTTTGCCGGCATTAGCAGGCTGAACAATATACTGCCACCTGCTGGCAGCATTGTTGATATTCGCACGGGCGAATGGCCGATAGCGCTGCAGAGAACAGTGGCGCGTTCAGACACCAGTTATTCACTGCAATTCCGGGATATGCAGGTGATGAGCGGCGTGGTAATGGACACGCTTTCTTTTAATGATGTGGTACAACTAAAATATTTTGAAAAAGCACTGACGGTATTGAAAACAGGTCATACCGGTGATATCGCCAGGTTTAGTGACTACTCCATAAAAAGAGCAGACAAAAAATACCAGGGTACCTGGTATATACTCAAATTAAAATATGGGTTAACTGATTTCAAACAATCTGAAGCTGACATCCTGATCAAAACAATAAAGGGCCTGAAATTTGAATAGACCGGCCCGCAAGTGATCAACGACGCCAGCTGTTGGGTCAGCACTAAAAGCGGTTATTGTTGTCCGCTATACGAAGCATAAAAATTTTTAATGATACCAAACTTTGAAAAACTAAAATTAAATTGACATGAAAAAGCTGATTCTGATATCCTTCTTTTTGCCTTTCGCGGCTAAGGCACAGTTTACCATCGTAAATACCTCTACCATTAGCCTGGTTGAATTAAGACAGGGAGAACAGTGGCCCATCACCCTGCAGCGGGTTTGCAAGGAATCGGATACTTGCTATGTGCTGCAGTTTCGCGATCAGCAATCCGGCAATTCTGAAATCATGACAACCCTTAAGTTTACTAACCTGAACCAGTTGAGGTATTTTCAGCAGGGACTGGCCGCTTTAAAGAACGGGGCCACGGGTGATGTTGCCAAATTCAAAGACTATACAATTAAAAGAGTTGATATAAAGAAGGATGGCGCATCGTATATCCTGAGTTGCGGCATGGGATCGATAACCAACTTTAAACAGCGGGAAGCCGACAAAATGATTTCTACCATTACCATGTTATAAAAAGACCGTTCATGGCAAACCAGGCTTTTGTCCTTGCCAATTGGTAAGCACAAACGCCTGGTTTTTTAATCAATCAAGCTATAATAGGGCTGTGAGCGTAAAAGTTTCTTTTTGCCTTATCCCTTTCTCGGTCATTTGCAGGGTACAACATTCGTTGTTTGTATCATGTTCAAAGAAAAGTATCCAATCATTGGCAAATGCAGTCTCTAAAAACATTTTTTTCTCCCCTAAAGTAGTAAGCGGAAACATGTCGTATGCCATTACATAAGGAATCGGCAGGTGACCAGCAGAGGGCAACAGGTCTGCCACGTATACGATTGTTTTGTTATTGTATTGTATAACCGGCAACATCATCGCATCTGTATGACCGCTTACCAGGATAACCGATATGTTTTCCGTGATGCCTGATGGAAAAGGGCGTATTGTTGATGGCGCGTCACCTACTGGTATAAATTTTAGGCGCCCGCTTTCCTGTATCGGCAGAATATTTTCTTTCAGGAACGATGCTTTCTCTCTTTCATTGGGTTCCGTTGCCCATTTCCAGTGACGCTCATTGCTCCAGTAGACTGCATTTTTGAATGTGGGTACCAAAAGATCTCCTTCCCTTTTTATAGCCCCTCCACAATGATCAAAATGTAAATGGGTTAGCAATACATCTGTTATGTCGTCGCTGGTGAAACCGTGTTTTGCCAGCGAATTTTCCAGCGTGTCGTCGCCAAATAAATGGTAGTGACTGAAAAATTTAGCGTTCTGCTTATTGCCATTGCCCGTATCAATTAATATCAGCCGGTTGCCATCTTCTACCAGCAGGCAGCGAAGTGCCCAGCTGCACAGGTTGTTTTCATCTGCAGGGTTTAACTTGTTCCAGATGCTTTTTGGAACTACCCCGTACATGGCGCCGCCATCCAGTTTAAAAAAGCCGGTATTGATGGTATATAACTTCATTGTTTAACTAATTTTTTTTGCTGTTTGCGCAGTCAGCAAAAGAAAAATCAGGCCCATTGCAAAAAAACCAATAAGCGCCAATAAGGAAGTTCTCATAGAATGCGTAATTCCCTCAATAAATCCAAAACTGATCAAACCAATTACGATAGCCAGCTTTTCCGTTACATCATAAAAACTAAAAAAGGAAGCGGTATCTTTTGTTTCGGGCATAAATTTGGAATAGGAGGACCGGCTCATGGATTGGATGCCACCCATTACCAATCCTACCAGTGCTGCAAGCACATAAAATTGCATTTCGGTGTGCATAAAATATCCGGCCCCGCATATACAGATCCACAGCATAACAGTAAAAATCAGCACTTTTATGTTGCCAATTCGGTTGGACAGTTTAGACATGCCGAGTGCGCCAAGAATGGCCACCAGTTGGATGATTACCGCTGTAATGATCAGTTTGGTGTTTTCTAATTTAAGTTCTTTTATGCCAAAGTCGATGGCCACCAGCATTACCGTTTGAACGCCCATGCTATAGAAAAAGAAAGCAGACAAAAACCGTTTAAGCAGCGGCAGGTGTATGAGCTGGTCCCAAACTTTTTTCAATTCTATAAAACCATTTGCCAGTACATGTGTCTTTGCAGATCTTTCAGATTTTGGGGTGATCGGCAACACCCTGAAAGTAATTTGCGCAAAGCCAACCCACCAAACCCCTACCAGTAAAAACGTAATCTTTAGGGGGAGCGGACTGTCGGGCATCATTACTACAATGCCAAAGCCGATGAGTTGCATCAGCACACTTCCGATGTATCCGAAGGAATAGCCCCTTGCGCTTATCCGGTCCATGTCTTTTTCAGCGGCTATTTCGGGCAAATAAGAATTATAAAAAACCTGGCTGCCGTAAAATCCAATTCCGGCAAACATCAGACAAAGTAATCCCAGGTTTACATGGTCCTTATCAAAGAAAAATAAGAGTGAACAGCAAATGGCTCCCATATAGCAGAAGAACCGCATGAAATTTTTCTTGTTGCCGCGATAATCCGCAATAGACGAAAGAATGGGCGATAGAAAGGCGATGACCAGGAACCCGGCAGCCATTACGTAGTCTTTCAGTTCTGTATTTACATAGGTTCTTCCAAAAATAGTAATCCCTTTCGGAAAATTTTCCAGCGACGTAACGAACGCATAATATGCCGGAAAAAAAGTAGTGGTAATAACCAGGTTGTAGACCGAATTGGCCCAGTCGAACATTGCCCAGCCGTTGATAACTTTTTTAGAAGCAGTCTGCATATTTGATAATGTGAAAATATGAAAATGTGCTAATGGGGAAATGCAGCAACCACGAATATTTACAGGTGTTTATGGCAACAGCATTGTCACTTTCTATTTAATGGTGCCGTTATAAATAAGGAATAAAACAACTATTCCCAAAGCAATGCGGTAATAACCAAACAATTTAAACCCATGCTTTTGGAGGTAGCCAATAAAAAATTTAATAGCAATCAGGGCCACAACAAAAGCGACCACGCTGCCAATTAGCAGGGTCGTCATGTTTTCTGTTGCAAAAACTTCGGGAGTCTCTTTGTGCACATCGTACAAGGTTTTTACGGATGCCGCCATCATGGTCGGTACTGCCAGGAAGAACGAGAATTCTGCGGCAGTGTGGCGGTCCAGCCGCTGGCTGAGTCCACCAATAATGGTAGCAGCACTGCGGCTCAGTCCCGGAAAAATAATAGACAATACCTGGAAGCAACCAATAACAAATGCTTTTTTGTTGCTTACCTGCGCGTCATCAAATACCACCGGGTTTTTAAAAAAGTTGTCTATAAACAGCAGCACAATACCGCCGGCTATCATAACGCAGGCAATAAACGTCAGGTTGTTTAAAGCAGCATCGATATATTTTTTGAATAACACCCCAAAGACAATGGCTGGTATAAGTGCAATAACAAGTTTGATGTAGAAATTAATCCGTTTGAAGTCCAGGAATTTTCTCCAGTACAACACTACCACGGATAAGATGGCTGCCAGCTGTATCACTACTTCAAACATTTCGCGGAAAGCAGATTCTCCTTCGCCAATCAGCGGATTGGCAAATTTCATGTGGGCAGTAGAAGAAATGGGCAAAAATTCGGTCAGCCCTTCAATGATGGCAATAATGATGGCGTGAATGGTGCTCATAAATAAGGAATCGGTTTGGTTTGTTGCCGCAACATATATAAAAAAGGCGATGATTGCTCATCGCCAAGGTATATTTATCAATAAATGAGTTTTTATACGTTTCTTTTCGGTTTTTTAAATATAGCAAAAACCTCCAGCCCCAGCCCAATAATAATCAGCAACGGGGCAATGGTAATGCGGGTAGTACTGTACACTTCTTTCTGGTCGAAAATAGCGGGGTCGGTGCTTTTACCACCAGACATCAGCCACATGCCAAGGGCGATCACGGCGATGCCGGCAACCATCCACACATAATTGTCTTTTGTAAAAATTGGCGCGGTGGTATTTACAATCACCTGTTTTTTTTCGATCATGATTTGGCTATTGAGGGTGCAATATAGTAATTTTCAACATTAAACGGCAGTCCTGAACGGGGTGAGACGGAGCTTAACAAAGGCAATGATGACCGGCGATTGACGTCTGAACGCCCACCACTTGTGTCACAATATCAATACAGATCGTCCAGCTTCATTTTAAGGTATTTAATTACGCTGCGGTGGGTACTCACGTAGGAGATAACTACGCCCAGTAAGATAATAGAAACGAAGAGCAGCGAAAGCAGCGTATAATCGCGCAATGCCCTAATTTCTGGCAGCCATTTCTCTGCGACAATAATCACCCCGATGATCACCGCCACCGCAATGATGCCACTCAGGGCGCCATTTAAAACGGCACGGGCGTTCATTGGTTTAGAAATAAAACTCCTGGTAGCACCTACCATTTGCATGGTTTTAATGAGGAACCGGTTGCTGAACATCGCGAGTTTAATGGTATTATCAATCAGCACAATCACCAGGATAGAAATAACAACGGCTACCACCAGCAAAATAATACTGATTTTGCGGATAATATTGTTGAGGCTGCTCACCAGCGATTGCGGGTACTGTACATCACTTACAGCAATATTCTGAACCAGTTCTGCCTGCATTTTTTGCATAGAATCAGTAACTGCATATTCGCTTTTTACCTTAAAATTGATACTTGCCGGCAGGGGATTGTTTTGCAGCACGCCTACCCAGTCCTGGTTACCGTCTTCCAGGTATTTCTGGCGGGCTATCTCCTTGCTCACATACTCAGACGACTTTACATAAGATCGACTATTGATGTATTCCACCAGCGCGGTACTGTCTTTTGCCGATACATTTTCCCGCACATATACCCTTACCTCTACATTTTCTTTAAAATACTGACCCAGTTTATTGGCATTGATAACCAGCCAGCCCAGTACGCCCAGCATAATCAGGATAAGCGATACCCCCAGGATGGCCATGAAATAAGAAGGCTGTGAACGCTTGCTGGATGATTTTCCAAATTGCACCATAAGGCGATTGATTTAATGGGGACTGCACTATCTTGAAAGGGGCAAAAATAGCGGATTCTGCAGCACAATTGCTATTTTTGCGCCCTCTTTAACGGTGGCGCTCAGCAAAATATTTTAGCGGTGGATGAATCAAAGAGATAAATCAGATCTTTTAAGTCTTCTGTAACAAATGGAGACAAACCAGTCCATCTGCCTGCTGCAGGTTCCAGTGCTTTTGGCTGGCCGGCAATAGCGCCAAAAGTGCAGCGTGGGTTTTAATTGGCGTGTAAATAAATTACAAGGTAAAAGACAATCTTTTGGCCCTGTAAATCCGGCATTCGCCCGGTGTGTGAACGGCCGATGATAACGGAGCAGACGATTCAAATAAATAGCCTTTGAAATCCAATGCATATAAGAGATACTGCAGAACGTAACGCCGCAAGGACTGACCAGCGGAGCAGCAACGATTAATCAACTTAAATACCGCAGATTAAATCATGGAGTATAATTTCAGGAAAATTGAACAGGAGTGGCAGAAAAAATGGATGGAGACCGGCGCATACACGGTAAGCAACGATTCCACCAAGCCCAAATGCTATGTGCTGGATATGTTTCCTTATCCCAGCGGCGCAGGACTGCATGTGGGCCATCCACTCGGTTATATTGCTTCGGATATATTTGCGCGTTATAAACGACTAAAGGGTTTTAACGTGCTTCATCCGATGGGGTACGACAGTTTTGGCTTACCGGCAGAACAATACGCATTGGAAACCGGCCAGCATCCTGCCGTTACCACTAACAATAATATCGCAACCTTTCGCAGCCAGTTAGACAAGATCGGTTTTTGTTTCGACTGGACCCGTGAGGTGCGCACCAGCGACCCCAAGTATTACAAATGGACACAATGGATATTCCTGCAACTGTTTGGAAGCTGGTACAATCCTGTTGCCGATAAGGCGGAATCCATTCAAACACTGGTAACCATCTTTGAAACTGCGGGCAATAAGGCTACCGGTAAAACAAATGAAGGGTTTTCTGCAGCAGCATGGAACGCGTTTACGGAAACCCGCAAGCGGGAAATATTAATGGACTACCGCCTCGCATTTTCTTCTTATGGCGAAGTAAACTGGTGCGAAGCCCTGGGTACGGTGCTGGCCAACGACGAAGTGGTGAACGGTTTAAGTGAGCGCGGCGGCCACCCCGTAGTTAAAAGAAAAATGCGGCAGTGGTACTTACGGATTACGGCATACGCAGATCGTTTACTGGCAGGCCTCGAAAAAGTTGCCTTTTCCGAATCGCTGAAAGAACAACAGCGCAACTGGATTGGAAAAAGCCAGGGAGCAGAAATTAGTTTTGCGCTCAGCACGGAAGATGTACAGCTAACGGTGTACACTACCCGCCCCGATACCATCTTCGGCGTAGATTTTATGGTGATTGCACCCGAACATGAATTGGTTTCAAAAATTACAACAGCGGAACAGAAAACAGCGATTGATAATTACCTGACGTATGTTAAAAGCCGCAGCGATCGCGAACGCATGGCAGAAGTAAAACAGGTGACGGGTTGCTTTACCGGTGCCTATGCCATCAACCCGTTCGACGGTAGAAAAATACCTGTGTGGATAGCCGAATACGTACTGGCCGGCTATGGTACCGGTGCTATTATGGGCGTGCCCTGCGGCGACCAGCGCGATTATGATTTTGCCAAACACTTTGAACTACCGGTTACCAATATTATTGGCGATGCTTTTGACGGCATCACGGCCAATGCTACCAAAGACGCGGTGCTCAGCGATTCCGGTTTTTTAAATGGCGTGCCGATGCGCGATGCCATTGATACCGTTATCACAAAGCTGGTGGAGATGGGTATTGGCAAGCGGCAGATAAATTACAAAATGCGCGATGCCGGTTTTAGCCGCCAGCGTTATTGGGGCGAGCCTTTTCCTATTGTGTGGACAGACGGTGAGGCATACCCGTTAGCAGAAAAAGATTTACCGCTGGAGTTGCCGCATGTTGACAAATATGGTCCCGGGCCAATGGGAGAGGGGCCGCTGGCCAACCTGGCCGACTGGATGAATACCCCTGCGGGTAAACGGGAAACATCTACCATGCCCGGGTATGCCGGCAGCAGCTGGTATTTTCTGCGGTACATGGATCCGCATAATAATGAAAATTTTTGCGACCGGAAAGTGAGCGATTACTGGAACCAGGTAGATGTGTATGTAGGCGGAACGGAACATGCGGTTGGGCATTTATTGTACAGTCGTATGTGGACCAAAGTACTGTATGACCTGGGCCATATTTGTTTTGATGAACCGTACAAAAGATTGGTGAACCAGGGAATGATAACGGGGCGATCTTATTTTTTTAAGACAGATGAGTCAGGGAGTCAAATAGTTTCTTATAAAAAAGACGAACCTGCAGCTACCTTTAAAAGAATGAAGTATGGGCATCAATATGTAGACAATGTTGGCAAACTTACTAAAACTGCGTTTGATAAGTCCTTGCAGGATCATCCGTCAGACGCAGCCACTATGGTTGTTGACTGGCAAAACGATGGAGAAGATTTTATTTATCTGAAAGAGGAATCCGAGAAAATGTCTAAGTCGAAATTCAATGTAGACAACCCGGATGATTTGGTAGATAAGTATGGCGCCGATACTTTTCGTATGTACGAAATGTTTCTTGGCCCCGTAGAAGCCAGCAAACCCTGGGATACCAAAGGCATTGAAGGGGTGCACCGCTTCCTGAAAAAATTATGGCGTTTATTCTTTGATGAGATAAAAGGAAAAAGCTGGAAAGATGAAAAAGCATCGCCGGGAGAGTTGAAAATTTTACACCGTGCCATCAGGAAAATAGAAGATGATACCGAACGGTTTTCGTATAACACCGCCGTGAGTACTTTCATGATTTGTGTAAATGAATTGAATGATATAAAATGCCATAAAAAACCAATATTGGAACAATTGCTGGTGTTGTTGACGCCCTATGCGCCGCATATTGCGGAAGAGTTATGGCAGCAACTGGGCAATGCCGGTAGCATACTGGATGCCGCCTATCCTGTATTTGATGTGCAATATGTAACAGAGTCTTCAAAAGAATACCCGGTATCGGTGAACGGAAAAGTGCGCACCAATATCAGTATGGCACTTGATATTTCACAGGCGGAAGTGGAGCATCTTATCCTGGCCAACGAGGTTGTCCAAAAATGGCTGGAAGGAAAAGCGCCGAAGAAAATTATATATGTAAAAAATAAAATGATTAACGTAGTAATCTAGCCAGGAAGCTGGATGTGCGTTGCACTTTTTCTATGGAGTGCACCGTGGTGGTCAGCGGCCGCTATGGCGGCAAATTAGCTATTTGAAGATTCTTTGTTAAAGCAGCGCGGCACTTGCTGCTATACTTGCTGCTATACTTGCTTCTCCTGGTAATACAAACTGATGGTGGCGGCTACGACTGCATAGGCGGGCGCCAACACCCATCCAATGATGGGTAGAAAATGCATTAGGTAAAAAACCAACCCGTTGCCAATGGCCAGGCCTTTGCGGTTGCTGATAAACGTGACGCTTTGCGCAGGTGATAATTTATGCCTTTCACAACTGTAATCCAGCATTGAGAACCCATAGTAATAGCATTCTACAAAAAGGGAGACCACCGGTGCTATCCAGCCCGCTACCGGGATAAAAGACAGTAACAGGATGGACACGGTATATACGGTCTGCCACAAAGCGTTGCGCAATGCCAGCCGGATGCCCCGTGCAATGTCTTTAAACAACTGTCGTAAATTAAACGGGTAATCATTGCCTTCCAGCAGGGCTTCTGTTTTTTCACTGAGGTATGCAAAAACAGGTGAGCCGATAATCAGCCATAAATATTTGAAAAGGGAAAAATAAAACAACAGCAGCAGTAATTGCACCATTATCCTGCTCATCATAAAAACGAAACTCAGCAAGCCGTTTCTTTGTTGCTGCAGCCAGCGTTCTATGCCAATCAATTCACTTAAAGAGGTAACCACCGCGCCGGACGAGGTCCAGAAAAAATACATGCCGATGGTAAAAAGCAGCGTGTAGAGGATGCCGGGTATAATAATCCATTTCCATAAGCGGTGCTTGCTTATAAACTGGTGCGCCCTGTAATATGATTGTATGGCCGTTACAATTTCCTTTAGCACAGGTTGGATTATTGAGCTATAAATGTATTACTTTGAGGGCAGATGAGGATATTTTTATTATGAAAAAACTGCCCGCTTCATTTTATACCCGCAAAGATGTTGTTGTAATTGCAAAAGCGTTGTTAGGTAAATTACTGGTTACTGATTTCGATGGAATGCACACTGCAGGCCGCATCGTAGAAACGGAAGCATACAATGGCATTGCAGACAAAGCATCACACTCGTATGGTGGCCGTCGTACAAAAAGAACGGAGATCATGTATGGCGCCGGTGGAATTGCTTATGTATACCTCTGTTATGGTATCCACCATCTTTTTAACGTGGTAACCAATGTGCAGGACACACCACATGCTATTCTTGTACGTGGTATAGAGCCGGTGGCAGGCATTCCCGTTATGCTGCAAAGAATGCGGAAGGAAAATTTTGACAACAGCGTTGGCCGTGGTCCGGGAAATGTGTCAAAAGCACTGGGCATTTCAGTTAGTCATACCGGAGTTTCTTTACTGGATGATCACCTGTACATTGCAGATGATGGTACAGTAGTTAAACCAGCGCAAATAGTTGCCTCAGCAAGGATTGGTGTTGATTACGCCGCAGAAGATGCGTTGCTGCCTTACCGGTTTTACATCAAAGGAAATCCCTTTGTGAGTGAAAAAAAATCATTTAAATCCTGAAACATTGTACCAGCCTGCAATCGGTCAAAAAAAATCTATTGTACAAGTTATCTTCACCAATCTCACTTTCTGGGTACTGATAGCCATTGTTGCGGGTATACTGCTGGGCCAGTATTTTCCTGCCGTTGCCGTTAAGATGGAATTCCTTGGCAAACGGTTTATTGATTTGATCAAGATTTTTATTGGTCCCATTATTTTTTTAACCATTGTGCTGGGCATTTGCGGCATGGGCAGTTTAAAAAAGGCAGGCCGCATCGGTATAAAATCGCTGGTGTATTTTGAAATTGTTACTACGCTGGCACTGGTGATTGGCATAGGCGTTGCAAACCTGCTACAACCGGGCAAGATTGATAAAACCGGTTTGCAAATTCAGGACGCATCCAAATACACATCCAAAGCGGGCAAAGGAATTGAATGGTCTACTTTTCTTTCTTCCAATTTTACGCTACAGGTATTGATTGCTGCAATTCTGGCGGGCATTGCGCTGAGTTTTTATAATGGCCGGCCAAAGGGAAAGATTATCTCCGTGCTTTCTTTTCTATCTAAAATTGTTTTTAAAGGATTGAAATATGTGATGTACCTGGCACCATTGGGTGCTTTTGGCGGAATGGCGTTTACCATTGGTAAGTTTGGCCTGCATACCCTGGTGCCGCTGGGTAAGTTGATGCTCACCGTATACGCCACCATGCTTGTTTTTGTTTTCCTGGTACTGGGTAGTATTATGCGGTACTACAAAGAAAGCATCTGGCAGTTTCTTAAATATATCAAAGAAGAATTATTGATTGTGCTGGGCACTTCATCTTCGGAAGCAGCATTGCCGTCCATCATGAATAAACTGGAGAAAATGGGTTGCAGTAAATCCGTAGTAGGGCTGGTGGTACCTACCGGATATTCTTTTAACCTTGATGGCACATCCATTTATTTATCCATGTCCGTTATTTTCCTGGCGCAATTGTATGAGGTGCATTTAACATGGGAAGAAATACTGAGTATCATTGGTATTTTAATGCTTACCTCAAAAGGTGCGGCGGGGGTGGCCGGCAGCGGTTTTATTGTGCTTGCTTCTACGCTAACGGCAATTCATAAAATACCCGTAGAGGGACTGGCATTTTTACTGGGTGTAGATAAATTTATGAGCGAAGCCCGGGCCATCACCAACCTGATTGGAAATGGTGTTGCCACCATTGTGATTGCAAAAAGTGAAAAGGAATTTCTAAAGCCGGAGTTTGAAATAAGTTAATGGAAGAATGAATATGTTTCCGGGTGCCAAAAAGTAGGGAACCGTTGCTGGCCCTGCGGTCATTCGGTTGTGATGAAGCCAGTTATTTGTTGTGGACCTGCCGTAAATACCAATGCTGCTTATGCCGGTGCTGTACAAGTGTGCGACGCAACGATGTCGCCCAAAGAAAAAAGTGCTGGTAACAAAAGAATTAAAATTTAGGACAGGGAATGCCTTTTCTACCGGAAGCTGGCTTCTTAATATAGATGAGGGACATTTCAATACCCCCGCGGCTTTGCGAACCCACTTTAGCGCTGGAGTAGTTGACGTCGTAGGTAGCACCGAGCCTGAAGTCTCCCCATTCAAGGCCGAGGTAGGGTATAATGGCATCATTAAAACGGATCCAGCTGCCCGCATAAAAATTAGTAGGATTTTCTGTTTCGTCGTTGTTGAGGTTAAACGCGACCGCACCGCCTATTACCGTTTCATATGCGTTGGCTTGCCGGCTATGCAATGCCGTGAGGTGGAGGGTGGTGGTCTCCCCAACTTTAAAATAGCTGCCGCCATGCACCGTCAAACGGGGGTTGAGCGAATAATAACCGCTGCCAAAAAAACTCTCTTTTGGGCGGTTGATATGATACATGGAAATACCAAAATTGAAATTGTTCAGGCCATCGGAGGACCCGTTGTACAACAGTCCTGCATTAAAGTCGAAATAATTGATGTTTATATTCCGGCCGTCTATAGATTCGTTGCTCGGTAGGGTCCAGGTGCCATCCAATGCCAACTCATTCTCAAAGTTTATTCTTGAACCATCAAGGCGTTTGGACGCATAGGTACCCTGGAAACCAAAACCCAGCTGGTGGTACCCATCTTCATCGAGGCCCTTATGATAAGAAGTGGAGACAGCAATATAATTGCTGTTTAAAATGCCGTTGGCGGTCCGGTCTGTCATGGCCATCAACCCAACGCCCCAGACATCATTTGAATTGATGCGGTTGGATAGCAATGGCGCATCAAGCGAAAGGGTAGACGTAATAAATGCTTTAGCGAAAGTGGGCCATTGGTCGCGGTAGTTGCCCGCTGCTCGAAAAACGCCGTCAAATTTACCAGTCAGGGCTGGGTTGAGTGTGAGCGGAGAAGAGAAAAATTGCGAAAAATGTGGATCCTGTGCAAGCAATTGCATTTTCATCAGCAGGAATGCAGTCACAAGCAGTACTATTCTCTTCATTTCAGTAGTTAAATCCGTACAAAATACAAACAATTACAAGAGTTGCAAATTTAAAATTGTGCTGCTTGGAGGGTGTGGGGTAGAAGGTGGAGGGTTTAGGGTATAGGGTTTAGGGTATAGGGTTTAGGGTATAGGGTTTAGGGTATAGGGTTTAGGGTATAGGGTATAGGAAGAAAAAAAGCGGATATATTTTTTTACCTTAAACCTTATACCTTCCACCTTAAACCTTTAGCCCTTTCTACATCTGTACCTTGTTTCCAAATGCGAGATCACCCGCATCGCCCAGTCCTGGTACAATATAACCTTTTGCAGTAAGTTCATCGTCGATGGCGCCGCACCAGATTTTACAATTGGGCTCGCTGCGCAACACGTATTCTATGCCCACCGTGCAGGCAATGGCCACAACCACATGTATTTTGGAAGGATGGCCTTCTTCGCGCAGAAACTGGATGGTTTTCACCAGCGATGAACCGGTGGCCAGCATTGGATCAGACACCACTACCACCCTGCCTTCCAGCTCGGGGCAGGAAACGTAATCAAGACTGATATCGAAGGTGCCGTCTTTATTATGTTTGCGGTAAGCAGAGATAAAAGCATTATCGGCCTTGTCGAAAAAGTTTAATAAACCATTGTGCAGGGGCAGGCCGGCGCGGAGTATGGTGGCCAGTACGGGTTGTTCTTTCAGCACCTTGCAAACGGAAATGCCAAGGGGCGTCTGGATTTCTTTTTCTGTAAAAGCCAGGTCCTTACTGATTTCAAAGGCTGCCACTTCACCTATCCGCTCCAGGTTGCGGCGGAAACGCATCCTGTTGTTCTGCACTTCAACATCTCTTAATTCCCCCACCCAATCGCTCAGCAAAGAATAATGCTGGCTCAGATTAACCACCATGGTAAACGGTTTAGTTTAAAAATGCAACCCGATAAATGTAAAAAAATAATTTTCTTCCCGGCGGTCCCCGTTCGATGCCAGGTGTATTCCTCTTTTTTTTAATGCTTTTCCAGCTTGGCGTGCGATCAACCAGACCATTGAAATGCGTAATTTGCCAGGGCAAATCTAATTGCTGCAACCGGAAATCTAAAATCAAATATCGGCATGGTGTATAAGGCTATTGGTTTAATGAGTGGCAGTTCGCTGGACGGACTGGATATTGCTTATGTGCATTTACACGAAACGGCGGGCAAATGGACCTACGAAATATTGCATACCGACTGCCAGCCGTATACCAGTGAATGGGCAGAAAAACTCAGCAATGCCGTACACCTGCCTGCTGTGGCTTACCAGTTATTACATACAGCATACGGGCACTATACAGGCGCCGCGGTAAATAAATTTATTGAAGATCATCACCTGCAGCACCAGGTGCACCTGGTAGCGTCTCACGGCCATACTACCTTTCATTTACCTGCGCAAAAAATGACCGCACAGCTAGGAGACGGAGCAGCCATTGCCGCCGAAACGGCATTGCCGGTGGTGAGTGATCTACGTGCGCTGGATATTGCTCTTGGCGGGCAGGGTGCGCCCATTGTTCCCATTGGTGAAAAACTATTGCTGCAACAGTACAATATGTTTCTCAACCTGGGCGGTATTGCAAACCTGTCTTTTAATGAGCCTGATAAATACATTGCTTTTGATGTGTGCCCGGCCAATCGCGTGTTGAACCTGCTGATTGCCCGTGAAGGCAAATCGTTTGATGAAGGCGGCCAGCTCGCGGCAACCGGTATTGTACACCAGGCGCTGCTGCACGAATTGAACGAGCTTGATTATTACCGGCAGGCGTTCCCTAAATCGCTCGCCAATGATTTTGGCACTGCCATTGTCTACCCGATTATTCAACAATATCAGCTGTCAACGGCAGCTGCATTGGCTACTTATGTTGCGCACATTGCCCTGCAGCTGCGGTACGCTGCAGAAAAAGTGTTGTCTGCTACATTGCCAGTTGCAGAAAAGAAATTGCTGATTACCGGCGGCGGCGCTTTTAACGATTTTATGGTAGCGCAGATCAGCAAACAATTAGCGCACGTTGGCATAGCGGCAGTAGTACCGGATGCGCAGCTGGTTAGCTACAAAGAAGCCCTTGTGATGGCGTTGATTGGCGTTTTGCGCTGGCGCGAAGAATACAATGTACTTTCTTCCGTTACCGGCGCAACAAGAAACACTGTCAACGGCGCTTTGTGGCTGGGTGGGGAAGCATAGCACCGGAAGAATTTATCCTTGCCGTTAAATAGAAAATGCGGTCTACTGCATAATAATATTGGTAGCCTGCCGGGCAGCCAGTTTCCAGCTGGTATAGCTTTTAATCCACACATTTGTATAGCGTCGGATTATATTTTTGCCAGCATTGTCTGATTTGTTCTTTGGGGCAACAATTTCTGACCCCATTACGATTGCCAGATCGTTTATAAAACTGATCTTCTCCATATTACGCGTAAACGTAGTGGAGTCCATGCCACCATTGCGGACAAAGCCTTTTATCTGTGCACCGGTTAGAATCATGTTGTTGGGATTATTGACCACGTAGCCCGGGGACCATAGCTTAAATAACATAGCGGTATCCCCTTTCATAACGGAGATTCTTTCCAGGTCTTCCAGCCGCGCTATCGCATGCGCAGGCGTTTCTGTTCGCTGGCCATAACTATCGCAGGGAATAATAAAAAAAACCAGGGCAGCAAGTGTGGCAATTGTTTTCATGCGTGTAGCGCCATTTAACAGTAAATTTAATTATTGAAACTGGTCACATCATTATTATTTTTGAAAGCGCAACTGCAATGAAAAAAAGAACCTTTATCAAATTATCTTCCACACTGATGGCAGCACCTTTAATTTCTCCGTTTACCACGCTGATGCCGGCGGCACCATTAAAAAATTGGGCGGGCAACCTGACTTATAGCACCGACCGGTTGTTTACGCCCGCATCCGCGCAGGAGCTGCAAGCGCTGGTAAAAAAACACGCAAAATTAAAAGTGCTGGGCACCCGTCATTGTTTTAACAGCATCGCAGACAGCCGGGATAATCTAATTTCTTTAAAGCAAATGAATAATGTGGTGGCGCTTGACGCGGTGGCACAAACTGTAACCATCGAAGCAGGTATGAATTATGGCCAGCTGTGCCCTTACCTTGAAGGCAAGGGATTTGCATTGCACAACCTTGCATCATTGCCGCATATTGCTGTGGCGGGTGCCTGTACAACGGCCACGCATGGCTCCGGCGTAAAAAACGGCAACCTTGCAACCGGCGTTACTGCCATAGAATTTCTAACAGCCCATGGTGAAACGGTTACACTTGACCGTGAGAAGAATAGGGAGCAATTTAACGCAGCCGTGGTAGGACTTGGCGCCATCGGGGTTATTACAAAACTCACGCTTGCGCTGCAACCTACCTATACAATGCGGCAGGATGTTTTTGAACAGTTGCCCATGGCGCAGCTCAGCAATCATTTTGACGAAATAGCGGGCGCCGGTTACAGTGTGAGTTTGTTTACAGACTGGCAGTCTGACAACATCAATGAAGTCTGGATAAAATCAAAAATAACCGCCGGCAGTAAAATTGATTTTACAGCCGGTTTTTTTGGTGCAAAAGCCGCTGAAAAAAACCTGCATCCCATTGCCACATTGCCAGCCGAAAATTGTACCGCGCAGATGGGCGTACCCGGTCCATGGTACGAAAGGTTGCCCCATTTTAAGATGGGCTTTACACCCAGCAGTGGCGTAGAACTGCAATCAGAATATTTTGTACCGCGCGAGCATGCTGTAGCAGCTATTAAAGCCATTGCAAAACTGGGTAAACAAACAGGGCCGCACCTGCTCATTTCTGAAATACGCACCATTGATGCAGACAATTTCTGGATGAGCCCTTGTTATAAGCAACCGGCTGTTACCATTCATTTTACCTGGAAACAAGATTGGCCCGCTGTACAAAAGTTGTTACCGATCATTGAAAAGGAACTGGCGCCATTTAATGCAAAACCGCATTGGGGGAAACTGTTTACGATGGCGCCTGCACAACTGGCATCGTTGTATCCGAAACTTTCCGAATTCAAAAAAATGCTGAAGGAGTATGATCCAACTGGAAAATTCCGAAATGATTTCCTTGACAAATATATTTATGTATAAGTGATGGAAGAAAATAAGGGCAGGCGCGTTGAAATTTCAACCGCCAAATGCCGAAAAAGGTGAAGTTTTATTTCAAGGGTTGATAATAACGATAGCTCCGTTTTTCTTCTATAATCGTCCGCCATTAAATCAATTCACTCTACAGCAGGCTATAATTAAATTACGATTAAGTGGTAAATCCCTGATAGCTGAATCGTGCGCGGGCAGCTGCTGCTTGTGTGTTTTACATTCTTAAGGTTGCCCTGTGTTATTTACAAGCCCAGCACCTGCCGCAGTTTTACGTAGCCAGTTTTGCTTACCGGCACTTTTGCTCCTGATTTAAGAATGGCAATATGACCGTCTTTTTCATAAGGATCGATGCGCACAATGTGCTGAACATTTACCATGTAGGAGCGGTGGCAACGCGCAAATTGCTGCGCATCAAGTGCTTTTTCAAAGTGTGCCATGGTTTTGTTTTTGAGAAAATAACTGTCTGCGGTATGAATTTTTACATAGTCATCGGCCGCCTCCAGGTAGAGCACATCATGTACCGGTATGATTTTAATTTTTGCACCATTTTTTACCACGATGCGCTGGTTTTGTCCCGGCGCTAAAGCCGCCGTTTCCAGCAATGAATCCGTGGATGCCGGTGGGGCAACCAGGCTGGCCGGTGTTAATTCAAGCCATTTTTGCACGGCTTTATCAAAACGTTGTTTGCTAAATGGTTTTAATAAATAGTCAATGGCGTGGGTTTCAAACGCTTTAATGGCATATTCGTCAAATGCCGTTGTGAAAATTACAGCGGGCTTCTGCTCCACCAGTTCCAGCATCTCAAAGCCATTGATCTTGGGCATTTGTATATCAAGAAAGATGATATCAGGCTGGTGTTGCATAATGGCTTTCAAGCCTTCAAATCCATCATTGCATTCCTGTACCAATTGCAGTTCAGGATAGCCCATCAGGTATTCGGCTACAATACTTCTTGCAAGGGGCTCGTCGTCTATGATTACTACTTTTTTCATAATAGCTTTTTCAGTTATAAGATTATACTATTGGTTGTTTCTTGTGCAACGGGTAGTGGTTGCGGTATTCTAACGATTGTTGTAAAAACATTGTCGAGCGCAGTCGTCGTTAGCAGGTCGTTCCGTGCAAACAGCAGGTAAAGCCGGCGTTGTATGGAATGCAGGCCAAACCCGGTGCCCCGCCGTGGTTGCGCGGTTTCTTCGTCAAAAGGATTCTGCACGTATACCAGTAGTAAATGTGTACTGGTACTGGTGGTGATGCGTATGACTGTTTCACCCGTTGTATCGTACAGGCCAAATTTGATGGCATTTTCCACCAGTGGCTGTAGCAACATCGCCGGTATTTTCATTTGCAACGAATCGGGTGCTATTTCAAAAACAGTCGACAACCGGTTGCCGAAGCGGACCTTTTCAATATCAAGATAAAGCCGCAGGTATTCCATTTCTTCTTCCAGCTTTATCCATTGATGTTCTTCTCTTTTCAACGTGCCCCGCAAAAAATCTGATAACTGGTGAACCATGGTTCTTGCTTCCGCTGGCCGGGTGCCTATTAATGCGTTGATCGAATTGAGGCTATTAAATAAAAAATGCGGCTGCAGTTGTTGTCTCAATTTGTATAATTCTGCATCTTTAGTGAGTTGTTCTGCTTCCATTTTCCGCTGTGTGCTCGATTTCTGATCTTCAAATCCATGCCAGATGACGCTGATCATTGCCATGCAGCCGATAACCAGGAAAGCCACTGCAAAGCGCACCGGGAGTGATTTTACAAGAAAAAGATCATAACTGTCATCACTGGTGGCAATAGCATGGGGTAATATATATTTGATTGCAAGCAGCCATGCACCGGCCGTAAGCAGGCATAAAATAAGCAGGTAGCCATACCTGCGTTGCTGGGGCAGGTAATATTTAAGGTTGTTACTAATGAGTATGCAGGCACCTGCCAGTAAAAGATTGGATAGCATACTGTCAGGAAAAATTATTTCTATTGAAAAACCCAGACCGTATAGGATCCATGCCTGCATGCCAGCCCAGATAACCCACCAGGCAATAAAAACAAATAGAAATCTTTTTTGAGTAAATGGAATAGCAGCCAAGATGGTGTTGTTTAAATTAATTGCAAAGAACGTAAAACGTTTTCACCCATTATATAATCGGCTTTGCTGCGCACCATCGCAATAAACCGGCCGGCGTCATCCACTTCCTGTATGCGACTGTATATCTCTGCGCCGTCTACCGGTTCGCTCAATTTGTACAGTTCACATACATCAATAAATTTCCAGCGGACGAGGTGTTTTTTCTGATTCAGGAAGCTTTCCTCTTCCATGAGACCGATGCGCTGTGCTTTTTGAAAAGCTTCCTGCTCATCCGGCGCTGTTATTATACGCAATTGTTCATCAAATTGTGGCGTATGGTTGCCTTCGCCGCAAATAATCTGATATACAATTTTTGTGAGGTACCAGTTCATACAGTGAATGTTGGTTGTAGGTGATTGTTGATGGAACAGGCAAGGAAGTATTTCGGGGGGTGCGGACAAGATTTTTTTGAAAGCAACTAAAAGACGGCGCGCTTGAAGCCAGCCGGTGCACAATTTTTAACCTGGTATCGTGCGATAAGAAAGTCATGGCAACTTTCTAACAGCACAATACAACGGGCACCGGTTAAAATTCCTTTAGTAGCTCCTCAGCTCAATGCCACCCATAAAGGCAGTGCCTTTCAGCACCAGTACTTTGTTAAAATCAATTATCTTCCCCTGCACCTGGCGTTTATCCTCCACGCCACCCATCACGGTGTTTATTTCGGACTTCACTTCCCAGTTGGGAGGTACTATCAGTTTAACGCCACCCATTACTGTGGTCATGTCCATTACAACAGACCCTGTAATATCTGCCTGTGTTAGATTGATTTCCGCGCCGCCCATGAAGCAGGTGATATCGCCGCCTCTGAAATTTTTAGAAACAACAATCCGTTGGGTACTGCCCAGGATAGAAGTAATGTCAACAAAATCTTCCCGGTGGTTGGTATAGTCTGGTCTGTAAAAATCGTTGGGTGGTGTATCTGCCCCAGTACCGGGCAATTGCTGAAAACCGGTGTTTGCTGTAGTGCTGGTATAATCTTGTTTTGGATAGTTCCGGTTTCTCCTGTAACGGCCGCCACCCCAGTTGTCCCATCCGCCACCATTTTTTGGCCGAAGTACCAGGGAAAGTCCGATACATATCAATATAGCCGGAAAAATAAACCGGTGCAGGTCCAGGCCAATGTCCATTCTGTCCAGCAGAAATATGCAACCGATAATTATGGGTATAAGCCAGCCGGCGCCCCTGAAGTTATGTTTAAGTCCGGTAAACACACCTACACCTATCAAAATCATGGGCCAGGAAAATATCCAGCCTGGGAAAAAGATAAAATCGGCCTGTTTGAGAAAAAAAATTGCGCCGAGTGCAAGTAAGAACATGCCCCCGTAAACCCGGCCATTATTTTGGCGGGGCGCGTTATTATTGGGGTCTTGATTTTGCATATCCATGATTCAATTTATTTATAAAACAAAACTAAGGGCGTATGCCAGGCGATGCTATGGTTTTAAGGCCTGGAGCGTTGAAAAGGCGGTAAAAGTTAGTAAAATGCCGGTGAATATATTTGTTTACCTATTACTGGCTTTTTGCGGCTGCCAAATTGCAGGTATTTGTTGACGAAATGCAGAATTGAAAATGCAAGCCGGAGTAATAAAAAGGGGCCATACCGGTAATGCGCATTCGCCAGCAGCGATAATTACTGGCATGCATTCAGGGCTTCTTAAATAGGAACAGGCTGGTAGAATTGAAAACTATCGCCGTCATACAAGCCTTTATCGCTAAGCTTTACGTGCGGAATTACCAGCAATGCCATAAAAGAAAGCGTCATAAAAGGCGCTGATAGTTTGCTGCCAAGGCTTTTTGCCATTGCATCCATCGCGGTATATGCGGTGGCGACATCGTACCCGTTTTCATTGCTCATCAATCCGGCAACCGGCAAAGCAAGTACCATAGCTGCATCATTGCTTACACAGCTGATGCCACCCTGTTGTTCTATCACCAGGTTAACTGCTTTGCAAATGCTTTCGTCGTCCACACCTACAGCAACAATATTATGGCTGTCGTGTGCCACGGACGAGGCAATTGCACCTTCCAGCAATCCGAAATTTTTTATAAAAGCTTTGGCCACAGGTGCCTGCCGATAGCGGTTTATCACTACTATTTTCAGTATGTCTTGTGCGGTATCACCCACAATTTTATCGTCGGCCACCAGGGGAACACCATCAATTTTATTGGTAATGAGCTGACCATCCATCGCTTCCATCACCACCATGGTTTTTTGCTGTTGCCACGGCACCGTAAAGTCTGCCGGTTGCCTGGCACTGCAGTTGAAATTATTAATAGCGCCGTGGGGGCTTGCGTGGTTGCTACCAATCAGCGACCGGCCGTTTTCTGCCACCAGTTGGCCATCAATATACGTTTGTAGTACGTTAAATTCTTTTAAGTCTTCCACAACAATGAAATCTGCAGCATCGCCTTTTCGCAGCAGGCCCACACCGGTTTTGTAATGCAGCACAGGGTTCACACAGGCAGCGCGCAGTACATTAAAAATATCTATGCCGCGTGCCACCGCACGTGCACAAAGCTGGTTGATGTGGCCCGCCACCAGGCTGTCCGGGTGTTTGTCATCGCTGCAAAACATCATCATTTCGGGATAGTCCTGCAGTAAATCGATCAGGGCATCGAAATTTTTAGCCGCGCTGCCTTCCCGAATAAGAATTTTCATACCAAAGCGCAATTTATCCAGCGCTTCTTCAGCAGTAAAACATTCGTGATCGGTGCTGATACCTGCATCGATGTATTGTTTTGCTTTTTCTCCACGCAGGCCGGGTGCATGGCCGTCTACCGGTTTTTCCAGGGCATGCGCCGCGGCAATTTTTTTAAGTACTTCTTCGTCATGAAACAGGACGCCCGGAAAATTCATCATTTCACTCAGGTAGCGGATATCTGCGCGTTGCAATAATTTTTTGGTAGCGTCGGCGTCTATGGCGGCACCGGCGGTTTCATAAATAGTTGCAGGAACGCAACTGGGCGCGCCAAAATTAAATTTGAACGGCACCGTATTGCCGTTATCAATCATAAATTCAATGCCGGGCAAGCCGCAGACATTGGCAATCTCATGGGGATCACTCACTGTAGAAACGGTACCGTGCACCACCGCCAGTTTTGCAAATTCTGCAGGCACCAGCATAGAACTTTCAATATGCACATGCGCATCTGTGAACCCGGGTATAATATACAAATCAGGTATGCCGGGGCCGTTGGTGGGGGTAATGGAAACAATCTTACCCGCTTCAAAACTGACCGACGCCTGGAATATGCGGCGGTTAAAAATATCTACAACCTGTCCTGTAATTTTTTGCATGTATTGTCGTTAATCTATGAGCGCAAACGATTGTTTGCTAATAGTAAGCTGAAACGTAAATATACCATGGGGTGCGCTATTTATAATACGGTGTAGGCAATGATTTGTGCGGAAGCTCCCGGTTTAAACAGTTTATCCGGGCTTCCCGATAGGTGGAAACGCTCAGGCATAGTTTGTCATCGGGGCGCCCGGAAAATTGACAGCAATCATAAAAACTATTATTGGGCCTGCGGTTGCTGCAGTATTACGGATTCCAATGGCTGAAAAGTAGCAAACACCATTTTTTAGCTTATTTTTACCGCTACCAGCAAATTGCTGGATAGTTAACCCTAATTACATAAACCTTATCTATGCGCGCAGCCAAATCCGTGGGGAGCATCCTTGCTCTGCTGATTCTTTTATTTTCGTTCCAGGTAAACCTCAGTTCCTGTCAAAAGGAAATTATCACCGACACGCTTTACATCACGGACACCCTTACTCTCAAAGACACCATTCGTATCGTAGACAGCAGCAATTGCAATTGTTATAATTTGAATGATGGACTGGTAGCCTATTACAATTTCAACAACGGTACATTAAAAGACAGCAGCGGTTATGATAACCACATCACTTTCAGCAATGCGGTTAAAACTGCCGACCGGTTTGGAAGGGCCAATAATGCTTACCTGTTTAACGGGTCCAGCAGTTACATGAGTGTGCCAAACAGTGTGAGTTTAAATCCTACAAAGGCCATTACACTCATGGCTACTTTTAAAATTCAAGGTTTTTATGCGGCTAATTGCAGCAACAACCAAATCTTTGGTAAAGGCTGGAATGATTATATTGATGGGTTTTACGCGCTTCGGTTTTATTCCACACCGGGATGTAATATGCCGCTTGACACCTCGAAAGAAGTCATTTATGGGTCATTCGGAGATCTTTCAGCACGGCCAAGCACTGCGACAAGCACTTATGTTCATACGAACAAGTGGTACAACGTAGTATTTACCTATGGAGACGGGCAGGCCAGTTTATATATAGACGGTGTGCTGCAAAAATCGGTAGCTGAATCTGCATGGTTTACACCGAATAGTCAGGAGTTGTTTATAGGAAAACATGGAGATCCTCAGTACCCTTTTTACTTTAACGGTATTATTGATGAGTTGCGGATATACAACAAAGCGTTGTGCGCCGCTGCCGTAAAACAATTGTACGATGCAAATCACTAAATTATTTTATTAATCTAATTGAGAACCGGGCGCAGAAAGCGCCCGGTTTTTTGCATCTACCCATCCAATAATCCTATACATTTGTTCTATGATTAAAACGTTTGTAAAAGGAATCAATTTTCTTGCTGGCAAGACGCTCCGGAAGCAACATGTTTTTATGGGTAGTTCATTGGATTACCTGCAACGCAACCGTAGTATTGATAAAAATTATTTTGACTATATAAGACTTTCTGTTCTCGAGCTGGTGAGTAACGAGATAAATAGAAAAAAACTTGCAGGTAACGTTGCGGAACTGGGTGTTTACAAGGGGAAATTTGCAAGATACATCAACAAGTATTTCCCGGAGCGCCTGCTTTACCTTTTTGATACATTTGAAGGATTTGATGACCGGGATATCAGCAGAGAAAAAACAGAGAACTTTTCGAAGGGTGATCAGGATTTTTCAGATACTTCCGTCATGGCTGTTCTCAATCAAATGCCTTTCCCTGCCAAATGCCAACCTGTAAAAGGATTTTTTCCGGAATCGGCTAAAGGCATTGAGGATACTTTTGTTTTTGTTAGTTTGGACGCTGACCTGTTTGAACCCATTTATAGTGGATTGCAATTCTTCTATCCAAGGCTCGTTAAAGGAGGTTATATTTTTATTCATGATTTTAATAATGATGAATACAAGGGGTCAAGAAAAGCGGTTGAGCAGTTCTGCGCGGAACAAAACATAGGATTTGTTCCCTTATCTGATTCCGGAGGCTCGGCAATCATAGCAAAATGATCTTGTGGAGTCGTACCCATTCAAACACACACTTTGTTTATCGAAAATTGTTGATCTGTATCCTTACTCAGCAATGGAGTTACTTGCTCTACCAAAAAAGTCACTAAAAACACGGCTTCCCGCATTAATTTCTGATTAATAAAAAAAATTAAACAACTGTTTGATTTTTTCGTTTCCCTATCAGTAGCTTTGCCAATTCATTTATCTTATCCGCGTTGCCTGCCACTTGCCGTTTTCTAAAAAGGACACTCCCTTATTTAGTCATTGCTTTTATTTTAATTATGAAACAATACCTGAGCGTAGTTTTTTTACTTTTTTTTCTAGGCCGGTCGTATTCCCAGACCAATGATTCCCTCCTGCAGGTTGCCACCCTGCAGAACTGCGTGCAATACGCGCTGAAACATCAGCCGCTGATTCAGCAGGCGCTGCTCGACCAGGAAATTGCCGAGCGGCAGATCAGGGTACGGCTCGCCGACTGGTACCCGCAGGTGAACTTCAATTACAATATCCAGCACAATTTCCAGGTGCAAACCTCCATCATTGGCGGCAACCCGGTCAGGCTGGGTGTCAGCAATACCTCGTATGGACAATTCGGCCTTACACAAACCATTTTTAACCGTGATGTTTTACTGGCCAGGCGTACCGCCGACGATGTAAGGGCACAAGTGCGGCAACAAACCACCGGGGATAAAATTGATATTACGGTAAATGTTAGCAAAGCGTTTTATG
>JBDSEV010000026.1:0-30565 GCA_039919885.1 Chitinophagaceae bacterium
ATCCAGCCCCGTTTTTATTTTTTCCAGCCCAAGCCGGTCACCAAAATCTGGCACATATTACCCCGACGCTTTAATACCATCCACATTAATACAAATTAATTGCTGCTATCCGGAATTAAGGCCGGCAGCAAATTGCGCCTGCTTTCTTACATTCAATGCTGGCATGATTATTTAAATTATTTATGCAACAGCAGACGGAGGATAAACCATATCGGTATCCCGGTGTCCGAATAACTATGAACTGGTTTATCGTAACCATAGAAAATTATTAGTTCGTAGAAATATCTACTCATTTATATAAACACACATGAACAGTAGGGTTTTGTTTAGTGCAAGCTTACAAATTTTTTTGAAGCAGGAGGGCTACACCCATATCCAATTGCTTGGGCGCGAAAAAAAACCGGAGCTGGATGCCGAATTGGTGCGGGCCGATTATATTATGGTTCCCCGGACAGCGGATTTTGCCCGTTTTGAAGATGCACAAATAACAGTGCTGGAGATCGACAGCCCGGAAATTACTGATTTTCTGGACATTAATCCGCGCATTCGTTTTTGGGTAGACATGCCCGCTGAAACGGCCAATTTGTATACGTCCCTGTATGGCGCCCGGCAATAAATCAAGGTCCTATCAAATAAAAAACGCTGTCCGCTACATCAACATCAACCAGCATTACTATAAGCATTAATTAGAAATTATGACAAATCCGTTTGAATCTGCATCAGAACAACGTTCAAAAAAATTTACCGTAGTATACCACAACGAGAAAATTGATGTTCAGGCCGGCGAACATTATCGATTAACCTGGCCAGACGGCCGGTGGCTGGTGATGGATTGCAAAGACGATTATTCAAAAACACCTGCGAGCTCCGATGCCGAAGCGCGCCAGGTGATATCCTGCATATGGGTTATTGAAACCAGTTCCGGCGGCCCCGACTGGGTAAACAGGGAACAGTTGCAGGTGATTGGCGAACTACTAAAACGTCGGGAGCAGGAATGGCAAAAACACAGCGCCTAGACCGCTGCACGTTACTTGTAGGATAGTTGCAACCAGCATGCTGCATTACGCTTGAATGTGGGCGTTATACTATGCTGTACCCCCTTTAAAACGCCGCCAACGGCCACTCGCCACCCGTTTACGACAGTAGATTACATAAAAATAATAATACACAACTGATACTACAGGATTTACCGCGGTACACCATTTCATTTGGGTTGGTGCAAGCGGTTAGCACCCAAGTGTTACAGTGCTTACCCGGCAATCATTAATGAGCAGCAGCTTGCCCGCAGATATCACGGGTAATACGGCCTGCAGCTTCTTCACAAAAATCCAATCCGGAATAATCCGGATTATAGCCGCCGATATACGGAACAGCCATTATGTATACACGTGGATTTGAATGGCCGTATTTGTCAACAGCCCTGAAAGAATCGTTGATGGTTACGCCGGGTACCGTCAGGTAAAAGCCCTCCTCTTTTTGCTGAATGTCGTCATTGCCACTTTTGATGGATGCCACAGCGCTTTCGGTAGATCTGAATGCGAGTTGCGCTGGCGTCAATACCCCATCTTTTACCAACCCGCTGAAAGGAAATTGCTTAAGCGACAAATGTGGCTGGCCGGTGCAGTTAATATAAGTCTTATACACTTTGGCGTGCGGAATACCCGCTTCGTCTGTATGGTGGTATACAATTTCTTCCTGATCATTTACTTCAATATAGCTGTTCGGTCCTACTGCAATGAGATCCAGCCGGCCCGCGTCGTGCATGGCAATCAGTTCCTCGCAGGAGCTCTGCGGAACGAAAGCAATCACAATTGATATAAGCGGCATCAATACTTTTTTCAGGCGCAGCATGTCTTCCGCAGACAGGTGCTTTGCAGGATAGTTCATGGCAAAGCTAAGTACCGCCAGTAATTCTTTCCAATGAACGGATTCTCTTTTTCTGATCGATTTATTTGCTTCGTCATATTCCTGCTTAAACAACACGAACGGATCAGTCCGTTCGCGTTTACTCATCAGCTCGTCTACAAACTCCTCCATCCGCATGTCTTTGATATGCGCATAATACGTTGGATCTTTTTCCTTTAATAGTGCTTTAAAATCTTTGTCGAATATAAAATCCAGCGACAAAAACCCGCCATTGCTTTTCATATGGTCGGCTATTTCAGCGTCGGTTAACAGCCCGTCGTTCGACAAATGCGGATCATCCAGGTGAAAGCGGACGCCTGGCAGCAAACCGTTCAGCGAATACATAATTATTTTAAACCGGTCCGCTTCCTGGTTGGGAATAAACGACAGTTTACCAGCGGATGTCCACGTAAACCTGCCATGCTGCCTGGCAAGTGTTCGAATGGCATCTATTGCGGTAAGGGAACTGCCTTTTAACGCTACCTCGTGATTCAGCTGCATGCTGAGTTTGGCAGGAGGATACGGCGAGTCAAAGAATCCAGCAATCTTTTTCTCGTGCGTAAGGGGCCATTTATGCCCGGTGCAAACAACCACATGATCAAATTCTAGTATATCCTTCCCGGCTAGCGCTATCTGTATTTTTTTCCGTGCGGGCGCATCGGTAATATTGGTAACAGTACAGCCCAGGTGCAGCACCGTTTCGATACCGGCTTTTTCACTTTTTTCCAGCAAAAGGTTAAACTGGCTATTCAGGTATTCACCAAACAGCAGGCGGGGAAAAACTTTGTAGTCGCTGAAACGCTTGATATCAATGCCGTACTTACTAACCATTTCCACAGGCAGGTTTTTCATCCATTCCAGTATGGGTGTTACCAGCTCCGGAATTTCATTGCCGGAAACATTTGTAATATGCTCTTTATCCGCACCCTTATGGCTGTATGGAAGGCCCCTGCCCAATTCCGTTCCAGCTTCAAAGATGTGAACGACATAGTTTTCGGATAGTGTTTCCACAAATTGCTTGTACAGGAACAAGCCGGCGGGGCCTCCCCCTACAATTGCAATTTTTAAAGCTGGTTTTGATGCGTTCATATGACTTAAAAAAAATTATAAACTGGAGGTATCTGTTTATGGGGCACGTGTCCAATCCGCTTCACCAACCACTTCCCCGGGCCGCATGCTTATAAAGCCACAAACGATGGTTCAGGTTGACTTTTTTCAATAAAAAAACTTCTGTATTGAACAAACTTTGCCCATAAATGTTCGTAAGCACAATTACCTGACTGGCCCCAACCATGCGCGGAAAGCCGCTACCAGTAAGATGTAATCATACATCAGGCCATTTATTTTGTTTGATAAAAAAAGCTCAAAGAAACGTGTGCGGCATTTAAATAATTGATTATTTTGCCGCCGCCAATGACGAAACTATGGGTGTGAAAATAATTATATACGATGACGACAAGGACATACTCTTTGTAACATTTACCATTCTTAAAAGATATGGCTACGAGGTGTTGTGCAGGGAAAACTGCAGTCAGTTGGTTACAGATCTGGAGTCCTTTCAGCCACAGTTGATATTAATGGACAACTGGATGCCGGATATGAATGGGGTACAGGCAATCCAATATATAAAAACCCAGGACGCATTCAAAAATATCCCGGTAATTTTTTTCAGCGCGAACGCCAGTGTAGAAGACCTGGCCGTTGAAGCGGGTGCAGACGGCCTGCTTAAAAAGCCGTTCGATGCCAAAGATTTACAGACCATGATAACAAAACTGGTACCTGCCTAAAGTGCATTTAGAAAGGCCGCAATGCCTGCGGCAGGTAGAATATGATCTACCGGGGACAACAATATTGCCTGTTGCGGCATATAATCTACCAGGGCCTCTGCGGGGTCTTGTACAATATTTCTTCCACCACATTTTTTTACTGCCGCCATCGCGGCCGCGCCGTCAGCATTGGCACCCGACAGCAATACGGCAATACAATTTTTTTTGTACACCCTGGCGGCGCTGGTAAAACTTACGTCTATGCTTGGCCGGCAATAATGAACTTTTTCAGACGCATCCAGCGACACAGTACCGTCCATTTCTGGCAAGACATGGTAATCGGGGGGCGCCAGGTATATCCAACCCGGCAACAGCGGGTCTTTTTCATCCACTTCCTTTATGCGTAAAGTGGTGCGGGCCGACAGTAATTCAGCAAGACCGTTGTCACTGGAAGTTCCGCGGTGGAGCACTACCAGGATGGGGATGCTGAAATCTTCACGCAGTGCCGGCAAAACCACCAGCAAAGCATTCAGGCTGCCGGAAGAGCCGCCAATAACGATAAGTCTGCCCGTTTCGCTTACCTGTTTTTCCGCCATATTTTTTCTTTGTTTGCTACCTGTTTGTAATGACCTGCTATTACAGAAAAGCGAAGTGATTCTTTACTGCCCAGCGCCAGGAAACCGAGTGATTCCAGGCTCCGGTCAAACAATTGCAAGACCCTGCTTTGTAGATCCCGGTCAAAATAGATAAGTGTGTTGCGGCACACTATCAGCTGAAATTCATTAAAAGAGGCATCCGCCACCAGGTTATGGGTTGAAAAAATCATTCTTTCCGCCAGTGAAGGATCAAATTTTGCACTGTTATAATTGGCTGTGTAATAAGTTGAAAAATCGGCCAGACCACCACCTTTAATATAATTTTCCGAATTCTGCTGCATGGTACTGCCGGGAAAAATACCGCTTTTTGCTTTTTCAAGTACCGCCTGGTTGATATCAGTAGCATATAAAATTGATTTCTGCAGTAGCCGTGCTTCTTTCAGCAGAATAGCCATGGAGTAGACCTCTTCCCCGGTAGAACAGCCGGCATGCCAGATGCGGATGAACGGGTAGGTAGCCAGCACCGGCAATATGTCTTCACGAAGTGTTTTATAAAAACTGGCGTCGCGAAACATCTCTGTTACATTTACCGTAACCTCTTCCACAAAATACATGAACCAGGCCGGGTCGTTTAACAGCCGGCTTTCCATTTCTGCAAATGAGCTGTGATGGCCTTTTATGTAAAAAGAATCAATCCTCCTTTGCATGGACGCGCCTGCATAGCCGGAGAAATCATAACCATAGCGTTGTGCCACAGCGGTGAGTAAATGTGTTATCTGTTCGGGCGCTATCATCCCCTACGTTTTAAGGTGTCATTCAGCGCAAGCAGCAGCTTGTCTATGTCAACAGGTTTCGAAACATAGCCATCTGCCCCGGCAGCCAGGCATTTTTCACGGTCTCCGATCATCGCCTGGGCGGTAACCGCAATCAGTTTTACATGGTGCAGGAGGACATTTTTCCGTGCTTCGTGTATCACCTCATAGCCATCCATGCCAGGCATCATCATGTCTACCAGCGCAACATTCACATCCGGTTCCTGCAACAGGATGCCCAGCGCCTGCAGCCCGCCGGCAGCCGTAATACAGGTAAATCCCTTCGCGGTAAGTACCGCCTTTAACGCAAAAATATTGCGATCATCATCGTCAATGATTAATATTTTTTTGATTGACGTTTGCATGTGTCAATAATTTTTTTCGTACAGCCATATCCGTAATAATGATACCAGCTGATCAATATCTACCGGTTTGGAGATATAATCGGACGCGCCCGCGGCAATGCATTTTTCCCGGTCTCCGCTCATCGCCTTGGCTGTAACAGCAATAACCGGCAGCGTTTTGTATTTACGATCTTTACGGATGGCGCGTATACTTTCATAGCCATCCATTTCCGGCATCATCATATCCATCAGCACCACGTCTGCTTTATTTGACTTCAGGAGCTCCAGCGCCTCTTTTCCATCCATGGCAGGTATCACTTCCATCTGGTATTTCTCCAGCGCTTTTGTCATGGAAAATATATTGCGCACATCATCGTCCGCCAGCAAAACTTTTTTTCCCTTCAAAACATTCTCCTCCAGGATAAACTGTTCAAACCCTGGCGGCATCTTTTTACCTTGCCTTTCCTGCACCAGGTGGAGAAACAAGGACACCTCATCCAGTATACGGCGGTAAGAGTGCGCAGTCTTGAGTACAATAGCGTCTGCGTATTGTTTTATTTTAAACTCTTCGGGTTGCGAAATGCTTTTACCCGTAAAAAGAATAATGGGCAAATCTTCCATCCCTTCTTCGCTGCGAAACTTCGCCAGCAGCTGATCAGTATTTTTGTCCAGTATGCTCATGTCCAAGATTACACAATCCACTTCCTGCCGCTGTAGCGCCTGTATGCTTTCCTCTACTGTCTGGTAAATATCGGCAGCCACATTATTGGCAGCCAGGTAATAAGCCAGCGCCTTTGCGTGCTTTTCATTTTCTTCTATAATCAGTACCTTTTTCCCTTTTCGCGTTAACACAAATTCCAGCTTCTCAAAAATAGTGGCCAGTTTTTCGAAAGCAACCGGTTTAGTAATAAAGTCGATGGCCCCTTTCTGCAGACTTTCTTTTTTTACTTCAAAAGAAGACATCATGTGCACGGGTATATGTTTTGTGCGCATGTTGCTTTTTAATTCGTCTATCACCTGCCAGCCATTCTTAACCGGAAGCCGCAGATCCAGCAGGATACCTGCCGGCAGAAATTGTTCAGCCAGTTCAATGCCTTTATCGCCCCGCACAGCAACGATGCCCTTATACCCTTTCTGACGTGCATAGTCAAGCAATGCATTAGCAAAACTGACATCGTCCTCAATAATCAGCAAAACTTTATCACTGTGCGCAATGCTGTGCCGGTCATCGGCTATTTCGTCGGGTATAAAAGCTGTGTAATAGTCAGGATTGCCTTGCATCAATGGGGTGCTGATTACTATTTCTGCATCAGGTGTAAATACCGGCACTGCCTTGCTTTTGGGATGTACGTATACGGTCCTCGGCACCTGGGGTATGCAGCAAACAAATTCGCTGCCCGTCCCCGGCGTGCTGCTAAGCGTAATTTCGCCACCCAGTAACTTTGCAAGTTCGCGGCTGATGGACAACCCCAGCCCGGTACCGCCGTATCTCCGCCGTGTAGAGCCATCCTCCTGCTGAAAGGCTTCAAAAATAAGATCCTGCTTGTCCGGCGTTATACCGATACCGGAATCTTTAACCATAAAGCAAATAAAACCGGCCCGGTCTGCCGGGCACGCGATAGAGAGTTCTACACTCCCTTGCGCCGTAAACTTAAAGGCATTGGAAAGCAGGTTCTTCAAAACCTGCTCCAGCCGCATCCGGTCTGTTTGTATCATCGCCGGCACTTCCGCACCTATATTTATCTTCCAGCCGAGTTGTTTTTCTTTTGCCAGCGGTGCAAACAATTCTTGCAGTCCATTGGTGATGTCAACTACCTGTACAGGCAGGTGTTCTATCGTCATTTTGCCTGATTCTATTTTAGAAAGATCCAGGATCTCGTCTATCAGTTGCAAAAGACCATTGCCCGATCCCTGTATTACCTGCGCGTATTGAATTTGTTCTTTACTCAGGTTTTGGTCGTTGTTTTCTGACAAGAGCCTGGACAGTAACAGGATTGAATTCAGGGGGGTCCGCAATTCATGCGACATATTTGCCAGGAATTCCGACTTGTATTTTGTTGACAATGCGAGGTCCGCTGCCTTCTTTTCTATTTCTGTATTTTTTTGCTGGATGAGCTGGTTGCGTTGCTCGAGCGACATCGATTTTTCTTCCAGTAGTTGATTGGTTTGCTGCAGTTCTTCGGACTGTACTTTCAATTCTTCTTCCGAGGTTTGCAGTTGCTGCGCCTGCGCTTCCAGTTCAGTGTTGATCTGCTCCAGCTCAGATTGCTGTGTCATCAATTCTTCCGCCTGTGTTTGCGTCTCTTCCAGCAATTCCTGTACCCGCTGCCTGTTCTGCACTGTATTGATGGCAATGCCAATGGTGCCTGCGATGCCGTTAAAAAAATCCAGCTCTCTGCTGCTGTAGGTGTGCAGGGCACCCATTTCAATCACGCCCTTTACTTTGTTTTGAAAGTGCAAAGGAAAAACAATGATATTAACAGGCTTAACATTACCGGATGCAAAGCTGATGGTAAAATTTTTTTCCTGTATATCTGTCACCAGGATCGGTTTGCCCGTCTTTGCGCATTCACCTGCCAGCCCTGCTCCAAATATCACTTGCTTTTGGCGTTCTGCCGTTGCGAGCGCATAGCCGTGCTCTAATGTAAGCGATGTTGGCGTATCCTGCACATACAAGGCGCCGGTTTGACTATTGGTATATTGAGCTGCATATGCCATGATCTTTTGCGATAAAACAGCGAGGCTATCGTCACCGATAATAGTTTCGTTAAGACCGGCAATTCCGGATTGCAGCCATTCTTTATCGCCCAGCACCGTAAACGATTTTTCAAGGGAGACCGTCATTTTATTAAGTGCGCCCGCAATATTGCCGAGGTTGTCTGTCTCTATGTCCTGCACGCGTACGCTGTAATCGCCCGCCGATACTTTTTCAGCGACCCCCTGAATAACATTAATACGCCTGCTAATGCTTGCATCTTTCTGAATTAGCTGCTCCTGCAGCTTCGCTTTTTCGCTAACGTCCTTGTTTGTTTTGATATAAAAGAGAATGGCTATAATGATAGAAAGCAGGGCCGCGACAACAATCAGCACCGGCGTTATCGCGGAGAACTGGGTTTGCCGGTCGGTCCGCTTTTTCAACAAAGATGTTTCCCTGATGGTCATTTCCGTTACCATTTGCCGCACACTGTCCATAAACTTTTTGCCCGCATTCATGTCGTCCATGTCCACCATTGCAGTGAGCCGCTTCTTATCAATTAATGCCTGCAATTTTCCGAATCGCTTTGTTAACAGGTAATCGAGCTGGTTGATACTGCGCTGCTGCTGTTCATTGTCAACGGTGAGCTGCTGTAGCTTCGCTACCAGGCTTTTTGACTTTTCGAAAGAGCCGATATAGGGTTCCAGGAATTCGTCCTTCCCGGTAATCAGGAACCCGCGTTGTCCCGTTTCCGCATCCTTCATTACGGAAATGGTTTCTTCCAGTTTCTGCACTATCTGGTTGGTATGATCTACCAACGCGGCACTGGAAAAAAGACTATTAATACTGATAAGGGATGCAGCTGAACTCAGGATAAGTATCAGCAGCGAGGAGCCAAATCCAATCAGCAGGTTTCGTTTGAGCGAACGTTTCATCAGTGTAAAGGTTTTATGCTGGACGCCACAATTTATTCGTTGTTAAAAATGGGCAATTTGAAATAAAACAAAGCGCCATTGCCTTGTTCGCTTTCCACGCCAAAATCAGCATCATGTCTTTTTAATATTTCGGAACAAATATATAGCCCGATGCCAAGGCCCGACGCATGCAATGATGACTCCGATACGCGGTAATATTTGCCAAAAATATGCTGTTGGTTTTCAGCAGATATACCAATGCCCCAGTCTTGCACGCCAAAAAAAAGTTCATTGGCAGGAGTGAGCCTGGTAATAACTTCAATCTTTTTGCTTTTCGGCGAATATTTAATGGCATTACTAATAAAATTGATAATTACTTGCTCTAAACGCAACGCATTACCCGCAATGATGGCCGCTGCCTTTTCTTTGTGACTAATGGTAATACCGGGGTATATCTCTTTCAGCATTTCCAGCGTGGAAGCGAGCAGTTGATCAAAATTCACCGGCTCCAGCTCAAACTTGAGTTTACCATTTTCAATCTTTGAAATATCCAGCAGGTCATTGATAAGATTATCCAGTTTGTTAACCTGCACAAGGGTACGGTCCACAAAATTTTTTGTTTCCCCTTCAGGTTCTACCATGGCATCCAGCAACTGTACATAAGCCTTGATGCTGGTAAGCGGTGTTTTTAACTCATGACTGGCAATGCTCAAAAATTCGTCTTTTCTTTTCGCTACCTGTTTCTGTTCTTCAATATCTGTGAATGTACCTACCCATTTTACTGTTATACCATTTTCTTTTACCGGTACCACCCGCAGCAGGTGACACCTGAATTCGCTGGTATAAAGTTTTGCGATGCGCAGTTCCAGTTCCAGCGGTTCGGCCGACAGCATCAGTTTTTTCCATTCTGTACGAATATTGGCATCGTCTGGATGCACCACCGGGAAATCGGCAAAGGAACTCGAATATTCGTACCAGTGATCGTTTACAAAATCGATGGCACCCGTTGCCGTTGCCGTAAAGGCTACCTGCGGGATGGAAGCCAGTATACCATTTAACTCCTGCGCTTTCTCCTGAATCTGCTGTTGCGCTTTTTTACGAAATTCAATCTCCGATTGCAGCTTATTCTGCGCCAGCACCAACTGCCTGTTTTGCTCATAGAGCCGGTGAAAGGTTTTTACTTTTAACAGTAAAATATCTGGGTCAATGGGTTTTACGATATAGTCGATGGCACCGGAAGAATACCCCTTCGTAATAAATTTTTTTTCTGTGTTAACAGCCGATAAAAAGATAAGTGGTATATCACGCGTGTAATTATTGCCTGCCAGGAATTCCGCCACTTCAAACCCATCCATTCCGGGCATCTGTACGTCCAGGATAATAAGGGAATAGCTGTTTTTGAGTGTTTTTTTAAGCGCTTCCTCCCCGCTGGCGGCAGTGTCAACGGGAAAAGAATGAAGTTCCAGTATGGATTTAAGGGAGAATATGTTTTCGGGCCTGTCGTCAACAATCAGGATCATAGCTGGCGTCCGGGTTAAGCTTACTGAAAAATAGTATGTTAAGGTAACGGATCTTACCAGATAAAGATACAAACTTGATCGGTAAAATGTATGCATCCGCTATTGCCCCGGGTTGTACTTTAAAACATGGATAAAAGAAGCAGGTCTGCTGCGGGCAAACATCGCTTCAGCAGGTGATTTTATAAAAACACGATTGCATATCCTGCCAGCAAAACATCCTGGTTGCAAACCGTGGCACCCTTTACAAAAATGCAGGGTACAGGAATAAAGCAGCGGATTAGGGCCTTGCAGCGCCGGTTTACCGGGCTGTTTGCTACCCTCCGGCAAAATCGGTTTGACCATCCCGGAAAAATCCCCAATTTTTGCGCTACTATTCATTAAGCTACTATTCATTAATACAACACCTACAAATGAAATCATTCAGCCGTTATTGCCTCCTGGCAGTCATTCTTTTTTCTTCCTACAAAACAAAAAACAGTCAACCAAAAGTGAAAGAGTATTTTACCGTACCCGGGCCACTCAGTTACAATCAAACCAGCTACCAGTTATCCTGGAGTGCGCATCCTTCCGCTAATTATTATAAACAGGAATACCTGCCCGCAGGAGAAAAGTCAGCGTCCTTTACGCACATGTTAATGGTAGAGGCTGTAACCGGTGATATTGCAATAAAAGACGTGGTAAGCGCAAAAATTAAGGAGCTTGAACAACGTAAGAAAACCGATCCCATGGCTAATTACCAGGTAATTGAAAACAAAGCCACGGGCGATTATTTACTTGATTTTATTATGAGCGAGGGCAACGGTAGCAACACGGATGTAGCGGAATGGAACGCTTACCGTTATGCAAATTTAAAAGGCCGGAAAGGGATCCAGTTATTTGCCTACAGCACCCGCGGCTATGGCGCAGCAGTAAACGGCTTCTTAAAAAACCTTAAAATAATTCGCCAGAAAGAAATCAGCGCATTTGCTGCCTATAAAATTCCTGCAGTCATTATAAAAAATGAATAATCCGGTAAACCGTTCCGCCCTTTTATAAACATGCTTTTTTTATTACCGTTATAAGCTCCATTGTCCTTTTAGTTTGCGGGCGCCCGCACCTGTAAAACCAGATTGTTTCGCACCGGGTGAAGTGGATCACGCACGGTGCTGCTGACGTTATTATTTCCATTGTCTCAATAGCAGGTTTGAAAAAACCAATGCGAAATCGTTTTGTGGTGCATCTTCCAGGCTAACGGCCATGCATGCCGGCTGTACCGGCCGCGTTAAAAGTGCAGCTTCGCCTTCACCACATTTAATTACCTTCCGGTTTACAAATGAAAACAATGAGAAAATATGCCAGCTTCGCCGTACTTGTATGCCTAAGTGGTATAGCCAGCGCCCAGTCCCTCAACAAAATTGAACAGAAAATTATCGGCAGTGCGGAGGCCGGTATGCCCACCACGCTGCAGTTGCTGAAGGCTTCTGTAAACATCAACAGCGGTACCTTTAATACAGCTGGTGTAAAAAAAACCGGCCAACTCTATGCCAGCGAACTGGAAGCATTGGGCTTTGCCGTTGAGTGGATACCAATGGCCGATTCACTGAAAAGGGCAGGTCACCTGGTGGCTGTGCGAAAAGGAAAAAAAGGAAAAAAACTTTTATTGATTGGCCACCTCGATACGGTTTTTGAACCGGACATGCCGCCCAATCCTTTTTCAATGATAAACGACAGCACTGCCACCGGGCAGGGCGTAAATGATATGAAGGGGGGCGATGTACTTATCATAGCCGCATTGAAAGCATTGCACCAGCAAAAACTGCTTGACAATACCAGCATTACTGTGTACTTCACGGGCGACGAAGAAAATGCCGGCGAGCCACGGGCTGTCAGTCGTGGCGACTTTATAGAAAGAGCCAAACAACATGATATTGCACTGGCCTTTGAAGGCGCAACCGATTTAAACACGGTTGCTACTGCACGCCGGGGCGCCAGCGAATGGAAACTGGAAGTGCAAGCAAAGCAGGCCCATTCATCCAATATATTTGGCAAAGCGGGTTATGGCAGTATTTACGAAGCGACGCGTATCATCAATACGTTTAGGGAGAAATTAAGTGCGCAGCCTTTTCTAACGTTTAATCCAGCCTTGTTTGTAGGCGGTTCCGATGTGCAGTACGATGATGTTGCGCAAAAAGGGACCACGGTGTCTAAAACAAATATCATTTCGCCCCGCACCGTGGTGATAGGCGATCTGCGTTTTCTTACCGAGTCACAAAAAAACAATGCAAGAGATACGATGCGCATGATTGTAGCAGCACATCTTTCCGGAACGGATGCTGTTATTAGTTTCAGAGACGGCATTCCTGCTATGCCGCCCACACCTGGCAATGATTCTCTAGTGAAGGTATTGAACGGCGTAAGCATGGCGCTGGGTTATGGCGAAGTAAAGGCGGGCGACCCGGGTGCCAGGGGTGCCGGCGACATTTCCTATATCGCCAATTACCTCAACTGCCTGGATGGATTGGGTGCATCGGGCCAGGGATCGCATGCACCTGGAGAGACCATTAATTTAGCTGAATATCCAAAACTCATAAAACGAACCGCGCTCCTTATTTACCGGCTCACCAGATAAACGCATTGCGCAGGATTGATCAGGAAGTTCTATGTTCCGGTATTATCAGGGATGGAATTTTTATAATTAATGCGGTTGCATCTTTTGATCGCATTGTATATTCCATTACTCCCTACACCGTCAACTTAGCGGTGTAACTGCAGCCTGTGTTTGTGTGGTTCCAGCTCCCCGGAAAAGGCGGGCGCCTGCTCCCTGAAGATCTGAGGTATACCGGGTCGTTGCAATTCAGTAGACAATCATCCCGTTTACTGATCCGGAGACGCCATGGCCAATTCTTCCTATCAGGTTTCTTACGCCGTCCCTTCCAAATTGATTATTGAACAGCCCAACTTGTTATCAGGACCTGGTAGCAGCTACCTGCCTGGGTTCCATTTCAGACCAGCAGTTTATCGGGTGTAATTGGCAGTTCCCTGATGCGGATGCCGGTGGCATTGTACACGGCATTGGCAATGGCAGGCGCCACCCCAATAAGCGAAATCTCACCAATTCCCTTTGTACCAATGGGATTAATAATAAAATCCGGTTGGTCAATAAATATCGCTTCAATCTGGGGAATGTCTGCATTAACGGGCACATGGTAATCAGCTAAATTTCCATTGATGTACCGACCATACCGGTTATCAATAACCGCTTCTTCTGTTATGGCCATACCAATACCGCCTACGGCCCCGCCAATCATCTGGCTGGAAGCTGTTTTATGATTAACAATTCTGCCTGCGTCAACGGTGGCCACCAGTTTTTTTACTTGCACTACACCGGTCAGTGCATGCACATAAACCTGTGCAAAATGCGCAGAAAATGAATACATCGAATATTTTTTTGCGTCCTCACCGGCCTGCGACTCCTGTGTTATTTCCAGCACAGGCAGTGCTAGTTTTTGTAAGATGGTGCCATAGTCAATTGCGTCTGTACTGTTTTCCGGCTTGCCTGACAAACTATATATTTTTTGTTTCAAGGCCATGCAAGCATCATGAACGGCCGAACCAACTGATGAAACCGTGGCTGAGCCGCCTTGTGTGGGCGCCATCGGGAAAGAAGAATCACCCAGGTCGAAACTTATTTTTTCAGCAGCCCATCCGAGCGTTTCTGCTGCAATAATGATCATGGAAGTAGCCGTGCCCGGACCAATATCGCTGGTAGCACTCTGCAGGTTAATGGACCCATCGGGCAGCAATTTAATTTTAGCGAGTGTGCGTGACCGGTAGGCGCCAAATACACCGCAGCCAATGCCGTATCCTACCAGCCAGTCGCCATCACGGAGGGTGCCGGGCTTGGCAGGCCGCTTGCTCCACCCGATGCGTTCTGCCCCCAACTGGTAGCATTCTTTTAAATATTTACTGGACCACGGAAGGTTTCGTTCCGGGTCCACTTCAGCATAATTTTTAAGCCGCAGTTCAATGGGATCCATATTCAGCGCATAGGACAGTTCATCCAGCGCAGACTCCAGGCCAAAAGCGCCGGTAGCCTCTCCAGGGCCACGCATGGGTGCAGGTACGCCAACATGCAAAGGCACTACTTTATACCGGGTATTCGCGTTGGGGCTGGCATATAAAAACCTGGATACATTCACCGATCGTTCGGTAAATTCTTCGTAGACGGCGGTTTGTGAAAACGATTCATGGGTGATGCCCACGAGCCTACCATCGGGCGTGGCGCCAATACCAATTTTTTGTATGGTCAGCGGGCGGTATCCCACCAGTGTAAACATTTGCTCGCGGGTCAACGTAAGTTTCACCGGGCGCCTCAGGAGTTTGGCAGCCTGCACAGCTGCTACTTCGTGTGGCCATGTACGTAAGGACGAACCAAAGGCGCCACCCACAAACCGGGAATTGATCTGCACATTCTTTTCTTCCAGCTTAAACGCATTGGCAATGGCTTTTTGTGAACTTACCACACCCTGTGATTTTGTGTACAACGTCACCTTATCCTCCCCTTCCCAAAAGGCCGTTGTTACATGCAACTCCATGGGATTGTGCATCTCCGACGGCAAAGTGTATTCCTGTTCTATTTTTACAGGTGCATTGCGGTAAGCATCTGCTTCACCGCGTGTATAATCTTTGTAATTGCCACCCTGTGGCACGATGCTCTTGTCCATATTCTTATGGAAATCGGTTTCAAACGGTTTTTTATCGTACCGTGCTTTAACCAGGGCAGCGGCATAAACCGCTCGTTCAAACGTATCTGCTACCACCAGCGCAATTGGCTGCCCGTTGAAATAGACCTGGTCATCATTAAATAATTTTAACCCCTTCACAGGTTTTGCTGCTCCTGGCTGGTAGCCGGGTACTTTGGGCGCATTGAAAGGCGTAATAACTGCCAGCACACCTGGCGCATTGCTGGCTGCTTTGCTATCAATCTCAAGAATGGTACCGCAGGTCACATTTGCCGGCACCAGCACGCCGTAGGTTAAACCAGGCAACGCATATTCACCGGAATATTGTGCAGCACCCGTCACTTTTAACCTGCCGTCTACACGGCTCAATGGCTCACCGATTGCATTTTTTTTCATAGCCTTTATTATTATTTATGTTAGCCGCAACTGAATTGGCCTGCCCGCTCCAGGATGCTAAAAAACCATCCGGCGATTTACGCAGTTGCTGCCGCAGTCTTTAATGCCTGCAGGATGGCATTGGGTGCAAGCTTTAATTTAAACTTATTGTGTTCGTATGCCTTCGCGCCTTCCATGGCAACGGCAGCGGCCTGCTTAAAAATTGCTTCGCTGGCCATTTTTCCCTGTAAGAATGCTTCCGCTGTTTTGAGGCGCCATGGCTTGTGCGCAAGACCGCCCATTGCAAGTGCCGCACGGGTGATCCGGTTGTTTTCTATTTGCAAGCCGGCCGCAACAGACACCAGCGCAAATGCATAAGATGACCGGTCGCGCACCTTTAAATAATCTACCTGTTTGGTGAAAGGCGAAAACGGCAATTCGATTGCAGTGATAATCTCGGTTTTTTGCAGGTTGTTATCCAGTTCCGGCTGATCGCCGGGCAGCCGGTGAAAATCAGCAAATTTTATTTTTCTTGATCCTTTCGCACCGCTGATATCCACGTCGGCGTCCAGCGCCGTCAGCGCTACATTCATATCGCTTGGGTTCACGGCAATACATTTATTGCTGGCACCAAAAACTGCGTGCATTCTGTTGTATCCGGCTAGAGCGCTGCAGCCAGTGCCGGGCGCACGTTTGTTACAGGGCATCATCAGATCAAAAAAGTAAGGGCACCGGGTTCTTTGCATCATGTTGCCACCTACCGTAGCCATGTTTCGAAGCTGGGGAGATGCACCCGCGTTAATGGCAAGCGCCAGCAATGGAAAATATTGTTTTACCAACGGCGATTCTGCCACATCGGTATTGGTAGCGAGTGCGCCAATGCGCAAACCGCCGCCCAGCTTTTCTATACTTTTTAAGGGCAACTGGTTGATGTCTACCAACCGCTGCGGTACCACAATACCCATTTTCATCAAATCTATCAGGTTGGTACCGCCGGCTAGCAGTTGTGCTGCCGGTTCTTTCGCCAATAATTTTACAGCAGCCGCTGTTTCGGTAGTACGTGTATATTGAAATTGGTTCATGACAGGCCTCCTTCTTTAACTTCTTTAATGGCATTCACAATATTGGGGTATGCACCGCAACGGCAGATATTGCCGCTCATAAATTCCCTGATCTCTGTTTCAGAATTCGCGTGGCCTTCTTTCACCAGCGCCACGGCCGACATGATTTGGCCCGAAGTACAATAGCCACATTGAAAGCCGTCGTGTTTAATGAATGCCGCCTGCATCGGATGCAGGGTTTTTCCACTTGCCAGTCCCTCAATGGTGGTAATTTTTTTTCCTTCATTGGTTACTGCAAGGCTCAGGCAGGAATTGATACGAACCCCGTTTACATGCACCGTGCAGGCACCGCACTGGCCCCTGTCGCAGCCCTTTTTTGTACCGGTTAAATGCAATTCTTCGCGCAGCAAATCAAGCAGGGTAACACGGGGCTCTACGGACACCACATGCTGCACACCGTTTACCTCCACGTGCAGCGGTACTTTTTCAATGGCACCGGCAATTTTCTCGTCCCAGCGCTCACCGGCGGCTTTTAATACTGCACCCGGCGCCAGGGCAATGGCCGTTAGCAGCGAAGACTGTTTTAGAAAATCACGCCGCGTCTCGTTGGCGCTATTGCCCGGTTCCGGGGGCAAACATTTTTTTTTCCTTGCCATAATAACGATATTGATAATAAAGGAATGCTTTCCGGGAGCTAGCAATGCGTATAGTAACTACCTATCCAAAAACATGCTATCAATTTACCACAATTTATTTACACGCAGACATTAAACAAGCCAACAAAAAGCCTGTCCAGCAAGCTTCCTACCCGCCCGAACGAGGTACAACCGGATGCTCAAATTGTTTGATATAATCAGCTGAATTTACTGACACGACATTTTTCCTGGACACAAACACCAAAAGCGGTAAGCTGCCTTCCTCGTTTTGTTCCAGGGTGTAATCGGAAGAATAGTTGCCTGGGGTTTTACCGGCAAGTGTACAGGCGTCATTATAGTCGCCGTTTTGGCTGGAGCGGAAAGAAAAAAATATCGTTGTACTACAAGCCATCACTGAAATACCAACAGATAACCCACCGCTTTCCCGATATTGTTGTACGGTAAAAAGAACGCCCCGGCTGGCCGGGGCGTTCTTTTATAAAGAATCATTAAAAGGAATCTACTAATTGAATAAATAGCGTATGCCAAACTGCATCTGCCAGCGCGAGAAAATGCTGGTATTGTAAGAAGCGCTGTTTACATAAGGTAGCTGGTTAGCTGCATCCAGTTGCGTAAAAGAATAACTGGGTGTTTTACCATCCGCAGCCAGGCCTTCATACCGAAGGAAATTGCTAACAGAAGGCGATTTGGCTAAACCCCAGTATTTGTTGAGGAGGTTACCCACGTTCAGAATATCTACTGACAACCGGATGGTATGACGCTCTGTGCCGGTTTTGAATGATATGTCTTCTGTTACATTCAAATCCAGTTTCTTGAAATACGGATTCACTACCGCATTTGCTTCCGCAGTTTTACCGCGGCGGGTTGATAAATAATTGTCCTGGTTGATGAATGCATTTAGCTGCGCCCATTGTTGTGCAGGACTACGAGCATCCGTGGAAGTACCTGTACCTAGACCACCAGAACCACTTTTTACCAGGTTGATTTCGCTTGCATTAACAGGAATGTAAATAAGATCATTGCCGGTATTACCATCATTGTTCAAATCTCCATTGTATACGTAAGAAGTTACACCATTGGGTGCCGCTTCAAAATACAAGCCAACACTAGTAGCAAAATATTTTGCATAGCTGATTTTATAGGACGCAAACGCTACTACGCGGTGCGGCTGGTACCAGGATGCATAAGCAAGATTGTCTGCGTTTGGATTGCCCGATACAGGTCTTCCGCTCCACAAACCGCCCGCGGTGCTTCCGGGTTCTGCCGTATTCCTGGATTTTGCATAGGTATATGCAGCGCTTACAAACAAATCCTTGAAAGATTTTTGTATCCGGAAAGTAGACGTGTAAGAATATCCTTTGCTGGAATTGTTCATTAAAATAGCGGTAGAAATATTTGGATTGGCAGCGGTTGCCCCTCCTGCGCCAGAATAAAGCTGCCTGCTGCTGCCGGGCGTGGCTGCATACCTGATACGGCCATCTTTCTGATTCAGCACAATCGAATTGTTGACGCTCTGGTTCAGGTTGATGTTGGAGTAATAAACCGCATTGATGTCTTTAGCATAACTACCTTCCAATGTAATGATCCAATCGCCACCCAATTTTTTATCTACGGCCAGGTTTGTTTTTATAACTGAAGGATATTTAAAATCGTCCGCTGATACTGCTATGCCATACGCAGTATTTGCCGCACCTGCTGCAGGTCTGTAGGCATTGGGATCAGTACTGAACGGAACGCCGCTTGTTCTGATAGATGAACCAAACTGCACACCGTTGTTGCTTGCCTGGTTGCTAATCCATACAAATGGCGGCGGACCCGAAAAGATACCTCCACCACCTCTAATCTGCAAGGATTTGTCGCCAAGCGCATCCCAGTTGAAACCAATTCTTGGTGATACCAGCACCGCAGCTTTCGGTTTTTTACCCACGTCGTAATGTGCGCCGTCGGCAAATGCTAAAGCAGCAAAAGCAGGGTTCTGATCAAATGTACCGGTGTACACAGATCCGTCAGCCCTGATACCATAAGTAAGGGTAAAGTTTTTGCTCACCCTCCATTTATCCTGTATGAAAACGCTCCAGTCGGTAGAGCCGGCCTTGGCATATGGAAAAGAACCATCTTTCAAAGCAGAATACTGCAGTGCATAACGCGTAGCAGAGGTGCCGGTGTTTACACTGTTATAAAAATCCTGGATGGTATTAAACTGGTAAAGACCCTGGTAGGCAGGCGCAAAACCATTTAAATAACTTTTGAAATAATTCTGGGTACCAATATTGATTTCATGACTGCCTTTGTATAAAGTCACAATATCAGAGAACTGGAAAGTATTGGTATTTAGTTTGTTGTTATAAGTAAATGGCTCATATCCAAACGTAGTATAATTGTTACCACTGAGCAGGATGTCTACCAGGGGCATGTTGGAATTTCCCTGTGGTGTGCGGAAATCACGCAGTGCAGTGTAGCCTACCTGGAACTTGTTTACAATTTTGTTGCTGAAGCGGCTGTTAAGCTCCGCAATAAAAATGTTGAAGTTGTTATTGATAACATAACCACTGTTCTGGAAAGGCATAGACGTATTGCCCGGCGGTGAACCAGCAATAAATCCGGTAAATCCGTTTCTGCTGGTACTGGCTGACTGATCAGCAGCAGACTTCAGGTAATTGTATTTAAGCGAAAGCGTATGTTTCTTGCTGATGTTCCAGTCCAGCTTCACAGTAACTTTATCACTCTGTGTTTTCTGGTTGTATCCCTGGAAGGGGCCGGTACTGTACTGAAACTTATCGCTCAGGAATTTTGAAAGTTCTGTCAGCACATCTGCATTGGCGATAGAAACGCTTCCTGCAGTAATGGGGTGACTGCCATCGGAAGCAATAAAGCTCGTTACCGGCAATTCCTGCCTTACCTGCTCGTAGCTTCCAAAGATGAACAATTTGTTTTTTATGATTGCGCCGCCCAGCGCAGCACCTTTTAAATTGAACTTAATAGGAGATTTCACCACCGTTGTATTACCAACTTTATAGCCCTGTGTATTTTCATTTTTTAAATAAGTATACACCGTTCCTTTAAACTGGTTGGTACCGCTGCGCGTTACGGTGTTTAGCCCTGCTCCTGTAAAACCGCCCTGGCGCACATCATAGGGAGAAACGTTTACCTGTATCTGCTCAATGGCATCCAGGCTAATGGGCTGTGAGCCTGTTTGGCCGCCCAGTGTACCGGAAAGGCCAAAAGAGTTGTTGAAGTTTGCTCCGTCTACTGTCAAGTTGTTGTACTGTCCACTCCGTCCGCCAAAACTTTGTCCAAAAGAATTCGACTGCGCGGTGGGTTCCAGCTTGGTAAAATCCTGCAAAGAACGGTTGATGGTAGGCAGTCTTTCCATCTGGGTCCGGTTGATTATTTCCTGGCTGCCGGTTCTGTTGTTGTTGATGACTTTACTTTGCCGCCCGCTTGAAACAACAACTTCCGTAAGATCACCGGATGTTTTTAAAGCAAAATCCGCGGTATAAGTTTGACCGAGATTAAGCGTAATGCTGGATTGTTTGTCTTCCTTAAAACCCGCATACGTAACCTTAATTTCATAAGGGCCGCCTACGCGTACATTGGCAAAATTGTACCGTCCGTCTTTGCGGCTGGTGGTAGAATAAACGGTTCCGGTGGGCGTATGGGTGGCCACTACCGTTGCACCGGGAAGGCCTGCACTTCCATCAGAAATAAACCCCTGGATGTCTGCCGTTGTTTCCTGCGCATACCCGGTTAATGATGTGGCTGCAACCATTAAAACGGCTGCAATAAAAAAGACAACTCTTCTCATATTCATGTTTGTTTTGATGTGCTGGTTTGGACAAATAATTTCAATTGCTTTCATTGCTGAAAACACTACAGGAAATGGTATGATTTTTCTAAGTGAATGAAAAACAAATCGTACAGGAAAAGCAATCGGGGATAGTTGTGTTCTTTACAGCGGGCAAGTATGCTGCATTTACACTGACTGACCGGCGAAAATAGCGATAATCTTCCGCGACCGGCAAATGTATTGCAAAATCATTTCACATATTATTCACAGCGTTTTTTATAATTATTTATGGGCACAAAGATGCGTATGGGCAGGCTGCTAATCAAAGAATGCGTATTAAGAAATCGTTACGTAACATTTACGTTAGCGTTTTATCCGCAAAAAAAAGCAGCCATCGGTTTTACGCGATGGCTGCTTGTAAAGATCAAATTATATTGAATACGCCGGAGCTATTTTAAAACTGGTACTTAACGCCCAACTGAATACCCCAGGTAGTGGATGTAGAATTTACATTAATATAAGGTGTTCTAACAAGGTCACCATTAGACGTGGCCAACGTATAGGTAGGCACGCCACCTGTAACCGCTATTAATCGCAGCGGGTTGTTTACAATAAGTTGTTTGCGGACACCCCAGTCGTTGTTGAGCAGGTTCAGGAAATTTACAACCGACGCATTGAATATGATAGCATTCCGGTTTCTGCCGATATTGGTAAACAGTTCTTGCTGAAAATTAAAATCTACCCGGTGGTAGAAAGGATAACGTGCTGCATTCCTTTCTGATGTTTGTCCCATGTGTTTGCTCAGGTATTTATCCTTCGCAACCAGCTGGAAAAATGCATCCGATTGTTGCTGGGCCGTAAAAGCAGGCGTAGTACCGCTGGCGGCCAGGTTTACAAATTTTATTTCCGAAGGATCTTTGGGAATATACATCAGGTCTGCGGAGTTACCGTCCTGGTTGATATCGCCATTGTAAATAAAACCGTAGGTGCCTTGTGACGATCCGTCATAGAAAAATGTAAACGTTGAAGCCAGGTGTTTAAAATATTCTACCCGGTAACTCAGCGTGGCCACGATGCGGTGCGGAACTGCAAAACCTGAATACGAAACCTGCTGATCGTTCTGCGTGCCGGAAGTGGGATTAGCGCTCCATACCGATGCTGCCTGGCTGCCAGGGTTGGCGGTTACCTCACTGGCATACGTATAAGTATAGGCGAGTGAACCATAGAACCCGTGGGAGAAGTTTTTAGCAACCTGTGCAGTTAAGGAAATCGCGCCACCTTTGCCGGTATTTTCCAGCACAATAGCATTGGAAATACCAGGATTGAGCCTGCGCAGTGTGTTGCTGTTGGTACTGAAACGACCACGGGTATCGCCCGGACCAACATTCACAACAGTATCAGTTGCTTTTTGATTGGCATTGCGCACCACTGCGTTGTTCAGGTCTTTCGTATATAAGGCCTCCAGTGTAAGGCCCCATCCGCTGCCGAGTTGCTTTTCTACTGCAAAATTGGTACGCCATACCTGCGGGAATTTAAAATTGGGATCAATCACCGCAAAACCACCACTTGGGGCCACGGTGCCGGCTGTTTTCGGAAATATAGTAGGATCGAGTGTATTATTATAAAAAGGATTGTATGCGTGCGGATCAGGATTGAAAAGAAAGTTTGGGAGGTTAGAAGTAACCAGTGCGCCAAAAGTATACATACCACTGGTACTTGGCTGGTTGGTGAGGTATACAAAAGGAATACGGCCAGTGAAAATGCCCGTACCGCCACGAACTATCATGCTTTTATCGCCCTCCACATCCCAGCGGAAACCAACCCTGGGAGAAAACAGCCATTTTGGAGTAGGCCATTGCCCTCCGTTATAATGAGTAATTACACCATTTTTATCGTACAGGTTGAGCGCCGTAATTGCCGGGTTTTCCAATGGCTGTTCCGGGTAAATGGGTTTGTCTGCGCGAATGCCGTAAGTTAGTTTAAAACGCGGGTTGATGTTCACCTCATCCTGCAGGTACACGCCAAGCTGTCCAACTTTCAGGTTGGCAGAAAAAACAGCATCCTCGCCCGGCACCAGGGAATAATTAATCGAAAATAATTTCGGCGCCCGGTTGTTCGTGAAATCATCCAGCGATCCAAAAATATAATAGCCTTGCGAACCGGCCATAAACATATTGCCGACCTTCTGGTATTCGTAATTAACACCCGCCGTAACGGTGTGTTTGCCGGCAAAATAACTGAAGTTGTCAGTAATGGTATACACGTCATTAATTACCTGGTTATTATTGCCGTTAAAGGGCTCGTTACCAAAACTCAGGTAGTTGTTCCGACTGCCAGCAGTCTGCCCCAGGATGTCCGCAAACGGAAAAGTGGGGCCGTCATGTCCTTTTATGGAGCTTATTTTTGTGACGGTAGCCAGCAATTGGTTGGCAAATTTGCCATTGAAATTGCTGTTCAGTTCAAACGAACCTGACCGCACCTTGTCGGTGGTTTTGTAATTGGAATTATTAAAACCCAGCGCATTAAGGCCGAACCGGGACGACTGGTAAGTTACGATACCGCTTTGGCCACTTGCACCGTTGATACCCCCGCTCTGGCTACCAATATTATAACCCGTGTTCCGGAAATCACTGTACTTCAGGGTAAGTTTATGGGAGTTGCTGATGTTCCAGTCGAGTTTTCCCAAAACCTTATAATTATCCGATGCAAAACTTGGATAATTGTCATATACCCCGGGGTCGAATCCATATTTACTGTTGAGGTAACTGGATAATTTCTTCATAGAGTCGAGGGGCACATTCGACTTTGTTCCGTTTGGTGTGCCGCCATCTGCATAGTAGGTAACGCCAGGCTGGTCGGCTTTTTCAATCTCCCCGCTGAGGAAGAAAAATAGTTTGTTCTTTATGATAGGGCCACCCAAAGTAGCGCCATAAATTTTGTTGCTGGTTGCTGCTGGCGATGGCAGCTTGGTGCCTGCTACATTGGTACCGTTGTAACTTTGGTTGCGATAAGAACCGTATACGCTGCCATGAAAAGTATTGGTACCACTTTTTGTAAGTGCACTCACACCGGCACCGGTAAAGCCGGATTGCTTTACATCATAAGGAGAAATATTCACGGAAATTTCAGAGAAGGCATCCAGGGCTATAGGATTACCCCCACCAGGAAGGAGGTCGCTGCTTAAACCAAAATTATTGTTGAGGTTAGCACCGTCTACCGTTACATTGTTGAGCCTGTTGTCGCGGCCGGCAAAGCTGGTACCGTTGGCTTGCGGCGTGATGCGGGTAAAATCCGTAATGCTCCTGGTAATGGTAGGCAGGGTGGCCATCATACGCGGGCTGATATTGGTAGTAGCCCCGTTTTTGTCTGCCGATGCACGACGCCGTGCGCCGGTAACCGTAACCGCAGCCAGATCAGTAATGGTAGTGGCCATTTCCGCATTGATATTGTATGCATCGCCCAGTGCAAGCGTTATGTTTTCCAGCAATTGTGGTTTATACCCTACAAAATTAATAGTAACCGAATAAGGCCCCCCGGAACGCAGTCCTGGCAGGTTAAATACGCCGCCTTTTTTTGAAACCGTAGCGTACCTGGTGCCTGAAGGCTTGTGCTCGGCGGTCACGGTAGCGCCTTGCAAAGTTTCTCCTTTTGCGTCAGTTACCGTACCATTAATGGAACTTGTGGTTACCTGTGCATGCAAAGAAGAAGCAATACTAGCTAACAGGAGCAATGTTAAGAAGCCTGGGATTTTCTTAAGCATATAGTTTTGAGTTTATCGTTGTACAAAGAAAGGGATTTTGAACGATTGTTAAAGCAAACATAAATGTTTCCGGACAATAGGCAAAGAGCTGCTGCTGAAAGCTGCATAAGTTGTTTACAGTAGCGTACTATTTTTTTTGACACGCTGCGTATTTGCTGCGAAGCGCCGGACATGCGTTTTTAACCACACACATAAAATAACAAGCGAAGTGGTTTGCCGTTCGGTATTCCTGTTGGACAAGGATGCTGCGGCCAATTATATTTAAACATTAAGCCTCCCGCAATCGTTACTTTTGTATAAATTTTCACCGATATGCTGGATAGTATTGAAAGTGCCATAGCAGACATAAAGCTGGGCAAGATGATTGTAGTGGTGGACGACGAGGACAGGGAGAACGAGGGCGATTTTGTAATGGCCGCAAGTAGCGCTACCCCAGAGGCGGTTAATTTTATGAGTAAATATGGACGGGGCCTTATTTGTACACCCCTCATGGAAGAGCGCTGCGATGCGCTGGGCCTGGAACTGATGGTAAACAACAATACTGCCCTGCATGAAACCGCTTTTACAGTGTCCGTTGATCTGCTCGGCAATGGTTGTACAACCGGGATTTCCGCACAAGACCGGGCTAAGACCATTCAATCTTTAATAAACCCCGAAACCAAAGCAACCGATTTGGGCAGGCCCGGACATATATTTCCCTTACGCGCAAAGACAGGCGGCGTGCTGCGCAGGGCCGGGCATACAGAGGCTACCACCGACCTCGCCAGGCTGGCTGGCTTTGAACCCGCCGGCGTGCTGGTAGAAATTATGAACGAAGACGGCAGCATGGCAAGGCTTCCGGAATTGAAATTAATCGCGAAAAAATATGACCTCAAACTCGTCTCCATCAAAGACCTGATTGAATACCGGCTTAAGACCGATTCGCTGATAGAAGAAGTGGTGCGGGTGGATATGCCCACTAAGTTCGGCCATTTTAAACTAGTGGCTTTTAAGGAAAAAGCGTCCAGCAATGAACACCTGGCACTCATAAAGGGCGAATGGCAAAAAGATGAGCCGGTCTTAACCAGGGTGCATTCTTCCTGTTTTACGGGCGACATCCTGGGTTCATTGCGCTGCGATTGCGGTGAACAGCTCCAGAAAGCCATGCAGATGGTTGAAAAAGAAGGCAAGGGTATTATATTATATATGAACCAGGAAGGTCGCGGCATCGGGCTGATGAACAAATTGCGCGCCTATAAATTACAGGAAGAAGGCATGGATACGGTAGAAGCCAACCTTCATTTGGGTTTCCAGATGGACCAGCGCGACTACGGCATCGGTGCGCAGATACTCCGCCACCTGGGTGTTACCCGCTTGCGTTTGATGAGCAACAACCCCAAGAAAAGAGCGGGCCTGCTGGGCTATGGCATTGAAATAGTAGAAACTGTGCCTATTGAAGCCATCCCCAATCCCCACAATGAAAAATACCTGCAAACAAAAAGAGATAAACTGGGGCACGAAATCTTGAAAAAGGTATAAGCATTCGACACCTTTGCCTTATTAAGCTGCGTTACTAGCACAACCGCCTTTTGATGAATGACTAAGCAATGGCCGTAAGGAGGTAGGCAGTTACTTTTACGGGTTCTCCACCACAGCAGGCTTAACCGGTTTGGGTTTTTTCCGGAACAACTCATCAATGGTTTCAAATTCTTTGCGGTAAGAAATACTGGCACCACTGCGGCTCTGCTTACCCGTTAGACTGCTCAGGAAACTGCGGTTCTCGCGGTAAAAAAGATTAAACAATATCTTTCCATCCGAAGTTAATTTCAACTGCGCGGTTACGTCCGGCAGAAACTGCAGGTTGTTCCTGGTATTTGCGACGGTGGTATTGTTCAGCCCAAAGTCTAGCGCACTGCCCACAATAAACGTAAGCCGTTCATTAAAATAACTTTTATTGATAGAAAAATTCGCATTCACGCGGTCTGGCAGAAACTGCGTTTGCGTAGCCACGTCAGCCAGCGCTGTACCGCTGTAAGCAGAGGCATTGATGTTGATGCGGAAAGTAGGATCTTTAAATACGTTGGCCAGCACATTGCTGAACGCCTTGCTGAGCTGGTTGGAAACAATGCCGGAAATACTATTAAGAAAGATGCCTTCAAATGCAGATTTTCCTGCGTTGAATGCATTGGAAGAATTGGACAGCGGTCCAAAACTATTGAACACAATCAGCAACGAACTCTGTTTGTTTCTTTCATTTTCATCGCGCTCAATCAGTTTCAGCAGTTCAGTTGCATCGGGGTTGTTGGCCAGCGAACTATTGGTAGGCAGTTCAATATCAAATTTAAAATTGAGGTTTTTCAATTTGCCGGTGATGGCGGTTCTTACCAGTACATCCCCCACATAATTTCTAACGCCCGGGTTGAGTACAGAAAGCGAGGGGTTGTTATTGGTACCCAAGTCACTGAACCGCACATTGGGTGCCGTGTATTCCGCCACCACGTTTATATCCGCATCATAGGGGTCGTCATTCCATTGTATGTAATTGGATTCCCCGGTACGAAGCTTGAATTTCCTTTTTATGGACTGGAAAGTAAATGTATAGTCGCCCTTGTCTATATCCAGCCTTCCATTTAATGATAAATCCTCGCTGGTGCCTACCCGCATATCCAGGATACCATGCCCAACCGCACTTATCTGGTCGCCCGCAGCTTCATCCAGTATCACGTTTATTCTTGCAAAATTATTGGCCGTCATTTTAAGGTTCACCGTCATGTTACTCTCTATCTTCTTTTTACCGTTCTCCTGCATTTCTTTTCCATAGACTTTCCAGCTAAGAAAATCGGCCTCGCCATTTACGCGGCTGCTGCTGATGGGCAGGCTGATAACAGTGCTATCCGTGGCCTCTCCTTCTATATCCATCCGCATGTCTTCCTGCGGCCCTTTAAAAACGAACGTGGCTTTGCCGATGGCCCTCCCGTAAAATTGTTTGTTATCGGTATTAGTGGTATTAAGTAGTAACAGGCGGTTTGTTTTCACCCGAAAATCAAAGGCCATGTCTTTAAAATTGTTGTGGTACAGTTTGCCAATCTGTACATCGGCCGTGTTGTTCAGCACATCTTTTATCTGGAAACTGCCAAAGTCGATGCCGTCTTCCTGCATCTTTACCTCTGCTTTTGGTATGCGGTATACACATTTGGTATAATCTACCATCAGCGACGCGTCTGTAACGGTCAGGTTGCCCAGGTATTTCAGATTTTTGCCTTTACCCACCACGCGCAGATCGCCCATAGCGAATCCTTCCAGGTGGGTAAATATGCCCGACACATATTTTTCCAGCAGGTGAATATTTGTCTTATCCCGCATATGGGTGGTGATGTCAATACCCGTACCGGTACTGTCGCGGGTATTGATAAACCCGTTCAAATCAAAATTATAATTTTTGTTCTCCGATATACCGGACAGGATTACGCGCCCTGATGCTTTTGAGTAGGCCGTGGTTACCTGCAGCTTGCCAATGGAATCGTCATCCAGCCTGAATTGATCCGCCGCCACATTTACGTCAACATTCATATTACCAAACGGATCGCTTACCACCACAGACCCGGTTAGCAAACCTTCGAGGCGAATGTCTTTTATAAAAAACGGCGCAAAGTCGCCAATGTTTATTTTTTTCAATTCTACATTCAAATCGGTACCGCGGCCGGTTTCTGACAAGTGCGAGGTGACCAGTACCTGCTGGTCGCCACTGTAAATTTTCAGACCTTCCGTGGTTACAATATCACGGGTAAGTGTCAATTCGCCGTTTTTATCAATCGTCCAGCGTTTGCCATTGATATCAAAAGTTGAAGGATCGAATACCACGCTGAATCCGTTGCTTCTTGTCTGAAACCTGCCGGAGATATCTGCAGAATTGAGGGTCTGGCTGGCACTGGTGGTAATATTGATTTTAGAAATATCGTTGGCTGAATTGATATTTATTTTAGTACCCGGAAAATGGAGGCTGTCATTTACTGAAACATCGCCTACGCTCAGTGCCATGCCCAGCGAATCCAGGTTACCACGGCCCTGCAGGTTGGTGTTAGAAAAAATAATGTTCTTGTAACTAAACTCCGGCACATCCGCATCCAGGTTGAACAAATTTTCTTTGCTGTTGATGCGGCCGCTGATATTGCTGTTGTTAAATCCCTTTAGGTTTTTGTCTACCAGGTCGAGGTAATCATCAATTTTTTTAGTAGTGATGACAAAGCTGAAATTCTGGTTGGTAATTTTTTTTGTGGACGGATTGATATAGCTTGGATAATACCTGTTTAAAAAAATCTGGAAGGCGGTGGGTAGCTCGCGGATATTGTACTCCCCTGCAAGCGCCGCATCAAACTCGTTGCTTTCTACCACGATACTTTTGCTGTTACCGGTCCTTTTAGAGTCTATGGTCAGCGAATCAAAAGAGATGCGTTGCCCGTTCTTAAAAATAGCCGCATCGTAAATTTTGGCAGTGCCCAGGAAATCGTCAATATTATCACCGGTAAAATCAAAACGAAGGTTGCCGTTGAAATCAATATCGTCTTTGTATAGTTTCAGCCGTTTAAGATTGGCTTTCTCTACAGTGGCAAAAAAATTGAAGCGCGGATCGGTTTTGCTGAAATCAACCAGCCCGTTGAGGCTCAGCCCAAGGTTCGTATCGTCTGCATGCAGTTCCCCGTTAAACAGGCGCCTGGACAGATCACCATTAACTTTTATATTTTTATAATTGTACCCGTTGAAATCGAGGTTGCTGATATTACCGTCGAGTTTTGCCTGAATATCTTTCATCGCAAAACTGTTGCCCTGTATACCTACGTTGAAAGCGATATTACCCAGGTTGTCATAATCAACAAAACTACCCAGGTTGAAACCAGTAGAAGACAGCTTGCCGGTATAGGTAGGTTTGCCTACGGCAGGAAATTTCATATTCACATCCGCAAACACAACGCCCAGGCCTGTTTCAATGGTACCAGTGGTAACAAAATCTTTGATAAAGCCGGTAAAGTTTCCGCGGAAACGGACAAACTGCAACCTGTCCAGGCGCGGCTCATGTATTGTTTTTAGTGCAGGTATCACCGTTACCACATCTGCATAGGTAGTCCGGAAATCATTTGATTTAAAATCGATGAATGTTTTTTCAATATCGGGCAGCCCTTTCAACGAGATATCGCCGTTAAGGGTGGTGCTGTTGCCTGCTTTTATAAAAATACCCTTGCCTTTCAGGTTGGCTACACTGCCCTGTAAAGCCCCCGTCACAAAAATCTCTTTCTTCCATTTGTCCAGCTCCGGTGCAAAAAAAGCGATGTCATCGCTGTGAATCACTGCATTTTTAAAAACGCCTTTCATTTGCACCTTCTCCAGGAAATCACCCATGTCATCAAAATTATTGTACCGCATGATGAAGTAATCGGTCAGGTGACTTTTACCGGTGCGTATGTCCAGTCCGTTAAATTCCATGGCGCGGGGCTGCCATTTCATATTGGCCTTAAAGGCTTTTATTTCAAAACCACTTCGCTCTTTAGTACTCAGGGTAGCTGCTGCGCTGATGGTATCTTTTACCCAGGTAAGGTTTTTAAAACTGGCGTTGATACTGCTGAACTGGATATGCTGTGCATCAAAATAGTAATACGCGGCCCGCTCAGACTTTTTTTCG
>JBDSEV010000047.1:0-16311 GCA_039919885.1 Chitinophagaceae bacterium
GCGCAGCAGATCAAACTACAATAACAATGCTATCATAAATAGGAACCTATTGCACTGCAGCGGCCAACCGCCGGCACCGAGCCGGCCAGAAGCCACCGTGATAAACGTATTGAAAACGAGGATACAAAAACTCATTTTTAGCAGGAATTTTGCTTATACAGTATAACGTAAACCAATCTCATCAAAATTTTACATCTATGAAACAGGTATTTTTATCAGTACTTTTCGCAACGGTTATTTTCACCACTCAGGCTCAGCTAGTTGCCAAGTCGCGGTGCGATGTGATAACCGTGGACATCATTGACGGCAAAGTAAACAGCCTGAAACCCAACGCCCGTTTTGATGAAATAAAGGAAAAACTTCCTTGTTTTACAGCCACCGAAGCCGAGGGCGGCACTGCAAAATGCGGCGCCAGTGTTTTTTATAAAGACAAGGATCTTTATTTTTATACCGACCGCGATTATATCGAAATAAAAGAAAAATTCCAGGGTAAATTTACGCAGCCCATCATGGGTGCAGCCCGCAACAGTTTGTTTAAAATTCTGGGCAACCCCAAGGTAAAAGACGACGAATGGGAAGCTTTCCAGATGTCTTATGGTACCCTGGTACTGCACTATAATAAAATGGGAAAAGTGAACCTCGTGCAGTTTAGTACAAAATCAACCGAAACGCTGAGCCTGTGCGAGTAGCAACGTAATTTCCGGATTTGTTAATTCTGTGACGGAAAGCAATATTAATCAGGCTTTTTGCAGCGATGCGATATTTTTGCGGGTCAATACTACATGCTTGTGAAGATTATAAGGGTGCTTTTTCTTTTCTTATTTTTTGTTGGCAAAACCTACGCCCAGCGACCACAGGGCTGCAGCACGTTGGGGCAAACGCCCGCAACCGCATTCCCATTATGTACAAGGGACATTTTTGTGCAGACCACTGTACCGATTTGTACCAACCGCACCGTGCTGGTGCCTGGTTGCAGCGCCTCCAACGCCAGCTATGCGGATAAGAATCCTTTCTGGTACAGGTTCACTTGTTTCCAGACCGGTACACTAGGGTTTTTAATCACGCCCAATAACCTCAATGATGACTACGACTGGCAGCTATACGACGTAACCGGCATTACGGATCTTGACGCCGTGTACACCAATGCCCTATTGTTTGTGGTGGGCAATTGGTCGGGTTCCGCCGGATTAACAGGCGCCAGTGCCGCCGGAGTGCGCAACGTGGAGTGCGGATCGGATCCGGCCGAAAATATTAACCGGTTTAGCGTGATGCCGGTCTTGCAGAAAGACCACAATTACCTGCTCATGATCAGCCATTACAGCGATAACCAGAGCGGCTATCAACTTTCTTTCGGCAGCGGTACTGCCGTTATTAATGATCCAAACTTACCCGACCTGCAAAAAGTGCAGCCAACCTGCGACGCAGCCACCTTGCAGCTGAAGCTCAGTGCTAAACTGAAATGTGGTTCCCTTGCTGCTGATGGCAGCGATTTCAGCATTTCTCCTGCAGCAGCCACGGTTGTATCTGCCACCGGCAGCGGTTGCACCAGCAGTTTTGACATGGATTCGGTAATACTAATGTTAAGCAATCCCTTGCCGCCGGCACTTATTCGTTGTCTATAAAAAAAGGAGCGGATATCAATACACTGCTGGACGACTGCGATCGGGAAATCCCCGAAGGGCACGAGCTGCCTTTTACTGTTGCACCGCTTTTACCAACACCGCTTGACAGCATCAGTCCCGTAAAATGTGCGCCCGGTCAGTTAGAACTTGTTTTTACAAATAAGATGCGCTGCAGTTCTGTAGCCGCAGACGGCAGTGATTTTGTTATCACCGGCCCTGCACCGGTTACCATTAGCAGCGCGGCAGGTGTGTGCGATGGCAACGACTTAACGAGTACGATTGTATTGAAGCTTTCAGCGCCCGTAGTAAATGGCGGTGTATATAAAGTGAGCATACGGCGCGGTTCAGATTTTAATAATATTATTGATGCGTGCGGCCAGGAAACGCCGCTTGGGTCTTCAACCAGTTTTGAGGTAAAAGATACCGTGTCTGCCGACTTTGCCTATACCATTTTTATCGGTTGCAAAGAAGATACTGTTGTTTTTGCGCACAACGGCAACCACCAGGTGAACCAATGGCTTTGGATTTTTGATGCGGCCGGTGCAAGCAATACGCCGGGCAAATCAATCGTGTTTCACAATTTTGGGAACAAGCAAAATTTCGCTGAAAGTGTCGAATGGGTTTTGTACAGACAGCATCGTAAAGAATATTTTGCTTGACAATAAACTGAAAGCTGGATTCCAAACCGGCGGGATATTGTGTCCCGAAGATGCTGCCGTATTTAAAAATAACAGTACCGGTGCGGTTACAAACTACTGGTGGAACTTTGGTAACGGTTATACCTATACGCAGGAAACCCCGTCTCCACAAAAATATCCCGTTATTGGTGCGGAAAAAGTATATACAGCACAACTGGTTGTTGAAAATAGTGCACATTGTTTTGATACTGCCACTGCCAGGATAAAAGTATTGCGTACTTGTTACATTGCTGTGCCCAATGCATTTACGCCAAACAACGATGGGGTGAACGATTACCTGTACCCACTCAATGCATTCAAAGCAGACAACCTCGAATTTAATGTATATAACAGGCTTGGACAGTTGGTTTTTCATAGCTCCGACTGGACGCAGAAATGGGATGGCAAACTAAAAGGAAGTTTACAGAGCACCGGTACCTACGCCTGGATGCTTCGGTATACCGATCACGATTCCGGGCAGAAAGTTTTCCTCAAAGGCACTTCCGTGCTGGTCAGATAGCAGCTGCACTGCGTAGCTAAAAGCGCTGCTGCGATCAGCTTATCTTTGTAAAAATGGCAGAAGATTTACACATCATCGCGGGTTCCAAATCGGCACAGTACCAGGCACTACTGCCGCAGGTAAAAGCGCTGTTGCAAGGCGAGCCTGATCTAATCGCCAACCTGGCCAATACGGCTGCCGCGCTGAAACAACAGTTCGGCTGGTTTTGGGTAGGCTTCTACCTTGTTAAAAAAGAGGAGCTGGTGCTGGGGCCGTTCCAGGGCCCGGTGGCATGCACGCGCATTAGTAAGGGACGGGGGGTTTGTGGCAGCAGCTGGCAACAGCAAAAAACATTGATTGTTCCGGATGTAGGAAAATTCCCCGGCCATATTGCCTGCAGCAGTTTATCCAAATCGGAAATAGTGGTACCTATGCTGCGCAATAAAGAAGTGGTAGCCGTGCTGGATGTGGACAGTTCGGATTACAACGAGTTCGATGAAACCGATCAACGATACCTTGAAGAATTGCTGTCGTTTATCAATTTCTAATATACAGACAGGATGAAAATGTAGCGTGAAGGCAGGTACTTTACTCTTCCAGCAAACTATTGATGGTAGCTTCAAATTCTTTTTTATACTGCAGGTAATGGTCACCGGTACCAGGCCCGTTAAAACCCGTGTCCAATTTTCGTACCCGGCCATGTTTATCCAGGATAACGGACGAAGGAAAAACTTTGATGGGTGTTAATTCAGGCAGTGTTTTTTCGGTCCGCAGCGAATCATTGACCGTCACGTCTGTAATCAACATTGGATATTGCACATTGAACCGTTGCTGAAATTTTTTAAGCGACTTTACAGACCGCGCCCGGTCGGTACTGTATTCGTAGGCCAGCGATACCACCTCAATGCCGCGCTGTTTGTTTTGTGTATAATAGCTGCTCAGGAACGCGGTTTCATCCATACAATTCGGGCACCAGCTTCCCATCAGCTGTACCACCACTACTTTATTTTTAAATCGGTCATCGTCAATTGAAACGGTCCGCCCTTCAAGGTCCTTGAATTTAAAGTGCAATTTCTCTTCACCTGCGCGCAGGTACATGGCCACGTCGTCTTCGGGCAGGGTAGCGGTATCATTCTTCACTGCCTGCCAGGGTTGTTTATATACCGCGCCCGAATAAAACCATCCGTTGGTAATGCTGTTTTTATCGCTGATAAGTGCGGTAAACAGAAATGCATGGCCCCCGTCGAAACTAGACAATCGCAGCGTGTCATTGCTGATATTGCCTTCCAGGAAACGGAAATCGCCTGTAGGGTTTAAGAAAGTGCCGGTAAGGTAATTCATCCGTTGTGTAAACTCGGCGATGGCAGGATAGGCCGAATCTTTATTAATAAATTCCGCGGCCCAGCGGCCATCAATATTCCAGGTCGCATCTTCGCCCCGGTTAAAGCGTTGCCCACCCCTCACAGCTGAAAATGGCATCACCAACGTTTTCACTGAGCCCCCTTTTATCCAATTGCCGGTGAGTGAGGCGCCATCCTTGCTTTTCTTTATTTTAAACGCTGATTCAAACAAAGGCATTTGTATTAACAGGGAGTCTCCTTTTACCATTATATCGGGCACCCGTATGCGCTCGCTGGCGTTTCGGATGTACCATACCGGTTTTCCCTTTTCGGTAAGCCATTCAAAATTAAAAACGATGTTTTTTCCGTCGGCCCTGATCAACTGTGCCCTCCACCAATTACCGGGGGTATTTTGCTGCGCCTGCAGATGTATGTGCAGAAAAATAAACAATACAGGAAAAATGAATAACCACTGTTTGCCAGAACAACCTTTTACTATCATGGTGTACAAAATACATTATTATTCGCAGTAAAAAAGGTCAATTATACGCGTAAAATGTTGTTGTAGAACCGGCGCTCCGCCGGGCCTACAGTTGGCCAATCTACGCGCGGTCTTCAAAATGCCGCCCTGCTCGGGCTGAACGTCGTATAATGTATTCGATCTACCAAAATGCCGCCCCGATGGGGCTGTCAGTTCCATAACTGCCGGATCCACGGATAAGGCGTTCCCATCGTTATTTTTTCGGCTAGAAAGGCAGCGACTTCAACAGTTCCTCGAGGCCCGGAGGGCTGATATTTTGGTAGCAATGCAAGCGTAGCGGTTGGTTGAGCCCCATCGGGGCGGTATTTCTAGCGTGCGGCGCGCTAATCTTGTTGTGGCGCGCGGCCGATAATTTTTCAGTTCGAAAGCGCCACGACTTCGATGGTTCCGCCAGTCCCGTAAGGCTGAAATTCTGGTACCAATTAACGCGCGCGCTGTTTCGTTTCTAAATGAATACCTTACACCCATGCAGAAGACCATTTCAATTATTATCCGCGGTAAAGTGCAGGGCGTAAACTTCCGGCAGGGCGCGCAGGAAAAAGCAAGCGCGCTCGGTATTAGGGGCATTGTCCGAAATCTTCCAGACAAGGCGGTAAAGATTGTTGCCACCGGTGATCAGGCACAGCTGGACGATTTGCTGTTGTGGTGCAAAGAAGGCACTTCCCGCGCAGAGGCGAATGATGCAGAAACAACGGACGAAGAACTCAGAACCTTCCCCGACTTCCGGGTAGTAAAGTAAGCGTAATCACACTTACAACGGGTGCCACTACGGCATCCGACACGCTGCGTATGGCATCGGGCCATAAATCCTTTGTTGCCGCCCGGCAAATTTTTACACCGGCGTAGTGCGCAACAGCGCCGGCGATAAATTATCCAGCATCTCTTTGGTCATCTTTTCCAAATCATATTCATTTTTCCAGCCCCAGTCGTTGCGCGCTATTGTATCATCTATACTTTGCGGCCAGCTGTTGGCAATGGCCTGCCGGTAATCCGGTTTATAAGAAATGGTAAAATCAGGAATGTGTTTTTTGATGGCAGCCGCAATTTGTTTGGGCGAAAAACTCATGCCCGACAGGTTGTAAGAAGTACGGATGGAAATTTTATCCGCCGGTGCTTCCATCAGTTCAATGGTGCCCCGGATGGCATCGGCAATGTACATCATGGGCAGGTAGGTGTCTTCCTGGAGAAAACATTCATAGGTTTTTTCTTCCAGCGCTTCATGAAAAATTTCTACCGCGTAATCCGTGGTGCCACCACCGGGCGCAGATTTATAACTGATTAATCCCGGGTACCGAATGCTCCTAACGTCTATCCCAAACCGGTTATGGTAGTAGTTGCACCAGAATTCACCGGCGTATTTGCTGATGCCGTATACCGTGGATGGCTCAATAATGGTTTGTTGCGGACAATTTTGCTTGGGACTGGTGGGGCCAAATACTGCAATAGAGCTGGGCCAGTACACTTTGCGGATCTTTTCTTCCCGGGCTATGTCCAACACATTCAGCAGGCCGGTCATATTGAGGTTCCATGCCAGGTGGGGATTTTTTTCGCCCGTTGCGGATAAGATTGCCGCCAGCAAATAAATTTGCGTGAAGTTTTGTCGTATCACCTGCACATGCAGCATCTCCTTGTTCATCACGTCCAGGCTCACATAAGGCCCCGTGCCTTCCAGCAGCGGATTTTGTTCGCGCAAATCGGATGCTACCACATTTGCATTGCCGTATAACTTGCGCAGCGCAAGTGTTAGTTCTACGCCTATCTGCCCGCTTGCGCCAATAACCAGTATTTTGTCTTTAATCATATCAATGGTTTAAGCCCTTTTCCAAAAATAGTAAATTGGGAGATAGCATGAAGGATCGACGAATCAATAGGCATGTGGTATTATGAAAGCGGCATTCATATGTTGTGTCTTTATTGTCGATGGGTTGGTGGATGGCGACGCACCAAATCTTTGGAAACGGTGCCGGGGTTGCAAAGTGCAGGCGGCGCGCGCGTCCGAGGGGCCATCCAGCAATCGTTATACGAACTGATAACGGGTAATCGATCGTGCAACCGGATGCAGCCGCTTGATCCATGCTGCTGCCGTTGCTTCAACAAACGGCGGTTGCTGTTGGCGACCCTCACCGCGGCGGCAATACACTACTCAGCCAATCAACTTATCTTTGCGCCATGGAAAAATTCTTACAGGACCTTTTTGCAGGCCAGGACTACGACGAGAAAAATTTTTTTCTGATAGCCGGTCCCTGCGTAGTGGAAAGCGAAGCACTGGTGATGGAAGTGGCGGATAAAGTGTACAGCATTTGTAAAAACCTTGGCATCCCTTATATTTTTAAAGCTTCTTACCGGAAGGCCAACCGCACCAGTGCCGCTTCCTTTACGGGCATAGGTGATGAAACTGCGCTGGCGCTCGTTCAAAAAACCGGTGCCACCTATAAATTACCTACTACGTCAGACATCCACGCGCACGAAGAAGCGGCCATTGCAGCCAAATACATAGATGTGTTGCAGATTCCCGCTTTTCTCTGCCGGCAAACAGATCTCTTATTAGCGGCTGCTGCCACCGGTAAAGTGGTGAATGTAAAAAAAGGCCAGTTCCTCAGCGGGCCTTCCATGAAATTTGCGGCTGATAAAATTCGCAAAGCGGGCAATGAAAAATTAATACTGACGGAGCGGGGCAATACGTTTGGCTACCAGGATTTGGTGGTTGACTTTCGCAATATACCCTGGATGCAGGCGCACCAGGCACCGGTGGTGATGGATGTAACGCATGCACTGCAACAGCCTAACCAGACTTCCGGCGTAACGGGCGGCAACCCGCAACTGATTGGTACCATTGCCAAAGCGGCCATCGCAACCGGTGCCAACGGATTGTTTATTGAAACCCATCCCGATCCGTCGAAAGCATTGAGCGATGGCGCCAATATGCTAAAGCTGGATCTGTTGGAAGGATTGCTGCAACAACTGGTGAAACTCAGGAAGGCGGTTGTCTGAAAAACGGTTTAGTGAAAATAAAAAATAAGTCCGGCGCTAGCCGGACTTATCAGGTAGGGAATATTGTTGGTTTCAGTGGAATTGTTTCACGGGTGCAGAAAGGATGCCGGCCGGAACAATCCTGCATACGTTGCTTATGCCACGCGGTTATTCCACTCGCTTCCCTGCTGGTTCTTCATTAATTTTATGATAAGCCGGTTAAAAAAACGTTCGGTTATTACGGCAATGATATCCTGGGTAACGGATAAGTACAAAGCACTGTCTTCTGTATTCATTACTTTATCAACCATGCTGCGGTACGTATTGTCCATGCCATCAAAATACAATCGCTCTGTGCTCATGCCCAGGTAGGTATGCAGCAAGTCGGGCGTAAAACCAGGCACCTGGTGCGCAATCCATTTTTTTGGTACCATAATTTTCAGCCGGTTAACGCAGGCGCCGCTGGATCCTTTTATCTGTACGCTGTCGCTGGCCGCGGTCAAAAAAATGGAATTGATTACTTTATCGTCGTACGATACCGGCTGCTGGTTAAGGGCAATTTCAAATTCGGCGCCAGCCTGTATCTGGTTAATGTGCAGTGCAACATAATCTTCCTTAATAGAGCTAAGCTCCAATTCAAAATCATCGTGCACAATGTAATTGGATACATATGCGAAAAACCCATTGTTGAATTCCAGCAATTTATAATCCCCGCTGGCGTATTGCTCTTTCAGCGTTATTTTTTTACCAAACTTGTGTTGGGTCACTTCCGCTACAAACTCCGGCAAACCGTTGCCATCGAATCTTAAATTATCGGGTCCTAGTTTTATCATATCCTGTTGCTTATGGTTAATGCTTACGCTGTGTTTTGCTTTGTTACGCTTCTTAAACGACATTTAACTGCTAATGGTACGATAGGTACACCACATATTATGCCCGGAAAAGGCATTTGATTAACCGGATAAGGTTTTATAGTGCAAATGGTAGAACAGTTAATGGGTTTTTCCGCGCAACGGCGCCAAAATTTTAGTTCCGCAGCAAAGAAACAAGTATTCCAGCTGGATTTAGCTGTCGTCGTTTAGCCGGCTTTTTAGCAGGCCAAATTCTTTCTTGAAACAAACGTTGAAATAATGCAGGTTGGTATAGCCGGGTTCCATGGTCACGTGCTTTGCCGAATAGTTACTGGTTTGCAATACATCCCTGGCAGCGCAGATCCGGGCTTTCTGAAAATACTGGTAGCTGGGCAGTCCGTAAACGGTTTTAAAATTATTTTTTATCCTGGTCGAATTAATATTTACCATTTTGGCAAGTTGCGGTATCATGGGGGCCGCTTGAAAAACGCCGCGCAGGAGCACTGCTTCTATTTCCATCACGTGTTTGATATCGTCGCGACTAAAGTTTACCATCCGGGTTTTTTGTTTCCATCTTTACTGCCATCCGCATAAAAAACGTTCTGTCAGCAGCAGCCCGCAGTTTTGCAGCGCAGCAACTATTTATAGTCCGTATGATTGTACTTAAAAAAAACATCCGCGGCTATTACTTGCAGGTAGATTGAATAAAAGAGAATAAAAATAATTAACGGTAACGGAGTGGATTGCGTCTTGCTGAAAGAATATAATTTTTCACATTCATCCAGAAAGCAATAAAGAGGTAAATAATTACCGGAGATCCCATGGTGAGAAACGAAATATAAATAAAATATTTACGTATGGTAGCAGAGGCGATGCCCATTTTATCGCCAATATAAGAACAGACGCCAAACACCTGCCACTCTACAAACTGCTTAAAACGTTTCATGAATGTGAATATAAATCAAAATCGCAAGACCTCAAAGCATGCGTTGTAAGTGATTGGTAAAACAGCAACTACAGCGTTGCAGGATTTTACCACAGCGGTTAGAGGAGGCGTGTCACCGGGGATAACGAGAAAAACGTATCCGTTCAGTAAACGCTGTGGCCTAAGCCTCCGGCGACTCCGTGAAAAAACCTGCGCTTTCTCCGTGGTAATACCTCCCGGGCCGCTGTGGTAAAACTTCCCCTGCAGCCGTGGCAAACCCTCCCGCGCCTCCCTCGTAAAAAACTTTCACCGCCGCCAACCAAAAAGGCCGAAACGCAGAAAGCTTTTATTCCCAAGGTTTTTTTGGTAAATTCGCATCACTTTTAAACGGCGGTGCCCGCAGCCCGAAAAAGCTTTCGTTTTTTCCAGCGCCTGCAACACCGTCGCTAACACCTAAATACAATACACTATGGTATTTGACCTGGACATGATTAAAAAGCTGTACGGCAGTTTCTCAGGCCGCATCAGCGCCGCACGGAAAACAGTTGGACGCCCCCTTACCCTTACAGAAAAAATATTGTATGCCCACCTTTGGCAGGGAGACGCTACCGCAGCGCACGAAAGAGGTAAAAGCTACGTGGATTTTGCGCCGGACCGCGTGGCCATGCAGGATGCCACCGCCCAGATGGCCCTGCTGCAGTTTATGCAGGCCGGCAGAAACAAAGTGGCTGTGCCCAGCACCGTCCATTGCGACCACCTCATTGTGGCAAAAGACAACAGCAAGACCGACCTGGTACGTGCCGTAAACGAAAGCAGCGAAGTTTATGATTTCCTGGCTTCTGTATCCAATAAATACGGCATCGGTTTCTGGAAACCCGGCGCGGGCATCATTCACCAGGTAGTACTGGAGAACTATGCTTTCCCCGGTGGTTTAATGATTGGTACCGATTCGCATACCGTTAATGCCGGCGGCCTTGGTATGATTGCCATTGGTGTAGGCGGTGCCGATGCCTGCGATGTGATGGCCGGCCTGCCCTGGGAACTTAAGTTTCCGAAGCTGATTGGAATTAAACTGACGGGCAAACTCAGTGGCTGGACAGCCCCCAAAGACGTTATCTTAAAAGTTGCCGGCATCCTTACCGTAAAAGGCGGTACCGGTGCAGTAGTAGAATATTTTGGTGAAGGCGCTACTTCCATGAGTTGCACCGGCAAAGGCACCATTTGTAATATGGGTGCGGAAATTGGCGCTACCACATCCACCTTTGGATATGATGACAGCATGAGCCGTTATTTAAAAGCAACTGGTCGCGAAGAAATTGCCGCCCTGGCCGATGGCATCAAAGAACACCTGACCGCAGATCCGGAAGTATACGCCAACCCGGCAGATTACTTCGACCAGGTGATAGAAATTAATTTATCCGAACTGGAACCACACCTCAACGGACCATTCACGCCCGATTTGGCAACGCCCATTTCTAAAATGAAAGAAGCGGCGGCCGCCAATGGCTGGCCTACTAAAATTGAAGTGGGGTTGATTGGCAGTTGTACCAACTCTTCTTATGAGGACATTGCCCGTTCCGTAAGCCTGGCAAAACAGGTAACCGAAAAAGGATTAACATTAAAATCAGCATTTACAATTACCCCTGGCAGTGAGCTGGTGCGTTTTACTATTGAGCGCGATGGTTTCCTGGGCGTGTTTGATAAAATAGGCGCCACCGTATTTGCGAATGCCTGCGGTCCCTGTATTGGTATGTGGGACAGGGTAGGAGCGGAGAAAGCTGAGAAGAATACCATTGTCCATTCTTTCAACCGCAATTTTGCGAAACGTGCGGATGGCAACCCCAATACATTTGCTTTTGTAGGTTCACCGGAGTTGGTAACGGCGCTGGCCATTGCGGGCGATTTATCTTTTAATCCGTTAACCGATACGCTCACTAATGACAAAGGCGAAAAAGTAAAACTCGAAGCCCCGTCTGGGTTTGAATTACCGCCGCATGGTTTTGCAGCGGACGATCCCGGTTTCCAGGCGCCTGCAGCAGATGGCAGCGGCGTACAGGTAAAAGTGGATCCTGCCAGCAAGCGGTTACAATTGCTGGATCCTTTTGCTGCGTGGGAAGGCACCGATTTAAAAGGCCTGAAGCTGCTCATAAAAGCAAAAGGAAAATGTACCACGGATCATATTTCCATGGCCGGGCCCTGGTTAAAATTCCGTGGTCACTTGGACAATATCAGCAACAACATGCTTATTGGTGCGCTTAATTTTTACAATGAGCAAACCGATAAAGTAAAGAACCAGCTCACCGGCGAATACGGTCCGGTACCCGCCACGCAGCGTGCATACAAAGCAGCGGGCATTGGTACCATTGTAGTGGGCGATGAGAATTATGGCGAAGGTTCTTCCCGCGAACATGCGGCTATGGAGCCCCGTCACCTGGGGGTGCGTGCGGTGCTGGTAAAATCTTTTGCGCGCATTCACGAGACCAACCTCAAAAAACAGGGTATGCTCGGGCTAACGTTTGCAGAAAAGACTGATTACGATAAGATACAGGAAGACGATACCATTGATATCCTGGGCCTGCAGGAATTTGCACCCGGTAAGGCATTGGCGCTGGTGTTGCACCATGCAGACGGTAAATCGGATATTATTTCTGCCAACCATACGTACAATGAACAACAGATAGAATGGTTTAAAGCCGGTGGTGCGCTCAACATCATCCGCAAGCAATTTGTTGGGTAAGTAAATTGTCTATCACATTTATAAAAGCTGTCTCTTTGGAGGCAGCTTTTTTTATGGACCGGGCGAAGATCGCTTTGGGCGGCATCGTTGCGTCGCACACTTGTACGGTAGGTTTTCATAGGAGCACCTTAACGCGGCAACGCCAATTCCCACCTATTAAAAATTGTGCATTTGTTGGAGAAGCCTTATTTTTAAAACGATTTAACCTGCCTCTCCTTGTATCCCTGCAAATGTTTATAGTTGATTGTAGACGTTTATTGCATGAGTGTCTGTAATTGTTTGCGAATGCTTGTGTTCGGTTGGGGAGGCGGGCAGTGTACGTTTATGAGTTAGTTGTCATTGCAGACCGACACCCTACACAGTTTTAAAATACAAAAAAATAAAATACATGCTTGACAATAATCTAAAATATTCAGAAGCACAAATGCGAATTAGAAAACCTGTTTCAGAAGTTTTCCAGGCATTTATTAACCCAGAATTGACTAAACATTTTTGGTTCACAAACGGGAGTGACATCTTAGAAGTTGGCAAAGAGGTAACCTGGACCTGGGAAATGTATAACTTCTCGACAAAGGTTATTGCGACAGAAATCTTAACCGACAAAAAGATTACTATTAGTTGGTTTACGACCAACCCACCCACAACAGTCGATTTTGACTTTAAAACTTTGAGCGACGGGACAACATTTGTAACAATAAAACATTACGGATTTGACGAAACAGGCGACGAACTTATAGAAGTGCTTAAAGACGCTACAGGCGGTTTTACAATTGTGCTGGCAGGACTTAAAGCATTTTTAGAACATAATATTAATTTAAATTTAGTTGCTGATAAGTTTCCAAAAGAAATTGCCCAACACGGTAAATAGTAGATATTAAACGATGACAAGAACAAGAACAACGAACAGAGGATTGGGTTTTGTGCTACTGACGCCGACGGATTTGCAATAGGTATTTTTGCATAGCTGATCAGTCAGGCGACTTTTTCAATAAAGCCACCCTGCAAATAGTAACTAACAGTAGACAAAAATTTTAGGAAATGGCAAATAGTAAGGAAAATAATATATCAAATCAGAAAAGTCCGACACCATTCGCCCAAACTTATTTTCACGGGACAAAAGCCGACTTAAAAAGTGGCGACTTAATTGAAGTTGGTTACAATTCAAATTATGGACAAAGAAATAATGCAGGATACATTTTTTTATCAGCGACACTTGACGCAGCAATTTGGGGAGCCGAACTTGCCGTTGGAGAAGGACAAGAAAGAATTTATTTAGTTGAACCAACAGGAGCAATTGAAAACGACCCCGACCTTACCGACAAAAGGTTTCCGGGCAATCCAACAATGTCTTATCGTTCCACGGAACCGTTTAGAGTTGTTGGTGAAGTTAAAATTTGGCAAGGACACGCAGCAGAACAGGTAACCGCAATGAAAAACGCACTGGAAAAACTCAAGGAACAAAATATTAACTCGTTAAATGACACAGCAAAAACAGGCAATGGAGAAAAGTAATTTAATTGAAATGAATAATATTGGCATTGTCGTTGAAAACCTGGACAATGCAATTTCTTTTTTTTCAGAGATAGGACTAAAAGTGGAAGGGCGTGGTACGGTAGAAGGTGAGTGGGCAGGTCGGGTAACAGGTCTTGGAAACCAGTCAGTCGAAGTTGTTATGATGGTTACGCCCGATGGACATAGCCGTTTAGAAATTTCGAGATTTCTGATACCAGCAACAGTTTCAGACCATAGGACAGCACCAGTCAATTCACTTGGATACTTACGCGTTATGTTCAGAGTTGACAATCTTGACGAATTAGTCCCCCGATTAATTAAGAATGGTGCTGTACTTGTTGGAGAAGTTGTTCAGTATGAAGATGTATATAAGCTCTGCTACATTCGTGGAACAGAAGGACTTCTTGTTGGGTTGGCAGAACAGCTCAGTAAAAATCAGTAACTGAGTAACGCATAAACAACGAACCGCTAACATGGGGGTCTGCAAAAATGGGGGGCATACGGAAGCCGTTTTCCGGCCTTTTCTTTTTCAATTTGGCTTTTTACCGGGCAATGGATTATTAATTTAGCTATGTGCAAATACTTGTGATTGTTGTAATAATCCGATGAGATTTGTGGCCCAGTTAGAGGAGGGGCCCGACCATCGAACTGTCATGAACTTCGGCGGTGAAGGGGTTGCCCTATTTATTTGACTGTGTGGTCGACGGACAGGCGAAGTTTTTATGGCAATGCTAATACCCTGCACATGAAAAGCGTGTTGCGGTTTTGCGGCTACACGAACAAACCGTTTTTTAACAGGGTTCGGCGCCTGCCTGATGTTGGGGTTACTAAGCTTCATTGCCTGCCTTCAATTGCTTTTCTTAGTCGCTTCCATTTGTATTGCTCCAGGTAGAACGCTACGCATATTTTGGATGGGGGAGTTTCGTATATTTAAGCGCTAACAGCAATTAAAATTACCAGCACATGGAAACAAAAATCGCAATGGCATGCTTAGAAGAATAAAGCTACTGTACATCCTGTACAATATTTTTAATAAGAAAAAATTGCTGCATAATTTAAGCTTGTATAAAAAACTTGGATTGAAGAAATTTTATTTCTCTCCGGTTTCGAGTAAGGATTTTAAAAATCTTGATAAAAAGTTGCTTACAAGTACTGGCCACATTTCAAAGATGATGGAAACAACAGGTTTTCGCAACCTGGATATTCAAACCCAGGAAAGCCTTTTGCATTTCGAAAACGAAGGATATGCTGTTCTGTCGCAATATTTAGATGCGCGCACCGTAGGGGATATAAATAACGAGATCGATAAATTATTAGAAGAAAAAAAAGTAGGTATTAGCCACGGAAATAAAATAATGTTCGCTATCCGTCAATCGAAATTATTGAGAAGTATTGGTGAGCGTAAAGAACTGTTGGAACTACTGTCAGCATTAATTCAGGAAGACGTTAAATTATTTCAAAGTATAAACTTTACAATGGGGAGCGAACAACATACACACTCGGACAGTATACACATGACAACTTTTCCGCTGGGTGGCCTTCTGGGTGTGTGGATTGCACTGGAGGATATAACACTTGACAATGGACCTTTACATTATTACCCGCGTAGCCATAAATTGCCTTACTATTTAAATGAAGACTACCGTAACGAAGGCAATTTGTTTCTAACTGGTAATAAAGACTATTCACAATACGAAAAAATGATAGGAGATAAGATACTGGAAAACGGAATTACAAAAAGCGTTTTTACTGCTAAAAAAGGGGATGTACTAATCTGGCATGCAAATCTTTTTCACGGTGGCGAACCACATGTAGACAAAACAAAGACCAGGAAAAGCATGGTCTTGCATTATTTTGCGGAAAATAGAATTTGTTATCATGAGATTACGCAGCGCCCAGCCTTGCTCGACTAAATACTGCTGATCAAAACGCAGCGTTCAACGGGGTTGCAGAAAGGCTGCGGAGTATTCGTCCTTCCATCACGTTCAACTTATGAATTGCCTTAATTTTCTGCCGGCCAGTTGGCTAATTAGTCGCCTGCACTTTACGTTGAATGCTGGCGATAGCGCGATCTTATTGCCATTCAATGAGTAATAGGTTTTCTATCTCCTGAAATCCGCAACAGCGTTTGACGGACGATACGGCATAACCCCGGAGGGGTTGAACAAACGTAGCCCCCGGTGAAACCGTGGGATCAATATGGAAGCATAAGCAGAACCCTGCAGGGGTTCAACCTGCCGCGACAGTCCATGCGTTTACTACGACGTTCACCTGCTCCGGAGTTGTATTCTTATATTTTGCCTTCCCTGGGTTGCACCCAGGGTTACTATTGTTCAAGCCCTTCAGGCTTGCGTCTGCAGGTCAGCGTTACCAATGATTTTCATAAACGTTCAACTCCTTCGGAGTTGTATTCTTATATTTTGCCTTACCAAGGTTGCACGCATGGTTACTATTGTTTAACCCGTTCAGGCTTGCGCTTGATGGCGGTTACCGGATAACCCCGGAGGGGTTGAACAAGCGTAGCCCCCGGTGAAACCGGGGGATCAGTATCGAAGCATAAGCAGAACCCTGCAGGGGTTCAACCTGCCGCGACAGTCCATGCGTTTACTACGACGTTCACCTGCTCCGGAGTTGTAT
>JBDSEV010000049.1:0-4434 GCA_039919885.1 Chitinophagaceae bacterium
TTTTAACCGAACCGCCGTGAAGCCGGTTATTTAATTATATTTAGCCGGTAAAACACCAAGACTGCATCATGAAATTAATTACTACTGCACTGCTGGCATTATTGGCAACCGCCTGTATGCAGGCACAATCAAACTATAGCAATTACGCGCAGCAAACAACTCGTATCAACGCGCTTGCGAAAGCCTGGCCACAATTATTAAAAATAAAATCCATCGCCAAAACAACCGGCGGTAAAGATGTGTGGATGCTGACTATCGGCACCGGTAACACCGAAACAAAACCGGCGATTGCTGTAGTGGGTGGCGTGGAAGGCAACCATTTGCTGGGAATGGAAATGGCCCTTGGCTTTGCGGAAAGACTTTTGCAATCCGGCAATACAGACAGTATAAAAAAACTGTTAACGGTAACCAGCTTCTATGTTTTCCCAAATATGAGCCCGGATGCCATGGAACAATATTTTTCGCCGCTGCAATATGAGCGACAAGGCAACGCATCGCAAACAGATGATGACCGGGATGGAAAAATGAACGAAGATGGTTACGACGACCTGGACGGAAACGGTAAAATTACCTGGATGCGCATTGAATCACCGGTAGGTGACCACACAATCAGTCCGGAGGATCCGCGGGCGATGGTAAAAGCCGACCCTGCAAAAGGCGAAAAAGGAAAATACCTGCTGCTTACAGAGGGTATTGACAATGACAAGGACGGAAGCTTTAATGAAGACGGTGAAGGCGGAGTATGGTTCAATAAAAACCTCTCATTTAAACATCCTTCTTTTACACAGGGTGCGGGCGAGTTTGCAGTTTCAGAAGTTGAAACAAAAGCGGTACTGGATAATTTATACCAGTTGTTCAATGTATATGCGGTTATCAGCTTTTCGGGCAATAACAATTTATCTGCACCTTTTACCTATGTAGCTGCTACGCCCCCGCCGCGGGTAGTGGCCGGCTATCTTGAACCGGATGCAAAAACAAATGCTATGGTCTCAGAAATATACAATAAAGCAACGGCCATGAAAGATGCGCCAAAAACAAGTCCGGCAGGGGGCGATTTTTTGTCATGGGCCTATTACCATTACGGGCGTTTCAGTTATAGTACGCCCGGCTGGTTCATACCAAAAATAAAACCGGATACTGCAAAAAAAGAAAAGGGCTTTTTACCGGACGATGCGCAGGCCGGTTATTTGCGCTGGGCGGCACAACAAGGTGTTGGAGGCACGTTCACTGAATGGAAAAAAGTCATTCACCCTGATTTTCCTGGTCAGCTGGTAGAAGTAGGCGGTCCGGATCCATTTGTGTTAATCAACCCGCCGTATAAACTAGTGGCCGATATTGTACACACACACACCGATTTCATCATCAAACTGGCGGCCTGTCAGCCTGCACTCGATATTATTCAGTTGCACACAGAAAAATTGGGTGGTGGTATAACGCGGGTAACCGCCACCGTTATTAACAACGGATCCCTGCCATCTCACTCCAAACTGGGCGAACGGTCGTACTGGGTTAAAAGGATCAATGTAAAAGTGACCCTTGAAAAAACCCAGTCGGTTATCAGCGGAAAAAAAAATCAGTTGCTGAACGCGCTGGATGGATACAGTTCCAAAGAATTGAGCTGGCTAATCAGGGGTTCCGGAAAAATAGGGCTGGAAGCCGGAAGTCCTACCACCGGTATAAAAAAATTGCAGATAACTCTTTAAATTCAATTTAACACGCACACATTATTATATGAAACGCATCCTGCAATCCATTACGTGTAGCATCCTTTTGTTTTGTACCGCCAGCGGCAGCCACGCACAAACCGCTGATCAGATCTTCAAAGCGGCCGGCAGCCCGGCAAATCCAAAAGTGCAAGTTAGCTGGAACCACTATAATGATCATGCCGGCATCGGCGAACTATTAAAAAGAATAGTAAAAGCTTATCCGGGACTGGCTAAGCTGGAGTCCGTCGGGAAGTCGTATGATGGAAGGGAACTCTGGTGTATTGCCGTTACCGACTATTCAAAAGGCGAAGCGGGCAAAAAACCCGGCATGTACATAGACGGTAATATCCATTCCAATGAAGTGCAGGGTGCCGAATTTGCCATGTATACTGCCTGGTACCTCACAGAAAGTTTTAACGACACCAAATTCATACGGGAATTGCTGGCCGATAAAATATTTTATATTATTCCTACCATTAACCCGGATGGACGCGAAAGTTTTTTCAAGAAACCCAACAACGCGCACTCACCCAGATCGGGCGTAGTGCCGGTAGACAATGATAAAGACGGGCAGGTTGATGAGGATGGTTATGATGACCTGGACAATGACGGCAACATCACCATGATGCGCCGTAAAAGCGCGAATGGCCGCTACCGTGTAGACCCGGTTAATCCGAACCGCATGATAGAAGCAGGCAACGACGAAAAAGGAGAATACGAAATGTTGGGTTTTGAGGGCATTGACAATGACGGCGACGGTTTGATAAATGAAGACGGTGAGCAGTTTGAGTATGATCCTAACCGCGACTGGGGCTGGAACTGGCAACCGAATTATGTGCAGGGTGGCGCATTCAAATATCCTTTCTCTTTGCCAGAAAACAGGGCGTTGATGGAATTTGTAATGAAACATCCAAATATTGCAGCGGCACAATCTTTTCACAATGCCGGCGGTATGATTTTGCGCGGGCCGGGTGCAATGGAAGATGCGGGCACCTATAATGCAGCCGACGCGCAGGTGTATGATGCCATCGGCAAAAAAGGAGAAGAAATTATTCCCGGTTACAAATACCTGGTCGTATACAAAGATTTGTATTCTGTATTTGGCGGCGAGCTGGACTGGTTCTACGGTGGACGCGGCATTTATACCTATTCAAATGAATTATGGACACCTTACCTGATGTTTAACAAAGATGCCAGCCGTGATCCCAATGAAGATGACAATTTTCAATTTGATCGTTACCTGCTGTTCAAAGATGCCTTTGTGGAATGGCATGAATACAATCACCCTCAATATGGCAAAATAGAAATTGGCGGTTTCAAAAAGAATTTCACGAGGATGCACCCGGGCTTTTTGATGGAAAGCGACGCACACCGCAACATGGCGTTTTGCATTTACCATGCGTACCATACACCCAAGCTGGAGATAGACAGCATCATGGAAAAAGATTTGGGTGATGGGTTGAAGGAAGTAACGGTATTAATTGGTAACAAGCGGCTCTTGCCAACGCACTCCAGCCAGGATCTGAAATATAAAATTGAAAGGCCAGACTATATTACGCTCACGGGTGCAAAAGTAATTGCGGGTATGGTGGTTGACAATGCCAACCCATCGGCTGCCACGGAGCAGAAAAACAATCCGCAAACGATTGAAGTAAGCAATATCCCAGGGCTAGGCGCAGTTACGGTACGATGGATTGTACAGGCCACAGCGAAATATACCGTTACGGTAGACAGCCGTAAAGGCGGCGTGGTAAGTAAATCAAAATAGCTGTAAATGAATGTGTAAAAATCGCCAACATTCACGGCCAGCAATCTCCCTTATTCTTTCCGGCGCATAGGTGGCCGGGAACGATAGGTGAGCGCCCGCCACACCCATTCAAACGGGCCGAAGAGAAAATACTTCATCCAGGCATAACTAAATATGATCTGGAACAGCCAGATAGCCGCCACTACATAATATATCTGGTACCGCTGCATTGTGTCAAACAACCCGAATCCATAAAAAATAACCGACGTTATTATAGACTGGGACAAGTAGTTGGTAAAGGCCATTTGCCCGACAGGTGCAAAAACATGCAGCAATTTTCTGACGGGGGAAATTTTATACAGTACAATCAGCAGGCTCAGGTAGCCCATGGTCTGGCAAACCCGCCGGATATCATAATAACTGAACGTCCATTCCTGCACAAACTTGTACGTATCAAACCGCAGGTGGTATTGTGCACGCAGGTTGAAATAATTAAGCACCAGGCCAATGGCTGTTCCTGTTATCCCCACGATCAGGTAAACATAGGGTGATTTTTTACCCAGCAGAAATCCTGATTTATACAGCGCCATCCCAACAAAAAACAACATCAGCACATCCCACCAGCTGTTATAAAAAAACACGCTTTGCAATTTCATGTTGACCTCCTTATAGTGCCGGAATATGGATAGGTAACTGCTCCCTTTTACATCTTTTATGTGATCCATTGCTTCTTTTGCGATACCGGAAGTGTCGTTTTCTGATTTAAAACTCGTGAACTTGCCGAGTGCTTCTTTTTGTGTATCGGTTAGCTTTTGTTTTGTTGTGTCCAGCATAGCTATCGCCTGCCCTTTTTTAATGATCTCTTTATTTTCATAGAGATCGCTATTTTCCCGGTAGGTAGACAGCACCAGTAAAAAAAATGCCGCGAACAACAAACGGCGGGGCGACCAGTTACGGAAAGGAAACAACAATAACCCGCAC
>JBDSEV010000093.1:0-23921 GCA_039919885.1 Chitinophagaceae bacterium
AAATGCCATGGTACAAATATTTGCGGTAGGCCCGGTTTTCGGGGTCTTCGTTTTTTATATCTGTTTTTTTCAGCAAGCCCAGCTGAAGGAAAAGCTGCGTGGCACGTTCCCCCACTTTGTCGTGGTAATCAAGAATGGTAATGCCAGGCTTTAAAAGGCTTTTTGAATAATTGTGAAGGTCGAGGCAGGCGTTGTATACAGTTCTCTGCCGACGGGTAAATTTACCGCTCACTGGCACTGTCCGGGTAAGGTCCGCATTGTACCCGCCGTATTCAGCGCCAAAATCCATCAGGATGAGTTCGCCAGCTTTGCATTCCTGGTTATTGCTTATATAATGCAGCGTCCTGGCCCGATCGCCACTGGCGATAATAGAACCATAAGCGGGGCCGGTAGCCCGCTGCGATAAAAAAGAATGAAATATTTCTGCTTCAATCTCATATTCCATCGTACCGGGCCTGATGAACTTTAGCAGGCGCCTGAAAGCGGTTTCGGTAATATCGATGGCTTTCTGCAAGACTTCCACTTCCAGCGCTGTTTTAACGGCACGCAGTTCTTTCAGCAGTTTTGCGCTGCGCCTGAATTGATGCAGGGGGTATCGCTGCCTGATTTCCTGTGCGTAACGATAATCGCGGACAGGAACCAGGTTGGCTTTACGGTCGTTTTCATTTGTATTTAAATAGATAGTATCAGCAAGATGAATCCATTGCTGCAGTAAACCATCCAGCACATCCAGCCAGGCTACGGTTGTGGCCCCGCTGATGGCTTTTGCTTCTGCTGCCCGGTGGCGCCTGCCATCCCATTTTTCTTTGAGTTCATTGGGGCGCACCAGTACGAGCACCTCGCGGAATTTTGGATCCGGGTTGTCCGGAAAAAGTATTAGCATACTGTCCTCCTGTTCAATACCTGTTAGCCAATACAGATCCGAATTCTGCTTAAATTTCATCAGTGCATCACCGTTAGATGGCAATTCATCATTGCTGTTAAAGATGGCAATGGCATTCTTTTCCATTTTATCCGTAAACCTTTTACGGTTTTGTATAAATATATCGGCGTTTAAAGGGAGGTATTTCATGCAAAGGTGTTTTTTTCAAACAGCTATAAAATTATGGATTCAATCCCGATATGTACAATTTTTGCTTGCTGGCGGATATAGGTCAAGTTGAACCGCAGGCGATTAACGCTGCCCGGGCAAAAAAGGTATGCCATGCATTGCGGCAAGCAGCGTAATGCCGGTGGCATGGCACCCGCCGCCAGCAAACTAAAAAATAGTTGATTTTTAACAGTGTATAAAAACTGCGTAGCCCCAGGTATACAATAATTAACTACCTTTAAGAAAGTACAAACGTTTGTAAATATCATTGCAGAAAGGTATTCTTTCGGTGTCGTTTCAATACTTATGAATCGCTTTATAGCCTCTTCGAAGGCTTGCCAGTAAAACGCCCCTGCTGATTGTGCAGGGGCGTTTTATATTATTTCAGCAGGCGCGGATCTGTTACAGTACCGCCATCCTATCGGTTCTTACTGCAGGGCTTGCTCCATATCTGCCAGTATATCCTGGATATTTTCAATGCCGACACTCATGCGTATCAGCCCGTCCGTTATGCCGAATTTTTCTCTTTCTTCTTTTGAGACCCCGTAGTGCGACATGCTCGCCGGGTGCGAAATCAATGTATCTGCGGTGCCAAGAGAAACCGCCCGCGTACACATTTTTAGTTTATCGATAAACTTCTTTCCCGCTTCCAGTCCGCCCTTTAATTCAATACTCATCATAGGACCGGCATGGCGCATTTGTTTGGCGCAGGTAGCAAAATCCGGATGCTGCTTAAGCCCGGTATAATGCACCTTTTCAATCCGCTGGTGCTCGTTTAAATAATGCGCAAGTTCCATGGCGTTCTGGCAATGCCGTTCCATTCTTAGCTCCAGCGTTTTCATACCAAGTGTGAGCAGGTACGCATCAAAAGCATTTGAATTACCGCCCAGCAACCGATGCCATTTATTGAACCGGGTATTCATTAATTCAATATCCTTTCCTATTAATACACCGCCTATAGAAGTGCCATGCCCGTTCAGAAATTTGGTGGTAGAATGAAATACAAAATCAACACCGTATCGGAAGGGCTGTTGCAGATAAGGTGTGGCAAAAGTATTGTCTACCGATACCCCCATTTGATATTGCTTTGCCAGCACCGTTAACTCCGCTATATCCACGCACTGAATGGTAGGATTGGCTGGCGTTTCCAGGTGCATCCATTTAAGCGCGGGATTATTTTTGATGATTGTTTCTGTAGCATTCAGATCGTGCAGATCGGCAATGATAACGTCTATACCCAGCGGCGGCAATACCTTGTGCAATAACTCATGCGTGCCTCCATATAAAGAATAGTGCGATAAAATTTTATCGCCCTGCTGAAGACTTGCAAGAAATAAGGTAGTCATAGCGGCCTGTCCACTGGCATGCAACAAAGCTTTTAACTGCAGGGGCGCGCCGGCATTGTCGGCAATGCCAAACGATTCAAATGCACAAATCGTTTCTTCCGCTTCGGTAAAATTGGGATTGCCCCAGCGCGAGTAAATATAGCCTTCTTCCTGCCCGGCAAATCGTCGCATCCCCTGGTCAGCATCGTCAAATGTAAAAGTAGACGTTGCATAAATGGGTGTAATATGCGCAGACCGCGGATCTGCGTCGTGTCCGGCATGCAAGGCCGTTGAGGTGAAGCCAGTTAGAGGAAATTTTTTATCCGCCATAATTTAGAAAGTGGAACTATTAAAAATCTGGTGAAGCAATAAGAAATGAGCAATGTAAGGACATCGAAATGACAACCTGCTGTTTGCGGCAAATGCTGGTCAACTTATGGAGGTGTTCGGACGCAATCGTATTTGCACACACTTCACATCACCCACCTTTAACGCATTTATTTAGTAAGCCCATTTCATGAGCGTAGCACCCCAAGTAAATCCGCCGCCAAAAGCTGCCATCACAATATTATCGCCTTTCTTTAGTTGCTGCTCCCAGTCCCACAAACAAAGCGGAATAGTAGCCGCAGTGGTATTGCCATAGCGCTGTATATTGATCATTACTTTTTCTTTTGCCAGTCCGATGCGGTTTGCGGTAGCATCTATAATACGCATGTTTGCCTGGTGCGGTGCCAACCAGGCTATATCGTCGCCGGTCAGGTTGTTGCGTTGCAGTAATTCAGCCGTTACGTCGGCCATACCTTTTACAGCAAATTTGAAAACTGCCTGTCCTTCCTGGTAGGCATAATGTTCTTTTTTTGTAACGGTTTCTATTGATGCCGGCTTTAATGATCCCCCCGCCTTCATGTGCAGGTAATGCCGGCCGCTGCCATCACTTTTTAAAATACTGTCCAATACACCATGGCCTTCCTTATTGGGTTCCAGCAACACGGCGCCTGCACCATCCCCAAAGAGTATACAGGTATTGCGGTCTGCGTAATCTACAATGGCACTCATTTTATCCGCCCCAACCACCACTACTTTTTTATAACGGCCACTTTCAATAAAACTGGCCCCCGTGGTTACGGCATACAAAAACCCGGAACAGGCAGCCCCCATATCGAAACCCCAGGCGTTGATTGCACCTATCTTATCACAAATAATATTGGCGGTAGCCGGAAAAACCATGTCGGGTGTAACCGTGGCTACAATCATACAATCAATTTCAGAAACGGCAATGCCTCTTTTTTTACAAAGTTCCAGTACCGCCGGTACGGCCAGGTCTGATGTAGCTTTTCCTTCGCCTTTTAATATTCTTCGCTCGGTAATGCCAGTACGGCTTTTTATCCAGTCATCGGTGGTGTCCACCATTTTTTCCAGGTCAAAATTGGTAAGTTTATCCTCTGGTACATAGCCACCGATTGCTGTGATAGCTGCCGTAATTGGTTGAATCATATAATGACATGTAATTTTGGTAAAAGTAGGAAATACCGGAATGTGAAAATATGCAATTGTAGAAATGTGAAAATGAGTTATTCCGAACTTGCTGGTCATCTTCCATCTTGCAACACGCAAAAGCAATTTTTCACATTTGTCACATTCTCACGTTTTTCACATTATTTTCGCGCCCATGATCGCGTTTGTAAAAGGCCAGTTTGTACAGAAGACCCCCGCGCTGGTATTTGTAGATGTAAACGGCGTTGGCTATGAAGTTCAGATAAGCCTCAATACGTATTCGGGTATACAAAATCTGGCAGAAGGCTTACTCCATACTTACCTGCATATACGGGAGGATGCACATATACTGTATGGTTTTTTTGATCTCAGGGAAAAAGAGCTGTTTATACAATTGATTGCGGTGAACGGCATTGGAGCCGGAACGGCCCGGGTGATGCTTTCTTCCATGAAACCCGATGAGATTAGCCGCGCCATTGTTCAGGGAAACGTAAAATTGCTGGAAAGCATCAAAGGCATCGGTAGAAAAACCGCCGAACGGGTTGTTTTAGAACTCCGGGACAAGCTAAGTAAACAGGTAAACGACACAAATATAGCTGCGCTGGCAAACAATACATTAGAGCACGATGCGTTAAATGCATTACTGGCTTTGGGCATTGGAAGACAAGCTGCTGAACAGGCAGTTAATAAAGTAGTCTCCGCCTCCCCTGCCAGCGAGAAAATTGAAGACATCATCAAAAAAGCACTGAAAATTTTATAAGCCTATTGACCCGATTTCTACCTAACTAATTTCGCTTTGAATAAGTTGGTTGTTTTATTTCCTTCAATACTAAAGAAGACCACGGTAACTACACTTGCTGCTTTGCTAACGTTGATGTTAGGCAGCAACCTGTCTGCTATTGCCCAGGCCCGTCCGGGTGATTCTTTGAAATATCCCATCACAGACAGGCGCGGCGACAAATTATCTAACCCCGGCCGGCAATCATTCGATTTAAAAGATCCTGCCAATATCAAAGATTCCATCGAGTATGACCCAAAAACAAAACGGTACTATATTGTAGAGAAAATTGGCAACAGTTATTACCGCAAACCCACTTACCTCAGCTTCGATGAATATGTACGCCTGCGCGGCCAGCAGGATGAAAACGAATATTTTAAAAAACGCGCCAATGTTCTAAGCGGCCTCAATAAAAAAATGCTACGGCCAAAGCTCAGCGTTGGTGATAATTTATTCAACCGCATTTTTGGAAATGGCAAAATTGAGATAAAACCCCAGGGAAGTGTGGATATTATAGCCGGCTACCAGGGTCAGAATATTAAAAACCCTACCCTCCCGGAGCGCGCACGCAAAAGCGGTGGCTTTGATTTTGACATGAATGCCAACCTGAGTGTTATTGCAAATATTGGCGACAAGATGCGGCTGCCCATCAGCTATAATACCCAGGCAACTTTTGATTTTGAAAACCAGTTAAAACTGGATTACAGCGGCACCAGCGACGAGATCATCAAACGCATCGAGGCGGGCAATGTATCCTTTCCCACTAAAGGCACGCTGATACAGGGCGCACAGCAACTTTTTGGTATTAAAACGCAGCTGCAGTTCGGTAAACTGAGTGTTACCGCGGTGTTGGCCAACCAGCGCTCCCAGCGCCAGTCGCTCGGCTTACAGGGTGGCTCCGCGTCCAATCTGTTTGAGTTTCGCGCGGACGATTACGAAGAAAACCGCCACTTCTTATTATCGCAATATTTCAGGAATAATTACAATGCCGTATTAACCAGCCTTCCGGCCGTTGTTTCCAAAGTACAGGTACTGCAAATGGAAGTATGGGTAACTAACCGCAACGGTGCTACCACGGAAACAAGGGATATTGTTGGTTTGATGGACCTGGGCGAGGATGCACCTTTCAACCCCAACGTTCAGCCCTCCAGGCGATTGCCGTTTGGCCTGCCGGATAATGATGTCAATACGCTATACCGCAGTATTATACAGGATCCTATCAGCCGCCAATCGTCTTTTGTAACATCAAAACTAAATGCGCTGGGGCTTTCGCCGGTACAGGATTTTGAAAAAACATTTGCAAGAAAATTGACCTCGTCTGATTATTATTTTGATTCGCAGGTGGGTTATTTGTCGCTCAGCCAGCCGCTGCAGTCGGACGAAGTACTCGGTGTCGCTTTTCGTTATAGTTACAATGGCACCATTTACCAGGTGGGTGAATTTTCGCAGGATATACAACCGGATACCACGGCCGCAAAAACAGGAAACCAGAAAGTGCTTTTCCTGAAACTGCTGAAAGCTACCTCCCAACGGCCCAACCTGCCGCTGTGGGATCTGATGATGAAAAATGTGTACGTGTTGAAAACCCGCGATGGGAGCTACCTCAGCGGGGTACAGGCGACCGATTTCAACCTGAATATTTTGTACGAAGAACCCAGCCTCGGTAGCAAACGCTACTTGCCGGAAGGGTCAAGGGCAGGTGTGCCCCTGTTGCAGATTTTAAGATTGGATACCCTCAATACGCGGAATGATCCGCAGCCGGATGGTATTTTCGACTATATAGAAGGCAGAACCATTTTCTCTCAGCAGGCACGCATCGTATTTCCCCTGCTGGAACCTTTCGGGCGCGATCTGCAACAGCGGGCATTCAACGGAAGTCCGCAATCCGTCATTGATCAGTATGTGTACTACCCGCTGTATGATACCATTAAAGAAATTGCAAAAACCTATGCCAACCTCGATAGGTTTATTATCAGTGGTAAGGCAAAAGGAAGTTCCGCTTCGGAAATTTCCCTGGGTGCATTCAATGTTCCGCAGGGGTCCGTTAGCGTAAGTGCCGGTGGTACGGTACTGAAAGAAGGTATTGATTACTCAGTAGACTACGGCCTCGGCACCGTTAGAATCCTTAACCAGGCCATTGTAAATTCCGGGGTTCCGGTAAACGTTCAGTTTGAAAACAATGCAGGCTTTGGTTTGCAGCAAAGAAATTACATTGGGCTGCAGGCCAATTACCAAATAATAAATACCGCGAAAGAATCTTTCAGCATCGGCGGGCAAATGGTAAAAATGGGTGAGCGCCCCTATTTCAGTAAAGTGAGCACCAGTGACGGCGACCCGATACGGAACACGATGTATGGGCTTGATTTCAACTACCGTTCGGAAGTTCCCAAACTGACGCGCTGGCTCGATAAACTACCCGGCTATCATACCACGGAAATGAGTAACATCCAGGCGTATGGAGAAATGGCTGCATTGAAACCCGGACACCCGCCGCAAATTGGCAAAGGCACCAGCGGTTCCATTTATATTGATGACTTTGAAGGCGCTACCAGCAGCATCGATTTACGTTTTCCGCTTATCAGCTGGACCCTGGCTTCCACCCCGCAAAACAATGGCCTGTTTACAGAATCAGCATTGAGCAACGACCTGGCCTATGGTTACAACCGCGCCAAACTGGCCTGGTATAATATTGAACCAAATTTGCAGGATGCGAAAGGAACCAATAACCCGGTGCGGGGCTACCAGGATTTTTCTGACCCGCGGATCCGCGCCATCAACCAGCAGGAAATATATCCCACTAAATCTATCGATTACGGCCAGGCGCAGCTGGTAACTTTTGACCTTGCTTTTTACCCAACAGAAAGAGGGCCTTATAACTTTGATGCCCGCGCTAACAGTATTGCGCCCAATGGTCGGTTGCAGAATCCGCAAACGCGGTGGGGCGGCATCATGCGTGCCATTGACCAGACAGATTTTGAAACCAGCAACGTAGAATACATTGAATTCTGGATGCAGGATCCTTTCCTGATGAAGCCAACCAGTACCGGTGGCCAGTTTTATATCAACCTCGGCAATATTTCTGAAGATGTGCTGCGTGATGGCAGACGCCAGTTTGAAAACGGTTTACCCGGCGCCGATGGTAAAGCCACGGTTGATAATAGTTCCGTGTGGGGAAGCGTTCCTGCCAATCCGTTGCAGGTTACTTCTGCATTTAGCAATGACCCTGCAGACCGCCCTTTCCAGGATGCTGGTTTTGATGGCCTGGGAGACGCAGCAGAACAGGCAAAATTCAGTGCGTACCTCACCCAGCTGGGAAATATTTTTGGCGTGGGTTCACCGGTCTACCAGCAAGCACTGGCCGATCCGTCGAGCGATGATTTTAAAAATTACCGCGATGCAGCGTACGATGTCCAACAATCGAATATACTTGCCCGTTATAAGGACATAAACAGTCCGCAGGGCAACTCGCCGATTGCGGATGCAAGTGCCACCATTACCACCGCTGCTACCTTATACCCGGACCAGGAAGACTTGAACCGCGACAATACCCTGAATGAACTGGAAGAATATTTTCAGTATAAAATAAATTTAGCGCCAGGCCAGTTTGCGGTGGGACAGAATTTTATTACCGACAAGCGGTCTTTTACGCCCAATATTCCAAATGGCAAACCGGAAAGCTGGTATTTGTTCCGCGTGCCCATTGACCAATATGAAAAGAAAGTGGGCAATATCCCCGACTTTAAATCCATCCGTTTTATACGTATGTTCATGACCGGTTTTGAAGACTCCGTCATCTGCCGGTTCGCCCAGTTTGAACTGGTGCGCAACCAATGGAGGAATTTCACTTTTAAAATTGATACCACCGGCGCCTACAGCAACGTGCCTGTTAATTCCGGTACTGAGTTCAATGTACTGGCGGTAAACATAGAAGAAAACAGCAAGCGTACGCCGGTAGCCTACGTTACACCGCCCGGCATCGAGCGCCAGCAACTACTCAGCAATAACAATGTAAACCTGTTCCAGAATGAGCAGAGCATGAGCCTGCAGATTTGTAACCTGCAAAGAAATGATGCCAGGGGTGTTTTCAAAACATTCAATCTTGACCTGCGCCAGTACGGTACACTGTCTATGTTTGTACATGCAGAAGGCAGGGGCGCCATTGACCCGCTGCAACCCGGTGCGCTCACAGCGGTCATCAGGTTGGGCAGTGATTTTGTAAGCAATTATTATGAAATAAAAATACCCCTTACCAAAACACCCTATAACAGTAGTGACCCCGCGCAGATTTGGCCAACAGAAAATGAACTGGCGCTTAGCATGCAACGCCTCATACAACTGAAAATTCAGCGCAACAATACCGGCATCCCGACCAACTACTACAAGGAAACAGATGCGGATGGAAAGAGCTACGCCATATTGGGTAATCCTAACCTGGGCGAAGTGCGTGGTATGTTTTTGGGTGTGCAGAATATTGGCCAGGAAACTTTGTGTACCGAAGTATGGTTTAATGAACTGCGGCTTTCCGATCTTAACGAAAAAGGCGGCTGGGCAGCTTTGGGCAGGGTGGATATAAAACTGGCAGATCTTGGTACGCTCACGCTATCAGGTAGCTTCAAAGGTGTTGGCTTCGGTAACCTGGATCAGCGGGTAAATGAGCGCGCCAAAGACAACCTCACGCAGTTTGATGCTGCTACCAATCTTGAACTCGGTAAATTCTTTCCGCAAAAAGCCGGCATCTCCATCCCAATGTACGCCAGCTATTCGCAGACCCTCAGCACCCCTGAATTTGATCCTTATGACCTGGACATAAAATTAAAAGACAAATTAAATTCGGCCGGTTCCAAAAAAGACTCTATCAAAAACGATGCAGTGGATCTGACAACTATCCGCACGATCAATTTTACCAATGTAAAAAAGAACAATACAACCGGCAAAAAACAACGACTGTGGAGCATTGAAAATATTGATCTTAGTTATTCTTATACCCGGCAGGAGCACCACAACCCGCTAATAGAAAGCGATCAGTTAGTTGTACACCGTGGCGGTTTGGGCTATAATTATTCCGCCAACCCCAAATACGTAGAACCTTTTAAAAATTTCATCAAATCCAAAAGTGCCTGGTTTAAATTTTTGAAAGATTTCAATTTTAATCCCATGCCTTCCATACTCAGTTTTCGCGGAGATGTAAAAAGGCAGTTTGGTGCATTCAGGCCAAGAAATGTGGGCGATGCAAAAAATGTATTGCCGGAAACCTACAATAAATACTTTACGTTCGATCGCTATTACACCCTCCGTTGGGATTTTACCCGCTCGCTGAATCTTGATTATACCGCCACCAACTTTGCGCGGGTAGACGAAGCACCCGGGCGCCTGACCAGCTATGAAAAGAAAAGAATGTGGAACAATTTCTTTAACGGCGGCAGAAATGTTACCTACCAGCAGCAGGTTACCCTGAGTTATGTATTGCCTACCAGCAAACTGCCGTTACTCGATTGGACCACCATGCGCGTAGGTTATATTGCCAAGTACGGCTGGCTGGCCGCTTCACTGGATCCGGTTGCAAAAAGTCTCGGCAATTTCTTAAACAACAGCCAGGATAAAAATGCTACCGCCGAATTAGACTTCACCAAGCTATACCAAAAAAGCCGTTTCCTGAGAGCACTTGATTGGGATGCGCCTAAAGCAGTACCGGTGCCTGCAGTGCCCGTTGCCAAAAATGTGGCAGACTCATTAAATAAAAAAGGAAAGAAAATAAAAGAACGCAAAATAAAAGATCCGAACGCGCTTCCTGAAATTGGTACCGCAGTAAAAGTTTTCGGCAGGCTGCTTACTTCCATCAAACGGATGAGCATCACCTACAATTCTACCGGCACTACCAGTCTTGCAGGTTATACAGACAGTACCCGTATTCTGGGCATGAACTGGAAAAATATGGCGCCCGGTGTTGATTTTGTAATGGGTCGCCAGCCGGATACCAACTACATCAACCGGTTTGCGAACAAGGGATTCTTTACCCACAATCCTTTGCTTAACAACCTTAACCGGCAGGATTATAACCAGAGTTTAAAAATCAATGCGCAGCTGATACCGGTGCGTGACCTTACCATTGATATCAACGTTGACAAGACCTTTGGTAAAACTTATTCTGAATTATACAAAGACACTTCTTCAGCCGGCAACAGCAATTTCACCCGGCTCAGCCCTTACTCTTCCGGTAGTTTCAGTGTTAGCTATATCTCTTTTAAAACCATGTTTGGAAAAATAAGTCCCGATGAAGTCTCCAGTACTTTTCTTAAGTTCCAGGACTACCGGACCGTTTTATCAGAACGCCTTGCAAAATTGAATCCTTATTCCAAAGATCCCGGTGGCAATCCGATAAAAGGTGCGGACGGTTATTACAAAGGCTATGGCAAGTACGCACAGGATGTGCTGGTGCCCGCATTTCTTGCCGCTTACACCGGGAAAGACCCCAATACGGTTACGCTGATCAAACAGGACAATGCCAATATCAGTTCCAATCCGTTCAGCGGTATCAAACCATTGCCCAACTGGCGGATATCGTACAATGGGTTGACGAGGATTCCCGGCATGGAAAAAATATTCAGCAATTTTACGGTTACGCATGCTTACAACAGCACGCTCAGCATGAACAGTTTTAATTCTGCCCTGCTCTACCAGGATCCGCTGCGGCAAAGCTATCCCGGTTTTATTGATACCCTGTCCGGCAATTTCATTCCGTACTTCCTGGTTCCTAATATTACCATCTCGGAGGCATTTGCTCCGTTCATTGACCTCGATATGCAATTTACCAACCAGTTGGGTGCACGGTTCGAGTATAAGAAGTCAAGACAATTAAGTTTGAGCCTGGTCGATTTTCAATTGAGTGAATCGCGCTCTACCGAATTTACATTTGGCGGCAGGTGGAGGAAGAAGGGTTTTCCTTTGCCATTTAAATTACCGTTCAGTAAAAAAGAAACCAAGAAATTAGAAAACGATATTACGTTTACGCTTGATTTGAGTGTACGTGATGACATCACTTCCAACAGCCGGCTGGACCAGGTGACGGCGCTGCCCACCGCAGGACAAAAGGTGATTACCATTTCGCCGAGCATCGACTATGTATTGAACAACCGCGTAAAAATAATCCTGTACTTCGATCAGCGCAGAACAGAACCCAAGATTTCTACGTCTGCACCCATCACCAACACAAAAGGCGGTGTGAAAATCAATATTTCCCTGGCGCAGTAGTGCCACAGGGGCGTTTCGCATCTGTAGGCTACCTGTTGTTATACAGCTATCATTCAATAGCTGTTTTTTTGTAATAAGTTGATAACTTTAGCGAACTGGCGGAGCAAGCTTGCTTTGCCTGTTGGACGCGTGCATACTGGTAGGATGGCAGTAAAAGGAATGATTGGTCCATACTGTACCATCATACGTAATTACGCTCCCAAAATATTGATCCCTTTCTATCTTAATCAAACTAACCATGATGAATTATCCCCTACGCTTTGTTGCTGTTATCATTTCTTTCTTTTTGTTCGTGGAAGCAACTGCTCAAAAGAAGAAGCCTGTGAATGCCTTTGCAGGACTGGATACGGCAGTGAGCCGGATTTTAAAAGAGTGGCATGCCGCGGGCGTTGCCGTTGCGGTGGTAGACAAAAACAAGGTAATATATTCCAAAGGGTTCGGTTTTAAAGATTATGAAAACAAAACACCCGTAACACCCAATACACTGTTTGCCATAGGCTCCTGTACCAAGGCTTTTACTAGTTCTCTACTGGGCATCCTGAATAAAGAAGGCAAAGTTGATTTTGACAAACCAGTGCATACGTACCTGCCTGCAGTGCAGTTTTACAACGACGAGCTGACGGACAAGGTAACGCTGCGCGACATGATGAGCCATCGTACCGGTTTGCCCCGGCATGATTTCTCGTGGTATTTATTCACGACGCCATCGCGGGACAGCCTCGTTCAGCGTATCCGTTACCTGCAACCCTCGGCCGGGCTCCGTGAAAAATGGCAATACAATAATTTTATGTTTCTGCTGCAGGGCGTAGTAGCAGAAAAAATAACTGGGAAAAGCTGGGAAAAAAACATCCAGGAGAAAATTTTTATACCAGTTGGCATGAGCAGTTCAAATACTTCAATTGACGGATTAACAACAAGTGCCGATGCAGCCATCGGCTACGATGTAAAAAAAGACAGTGTCGTTCACAAAATGGAGTATTACCACATCGATGCAATGGGGCCTGCGGGAAGCATCAACAGCAGCGTAACCGACATGGCCAAATGGGTGGGCACGTGGATAAATGGGGGCAAGTACAATGGTGTAGAAATTTTACCGACTTCCTACATTGCGCAGGCCATGAGTTCACAAATGGTAGTGGATGCAGCGCTACCGGCCAGCGACAACCCTGATTTGTTTCTATCTAATTACGGATTTGGGTGGTCGCTTTCGTCCTACCGCGGGCATTACCGCGTGCAGCACGGCGGCAATATAGACGGCTTCAGCGCCAGCACCTGCCTGTTCCCCTCTGACAGTATTGGAATTATTGTATTGTGTAATCAGAACAACTCCCCGGTTCCCTCAATAGTCAGAAATTTGATAGCCGACCGGATGTTGCATTTAAAATATATAGATTGGCAAACAGACCTTAAAAAAGCGTCGGACAAAGCGGCGGCTGTAAATAAAGATGCAGAAAAAACAAAAACTTCCAGCCGCAAAACAGGAACGCGTCCCTCTCATGAATTAAAAGATTATGAAGGTATTTATTCAAACAGCGGTTACGGCAGGTTTGACGTTACAGCAAAAAACGATTCCCTGTTTGCCACTTTTGGTAAACATGTATGGTGGCTGCGCCATTATCATTATGATAGTTTTGAACCGTTTGAAAAAGACAGTAAGGAAGGTATTGATACGAGCGGTAACAGCGAGCCCCTGCAGTTTATTGTAAATGCAGCCGGCGATATTGAAAGTATGGCATGTCATTTTGAACCAACATTACCGCCACTGTTGTTTGCAAAGACACTTAAAACAAAGGAAATTTCTAAAGACAGTCTACAAAAATACATTGGAGAATACCTGTTGGGCGGTACTCCTATCAGGGTTTGTATTAAAGAAGAAAAAACGTTGTATCTCATCGTACCCGGACAGCCCGAATATGAGCTGATTCCGATTGATACCAATAAATTTTCCATAAAAATACTAAGTGGATTTATTGTACAATTTAATACAGACAATAAAGGAAATATAATTGAACTTTTATCCATACAACCCAACGGCACCTTTAAAGCAACCAGGAAAAGCAATTGATATGAGAAAACACGGTACTATTTTATTAATGGGAATCGCTGCATTGTGCGGGTGTAAATCAACTCCTCCCTACGATACCATCATTCGCAATGGATTGCTGTATGATGGAAACGGTGGCGCGCCGTACAAGGCCGATATCGGTATCAATGCCGATACCATCGCTTTTATAGGTGACCTTGCAGGCGCCCATGCAAAAAAAGAAACAGATGCCAAGGGGATGGCAGTAGCGCCCGGTTTTATTAACATGCTCAGCTGGGCAACAGAATCACTTATTGAAGACGGCCGCTCGCAGAGCGATATCCGGCAAGGTGTAACGCTTGAGGTATTTGGCGAAGGCGAAAGTATGGGACCCCTAAACCCGCAAATGAAAGCACAAATGCAAACCGGCCAGGGCGATATTAAATACAACGTAAGCTGGACAACGCTGGGCGGTTATTTAAATTTTCTGCAAACAAAAGGGGTGAGTTGTAATGTTGCTTCTTATGTGGGCGCTACCACACTCCGGAGCTATGTAATTGGCGAAAATGATAAAGCGCCGAACCCTGCGCAACTCGATAGCATGCGCTTACTCACGCGCCAGGCGATGGAAGAAGGCGCACTGGGTGTCGGCTCTTCGCTGATTTATCCGCCCGCCTTTTTTGCAAAGACAACCGAACTGATAGCCCTGTGCGAAGAAGCGGGCCGGTACGGTGGCGGCTACATTTCTCACATCCGAAGCGAAGGAAATAAACTGAATGAAGCCATAGAGGAACTCATCACCATTGCGCAGAAAGCCAAAGTACACGGGGAAATTTATCATCTTAAAGCTGCGGGTAAGGATAACTGGTATAAGATGGACAGCGTGATTCGGCGCATTGAACGAGCACGGAAAGAAGGTATTGATATTGGCGCCAACATGTACAATTATCTGGCAGGTGGCACCGGGCTCACCGCTTCTATGCCACCGGCGTTAGAGGATGGTGGTTTCGGCAAATTGGTGGAGCGGTTGAAAACGCCTGCAATCAGGCTGCAGACCATTAAAGACATGAAAACGTCTTCTACGCAGTGGGAAAATTTATATTATGCAGCTGGCTCACCCGATAGGGTCTTACTGGTAGGCTTTACCAAAGACAGCCTAAAAAAATACACCGGCAAAAGCCTGTCAGCAATAACTGCCATCAGGGGTACATCTGCGGAAGAAACTGCCATTGATTTAATTATACAGGACAGCAGCCGCATCAGCACTATCTTTTTCTTAATGAACGAAGAAAATGTAAAAAAGCAAATAGCGCTGCCCTGGGTAAGTTTTGGTTCTGACGAAGGATCTTTTACCAACGAAGGTGTTTTTCTGAAATCGAACGCACATCCGCGTGCGTATGGAAACTTCGCCAGGGTGCTGGGCAAATATGCAAGAGAGGAAAAAGTGATTACGGTGCAGGATGCGGTGCGCAAACTCAGTAAATTGCCTGCAGAAAAAATGCACATTCAAAAACGGGGTGAACTAAAGCCAGGTTATTTTGCAGATATCGTAATTTTTAACCCGGCAACCATAACCGATCATGCGACATTTGAAAACCCTCATCAGTACGCTACAGGCGTTTCGGATGTATTTGTAAATGTCGTGCAGGTACTTAAAGACAATGTGCATACAGGTGCCACACCCGGCAGGTTTGTAAAGGGACCCGGTTACCAACCGGGTAAGCCCTGAATACACGCCAGCGTAATTGAATGTTAATACTTGCAACTGAAAATAAAAATATGGAAATACAAATTCGCGCGGCGGTGCAGGAAGATTGTCCAAGGTTACTGGAACTCATAAAAGAACTCGCTTTGTATGAGAAAGCACCGCAGGAAGTAACGGTAACGATGGCGCATTTTGTAGAGAGCGGATTTGGCAATAGCCCGGTTTGGTGGGCCTTTGTGGCAGAAGCAGCCGGCAAAGTAGAAGGGTTTGCCATGTATTATGTTCGCTATTCAACCTGGAAAGGGCAGCGGATGTACCTGGAAGATTTAATTGTGACAGAAAAGATGCGCGGCAAAGGCCTGGGAAAATTATTGTTCGATGCGCTGATTGCCGAAGCCAGGGAAAAAAAATTCAATGGTATTACCTGGCAGGTACTCGACTGGAATGAACCCGCCATCAATTTTTACAAAAAATACTACAATGCCACACTGGATGCAGAATGGATCAATTGCGCCATTAATGTGTAGGTGCTGCATTTGCGATTAAGTTAATTTTCCGCATACCGCCGATGCTTAGCCAGGAATAACTACTGTCATTTCCTTCTCCTTCTTTCAGGATATTTTTTTGGTAATTGTCACGCAGCAAACATGATAAGGCAAAGAAGTGAAATGCTTTTTTAATTAATTCCGTCAACCTCCATGGTCTTTTCAATTTTCAGTACCAGGCCCTGCAATACTTTACCCGGGCCCACTTCTGTAAATTTTGATGCGCCGTCTTTTATCATGGCTTTCACGCTTTGTGTCCAGCGGACCGCGCCGGTTAGCTGATCAATCAGGTTTTGTTTTATTTCTTCCCGGTCGTATACTGCTTTTGCCACCACGTTCTGGTATACATGAGATGTTGGCTGATGAAAAGTGGTTTGTTCAATGGCCGCTTTCAGTTCTTTTTTTGCGGGCTCCATCAATGGAGAATGAAAAGCTCCGCCAACGGGTAATATCACGGCTCGTTTGGCACCGGCCGCCTTCATGCGTTCACAGGCAATTTCAATACCTTTAATGCTGCCGCTGATAACGAGCTGGCCCGGGCAGTTATAATTTGCAGGCACTACTATCTCGCCTGTTTCTTGGTGTACCTGGGCACATATTTCTTCCACTTTCTCGTCTGGCAGCGATAAAACAGCCGCCATGGTAGAAGGGCTAAGTTCACAAGCTTTCTGCATCGCTGTCGCGCGAACGCTTACGAGCCGCATGCCATCTTCAAAACTCAGTGTGCCGTTGGCCACCAGCGCCGAAAACTCACCCAGCGAATGACCAGCCACCATGTCTGGCTTGGCAGATTCAATGCTTTTATACGCGATAACAGAATGCAAAAAAACTGCCGGCTGGGTAACATTGGTTTGTTTCAGGTCGTCCTCTGTACCCGTAAACATAATATCGGAGATCCTGAATTTGAGAATTTCATTGGCCTGTTCAAATAATTTTTTTGCAAATGCATTGTTCTCATAATGTTCCTTGCCCATACCGGCAAACTGCGAGCCCTGTCCCGGAAATACAAACGCATGCTTCATATCATCAGATTGATGCCCAAATATAAAAGGTTTATCTGAGGCAAGATGAAACTTTCAGATAAACCCTGTAGCAAATAAATATTTTTTAGTGGAGGTGTGAACCAATAAGCCTTATAAATTCGCTCCTGGTTTCATTTTTATGGAATTCTCCCCAGAAAGCCGACGTGGTGGTTACCGAATTTTGCTTTTGTACCCCCCGCATCATCATACATAAATGGGATGCTTCAATTACAACAGCAACGCCCAACGGATTAAGCGTGTCCCGGATAACTTCCATGATCTGGTGGGTAAGCCGCTCCTGCACCTGCAAACGGCGCGAATACACATCCACCACCCTCGCTATTTTGCTAAGGCCGGTTATATAGCCGTTGGGAATATAGGCAACATGGGCTTTCCCATAAAAAGGCAACATGTGGTGTTCACACATGCTGTACAATTCGATATCTTTCACAATGACCATCTCACTTACGTCCTCGTGAAATTTTGCTGATTCAAGGATGGCTTTTGGATCCAACTGGTATCCCTGGGTGGCAAACTGCATTGCTTTTGCCATCCTTTCCGGCGTTTTCTGCAGTCCTTCTCTTTCGGGATCTTCACCCAGCAGGCTGAGCGCCTCCTTGTAATTCTCCACCAGTTGTAACGTTACCTGTTCATCGTACTGTTCTGTTTTTTTATATGCCATTGCAATAAATTGTATAATGATTCCTTAGTATTAATTAATAATACTTTCAGTTTAGCTCTAAGCAGGGTACTCTACAAAATTCCTTTCGGTTTCATACAACCTCACCTGCAGATCTATTGCGTCTTCCAGGTGCGGACGCAGTAGTTTGTAAATAACAATTGAAATATTTTCTGCAGTAGGATTAAGATTTTTAAATTCTTCGGTATCCAGGTTAAGGTTTTTATGATCAAACTTTACCAATACTTTATCCTGTATCAAGTCACTCAACACCTTTAAATCCATTACAAAACCGGTAACGGGATCGGGCTCTCCAACCAATTTTACCACCAGTTCATAATTATGCCCGTGGTAATTGGGCAGGTTGCATTTGCCAAACACCTGCTGGTTTTTTTCGGAATTCCAGTCAGGGTTGTTCAGCCTGTGCGCTGCATTAAAATGTTCTTTGCGGTATACGGCAACTTTATTATTCATGATAACTATCTAAAAAATTCTTCTACGTTTTTACTGGCAAAAAAAATGTCTTGCGAAGTGAACGTGCAACCATTTCCTACACGCTTCTTACACGCTCCCTTTCCCTAAAATTACATATTAACCACAAAAAGGTTCGCCCATTCAACTGGTTACCCGAAATACTCTACATAAATCCGCGGTGTTTCATACAATTTTATACAATGAAGCGCAAGGGCTGGCGGCAACTCTGGTACCAGTTGGTTCCATATGCCAATCGCCAGGTTTTCTGTAGAACACATCTTGCCTGCTAAAAACGGCACGTCAAGATTGAGATTTTTATGATCCAGTATTTCCAGCACATGGTCTTTAATGATGGCGCTTAACCTTTTTACGTCAAACAGAAAGCCGGTGGCTGCATCCGGCTCGCCCTTTATCGTCACGTACAATTCGTAATTGTGTCCGTGCCAGTTTTCATTGGCGCATTTGCCAAACACATCCTCATTTTTTTCGACGCTCCAGGCCGGGTTAAACAATTTATGGGCAGCGTTAAAATGCTCCACTCTGGTCAGGTACACCATGTCTAGTCAATTTGCGCAAAGTTAGGAATTTGTATTTCTAGAACAGCCAAAGGTTGTGCTGCTGTAGCCAGTATTCATTCAAATACGCGACTTTTGCATTTTATCAACCACCTTGCAAATGAATTGTTTACTGATAGCTGCTACCACCAAAGAAATTACTCCTTTTCTTGAGTGGTTGCCTACCGAAGCGGCGAAAAAATACCGCTATTTACCAGATATATTGATAACCGGTATTGGCCTCACTGCCACTGCCTACCATCTTACAAAACAGCTGCAGCTGAAAAAATACGATTTGGTGATCCAGGCTGGCGTGGCAGGCTGCTTCAATAAAAAACTTTCCCTCGGTTCGGTTGTTGCAGTAAAAACGGACACCATAGCTGACCAAAGTGTGATTGAATTAAAAGCGCTCAAGACATTGTTTGATTTAAAACTTGTGCCGGCTGACCAGTTTCCGTACACTAAAACCTGGCTGGTGAATCCCCATACCGCCCTATTGAAAAATGCAAAATTGAAACTGGTAAAGGGTGTTTCGGTGAATGAAATAACCACCAGCAGGCAGAAGATGGCTTTCTACAATGAAAGCTTCAGCCCCGTAACCGAATCTATGGAAGGTGCCGCCCTCCACTACACTTGCCTGATGGAAAAAACTCCTTTTATACAGGTAAGAAGTATTTCAAATTATGTTGGAGAAAGAAATAAGAAAAACTGGAATATGAAAGCGTCAATCGTAAACCTGAATGCAGTAGTTATTCAAATGATAGAAAATTTATGAAACTGACACTTGGTTTTTCTCCCTGCCCCAATGATACTTTCATATTTGATGCACTGGTCAATAAAAAAATCGATACCGGCGACCTGGATGTTGAAGTGGTATTGGAAGATGTGCAAACGTTGAACAACCTGGCCATTGCGGGCAAACTGGATATCAGCAAAATAAGCTACGGCGCATTGCCGCTCGTTTTGGAAAACTATATCGTCCTGAATGCCGGAGGTGCATTGGGCAAGGGCGTCGGGCCTTTGCTAATTTCAAAAGAATTGACTGGCAATGAAAAAATCAATGAAAAAAAAATTGCCATTCCCGGGGAGAACACGACGGCCAACATGTTGTTTTCGCTGGCCTACCCGGCGGCGCGCCAGAAAGAATTTTTAGTATTTTCCGATATTGAAGATGCCGTGCTAACAGGCAAGACCGACCTGGGCGTTATTATCCATGAAAACAGGTTTACCTACCAGCAAAAGGGACTTAAAAAAGTAGTTGACCTGGGCGAATACTGGGAAGAAAAAACACAATCGCCCATCCCGCTCGGCGGTATTGTAATAAAAAGAAGTTTTGACAACGCCTTCCAAAAAAAGATAGACCGGCTGATAAAGGAAAGTGTAGCATATGCCTTCGGTAAGTACCCGTTGCTGGCGGATTATGTAAAACAACATTCGCAGGAAATGGAAGAGCATGTAATGCGACAACACATCGATTTATACGTAAATGATTTCAGCATCGCATTGGGAACAGTAGGAAAACACGCGGTTAACCAGCTACTGGCTGTGTACCGGCAGCTTCATGCGACGGATGAACAACCTGGGGCCAGTAATTTATTTGTTGAATAGTTCAACTGATTTTTATCCCTATAACTTCTTATCATTTTTTAGCGCTTTACTGTATGCTTCCAGGCAGCGCTTTCGGGCAAAATCGTGATCCACCATTGGCAGCGGATAGGTCAGCTCATCCAATTCCTGCACCCATTTTCTTATATAAGTCAGGTCTTTGTCGAAATTTTGCGTTTGCCTTGCGGGGCTGAAAATCCTGAAATAAGGTGCTGCATCGCAACCACTCCCCGCAGCCCATTGCCAACCGCCGTTATTGGCCGCCAAATCATAGTCGAGTAATTTCTGCGCAAAATACGCTTCGCCCCAGCGCCAGTCGATCAATAAATGTTTGGACAGAAAAGATGCAGTTATCATTCGTACCCGGTTGTGCATAAACCCGGTAGCATTGAGTTCGCGCATACCGGCATCTACCATGGGGTATCCAGTCATACCGGAACACCATTTTTCAAATTCCTGCTGGTTATTACGCCATTCTATTAAGTCGTATTCTTCCTTAAAAGCCCGGCCCTTGCCCACTTTCGGAAAATTAAATAATATCATTTGGTAGAAATCCCGCCAGATGAGTTCATTCAAATAAGTGGAGTTTAGGGTAGTGGCTTTCTTAGCAAGCGCACGAATGCTGACCGTTCCAAAACGGAGGTGTACGCCCATCCGGGAAGTACCGCGCAAACCCGGGTAATCTCTTTGATCGCTGTATTTTTTCACCAGTTCAGTATCGAGTTGGCGGGATGGAAATGGTTTATCAACCGCAACAAAACCCATGCTTTTTAAAGTGGGTATTTTCACTGGTTGTTGAATGTATAAATTCGACAAATATTTTTTGATTGGGTAAGCTTTCAGGTAGAAATCCGTCAGCGAGGCTTTCCAGCGGCGGCTATAGGGCGTGAAAACCGTGTACGGTTTACCATCATCCTTTACTACCTCGCCTTTTTCAAAAACAACCTGGTCTTTATAACTGTGCAATGTTGCACCGGCCTCATTTAGCAGTTGCCGGATAGTCGCATCGCGCTCCATGGCGTAAGGTTCGTAATCATCGTTGGTGAATACGCTTTCAATTTTGTATTTGCGCAACAATTGTTGAAAAACCTGTACCGGCGATCCGTAATACACTTCCAGGCTACTGCCAAGCGCAGCTAGCTCTTCCTGCATTTCTGTTACAGCAGCATGAATAAATTCAACCCGCCGGTCAGCTTTTTCGTCGAGATCATCCAATATTATTTTATCGAAAATAAACACAGGTAAGACCGGCTGGCTACCTTTAAGGGCATGGTACAGCGCTGCATGGTCAGTAAGCCGCAGATCTCTTCTAAACCAGCAAATATTAACGTTGTCCATGCCTGTCAGGTATAAAATTAGCAGCTCTTTTAACAGCCACTAAAGTTGATTGTTTAACCCAACACAATCATTTTTTCAACAATTTGTCAAAAATGCTTGTAGTTAAATGGTTGGTATAGTTAGCATCGTGGCAATGGCTTACCCAGCGGATTCCTTTAATCGCATTTGTCAGGAATACTTCATCGGCCCCCAGCAAGTCGGTTTCGGTAATTATTTGCTCCTCAACAGCAAAACCCCTCTCCGGCAGGTTTTCCAGCAAAAATCGGCGCATCACTCCTGCGATGCAGCCTTCCAGTAAAGGGGCGGTATAGATGATTTTATTTTTGATCATAAAAACATTTGCTATCGTTGCGTCACAGATCCTGCCTGCGGTATTCAGTAAAAAAGCATCGTTCCAACGCTGCTTTTTTACGTGCAACGCCGCCATGGTGTACGGCAGGTAATTATTGCTTTTACAGTTGGCAAACCCATCCATTGTTTTCCTGGCGGACTGGTAGATGCCGGTTTCCAATCCATTTTCGTTTAAATGAAAATCAGCGTCTTCCAGGGGCCAGCTCTGTATGATACAATTCGGTGTATGGTTTTCTACGTCATACAAGCCGCCGTTGCCCCTGAATACGTTGATTCTAATCCTTGCATTCACCTGCTTGTTTTTTTTGCAGAGGGCTTCTACCTGTTCGGCAAGATGCGCGGCCGTAAACCGCGGCGGCAAGATAAACTCCAGCAGCTGCAGGCCACTAAAAAGGCGCTCGAAATGCCAATTGGCCAATTGTAATTTACCCTTGCTGTATTTAATTGTTTCAAACAGCCCGTCGCCATACCGGAGGCCGCGGTTATCCGCCCCTATCAGCGGCGTATCGTTTTTATGGAATGCGCCATTATAGACCAGGTATTCACTCATAAGAAGGTCGAAAATAAAACAGTCCCGGCAATTTGCGCGGGACTGTTTAAAAAGGTATGATAGCGAAGTTGGCGACTAGGAGGCACCTTCTTCCAGCAATTTATTTTTTACTGCGTACATCACAAGTCCCGCCATACTTTTAGCACCTGTTTTGGTCTTTAGTTTATCGCGGATGGCTTCCACGGTACGGGGGCTGATGTCTACGATATCAGCTATTTCTTTAGTCGTTTTTTCCTCGCACATTAGTTTCAGGATCCTTAATTCTTTATCGTTTAGTTGTACATCGTCCTGGGCGTGCTCAATTTTTTTAGTCCGAAGTCCTGATAAAAGGGCCTTATTGGTTAGCTCGTTAAAATAGAATTCCTGTTCAAAACAGGTTTTAATGGCCTGGTAGATGGTTTCGCTGTCAGAATTCTTGGTGAGGTAAGAATTGGCGCCCACTTCCATTAATTTTGAAATCATGGAATGGTCGTTGTGCATAGACAGAATAATCACTTTAATATCGGGGTAAAGTTTTCGTATCTCCGGTAAGGTGCTTATACCGTCCATGAGTGGCATCTGGATGTCCAGTAAAATTACATCCGGCTCGATGTGTTTAAGCAGGTTGAGTAATTGCATGCCATTGTCGGCTTCGGCAATCATCTCAATATCTTTACGAACCGACAATGCGGTTTTTACGCCGGCGCGGAAAAGTGCATGGTCATCAGCAATGGCTACTTTAATGGGACGGGAGGGGTCGTACTGTTTCATAAGATATTATTTGCGGCCTTCCAGGTAACTGATTTAGAAGCGCTGGTGTAAAAAGAATAAAATATTGTCACATTTACCATAGTAGAAGTACGAATTTATGACATTTCGGAATATACTAAAAAACCATTGTGGAAAGTAAATGTCCGTTTTTGGGAATCGTACAATAGACAGTTCTAAGTAGTTGATTTACTATTGTATCAGTAAATACCGAATATTTAAAATTAGGGGGATATGCTCTTGTCCACATAGTTGTTCACATGTAAATTTGTTCTCAAGTTGATTGACGGGGATTAGCAACCTCACAAGACCATCCAATGTCCTGAAATAACCGTCCAGTAACTTTGTTCAATATCCAATGAAACCCAGCGAAGTCCAATGTCAATCAACTTA
>JBDSEV010000016.1:0-23305 GCA_039919885.1 Chitinophagaceae bacterium
TCAGGATGGTTATGATATCCAGGATTTAATTGCCAATCATTTGGCATCAAGTAATCTATCCATCTTAAAAAATGCAGCCTTGGAACCAGCTATCAGATTTATCATAACAATCATAACAATCTGCGTTCCATAAACTTCATTCCGGCAATAGAACGCAGATTCTCAGGATGATCATGATTTCCATGATTTAATTGCCTACACGCTTACACAAATAAAGTATTCATCGGAAAAAAAAGGCTGCGCCGGTGATCATAAAAATCATAAAAATCTGCGTTCCATAAACTTCATTTCGGCAATAGAACGCAGATTCTCAGGAAGGTTATGAAGACCATGATTTAATTGCCAATCATTTGGCAGCAAGTAATCTATCCATCTTAAAAAATGCAGCCTTGGAACCAGCTATCAGATTTATCATAACAATCATAACAATCTGCGTTCCATAAAATTCATCCCGGCAATAGAACGCAGATTTTCAGGATGGTTGTGATGGCCATGATTTAATTGCCTACACGCTTACACGATAAAATATTCATCGGAAAAAAAAGGCTGCGCCGGTTATCATAAAAATCATAAAAATCTGCGTTCCATAAAACCCGCTACCGGATTATCATCATAATCATAAAAATCTGTGGTCCATTTATCGCCGGAGGCGATTATCTGTGTTCTATTCTTACATTTGATCAATGAAAAATATTTTTGGGCGCATTTGGGCTTGCTGGGGACTTGTCTGGTTTGTGGTAACAATGCTGGTTTTTATGATTCCGTATATCATTATCTACTACCAGCGGGAACCCCGCCGCACGTTTCGCTTCATTGCGGTCTCACGCATGTGGATGGGCATCTTTATGCCGATGGTTGGCTGTCCCGTCCGCATTAAAGGCAAAGAAAATTTTGCTCCGGGTGAAAACTACGTAGTCATCTGCAACCACAATGCGTTCATTGATGTGCCCGTATCTTCTCCCGGGATACCGGGCGGCAATAAAACCATAGCCAAAGCAGAGCTGGCAAAGACGCCGCTGTTTGGCATGCTTTATAAAATGGGGAGTGTACTGGTAGATCGCAAAAGCGAAGCCAGTCGCCGCGAAAGTTTTACCAGCATGAAGCAAATTCTTGCCATGGGTTTGCACATGTGCATCTACCCGGAAGGAACGCGCAACCGCAGCGACCAGCCGCTGAAACCTTTTCATGATGGCGCGTTCCGGCTGGCCATCGCCACCGGCAAACCATTGATGCCGGCGCTGATATTCAATAGCCGGAAAGTAATGCCCGAGAAACCAGTGTTTTCACTCTACCCGCATACAATGGGATTTCATTTTCTGCCGCCGGTAAAAATTGCTTCCACCGATACGGTTGAAAGCCTGAAAGAAAAACTATTTGGCATTATGAGCGCGTACTACGCAGCCAACAGTAAAAAATTTTGAGCAATACACTTGCCTGCTTGAAAGTTTACCAGAATGTTGTTTTTAATAAGGAGCGGTGTAAAAATACCTGGAGCGGTTAATTTTTAAATCGCGGAGGAGACCGGATTTAGGGCTGATGGTAATATTAAATCCCTTGGTATAGCCTGAATAAACATTGATGGACATTTGCCAGCAATGCAGGTTCCTGGAAATAAATGCATTCACATTTTGCAATCCCGAACCGTTAAAATCATAGTAGGTACTCAGCCCTACTTTCCATTGCGGCGTCAGGTTGAAATCGCCGCTGAGGTTTAAGTTTGAGTTGATAACCGTCTTGTAGGCGCGGTAATCTGAAGTAAGGGTCCGGTTGAAATTCAGCGAGTATGAAACATTAACCGACCAGTCGATATTAAAGTCGGCAAACTCGGCGGGATTACTCCTTATATAGGACAATTGGGCCTGCTGTTCTTCCAGTGTTAGCGGCGTGTTATTGCTTTGGGCGGAGGCAAACGCAGAATTGGCGGTTGAATCCAGTTTTTTATCCTTTGGCTTACTTTTAAAAGAGGTAGAGATGGCCACATTGCCATTGGTTATTTTTCCGAGGCTGAATTTCTCACCATTTTTTTTACTCCACGCATAGGCATCCCTGGGGCGGCCGAGCGAATCGCGCTGGTAAGGATCGAGATTGGCGCCGGCAGTAATGTTTATTTTTTCAAACAATGTACTGCGCAGGTAGAGCGAAAGGTTCGACAACTTGAAAGAATCAGCGATTAAATTATAGCTGCCGTTGAATCCAAAACCATCAATCAGTTTTACTTTCTTGATACCAGTCTCCGTAGTATCTTTTTTGGAACGTGTTTTCATTTCCAGGTTATTGTCGAGCCCGAACCCTATACCGCCAAATTTCTCGCGCGTCAGCGATCCGTAAATACTGCCTTCATAGTAAGAAACGTAATTGTAAGAAGTGTCTCCCTTGTTGCTAATAACCGGTCTGTAATAATCCTTTGCTGCCAGCCCGGGGTTAAAGCTGGCGCTTAAAGTAGGCCGCATCACGTGGCGGATGGCAGCAATACTGCTGGTCTTTTTAAATTCATGAAGGCCAAACAACGCGGTATTTAAACCAAGACTAAAAGATACATCGCTGGAACGGTAAAAACCTTTTTCCACCCTGTTAAGTAAAGTGTCGGTGGCACTATCATAATAACGGGTAATCTTCCTGGAGTACCAGTTCTCACGGTAAGATATACCCGGCGATATCTGGAACGGCCCCAGCGCAGGCAATGCAACGGTAATGGGTACACTGTGCTGCGCACCCCATTGCGTGGTATCCAACAACCGGCGGAAACTGAACGCGGAATCGTAAAAAGATGCCTGGTTGGCGAGGCTGGTATTCAATCCTATCCCCAGCTTCTCCCACCATTTTGGGGTACCAATCATTTCTTTTTTCTGGAAAGGGTACAGCGTACTTACAGTGAACCCGATGGTGGGCAGGTTAAGCGTTACGAGCCGCGTAAGATTATTCTGGCTATGGTTGGCAGTTGCGGTCAGGTTATATTTATTATCCCAATTTTTTGAATAAGCGATGGAAGAACTTAGCTGGTTCTGGTAACTGCGCGTAGGGTTATTAGTGAGGTACTGGTTGAATTTGGTAGACCCTGCATTAACGCTGGCGCCAAATGTTTGCCCGGGACGGGCCTTGCTATCTACCTGGTGGCTCCAGGCCAGGTTAAAACTTTTATTGGAAGTGAACTCTTTGGTACCATAATCGCTCAGCAGGCGGTTGTTGTTGTAACTAAACGTAAGTGAACCCTGGTACCGGTATTTTACCCTATAGGTGGGCGTTATATTCAGCCGGTAGCCCCCGTAAGAATAGATATCGCCACGCAAGGTAACGTCTACGTAGTCGTTGATCACTTTATAATAGCCCCCGTTTTCCAGCCCAATTCCAAATTGTTCGTTGGCAGTAAACTGCGGCGCAAGCATACCGGAATGGCGGCCCTGCGACAAAGGAAAGAAACCGAACGGCAGGTAAAACGGAATGGGTACCCCTTCAAACTCCGGGTGGATGGGGCCGGTGACCGCCAGCTTCTGGTTAATGAGTTTCATCTTTTTTGCACGGAAAGCAAAATGCGGTGTATCAAGGTCGCAGGTAGTAAAAGTGCCGCGAAACGCGTAGTATTCATTGGCTGATATTTTTTTCATTTTATCGCCATGCACAAACATTTCCTGCTGGGTAGTGTAGCTGTTGGAAGTGATCCCTTTCTGGGTTTTAAAATTAAAGGCCAGGCTGTCTACCTGCATATTGTTTTCGCCCTGTTCAAACTTGGGGAGCCCCACTCTGTTTTTGGCCGTATCCACGAAATAATAACCGTACACGTTTTGATTGCCCTGGTCGAGGTTGATGATGCCCGCCGTTAGCTTGATGTCTTTATAATTTACTTTGGCGTCATTGTACAGCCATATTTTCTTTTGCGTCACATCCATTACCATAGAATCGCTGGCTGCATATTCTACCGGTGCATCCAATGAATCTTTGGACATTTTAACGGCGAACGTGTCTATTTTCTGCAATGCGGTGCCGGATGTATCTTTAAAGCCGGTACTGTCGGATTTAATGCGTAAACTGTCCGTGCGCTTTGGAACAACAGTATCTTTTGTTGTTTTGGTGGGAATGGTATCCGGCGTAGTTGTTAAATCGCTGTAAAATATTGAACGAACCGGATAATTTGTAGCACTGAACAACGTTATACTGCAGAGCAATACCAGGAGGGCAATGGCCACAATGTATTTTGAGTTACCTTTGGAATTGTTGTTCATGGTTACAATGTGGCAAAAATAACGCTTCACCCTATAAGATAATGTGAAGATTATCAAACCCCTAAAAAGTTTTTTATTGCATGACGAAAAGATTTTTTGTTTTTAGCTGCGTGATGTCTTTATCTATTTCGCTGTTTGCATTAACGCCCAATAATAATGAAAATGGCAACAATAGAAGACTGGCAGCTATCAAAACGGTTATTATAGACGCTGGTCACGGCGGTTTGTACCCGGGCGCACACGGACTTATTTCAACCGAAAAAAATGTAACACTTGAAATTGCTTTAAAATTGGGCGATGCCATCAAAAATGCCTTCCCTGACATAAGGGTTATCTACACCCGTACCACTGACGCCTGCTCCGGTAACGCTACCAATCTGCGGGATGACCTGCAAAACAGGGCAAAAATTGCCAATGAATCAAAGGGTGATCTTTTTATCAGCATTCATTGCAACGCCACCCCTCAGCCAGCTGGCGGATGGTACGCAAAACGCGTGATCGGCCACCGGAAGAAAACGGTCATGGTGGGCAAAGGCAGGAAAAAAAAGAAAAAGACAATCAACGAGCCCATTTACGAATCTTACTGGGTAAAAAATACACGGGTAGGAACGGAAACTTATGTGTGGAAGGCGGGCAAACAGGAAGACAAATACAAAGCCATCAACCGCAACGATGAAACTTCGGGTGAGGTTACCGAGGACAGCACCGCGGAAGCGTCCGCTTTCAATACTGATTCGCCCGAATGGATCATCCGCACCCAGTTATACGAGAAAAAATTTTTTGCAAACAGTTATACCCTTTCTTCCATGGTGGAAGATGCCTTTAAAAACAGTGGCCGGATAAGTTACGGTGTTAAACAACGCGACGTAGGAATACAGGTATTGCAGGCAACCGGCATGCCGAGCATTTTGGTAGAAACTGGTTTTCTTACTAATAAAGAAGAAGAAGAATACCTCAACAGCAATAAAGGGCAGGACGAAGTTGTAGCCGATATTGTGGAAGCTTTCAGCAAATACAAGCAGTCGATTGAAAGCAAAACCGGCAACCGGCCGGCCGCCACCAGTAAATAAACATCACCGGCGCTTAGCGATAATCTTGTAAGCGGTTACCAGGCTGGCGCAATGATCAGCGGTCAATGTTCACAGCAGGCCAAACTATTGCAGAAAAGCTACTTCCCCCTAAGAAATCGTGTGCCGGCCAGGCAGACATCAGACATTTTCCTGTAGGTTTGCAGTTAATACATTGCCGAACCCATTTACTAATAAAATTCTGTACATGAAAGTTTCTAATGAAACAAAAGTGGGCGCACTTGCTGCTGTATCTATTGCATTGCTGATTCTCGGTTTTAATTTTCTGAAAGGCAAAAACCTCCTGAGCAAAGCCAAAACAGAAATTTATGCAGTATTTCAAAAAGTAGACGGACTGAATGAAGCAAACCCGGTTACCATCAATGGACTGCAAGTTGGCAAGGTCTATGAAATGCGTGAAAAAGACCGCGATTTAAATGGCATCGTGGTCACCATCAACCTCCTAAAAGACATAGACATTCCAAAAAACTCATACGCCACCATCAGTGCGGATTTACTCGGGTCTGCCACCCTTACCATCGTAAAGGGAGACAGCAAGGACATGATGAAAAATGGTGACACGCTGCTGACGCAAGCCACTTCCGGTTTGGTGGATGCCTTGAAAGCCCAGCTCAATCCTGCATTGAATTCAGTAAATGGAGCGGTGCTAAGCCTGGATTCTTTGTTAAAGGTGGTTGGCAGTTATTTTGACCCTGCCACCAAAAATAATTTTCACACCATTGTGGGCAATCTTTCAAAAAGCTCTGCGGAGCTGCAGAAACTCCTGGACGCGCAGACGGGCACCCTGGCCAAAGCCCTGGTGAACGTTAATGTGTTCACCGCCAATCTTGCGAAAAACAATGGTAAAATAGATACCACCCTGTCTAACCTCAGCAAAGCCAGTAATAAGTTTGCCAATCTCAAGCTTGATGAAACACTCAGCAGCCTTGATAAGACGGTCACCGAATTAAAAACCGTGGTGGCCAAGGCCAACAGCAAAGACGGATCCATCGGTCTGCTGTTAAATGATCCAAAATTGTATAGAAATTTAGAAAGTACCACCTACAAATTGAATATTTTGCTGGATGATTTGAGAACGCATCCGAAACGTTATGTGAACGTCAGCGTGTTTGGCAGAAAAGACAAGTCAGGTGCCCTCACCTCACCGCTGCTGGATGATTCTACCAGTAACCCTTTACCGAAAAAATAATTGATGCTCAAATTTCTTGCTGGTTGTTGTTTTTTCTTATCAGCGAATGCGCTACAGTTAGCGGCACAGGATACATTGAATCGCCCGCAGGGAGATACCGTTAGTATCGTTAACCAAATCCACAGCGACCGGCTCCGTTTTCAGAAAATAGATTCTGTAAACCAGTTACAGATGCTGGCTGGCAATGTGGCCTTGCAACAGGATAATACTAAATTTTACTGCGACAGCGCTGTCATCAACAAACACCTAAATATCCTGGAGGCTTTTGGCAATGTACACATCAATGACGCAGACAGCATTCAAACATACGGCCAATACTTAATTTATCATATAGATACCAAACAGGCTGTGCTGAAGAAGAAAGTAAAACTAACTGACGGCAAGGGCGTTTTAACTACAGAAGAGTTACTGTACGATACGCGCGCAAAAACCGGCACTTATACCACCGGCGGGAAAATTGTAAACGGCGCTACCACCATCACCAGCCAGCAGGCTACCTACTACGGCGATTTTAAAGATGTATATTTTAAAAAAGATGTGAAAATGCGGGATCCAAAATACGATCTTGACACTGACTCGCTCCTGTACAATACCGAAACGCAGATAGCCACCTTTATTACCAAAACATACATCAAAGACAGTTCCGGCGCCAACATTGTTACCACGGATGGGTATTATGATATGAAGAACCGGCGGGCAACTTTTGGAAAAAGATCCGTAATCAACGATGGTAAAGGCATCACAGTTACGGGCGACGATATTCATACCGATGATTCTACCGGGGAAACAATTATAAAGGGCAATGGGGTGTACATTGACACCGTTCAAAAAATCTCTGTGCTGTCTAACCAGATGGTGGCCGACAAAAAGAAAAAAACATTCCTCGCCACGCAGCACCCGCTCATGATCATACAGCAAGGCAAAGACTCTATTTATATTAGCTCGGATTCTATGTATTCCGCACGACTGGCAGATCTGAGAGATTCCGCATATAAAGATTTAAAAACGGATACTATTAAAAGCACCGTTATCATCGGCGGAAAAGACAGCAGTGATATTCGCTTTTTTCAGTGTTTTCACCACGTGCGTATTTTCTCCGATTCGCTGCAGGCGGTTTGCGACAGCCTGTTTTATTCTGCGCGTGATTCCGTATTCCGTTTGTTCAAATCGCCCATACTATGGGCCAGCGGCAGCCAGGTGACGGGTGATACCATCTATCTTTTTACAAAAGACAAAAAGGCTGAGCGCATGTACGCATTTGAAAACAGTTTCGCTATCAACAAAAGCGGTGAAAACATGTACAACCAAATAAGCGGTAAGACGCTCAATGGCTATTTTAAAAACGGAGAAGTGGATTACATGCGTACCAAGGGCTCACCGGCACAAAGCATTTATTATGCAAAAGATGAAAGCGATGCCATTGTTGGCGTTAACAATGCCAGTGGAGACATTATTGACATGCGCTTTGCGAACAAAGAATTAAAAAAAGTAGTATTTATCAGAGATGTCGCAGGCACCATGTACCCGTTTAAACAAACTCCGCCCGACAAAAAAACCCTGCGCAATTTTAAATGGCAGGATGACAAGCGTCCAAAAACCAAGTTTGAATTGTTTGAGAATTAAAAAAATATAAGGTTAGATGAATGGGCAGCATGCAGCATCTGAATATGGTTCAGCTTCATGATTGAAACGTGTACAACCCTGCACCCCACACCTTATGCCCGCTACTCCGGGGTTGCAACGTTAACACCATTTTATATAGCGTTGCTGCGTACCCGGCATTATTTTTTCGTTCTAAGGATATAAATATTACTACCATGCGCAAATTACTTGTGGCCGTTCTCCTCGTCAGTGGTTTTTCCATCGCATCCCTGCAGGCGCAGGATTACAGTCCGGATTACAAACTTGGACTGGGTATACGTTTTAGCAATGCTTCGCCCACACTTAGCAATTCTGTATCGGTAAAATATTTTTTTACGGAGAAAGCAGCAGTAGATGCATTAATATCTTTTGGTGGCAGTCGGTTTGGCATCGGCGGTTTGTATGAAGTGCATACGCCGCTCAACGCAACGGCCGGCCTTAAATGGTATTATGGCGCGGGTGGTTATGTAGGTTTCCAGGATCATGATATCTATCTTGGGCCCACTGGCGTGGTGGGACTGGATTATAAATTTCAAAACATACCCTTGAATCTTTCACTGGACTGGAAGCCAGAGCTCGACATTATTCCCCGTGTAAATTTTATACCCGATGCATTTGGTTTAACCGCCAGGTTTACCATTCAGTAATCAGCATAAATAACGAATGTTGCACGGCATAAGCCGCAGTATGCGCCCACTCCGTTTTCATGCTGCAAACATCGCGTGATCTCCGCATGGCGGACGTACTGGTAGTAAATAACATGCTTCCATAAAAAGCGCCACGCGAATAACTTGCTGTTGGGCAGACTACCGCCTACACAATAATTAAAACTCCACTCAAGCAGAACAGCGTGGTAACATCAACCCACGTCCTAAAATTAAATTCTCTTGCCCTGTGCAGCATAAGCACATTAAAAAGCATCTATATTTTGCAGCCTTTCCCTGTTTTATGCAGTTTTTTGCGGTTTTTAAATTAATATTGAAATATATATTTATTCCTGCTTTACCGAGAATCCCTCCCCATTTGAAAACGGCCAGCCTGGTTGAAACGCTTGTTACATGGTTAAACACCGCCTTTATTAAGAAACACTAATACAACGCGTATGCAAAAACCTCCTCTTTGTTCAATGCCCAACAGCACATTATTTTACCGGTTCCGCACCTCATGCTGCATGGCTGACAGCTTGCTACTACCGATACACTATATTTTTAAATAGTAGTTCAGGAGAAAGGCATTGTTGCATCCCACGCGCCTGTTGAATTTTTCGGTTGCCCTGCCGCATCTTGCACCAAGTGTGCAGGTGGTCGGCGCTAAAAAGAAAAAACCACTGACTGATTTAATTAAAATTTAAAACGGTTTTTATGAGAAAATTACCTGGTTTTACATTTCTGTTTATTGGGTTGCTGGCGGTGTGCCTTCCGGCATTGGCCCAGGAAAAATCCATTTCGGGCCTTGTTACGGGCGATGATTCGCTTGCATTGCCCGGCGTAACAATTTTAGTAAAAAGTTCAAAAAAAACAACCCTGACCGATGTTGACGGAAAGTTTACCATTACGGCAGCCAAAGGCGATGTCCTGAAATTCAGCTTTGTTGGTTTTCCCGCGCAGGAGATAACTGTTGGCGAGAATAACGTGATGCGTATCATGTTTGACCGCGGAAAATCCGGATCGCTGGAAGATGTGGTTGTTGTTGGCTATGGCACACAGCGCAAGGCCAATCTTACCGGCGCGGTAAGTACAGTGGATGTAAACAAAACATTTGGCAGCAAACCTTTAACCGATCCGGCTAAGGCTTTGCAGGGGGTGGTGCCCGGCTTAACCATTCAGTATGGAAACGGCGGATTAACTGCCGGCGCATCTATTAATATTCGGGGCACTGGCTCAATCAATGGATCCAGCCGGCCTTTAATACTGGTTGATAATGTAGAAACACAGGATTTGTCTATTATTAATCCCAATGATATAGAAAGTATCTCCGTATTAAAAGATGCAGCATCCACTTCCATTTATGGAGCCAGGGCAGCTTTTGGTGTGGTGCTAATCAAAACAAAAACCGGAAAGAAAAACCAGCGGATGGCGGTAAGTTATAACAACAATTTTTCCTGGAATACGCCCACGGTACTCCCGGACTTTGCAGACCCGGTAGCCGAATTAACAGGACTGAATGAAGCAGGAGTAAGAAGCGGCACGTCTTCGCCGGAAACTTTTGGCATGAACCTGATAAAGTTAAGGGATGGTATTATTAATTGGAAGAAGAACTATGCTGGCAAAAACGGCCTCGAAATGGTAAAAGGTGAAGATTGGAATATTGATCCTTCAGATGGCAGAACTTATTTTTATAAAGTTTGGGATCCCAAAAAAGAAATGCTGAATAAATATACGTTTTCTCAACAGCACAACATAAGTGTTCAGGGCGGCAGTGATAAACTCAGTTATTATTTGTCGGGGGGCTACAATAATGATGGGGGCATCTTTAAAATGAATCCTGACAAGGTTACCAAATATAATTTTACCGTTGGCATTAATGCAAGTCCTACCAAATGGCTTGATCTTAGTGTGAAAACGATGAACAGAAATTTCAATTATGACTTTCCCTATGGCTACCAGGATTACTGGTATTATTTCTGGCGCTGGGGTTCTTATTTTCCATATGGCACCAACCAGGGAAACTATTTCAGAACTAATTCAGCCTACATGGCCGGCGCAAGCAAATCAAATGTATCGGATAATTACCAGCGTGTTGATTTGGGTGCTACCATTAAAATAACCCCGCATCTGAATATCAGGGCTGACTATAGCATTGTTCGGGACAACGTTTTGCGTCATGAAACAGGTGGCCCGGTTATGGCGTGGGATTTCTGGACAGCAGGATCACTTTCATTGGCCGATATTGCCAGTACTGCTTCCAATGCTACTACTTACACAAGTGGACGATTAAAAACCAATACGTTTAATGCGTTTGCTACCTACCAAAATACTTTTGGCAAAGACCATAATTTCAAGCTGATTGGTGGCATGAATGCCGAAGATGATGAAACCATTAATTTCTCTGCAGCCAAGACCGGATTATTGGATCAGACGCAGGGAGAACTTACGCTTACTTCTGGTAACGCCAATGTTGCGGGTACGGGGTCAGGAATATTGGGATGGCCTACCAATGGGCATGGTAAACGTGCATTTGCAGGTTTTTTTGCAAGGATGAATTATGATTACAAAGGAAAATACCTGCTGGAAGTAAATGGGCGGTATGATGGTTCCTCCTATTTCCCCTTACAGGACAGGTGGGCATTTTTTCCGTCTGCTTCAGCCGGGTACCGGGTAAGTGAAGAGCCTTTTTTTGAAAAGCTAAAGTCCGCGATTTCTGAATTTAAAATAAGGGGATCTTACGGTGAATTGGGAAACCAGGATCTTGGTGGTATCTATTTTCTGCCCACCATGACCGGTACAACAGTAAACTGGTTAACCTCCTCCGGTACAGCGCTTACACCCAGTATTGGTCAGCCACTGGCCGTAGCACAGTCGTTACAATGGGAAAGAATTAATACGCTTGATTTCGGTGCTGATTTGCGGATATTCCATAATCATATTGGGGTCAGCTTCGACTGGTACGAGAGAAACACCAAAGGAATGGTACAGCCAACCAGCGTTCCGCTAACCTTTGGGACAACAGGGCCCCGCATAAATGCAGGAAATTTCAGGGCCCGGGGATATGAAATCAGCGTTGATGCCAATTATACAGTCAACAAGGATTTGCGCTTGTATGGCACATTGAGTTTCTGGGATAGTAAAACGGTATTTACAAAGTGGGATAACCCCAACAATTCAATCAGTACTGCTTTTAACTACATAGGAAAAACATATGGAGAAATATGGGGTTTCCAAACAAATGGCTTTTTTGCCTCCGCAGATGATGTCACCAAATCCCCTACACAAAAAACATTGCAAAGCGGCAATTTTGTGTACGGCCCCGGTGATATCAAGTTCGCAGATTTAAATGGAGATGGCAAAATTGATGGCGGAAAAGTTACATTGGCAGATCACGGCGATTTAAAGGTAATCGGCAATACCCAACCACGGTACCAGTACAATGCACGAATAGGTGGTGCCTGGAAAAATTTTGATTTGGATGTGTTTATACAGGGCGTGGGTAAACGCAGTTTGTGGGGCATCGGTAATACGATACTACCCATGTACCAGGGATTGGATATTTTGTACGCCAACCAGCTGGACTATTGGAAACCGGCTCATACCGATGCAAAGTATCCCGCACTTTTTCCCGGTAATGGTAGTGGTACTGTCAGCGGCATCTCAACTGGTGGCAATAATTTTTATCCGCAAACCGCTTATCTTTTAAACCTTGCCTACTGCCGTTTAAAAAACGTGACGGTCGGCTACACCATATCCAACCGGCTACTCACCAGGTATAGTCTCCAAAAATTAAGAATATATTTCAGCGGCCAAAACCTGGCTACTATTTCAAATGTAGGCGCTCCAATAGACCCCGAATTATCAGATCCCAGCAATACCAGTTCGTTCACCGGCCGCAACTGGCCTTTTAACCGGACCTATTCTTTTGGTGTACAGCTTACATTTTAAATAACCCTTTTATTCATCATTAATCTTGAAATAATGAGAACGATAAAAAAATATTTACTGGTTATGCTAGTCGTGTTTTTTACAGGCACTGCCTGTAAAAAATATGTGGACGTAACCAACCCGGACAGCCTGGTAGATCCCGCCTATTGGAAAAATGAAAACAGTGTGCGCACGTATGCCTGGGAATTCTATAACCTATTTGCGGGTTATGGAAATGGGTCATCCACCAACGGGGATTTTTATTTTCCTACCCTCACGGATGACCAGGCCGCTTCTACCTTTACGCAATTTCCCCTAACCACGGCAACCTCTAATGGCGACTGGAGTTTTACCTACGTGAGGAAAGCCAATATTATGCTGGAAAGAATTGACGGGGTTGACATGCCGGCGGAAGCTAAAAATCATTGGAAGGGAATTGCACGCTTTTTCCGTGCACTGCAATACTACCGGCTGGTTCAAAGTTTTGGTGGCGTTCCATTTTTTAATCATTCCCTTGAGCTGGGCGATTCTTTATTAGTATATAAAAAAAGAGATAGTCGCCAGTTGGTAATGGACAGCGTGTTGCAGGATATTAATTTTGCAGTGGCCAACCTCCGCCAGAAAGACCAGGATAATACCATTAACAAAGATGTAGCCAATGCATTGAAATCCAGGATATGTTTATATGAAGGCACTTACCGGAAATACCATACAGAACTTTCCCTACCGGATGCAGACAAATACCTGCAGGGAGCAAAAGATGCTGCACAAACGTTAATGAGCAGCAGCTCCTATGCGCTTGCTGCCAATTACCAGGCAAATTATAATGCTGATAACCTGGCAGGCAACAAAGAGATAATGCTTTACAAAAGATATGAATCGGCTTTGTTACAGCATTCACTGGTTGCTTACAATTACAGCAGTACGCCAATGAATGGTTTAAGCAAAGCAGCGGTTGAATCCTACCCTGCAGTAGACGGATTACCCATCAGCCTTTCGCCACTTTACCAGGGAGATGCAGATATTTTTAAAGTAATGGCAAACCGCGACAAAAGATTACGCGTTACGGTAGACAGTGTTTATTTATATTATATCGGCCATGTAAAGAACAGTCTAACTTCCAGCACTGGATACCGCCCGGTCAAGTTTTTACCTGATTCAAATAAATTAAAAACAATACCCACAGGTATCAATACGGGCATTACCGATGCGCCTTTATTCTGGTTGGCAGAAATCTACCTGAATTATGCAGAGGCTGCTGCTGAACTGGACCAGCTTGGTAAGTATACATTTACACAGGGCGACCTGGACATAACCATTAATAAGCTGCGCACAAGGGCGGGTGTGGCCAACCTTGGATATGCTGGCGGCCAGAATGTTTCCATCAACGGAACGCCCTTTGTTGACCCTAAAAAAGACGGCGATGTTACTTCGCTTATATGGGAAATAAGAAGAGAACGCCGTGTGGAATTGATGATGGACGGCTTCCGCTTTCAGGATCTGATGCGGTGGAAAAAAGGAACGTATATGGACAGTAACCTGAACCCGGATTCTTACTTAGGGGCGAAGGTTCCCGCCAACGGTTCAGTAAGGCTTAATGCCGCCGGTTATATTATGCCATATACCGCAGTGCAGCAGCGCGTATTTACTGACCCCAAAAATTATCTGTCGGCTGTACCAACAAGCCAAATTCTGCTGTACCCACAGGCAATACAGACCGGTATGCAGAACCCTGGTTGGTAAACAATATGCTCAATATATACCTACCGTAGTTATTTAAAAAATACGGTAGGTATTGTATTTTAAATACCCCATTGAAGAATTGTACACACAGCAATCAATACCGGATGATGAAAAAATACGCCTGTTTCTGTGCTTTAATTTTGCTAACAGCAGCAACTGCCACCGCACAAAATACACCACTAACTTTTGTACACTTATCAGATATTCATGTGGGCAGCAGCACCGGTGCGGAGGATTTGAGGAGAACAGTAAAAGATATTAATCTTAACGATTCACTTCAATTTGTTGTCATCTCAGGAGATATTACCGAGTTTGGTGCCGATGAAGAAATTAAATTAGCGAAACAGATTCTGGACAGCCTGCGTATCCCCTGGCACATCGTTCCTGGTAACCACGACGGAAACTGGTCGGAGAGCGGCGCGAATACTTTTAAAAAAGTTTTTGGTAGCGAAACATTTTATTTCAAAGCGGGTAAATATATATTTTTAGGCACGGCATGCGGACCTAATATGCGCATGGGTCCCGGGCAGGTACCACGTGAAAACCTTGTTTGGCTGGATAGTGCGTTGCAAACGATTCCAGATAGTACGCCGGTTATTTTCGTAAACCATTACCCGCAGGATGATGCACTGAACAACTGGTACGAAGTACTTGATAAACTCAGGAAAAAAAATATCCAGTTCATCATGTGTGGTCATGGCCACGCAAATCATAAATTAAATTTTGAGGGTATACCAGCCATCATGGGGCGTTCTAACCTGCGGGCAAAAGATACTGCAGGTGGATATAATATTGTTACCATCAGCAATGATACGGTGAGCTATAAAGTAAGCGTACCCGGCGGTTATACACAACCATCCTGGGCCAGCACTGCACTGAAAAACTTGTATTTAAAAAATACTCCCGGAAACTGGCCACGACCATTGTATACCATCAATGATAGTTTCCCTGCTGTAAAAGAAAAGTGGAGCTATCATGACAAGAGTGATATTGGCTCCGGCACTTCTTTCAGTAACGGTCTTGTCTATACCAGTAATACCAATGGTGAAATAGTAGCCTTGAATAAAAAAAACGGAAAGCCGGTATGGAAATATACAACCGGCGGAAAAATATATTCAATTCCTTGCAGCAACGGAGCGATAGTAGTGGCAGGTTCATCCGATAATTATATCTACGCGCTTGCTGCGAAAACCGGCAAATTATTGTGGAAACTAAAAACAAACAAAGCAGTACTGGCCCACCCGGTTATTGATAAAAATATTGTTTACACGGGCGCTTCCGACGGACATTTCAGGGCCATCAATATAAAAGACGGAACGGTACGCTGGGATTTTCCCGGCGTCAGTGGTTTCGTGGTTGACAAACCGCTCATCTACGCAAATAAGATTTATTTCGGTTGCTGGAACAATGATTTTTATTGCCTGGATCTTGCGACCGGCAATCAGCTATGGAAATGGAATAATGGAAGCGGCAACCGCATGTACTCCCCTGCTGCCTGTTTTCCGGTAGCTGCTGCCAACAGGGTTTTTATTGTAGCGCCGGACCGTTACATGACTGCGCTGGATGGAACCACGGGCATCGTAATCTGGAGAAAAGCAATGCCTGATATAAGGGTGAGGGAATCAATGGGATTATCTGCTGACAGCAGCCTGGTATTTGTAAAAACAATGGAAGGGAATGTAGTTGGGATTTCAACGACAGCCGCTGACATGCAGCCCGCGTGGAGATCGGAGGTTTCGCTGGGTTATGAAATTTGCCCGACCGCTATTGTTGAAAAAAACAATATCATTTTTGTACCGGGGCAGTCGGGTATAACGGTGGCACTTAACAGAAGCGATGGAAAAGTGCTATGGAAACACAAAACTTCCAATTGTCTGATTACCCATTTACTGCCGCTATTTGGCAATCAGTTATTGGTGACTGCTATGGATGGCGAAGTATCACTGCTTGCGTTTTAATTCTGCTGCACGGTGCTTATCTATTGTGTTCCAAAAAGCCTAAAACCTTCCCTGTTTTTACCAGGAGATTCCGACAACCAAATATTATAGTACCACCCTCAGGTGAACAACGGATAAGCGGGCCATGATAAAAGCATTCCGACTTTGTGCAAATCTGATTAAATTTTAAATCTTATGCAGCATCACGGACTTAATACTACTCTATCTTTTTGCAGGTTTACGATGTTTTTTGCGGGTTTTTGCAATTTTTATTTAATTTGAGGATAGAAAGCGACTAATAAAGGTCTTAATACATCCGTTTACAATTTCTTGTGCATATCTCTTGGGCACGATAACCAGCTAACAACATGCTTAAAAAGGAACGCCAGGCTTTTATATTTCACCAGATAAGCCTTCACAATAAGGTTTTATCCGCTAGCCTTAGCGACGAAATGAACGTTTCTGAAGACACAATAAGAAGAGACCTGCAGGATTTGGCCGACGAAGGCCGGATAATTAAAGTACATGGGGGCGCCTTGTCTCAATCTTTCGGCTACGGCGGTACACCCGATGCAAAAATATATGCCCATGAACTTAAAAAAATCATTGCCCAAAAAGCAGTAGCACTCATCAAAGACGGTATGTTCATTCTTACTACCGGGGGCACTACTATTCTGGAAATAGCCAGGATGTTGCCAGCGCAGCTTAAAGCCACCTTTATTTCCGGCAGCATACCCGCCGTATTGGAATATGCCCGGCATCCAAATATTGAAGTAATACTGATTGGTGATAAAGTAAACAAAAATTCAAAGATTACAGTGGGCGGTGATGCCATTGCCAAAATAAAACAACTGAAAGCTGACTTGTGCCTGATGGGCGTAAACGCCATTGACCACGCGCATGGGATTACTGATAACGACTGGGATGTAGTACAGGTAAAAAAAGCAATGATTGAATCATCGCAAAAAACAGTCTGCCTGTCTATTTCAGAAAAAATCAATTCATTTCAACCAATACAGGTTTGCCCAATCAATGAAATTAACACGCTGATTACAGAGCTTGACCCTGCAAACGAAGTGCTCCGGCCTTTTGTAAATGCCGGGATGAACGTTTTGTGACCCGTAAGATTTGGATTTGCAGCGTAACCGTCTTTTTCAACTTATTCGATCTTTTAACAATAATTAAAACTAACAACAAATGAAAATTTTAATGCTTTTTGGCTTGCTAACGCTTGCGCTGGGAGGGATTTTCCAGGGCAGGTTATTAGCACAAACATCCCCGGTCTCCGGCACAGTACGCGCGGATGACGGCACGCCCCTCGCAGGTGCAACCGTTGCTGTTAAAGGCACTAACACCGCCACCCAAACCGGCGCAGACGGCAAATTCTCTATTGGTGCATCGGGCAGCCAGCAGCTGCAGATAACCAGTATCGGTTATGAGACCCAATCGGTAAAACCGGTTCCTGGTATCACCATCACCCTTAAGAAAAGTGCAGTTACCCAAATGGAAGACGTGGTTGTAACGGCTTTAGGCATTAGAAAGGAACGCAAGGCATTGGGATATGCTGTTTCAGATTTGAACGCAGAGGAATTGATGAAAAATAAAAATACCAACGTTATTAATTCACTGGCCGGTAAAGTGCCTGGCGTAAACGTTACCCAATTCAGCGGATCAGCAGGTGCGGGCGCTTCAATCACCATTCGTGGTGGAAACTCTACATCGGAAGGCAGGCAAAACCAACCGTTGTTTGTTATTGATGGTATTATCTATGACAACTCCACTACTGTTACCGGCAATACAGGTACCGATGGATTGAGCCGCAGCAACACAACGTTTTCTAACCGTATTATGGATGTTAACCCGGAGGACGTTGAAACGATGTCGGTGTTAAAAGGTGCCGCAGCATCCGCGTTGTATGGTTCGCGTGCTGCCGATGGCGTTATTATTATCACCACTAAAAAAGGGGCAGAAGGCGTTGTAAAGGTGAGCGTCACCAGTAAGATTAGCACCTCCTCGGCAAATAAACTGCCTGAGGTGCAAACAACATTCGGTCCGGGCTCCCTTGCCAGTAACGGCGTTTTAAATAGTACTTCCTATAACTCGTGGGGCCCAAAGATTCCGGCCGACAGTGCGATATATGACAATATTGGTAATTTCTTCCAGCATGGTACCGTATATGATAACAACGTAAACGTGTCTGGCGGTTCCAAGAACGGTTCTTTCTTTTTATCCGGTTCTAATTTCAAACAAACTGGTATTGTTCCGAGCACGGATTATAATAAAACTACGTTTCGTTTTAACGGCGAACAGCGATATGGCCACCTGACGGTGAATGCAAATGTTGCCTACTCAATTGCAGATATCAACAGAACCCTCACTACTGCCGGTTTGTATGGAAGTGGCGTTGGAAGTATGCAGGCACTCTACACCTTTCCACAAACGTATGATATAAAAAATTACATAAATCCAGACGGCACCCAACACCGCATATATGCTGGATCATTGCCGTTGGAAAGCGATATAGACAACCCTTACTGGATTATTAATAAAGACAAATTAACATCGCAAACCAAGCGTATCACCGGAGGTATAAATGCTACCTATAAAGTGGCCACCTGGTGGGATGTGATAGCGCGCCTGGGTTATGACCAGTACAGCACCAATGACTATACCTATATCTCTCCGGGGTCTGCATTGAGCCCGCTTTACCAAAGCGGTCGTTTGAGTAAAGACATGGTCAACTACGCGTACATTACAACAACCGTGATGACCAATTTTCATAAAACTTTTGGCGCTTTCGATACGCACCTGTTGCTCGGAACTACTTCTGAAGACACCAAAATAACCAGTCAGAATCATTGGGGATATAACTTTAGTACGCCCGGAACTGTTAGTCTGAATAGTATTTCCAATACAAATAAATTCTTTACTGACGGAACCACAAGGAGGCGCCTGGTAGGTGCTTATGGAGAAGCGGGTGTTTCTTATAAAAGCATTGCTTATCTTACTGTAACAGGACGCAACGATGGCTCGTCTACACTGGCCGTGCAAAACAATTCTTATTTTTATCCTTCTGTAAGCGGTTCTTTTGTTTTTACGGAATTGATGCCCAGGAATAACATTCTTTCTTTTGGTAAAGTAAGGGCAAGCTGGGCAAGAGTTGGTAAAGATGCAAATGCTTACGCTACCAACACCTATGTAAATCCCCCCATCAATGTTGGTTCTTTTGTAGGAATTGGAAACCAGTATGCCGCTGGAAATCCAGATTTAATTCCTGAAATACAGGACTCCTGGGAAATAGGTGCAGAGCTTAGATTTTTAAAAGGTCGTATTAACCTGGATTACACTTATTACCATAGTCAAACAAATAATCAAATCGGGCAGCCGCGTTTGGCCCAGTCTGGCGGCTTTATCTTCAGCACCCTCAATTCTGGCTCGGTAATCAACAAGGGGATGGAAATATCCCTTATCGGTAAACCGATTGTAACAAAGGATTTTAGCTGGGATGTGATGGTGAATTATTCTTACAACAAAGGCAGGTTGGGCGCTTTCATTCCTGGTGTAGCCTATTTTTACCCGACAGACGCGCAGTTTGGAACGATCAAAGCAGCTTCAATTCCTAACGGCGGTTATTTTCTTGGAATGACGGGCACACCGTATTACCGTGAACTGGATACTAAAGGAGTTGAAATGCCCAACGGCCGTTACCAGGTAGACCCTACCACCGGGTTGTATAAAGTTAATACAACAGGTACTGCGGTTGTAGGTAACCGTGAACCCGAGTTCATTGGTGGCTTTAACAATACGTTCCGTTACAAGAAACTCTCGTTGTCCTTTTTGCTTGATATTCGCAAGGGCGGAGATGTGTACAATGGTACAGAATATGCGCAGGTGGCAAATGGCTTAAGCAAAAAGACGTTGCTGAATGATCGCCAGTCGGTGACGGTAACCGGCGTTAGCAGCACTACCGGCGCTGATTTTAACCAAACCTATACAGCAGGTCAGAATTATGTTATTGGTAGTACAACATACGCCGGTGCATACCTGGTGCAGCAATACTGGCAAAACTACGCAGCCAACTCTTATAACTTTATCACTTCCGTAAATTGGTTAAAGCTGCGGTCGCTTTCATTAACCTATGATTTTTCCAGCATATTGAAGAGCACTAAATTTATCAAAGCCATTTCGGCAACCGCTGTAGGCACCAATTTGCTTACGTGGACCAATTACAAAGGAATGGATCCTGAAGTAAGTGCTGCAGGTGGAACCGGTGGTTCGGGCTCTCAGGGTATTGATTACCTGGGCGTACCCGCAGTAAGAACTTTCACATTCGGGATTAATGTTTCTTTATAATAAATGAAAAAAAGCAAATCATGAAAAAATTAATATATATCATCTTAGGTGGACTGATAGTGCTGGGTTCCACTTCCTGTAAAAAGTGGCTGGACGTTAACACCGATCCGGATAATCCAAACAATCAAAGCGTATTGGTTCAAAACCGCTTGCCCTGGATAGAACACTTCTACCAGTATAGCGCCGGCGTTACCAATTACCGCACTTCATGCCAGGCAGGTGTTTACTATACAAACTCTGCTACGCCCAATACACTTAGCACTACGTGGCAATGTACCAATGCCAATTCTACCACGCCCTACCAAACATGGTTTGTAGAAGTATCTTCTAACCTGGTAGATATGTACAATTCTGCCGAGAAAATAGGCGCCTATCATTATATGGCAGCAGCCGATGTCTTCCATGCACTGGGTTATATGCAAATGCTGGATTTGTATGGCGAAATGCCTTACACACAAGCAGGAACAGGCAATCCAAGCCCTAAGCCAGATGATGGTAAAACGATTTACAACGGATGCATGGCAAAATTAAATGAAGCCATCACCCTGTTCAGCAAAACCCAGGAAGCAGGTGCGCCCGCTTTAATAGCCGGAGACTTGTGGAGTGGCGGAGACATCAGCAGATGGATAAAAATGTGCTGGGGATTGAAAGCCCGCTATATGCTTAAACTGTCAAAAAAAGCAGATTTGTATAATGCAGATTCTATTTTGTTTTGTTTATCAAAAGGCCCGCAGTCCAATGCCGATAATATAGTTGGGCCAGGCTTCAACAACAGCACGGTTACCGATTACCTGTTGGGAGATCCTGTTGTAACCAACGGAAACTTTGATTATGCCGCCTATGGCAGTTCCGTACGTATTTCTCAATACTATTACAACCTGCTCACCAACCTGCGTGGATCCGGCGTAGAAGATCCCCGTATGACTAAAATTGTACCTGCTTACATGACCGGCATTAAACTGGATGGCACTGGTAAAGTAACGTCTTATACATGGACACGTTCACAAGGGGTGGATTCTTATGGCCCTGCAACACGGCTTTTGAAAGGAGGCGCTACTTCTATTCAAACGCCGGTGTACGCCGCTGCAAACACCAACCTCACCTATACTATCACCAATGCAACGGACCTTGCAAATTTTATTGCTGCCCAGGTTGCATCGGGACGTCCTTTTACCACCACCGGAAACACCGTAACAGTTACTTATAAGGCTGGTTCTATATACATCAACAATACAAACTATGTATATGCCGGGGATACCGTTTATGTAAACATGCGCAGCAGCGCCATTGCCACATCCGGCATACCCGCGCAGGGTCAAACGGATGTTAGCTGGTATCCGTCAGCTGCCGCATTTAATGCAGGCGCTGTTGCCTCTACTGGCTCGTTCCAAATTCGCCCTGTTTCTGACCAGGAAATTGTGACTTTCCACGAAATGAATTTCATTAAGGCTGAAGTTTACCTCAGAAAAGGAGATGCCGGTAATGCTTATACCGCATACCTGGCAGGTATTCAGGCGCATTTAAATATGATGCAGGCGAAGCTCACATCATGGCAGTCATCCAGCTACACTGCAACCAACCCGGATATGGCACCGATGAATTCCACTGCAATGAGCACCTACCTTACCAGTCCGGCAGTAGCCACAGCAGGAGCACTTACCATGTCAGACATTATGCTGCAGAAATACATTGCCATGGGCTGCAGCATCGAAAACTGGAACGACATGCGCCGGCTTAATTTCAGTGCAGGCAATGTTGGTGGTTTTGGTGTGGTTTACCCTGGCTATCAACGCGGCCCCTTGTTTACAGGCCAGGCGCAACTAACGGGAACGGCCCCATCAGATGTCAGGTATTGGATGCGGCGCTGGGCGCTTCCACCCACCTATGAAATAAATTATAACTCAATCAATACACTTGCGCTAAACCCGCATGCAACCGATGTTAATATTTGGAGTATGCCGGTATGGTGGGATTGCGCAACAGACGCGGAATACACGGGCTACCTTTCAAAATAAATAGATGGCAGCATTTTAATTTATGCTTTCAACATAAAAATAAGGAAGCCGCTTCAAGAAATTGGAGCGGCTTTATTATTTGGTTTCCGGCCATCTTATAACCAACAGAGGAGATATATCATCGATTATACCAAAGTTTTGTTTCCGGCAATCTTAGTATTGCCACTACGCATGCCCGTTTTACCAACAATAATACCAGCAGCCAGTTTTTATGGGAAGAAGGAATACTAGCCATCAGATGCTTGTGCAGGCATTCATTAAAGTGGCTTTGTTCCTATAGAGTAGGTGCACCGTTCAGCCCCACCCTATTTGCGCAATCACAGTGGCACACGCCTACCTACCGTGTATCGTAGAATAGCATGGACGGGCCGGCGGCTTCACCCCCGGGTGAAGAAAGGACGGGGATAGCATTGACTTACCCAAAAAACAAATAACACAACAAAATAGCGGTAACAATACACACCAGGTCGGCGAGTAACATTGCGCCGATGGCATAGCGCGTATTCTTAATATTCACAGATCCAAAATAAACCGCCACTACATAGAAC
>JBDSEV010000011.1:0-11560 GCA_039919885.1 Chitinophagaceae bacterium
GTTGTTCTCAGCTGGGTCCAGTTTTGCGATGGTGGTTCCGGTTTAGTGAGAAGCCGGTCAGCTAACCTGCGATAATTATATAAAAAGGATATTAAAAATAGTTTAGATAAGCAATAGTTAATCGTACAAACGCAAGCCCGGTTGTTCTCAACTGGGTCCAGTTTTGCGATGGTGGTTCCGGTTTGGTGAGGCACCGACTATCATACCCGCGATGATTATATGAAACAGATTTTAATAATAGTTTAGATAAGCAATAGTTAATCGTACAAACGCAAGCCCGGTTGTTCTCAGCTGGGTCCAGTTTTGCGGTTGGTTCAACCAGGAAACCTTATAAATAATAATACGAAGCGATCTAGTAAGTATAGGTAAGTTCATTACAATTGGTTTTAATCGAGAAAAAAGCAGCGCTGCCGGTCCCGGCCTAACCAATTTTTAAACAGTTCAATATGAAGTGGATTTTATCGGTATTGGTGGTGGTGATTGTTTACACGCAGTCGTTGGCCCAGCAGCGTACAGACAGTATTAAAATAAAAGCGCTTGACAGCGTTATCGTGAACGCACGGTTGAGACAGGCCGGTGCATCTTTTTTGCCGGATGTAAAAGGGATGAGTATCTACGCAGGAAAAAGAACAAATGAACTTGATTTGTCGGATAAAACGCCCGGCCTGGCGGTAAACAATGCCCGTACTGCGCTTGCAAGAATACCAGGCCTTACCATGTGGGACATGGATGGTGCAGGCACACAGCTGAATATAGGTTCAAGAGGAACAGATTCACACCGATCCATTGAAATGAATATGCGGCAAAACGGGTACAACACAAATTCTGATTTATTTGGTTATCCTGAAAACCATTACACAGTGCCGATGCAGGCAATTGACCAGGTTCAACTGGTACGCGGATCTGCTGCATTGCAATTTGGGCCGCAGTTTGGCGGGATGATGAATTTCAAATTAAAAGAAGGCGACACCACCAAGCCGTTTACTATTGAAAGTGAGCAAACGGCAGGGTCAAATAATTTTTTTAATTCCTTTAATGCCATTGGTGGTACAAAGGGAAAATCGAACTATTACGCTTTTTATGACAATCGTCATGGAGACGGCTGGCGTGGTAATTCGACATTTAATTATCACGCGTATTATGCGCACCTGGCGTATACGTTGAGCAATAAAATAACCCTGACTGCTGAATTTTCGCGCATGGATTATGTGCAGCAAATTGCAGGTGGCTTAACAGATGCGCAATTCCAGGCCAATCCAAAACAATCGCTGCGCAACAGAAACTTCTTTCAGCCTTTTATTAATATCCCCGTGCTGAAGTTTGATTACAACGTTTCTGCCAATACCAGCATTCAGATTACGGCGCGTGCATTGTTTGGTGAGCGCAACAGTGTTCAGTTTATCAACGCAGGCAACGTAATGGATACCATCAATAAAACGCTTGGCACGTATAACCCACGCCAGGTAGACAGGGATTATTATGATGGGTTTAGTACAGAAGGAAGAATACTGCACTACTATAATATTGGACGGGTAAGCAGCGTGTTGTCGGGCGGTTTTCTTTATTTCACAGAACGCACTAAACGCAAGCAGAAAGGTGCAGGTACTACCGGCAATGATTTTGATTTATCACTGGTTCAGCCTTATGGTATTGATTTACGGCTGCATACAAATAACTATGCTGCATTTGCAGAAAATATATTTCATCTTGCACCCAAATTTTCTGTCACCCCCGGCGTACGATATGAAATTATCAAAACTGATCTCAGCGGCGTAATTAACAATGCCACTGCACCGATTGCCTACCAGGGTAAAAGAAATTTTCCTTTATTTGGTACCGGTGTTCAATACCAGGTTAATCCGTCTTCACAAGTGTACGGAAATATTTCACAGGCTTACCGGCCCTACCTGTATGCTGCGGTAACACCGGCCGACAGGCTGGATAAAATTGATCCCAATCTAAAAGACAGCAAAGGGTACAATATAGATCTCGGCTACCGCGGAAATTATAAAAACATATTACAGTTTGATATCAACGCCTTTTATCTCTACTACGGCAATAAAATTGGGCTGCTCACGCAAACCGCAAACGATGGAAGTGCGTACCTGCTCACCACCAATATTGGCAATTCAGTCGCAAAAGGCATAGAAACGTACGTTGCGTTGTCGTTGTTAAAGTTGATAAATCCTGCTGCAACGAACAAAGACATCCGGATATTCAATTCACTTGCCTACGACGATGCAAAGTATACTAGTGGCTCATTTAACCTCGCAGGAAAAAATATTCCTGTAAAAGGCAACCTGGTAGAGAATGCGCCGGCATGGATTAATAAAGCAGGTATTGATTTCTCTTGTAACAATGTATCAACTGGTTTCCAGTACAGCTATACAAGTAAGACTTATAATGATGCGTTTAATACCGCATCAAGCAGTAACGGTGTCATTGGCGCAATTCCGGCGTATCATGTTTTCGATTGGAATTTTCACTGGCAGGTAACCAAAACCGTACATGCAGGCGCGACCATTAACAACTTCACCAACGAGAAATATTTTAACCGCCGCATTACCATGTATCCGGGGCCGGGTATTTTGCCTGCGGATGGAAGAACCTTCAATGTTTCAGTAGGAATAAAAATATAAACGAAATCATGGGGGGCTGCCCCTCAGGCCGGCTAAGAAGATTCCCCGGGAGTAAGGGTTGTCACGCCGCGAAGCAGTAAACCCAAATCTGCTGAAGCTACGTCGATATCAAACGCCCGTTGATTTAAAAGTATACAGCCAGGCGCGTCCCGGTGTTGGTTTGTTGAAATAATGATACACGCCTGCAATGCTTTTGCCAGGGTTAACAGACAATATCATCGTTAGTTTTTACCTTTGCCGGAATGAGCAAACGATCCCCTTTCCTTTTCCTTTGCTGCCTTTCAGTAATGATGGCATCCGGCCAGTCGCCCGCTACACCAGATAAAATTTATGGCCGCTTGTTTAGTGATATTCAGCTGGCCAGGATTTACCCCGACAGTAAGACATTTGTTGATTGTACGCCGAAGAAGCCGCCCGCAGAAATTGTTGCTGCCTATAATAAAATTATTACCAATCCCGCTATCCGGTTTTCACTCAAATTATTTACAGAAGAAAATTTTGATTTGCCGGTTACGCCCCAGCTTAATTATGTTACCAGTGAGAAAGACATCCTGGTGCATATTAAAAATCTCTGGCCGGTACTGAGAAGAAACGCTGATTCGGCTGCCGCCGGAAACGCCTCTTCACTGCTGCCGTTGCCCTATCCTTATACGGTGCCCGGCGGCCGGTTTCGTGAAATGTATTACTGGGACGCCTATTTTACCATGCTCGGGCTCAAAGAAAGCGGGGAGAACGAGATGATAGAAAACATGGTGAAGAATTTTGCTTACCTCATCGATAGCTTCGGACATGTGCCCAATGGCAACAGGACTTATTACCTGGGCCGCTCGCAGCCTCCGTTTTTTTGCCTGATGGTTGAATTGCTGGCTTCAGTAAAAGGCGACAAGGTATACACTACTTATCTGCCGGAACTGGAAAGAGAATACCGTTACTGGATGGAGGGAAGCGATAAACTTAAACCGTTGCAGGCGAACAAAACAGTTGTAAAATTAAAAGATGGCCGGCTCTTAAACCGTTATTGGGATGAATGGGATACGCCGCGGCAGGAATCCTACTACGAAGATCACACGCTCACCGCGCGGCTTCCGGAAGCAAAGGCTAAAAAGATACACCGCGATCTGCGCGCAGCAGCTGCCAGCGGATGGGATTTCAGCAGCCGCTGGTTAGCGGATAAAAAGAACCTCGCCACTATTCAAACCACGCAGCTGATACCGGTAGATCTCAATTGCCTGCTGTATAAACTGGAACTGGTGATTGCAAAAGGGATGCTGCTGGCACGCGTTGATAGTTCGGTAGCACTGTATCGGAAAAAGGCAGCTGATCGGCTGAATGCGATTGATAAATATTGCTGGAACAAGGCCGCTACGTTTTACACCGATTATAATTTTGTAACACAAAAGCAATCCGCGCAGGTGACCCCTGCGGGCATGTTCCCTTTTTGTTTTTTTGATCAGAAACCAGACTATATGAGTTTGCTGGCACGCCGGGTAGCCGGGGTACTTAAAACAACTTTGTTAAAACCAGGTGGTATTGTAACCACGCAAAACACCACCGGTCAGCAGTGGGATGCGCCCAATGGATGGGCGCCGTTGCAATGGATGACCGTATGGGGATTGGACCGTTGCGGGCAAAAAGAACTGGCAAGGGATATTGCTGGCCGCTGGCTCCGGTTAAACATGGACGTGTTTACCAAAACCGGAAAACTCATGGAAAAATACAATGTAACCGACACCACAATCGCAGCAGCTGGCGGTGAATATCCGTCGCAGGATGGCTTTGGCTGGACCAATGGCGTCTTCTTAAAACTGGTAAGTATTTACGGGCTGCCAAAATAAGTGGTTGTCACTCTACAGCCAGGCCTGGTAAAGCTCAGATTACTGTGCTCCCGCAGGTTACCAGGAATGCTGTTGAAATCGGGTAAATCAGCCTAGAATGCGGTTACCTTTGCAAAAATTGTATCCATGCGCCGCATTGCTTTTTATCTTATACCCATTGCTTTTTATTTTACTGCGTGTTCCTCCAATAATGTTACGGAAGACAAAAGCATAAAAAAACACTTTGACAGCGCAGGTGTAACTGGGTGCTTCGGATTGTTTGACAACGCCCAGGGGCAGTTTACTATTTATAACCTGCCGGCATTTAAAGACAGTGCTTACCTGCCTGCATCTACTTTTAAAATTGTTAACGCGCTGGTGGGCATTGAAACAGGGCGTATCACCAATGAAAATATGGTTATCAAATGGGACGGCATCACCCGGTTTTATCCCCTGGGTGATACTGCTACCGGGTGGAACAAAGACCTTAGCATGAAAGAAGCATTCAAAGCTTCTGCAGCACCTTACTACCAGGAAATGGCACGGCGCATTGGCAGGGATACCCTGCAACACTGGCTCGATACGCTTGGCTACGGACAGCGGTACGGAAAATTTGCAATAAAAAATAACCTTGATACCTTTTGGCTCGACAATAGTTTGAAAGTAACAGCCGATGAGCAACTGGGACTGGTAAAGAAATTGTATTTTGATCAGCTGCCATTCTTTAAAAGTACCCAACTGGCGGTCCGCAACGTGATGCTACAGGAGGAAAACGCCAATTATAAAATGAGTTATAAAACTGGCTGGGGATTTCGGGACAACGGAAAGCCCGTGGGCTGGCTGGTAGGCTGGATAGAAGAAAACAGGCATCCTTACTTTTTTGTATTAGAGGTGCTGGCAGACGACCCAAAGTATAATATGGCGCCTGGCCGGGCAGCAATTTTAAAAGGAATTCTTACGCAAATGGGCTTTTTTAAGGGCTTAAAATAAACAACTGCCCCACTGAACGTGCCCAGCCTGGAAGGGTGACAGGCCGCGGTGAAAGGCGTAAATTGAAAAAATATCGCCAAAGTTTTAATTGGTATGCTTTTTTCATTGATGGGCATGTAATTTCAATTACCGCATCGCAGCAGTACAAAAAATTTTACTTTGAATTTCAGGTTTGAACATATTCAATTTTTGATTGGCCTGGCAGCAGTTCCGCTGCTGGTATTGTTGTTTCTCATCGTCATCCGGTGGAAGAAAAAAATGCAGCAAAAAATAGGTGATCCGGCACTGGTGAAAGAACTGGTGAAAAATTACGCGCCGCGCAAATTTGCCCTAAAATTCGTTATGCTGGTGCTTGCTTTTGGCCTGCTCGTTGTTTCGGCGGCCAACCTGCAGCGACCCGGTGTAACAGACAGGGTTAACCGTAAAGGCGTGGATGTAATGGTGGCGCTTGATGTAAGTAACAGTATGCTGGCGGAAGATATTAAACCAAACCGGCTGGAAAGGGCCAAGCAACTGGTGACGAAACTTATGGACAAGATGGACAACGACCGGATTGGCCTGGTGTTGTTTGCTGGCCGGGCGTATATGCAGATGCCGCTCACCACAGACCATGGCGCGGCAAAAATGTACATTCAGAATGCGGGTCCGGATGCGGTGCCGGTTCAGGGAACCGTGATAGGCGAAGCATTAAAAATTTCGAACAGCGGGTTTAACAGCAAGGAACGAAAGTACAAGGCCATTATCCTGATATCTGATGGGGAAGACCATGACCCCGAAGCGTTACAACTGGCAAAATCTTTATCTCAAACCGGCGTTATGATAAACACGGTAGGCATCGGATCGCCGGAAGGCGCACCGATTATTGACTATACTACCAATCAAATACGGAAAGATGCGCAGGGCAACGCCATTGTTACCAAGCTAAATGAAGGGGAATTGCAACAATTAGCTGAAATTACCCATGGCGTTTACATTCGCTTAGAGGATACGGATGATGCGGCTAGCAAAATTATGGCACAGCTGGCTACCATAGAGCAAACGGCTACTGGTGATAAATCTTTTACGGATTACAAGAGTTATTTTCAATATTTTTTAGCCGCTGCTCTATTATTTTTATTGATTGAAACGATTATTCCTGAACGTAAAATGAAAATGGCCTGAAAACAACCCTAACCATATTAATTGTAGGTGTGTGCTGCACCGTGCATGCGCAAAAAAATGACGCCGTTATTCATAAGGGCAATGAGCTGTACAAGCAAAAAAATTACGACGCCTCGCAGCAGGAATATAAAAAAGTGCTGGCCCTCGATCCAAAAAATGCCACGGCCAGTTACAACAACGGCAATGCGCAGTTCCGCGGCAATAAAGGCGACGAGGCCATCCAGTCGTACGACAATACAATTGCGAATACGAAGGAGAAGCCGGTTCGGCAAAAAGCTTTTTATAACAAAGGCGTTGCGCTCAGCAAGCAGCAAAAATTACAGGAAAGCATTGACGCCTGGAAAGAATCATTGAAACTGGATGCCACTGACAATGACGCGCGTGAGAACCTGCAGAAAGCGCTGATGGAATTAAAGAAGCAGCAGGAGCAAAAGAACAACGAAGACAAGGACAAGAAAGATAAAAAGGACGATAAGAAACAAAAACAGCAGGAGCAAAAACCCCATGAACAGCAAAGTAAATTAAACAAGCAGCAGGTAGAGCAATTGCTGAAAGCCATGGAGCAAAAGGAAAAAGAGATCCAGCAAAAAATGCAAAAAGGAAGTCCCCAGCAAAACAAACCGGAGAAAGACTGGTAATACCAATCGCTATTAAGCGCCTGACCCGAATACCCGTATACACAATAACGAACGAGATCACCAAACTCAAGCTTGAATAGTTCCAATGATACCAGTCGCTGCATAAGGCGCCTCAGCCGGTTCGGTTCCGGCGGTAGCCGGATTGAGAAGCAAAGAAGCGGGCGCAGCGCCGTTGCAGTGACGAGGCGCGGCGGCCTGAGCCGAACCGCGCAGCAGTTCAAAACAAAAGAAATTTCCGCCTTTGTTGGTGTTGTGGGCAGGCAAAGCGCCTGGGCCCCACCAACAAACTGCATGGATGGAAACCTAAGCGTTAAAAGTGCGCTGCCGTTGGTGATGCATACGCCCCAGGACCACGCACAACACCAACGGCGGCATCGAAACATGAACTAGTTCCAAACGGACCAGTCGCAGCATAACGCGAAGCAAACGAATTTTGACTTTTTAATTTTGACTTTTAACTTGATTATTCCGCAAACTGCTGTGATAATTCAGTAAGGTTGTCAATGATACCAGTCGATGCATAAGGCGCCTCAGCCAGTTCGGTTCCGGCGGTAGCCGGATTGCGGAGCAAAGAAGCGGGTGCAGCGCCGTTGCAGGGACGAGGCCCCGGCGGCCTGAGCCGAACCGCGCAGCAGGTCAAACTAAAATAAATCAACTATAAATTAAATAAACGCGAACCGTTCCAATAAAACCAATCGCTGCATAACGCGAAGCAAACGAATTTTGACTTTTTAATTTTTACTTTTAACTTGATTATTCCGCAAACTGCTGTGACAATTTCGTAAGGTTTTCAATGATACCATTCAATCGTTTGCTTTCTTTTTCCTGGGAACGTTTGCCCAGGACAATATAGGCAAAAAGCATCCAGCCAATATATACAAGCAAAGAGATACTTCCCCAAAGCAAAGAAAGCCCGCGCAGCATTTCAATAAAATAAATCCCCATGGCCAGGTTCAGGAAGATAAAATAAAGCGGCTTGTTCCATTGAATCTGTTTTTTTCTAAAGCCATAATAGGATTCCCATTGTTTCAGGTGCGCGGCAGGCGGCAATGTATCATCAATCTTTTGTAATTTTTTATACGTATAAACAATAACGGCAACCTGCAACAGGATCACCGCAATTAACAGCAGCAGCGCCAGGTAGGTAATGGTTAGTTTAAATACGATACTGCTAAAAAATCCTATCCATATTATAAACAGAGCCGTGGCGGAAAGGGTGATTGCTGCTATGAGCTGGTGACGGAGCAATACTGTTTTGGCGTCTGCCCGCAGTTTGTTCATCGTTACCGGGTCGATGTCTTTGTTGGCTGTGCCAGGTTGTTGCTGCCACATGTCTTTGATAGCGTTAAAATCTTTCATAGCTATTATAGATTTCGCTGAGTTGTTTTTTAATACGGTGAATTTTTACGCGCAGGTTGTTTTCAGTAATGCCGGTTATCTCGGCTATTTCGTCATACGGTTTTTCTTCCAGCACAAGTGCAATAATGAGCCTGTCGGTTTCGGCCAGCCGGCTGATGCAGGTATACAGTGATTGTAATTGCTGCTCGCTGTTATTTACCGGTTCGCTTATCAATGCCAGGGCCTCGCTGTCTGCGTCTACAAGCGGCACTTTGTTTTTGCGCAGCCAGGTAAGGCAGGTATTTACTGCTATGCGGTATATCCAGGTACTCCATTTGGATTCCTCGCGGAAATGCTGCATGTTGTTCCAGACCCTGATAAAAGTTTCCTGCAACAGGTCCTGCGCCATGGCAGCGTCACCAGTATATCCCATGCAAAGTTTGTGGATACTGGATGCGTACTCGTTATACAAGACCGTGAATGCTGCTGATGATTGTTTCATTGCTAATATTCCCTCAATGCGCGTGCCCGTTGAAAGTAATGTTTTTATGTGCCGGGTGAGGTGGATGTGCCCTCATCCGCGGCGGGTGTCCGCACCGGCCACACAGGTAAATTTATTGTAAGAAGTTGTCTATTTGGTTATAGAGCCATTGCGGCTGGTCGTACATAATAAAATGTTTACTGTCTGCTACCCGTATGGTTTTATTTTTCAGTTGCCGGAACTGTTGTGCAAGTATACGGCTGGTTACGTCTTTGCTGCCATTGTAAATGCTGCCGAGTACCAGCACGGGCTGCTTTATTTGCGCAACCTGCTCACGTAAATCAGTAGTCGATATTTCAACAATGGTATAACCGAGTGTTTTACGGTCCGACTGGTAGCTCCAGGTGGCGATAAGCCTGGCATGGACTGAATCGTTTACCTGGAACAGCATTGATTTGGTCATGTTTTCGATATAGCCGGAATCGGGAATCTGGACAAAATTATTTGCGACTGCTGTGGCATTAAATCTTGGATCAGCTTTTAATTTGGCTGCGCTGGTGCTGGAATCGGCCATGGAAGAAATGAACGGAACGCCGTCTACACAAATTATTTTTCCGAAAAGACCGGGTTCGTCGCTGCTTACCCAGAGGCTCATAAATGCGCCGAGGCTATGTCCGATCAGTACAGGCTGCTGTAATTTTTTTTCTTTTGCGTACCGGATAATTTCATCATGGACTGTTTTCAATATGGGGGTGTCAATAGCAGGAACGCCTGCGAAACCTGCCAGGGTGAGTACGTGGCATTCATAGCGAGCGCTGAGGTGGGCAACGGTTTCTTTCCAGACATCGCCGCTGCAGCTATAACCGGGAATGAAAATGATTGGCCGGCCTTTGCCTTCAACGGTAACCCGGAAAGCGTTGAATGGCTGCGCCTGTGCGGCGATACAAATAAATGCTAATTGTATAAAGAATAATTTTTTCATGCGTGCTGGTTGAATAATAATTGAAAATAATCTGGGGGTTCAGGTTACCCGCAACTGTTGGATGCAAGGACGGTTCAATTATTACAGGAAAAGAAAAAATATTTTGAGGCTGCTTGTTGCGCGGGACTTGTGGTTGTTTATTTTAACCAGGCAGCTGATCAAAAATATAGGACAGCGGCGATTGCTCCAGGATTTTTTTTACGGAGCTGCCGTCGGGCGATGTTTCCCATTTCACCAGGCGGATATAGCCGCCTTCAATCTCGATACCGGAGATATCACCATCATCAAAGCAACAACAGCCTGAATTGAAATAGGAGGGGTAGGCCATGCTTTTTACAAATTTCTTGCCTGCATATTGTTTGGCGTAGACAGCTAGATCTGCTTCAATTTTCCGGATGGCTTCCGGATCATTTGCCACCTGTGCGGCCTGCAGCTGGTGATTCAGTAAATCAATGTGATCGAGCGAGGCAAAAACAGGTTTGTGTGTATGCCCCGAAATAAAAATGAGTTGTTTTTGTGTTGCGCTCCAGTCGTACATAATAATATTGTGCGTATCTATCAGTTCAAAGGAGTCGGCCGTAACGTTGATATTGATATCCAGGAAACGTTGGATGGGTGTCCAGATAGCCGCCACCACCCACATGCTGAAGGGATTGCCATCGCTGCGCTTATCGCCCTGGTGCCCGTGTGTTAGAAAAATGGAATAGGTCTTGTTGTTATGCTGCGTTTGTAGTTCAATGCCTTCATAAATTTTAAGGGTGTCACCAAACAGCGGCTTCAGGTAGAGCAGCTGTTGAAAGGGATATTTCCATTCAAGATCATGGTTGCCGAAGATGCGGTAATACTTGTTTTGCTGCAGGAAGCGCGCCTCCGACTGCAAGACGGTTTTGTTTATTTTCATCACGGTATCGGGCGTGTTCTCCCAGAGTTCTTCGCAATCGCCCAGGTTAATGAAGGTATAGTCGTTGCTGTAGTAGTAATCGAGCGCAGCGGTATAATTTTTTTCGGCGAGGGCAAAATCGTCGGCCAGGTCGCGCGCGCCTTTGTGCTGATCGGAAAAAATAATAAAGCGGCCGTTATTAATATCGTAGGGGAGTACCGGTCCGAAACTGTCATTGCCATCGCGGATTCCCTTTAAAACAATGTCAAGCGATTCAAAAACATCTTTTTTTACTGGTGCGGACGACAGGCGGTTAGCCAGCCGGGTAACTGGTCTGCGGAGTAATTTTTGAAGGAGCTTTTTAAACATGTTGAGAAAAGCGGTTAGCCGTTAGTTGTTAGCTATTAGCTGTGAGCGTTTGGAATTGGCATTTACTAAAAAATAGCATTCACCAATTGACCACAAAAGATTTTTTAAAATTTTAAATTATTTTATTATTCTTTACCACAGAAAAAATAAATTTTAAACCCTAAACCCTAAACCCTAAACCCTAAACCCTAAACCCTAAACCCTAAACCCTAAACCCTAAACCCTAAACCCTAAACCCTAAACCCTAAACCCTAAACCCTAAACCTTT